>NZ_CP109446.1:5466250-6152500 GCF_036227265.1 Streptomyces sp. NBC_01476 | reverse complement strand
ACGCCAGCAGCGCGTCGTCCTCGATACCGGAGCCGCGCGCGTGGATGTTCGGGCCGCCGACGAGCTTGCCGGTGGCGCTGTCGACCACGATGAAGACCGAGACGATGCCCTCCTCGCCCAGGATGCGGCGGTCCTTCAGCGACGACTCGGTGATGTCGCCGACCGAGAGACCGTCGACGTAGACATAGCCGGCCTGCACCTTGCCGGCGATTTTGGCGACGCCGTCCACGAGGTCGACGGCCACGCCGTCCTCGGCGATGACGCAGCGGTTCTTCGGGATGCCGGTGAGTTGGCCGAGGTCGGCGTTGGCCCGCAGGTGGCGCCATTCACCGTGGATCGGCATCAGGTTGCGCGGCTTGCAGATGTTGTAGAAGTACAGCAGCTCGCCGGCGGACGCGTGGCCGGAGACGTGCACCTTGGCGTTGCCCTTATGGACGACCTTGGCGCCCCAGCGGGTGAGGCCGTTGATGACCCGGTAGACCGCGTTCTCGTTCCCCGGGATGAGGGAGGAGGCGAGGACGACGGTGTCGCCCTCGACGATGCGGATCTGGTGGTCGCGGTTGGCCATCCGGGAGAGGGCCGCCATGGGTTCGCCCTGCGACCCGGTGCAGACCAGGACGACCTTCTCGTCGGGGAGGTCGTCCAGCACCTTGACGTCCACGACGAGGTTGCCGGGCACCTTGAGGTAGCCGAGTTCGCGGGCGATGCCCATGTTCCTGACCATGGAACGGCCGACGAACGCGACCTTGCGGCCGCGCTGGTGGGCCGCGTCGAGCACCTGCTGGATGCGGTGCACATGGCTGGCGAAGCTGGCGACGATGATGCGCTTCTCGGCTTTGGCGAAGGTCTGCGCCAGGACCTCGGCGATGTCGCGCTCGGGCGGGACGAAGCCGGGGACCTCCGCGTTGGTGGAGTCCGCGAGCAGCAGGTCGATGCCCTCTTCGCCGAGCCGCGCGAAGGCGCGCAGGTCGGTGAGGCGTCCGTCGAGCGGCAGTTGGTCCATCTTGAAGTCGCCGGTGACGACGACCATGCCGGCCGGGGTGCGGATGGCGACGGCCAGCGCGTCCGGGATCGAGTGGTTGACGGCGACGAACTCGCAGTCGAAGGGGCCGATGCGTTCCCGGTCGCCTTCCTTGACTTCGAGGGCGTACGGGCGGATGCGGTGCTCCTGGAGCTTCGCCTCGATCAGCGCGAGGGTCAGCTTGGAGCCGATCAGCGGGATGTCCTCCTTCTCGCGGAGCAGGAAGGGAACGGCGCCGATGTGGTCTTCGTGGCCGTGGGTGAGGATGATGCCGACGACGTCGTCCAGGCGGTCCCGGATGGAGGTGAAGTCCGGCAGGATCAGGTCGATGCCGGGCTGTTCCTCCTCGGGGAAGAGGACGCCGCAGTCCACGATCAGCAGTTTCCCGCCGAATTCGAAGACGGTCATATTGCGGCCGATTTCTCCGAGGCCGCCGAGTGGCGTGATGCGCAGGCCGCCCTCGGGCAGATTCCGCGGGGGGCCGAGTTCAGGGTGCGGATGGCTCAAAAGGTTCTCCCTACCGCGCACACCTCATGGCCCGCTCGGGGCCCGGGAGGTGTGCGAGACGATATTGGCTTGTGTTTCTCTTCGCTTATGCGTTCGGTTCTACGGTCTGTATTCAGTTGTGAAGTCGTTGTCAGAGATGTACCCCGCCTGCGGCGAGATCCTTCCTGAGCTGCTCGGTCTCGGCGGCGCCGAGGGCGAGCAGGGGGAGCCGGAGCGGGCCGGCGGGCAGTCCGCGCAGCGTCAGGGCGGTCTTGGTGGTGATGACCCCCTGGGCGCGGAACATGCCGGTGAAGACGGGAAGCAGCCGCTGGTGGATTTCGGCCGCCTTGGTGACGTCCCCACCGGTGTACGCCTCCAGCATGGCGCTCAGCTCGGGGGTGACGAGGTGGCCGACCACGGAGACGAAGCCGGCCGCGCCGATGGACAGCAGCGGCAGGTTGAGCATGTCGTCGCCGGAGTACCAGGCCAGGCCGCTGCGGCCGAGTGCCCAGCTGGCGGCGGCGAGGTCGCCCTTGGCGTCCTTGTTGGCGACGATGCGGGGGTGCTCGGCGAGCCGGACGATGGTCTCGGTCTCGATGGCGACACCGCTGCGGCCGGGAATGTCGTAGAGCATCACGGGCAGGCCGGTGGCGTCGGCGATGGTGCTGAAGTGCAGGTACAGGCCCTCTTGCGGGGGCTTGCTGTAGTACGGGGTGACGGTGAGCAGACCGTGGGCGCCGCTGCGTTCGGCCTGGCGGGCCAGTTCGACGCTGTGCGCGGTGTCGTTGGTGCCGACACCGGCGATCACGTGGGCGCGGTCACCGACGGCTTCCAGGACGGCGCGGACCAGCTGGTCCTTCTCCGTGTCGCTGGTGGTGGGCGACTCTCCGGTGGTGCCGTTGACGACGAGACCGTCGTTGCCCGCGTCCACGAGGTGGGTGGCGAGCCGCTGGGCGCCGTCGAGATCGAGGGCGCCGTCGGCGGTGAACGGTGTGACCATTGCGGTCAGAACCCGGCCGAAAGGGGCCTTGGGGGTGGAGGTCGCAACCATGGATCCCACGCTACTCGGTGTGTGTACGGGGGCGCAGCCCTGGGACCTGCGAGAAAGGACTCCGGCGCTGTCTGCTCGGGGGTTCAGGCACCGCCGGAGTCCGTTTCTGCAGCCTAGATGAACTTCACGAATGCCTGCAATCCGAACACTTCGGACATTTTTCAGGGGGCGACTCGGCCGTTCGCGTTGAAGGCGGCGTGCGTGAGCGGCATCAGCTCCGCCCAGGCGGCTTCCATCTTCTCGCCGACCATCTCGATCTCCCGCTGCGGGAAGGACGGCACCCGGGCCAGCTCGTGCTGCGTGCGCAGTCCCAGGAAGTGCATCAGCGACCGCGCATTGCAAGTCGCGTACATCGAGGAGAACAACCCGACCGGGAGAGTGGCCCGCGCCACTTCCCGCGCCACCCCGGCCGCCAGCATCTCCTGGTAGGCGGCGTAGGACTGCGCGTAGGACTCCTCCATCGCCCGCACCACCCGCTTGTGCTGCTCGGCTGTCCCGTGCACGAACTCGTACTTCCCCGGCCGCCCCTGCTGGACCAGCTTCCGGTCCTCCCCCGGCACGTAGAACACCGGCTGCAACTCCCGGTAGCGGCCTGACTCCTCGTTGTACGACCAGCCGACGCGGTGGCGCATGAACTCGCGGAAGACGAAGATCGGGGCGCTGATGAAGAAGGTCATCGAGTTGTGCTCGAAAGGGCTGCCGTGGCGGTCGCGCATCAGGTAGTTGAGCAGGCCCTTGGAGCGCTCGGGGTCCTTGGTCAGTTCTTCCAGTGACTGCTCACCCGCGGTGGAGACGCGGGCCGCCCACAGCACGTCGGAGTCCGAGGCGCTGTGCTTGATGAGGTCGACGGTCACGTCGTCACGGAACTTCACGGGAGTCTCGGCCTCTGGTGATAGGTCGTTGGGCACCCTCGTTCCTTCCGTTTGGTACTTGGTCAGCCACCCTTTCACGCTCGAATCGTCGGGTCGACAGCGACCTGCCGAGCCGGGGTTGGTTGTTGCCGCTGGGACGGATAACCTCACCGATCAGAGCCCGTCCGCCCCCTCCGGAAGCCGGAAGAGGATTGTCCGCGTGTCCCTGCCCTACCGCCCCGCCACTGCCGTGAACGACGAGTTCGCCACCGGGCGTGCCCTGCCGCACGCCGTTCTGGACCACTGGACGCGGCCGTACCGGCCGGGACCGTGGCGGGTGGCCGCCGCGGCGCTGGCATTGATGCTGGCCGCGTACCTGCTGCTCGCGGCGCTGATCATGGCACTGGCCGGCGGGGCGTCGGGGGCCGCGACGGTGCTGGTCATCGCGCTGCTGATGATCGCGTGCACGCTGCGGCTGCTGCGGGTCGGGGTGTGGCTGAGCGGCAAGGGCGTGCGTCAGGTGGGGTACTTCGGCACGGTCACGGTGCCGTGGGGCCGGGTGGCGTCGGTGCGGACCGCGCAGCAGCCGGTGAAGGTGATGGGGCTGCCGCGTACGGTGCAGGGGCAGGCGCTGCTGATCACCCGGCGGGGCGGGCAGTCGCTGCGGCCGCTGCTGACCGACCACAACGCGGACTTCCTGGGCCGGATCGAGGCGTTCGACATCGCGGCCGACGCGATCGAGAGCTGGGCCGCCGAGCTCCGCTGAAGCCGCTGCCCGCCGGGCACCGTACGGCCACCCGGAATCACCCGGGTGGCCGGTGGCGTTCCGTGGCACCGTACGGACCGGGCGGCGCCGGCTACTTGCCGTCGTGCAGGGCGATGGCCCGCTGCATCGCCTTGCGGGCCCGCGGGGTGTCCCGGGCGTCGAAGTAGGCGATGGCGAGCCGGAACCAGTTGCGCCAGTCGTCGGGCGCGGCCTCGGTCTCGGCCTGGCGCTTGGCGAACACCTCGTCTGCGGACGCCCGGTCGATCCGGCCGCTGGGGGTACGGGCCAGCTCGTCGACCGGCAGCCCGCCCTCGGCCTCCAGTTCGCGGCCGAGCCGGCCGGCGTGCCGGGCGAACTGGGTGGTGTGCCAGAGGAACCAGGCACCGATCAGCGGCAGCACCAGGACCGCGAGGCCGAAGGCGATGGTGACCGGACGGCCGTCGGCGATCAGCAGCACTCCGCGGTCGCCGGCCAGGACGAAGTAGAAGACCAGGGCGAGCGCGGAGACGGCGTAGCTGAGTTTGGCGCGCATCGCTTGGTTCAGTCCCCTTCGGACCCGGCGGGCTCTTCCGCCAGGAAGTGTTCCAGGCCGAAGGTGAGGCCGGGGACACCGGGTACCGTCCTGGCCGCGAGCAGGACGCCCGGCATGAAGCTGCTGTGGTGCAGGGAGTCGTGCCGGATGGTGAGGGTCTCGCCGGTGCCGCCGAAGAGCACCTCCTGGTGGGCGAGCAGGCCGCGCAGCCGTACCGAGTGCACCGGTACGCCGTCCACGCCGGCGCCGCGGGCGCCCGGCAGGCCGTGGGTGGTGGGGTCCTGCTGGGGAGCCCGGCCCGCCTCGGCCCGGGCGGCGGCGATCAGCTGGGCGGTGCGGGTGGCGGTGCCGCTGGGGGCGTCGGCCTTGTTGTCGTGGTGGAGTTCGATGACCTCGACGGTCTCGAACCACCGGGCGGCCTGCTGGGCGAAGCGCATGGTGAGCACGGCGCCGATGGAGAAGTTCGGGGCGACGAGTGCCCCGGTGCCCGGGGACGCGGCCAGCCAGCTCTCCAGGGTGGCCAGCCGTTCCGGGGTCCAGCCGGTGGTGCCGACCACGGCGTGGATGCCGTGGCCGACGGCGTACTCCAGATTGCCCATCACGGCATCCGGGTGCGTCAGGTCGACGGCGACCTGGGCGCCGGCGTCGGTCAGTGTCTCCAGCCGGTCGCCGCGGCCGATCGCGGCGACCAGCTCCAGGTCGTCGGCGGCTTCGACGGTGCGGGCCGCCTCGGAGCCGATCCGGCCCTTGGCGCCGATGACGGCCACACGGAGCTTGCTCATCGTTCTGCGGTCCTTTGCGTGGTGGGACGTGAGTCGTTACGCGATGGCTTCGTGCAGGCGGGCCGCCTGCTTGTCCTTGACCGGGCCTATGACGGCCAGCGAAGGACGCTGCCCCAGTACGTCGCGGGCGACCGCGCGTACCTCGTCCGGGGTGACCGAGGAGATCTTCGCCAGCAGGTCGTCCACGGAGAGCTGGTCGCCCCAGCACAGCTCGCTCTTGCCGAGCCGGTTCATCAGGGCGCCGGTGTCTTCCAGGCCCAGCACGGTGGAGCCGGACAGCTGTCCGATGGCCCGCTGCAACTCCTCGTCGTTCAGGCCGTGTTCGGCGACCTGGTTGAGCTCGTCCCGGCAGATCTTGAGGACTTCCGGCAGCCGGCGCGGCTGGCAGCCCGCGTACACCCCGAACATGCCGCAGTCGGCGAAGGAGGAGGTGTAGGAGTACACCGAGTAGGCCAGGCCGCGCTTCTCGCGGATCTCCTGGAAGAGCCGGGAGCTCATGCCGCCGCCGAGGGCGGTGGTGAGCACGCCGAGCGCCCAGCGGCGGTCGTCGGTGCGGGACAGGCCGGGCATGCCGAGGACGACATGGGCCTGTTCGGTGCGGCGGTCCAGGATCTCCACCCGGCCGGCCGCGCGGATGGTGCGGGCGCCGTCGCGCGGTGCCCGCGGTACGGCGTCGGGGTCGCGCAGCGCGCCGGCCGCTTCGAAGGCGTCGCGGACCTGGCGTACGACGGTGTCGTGGTCGAGGTTGCCGGCCGCGGCCACCACCAGGTGCGTGGGGTCGTAGTGCTTGCGGTAGAACCGGGCCACCTGGTCGCGGGTGAGCGCGTTGATGGTATCCACGGTGCCCAGCACCGGGCGGCCGAGCGGGGAGTCGCCGAGCAGCGCGGTGGTGAACAGGTCGTGCACCTGGTCGCCGGGGTCGTCCTCGGTCATGGCGATCTCTTCGAGCACCACCCCGCGTTCGGCGTCGAGGTCCTCCTGCCGGATGAGGGAGGAGGTGAGCATGTCGCTGACCACGTCGATGGCCAGCGGCAGGTCGGTGTCGAGCACCCGCGCGTAGTAGCAGGTGTACTCCTTGGCGGTGAAGGCGTTCATCTCGCCGCCGACCATGTCGATGGCCGAGGAGATGGCGAGCGCGCTGCGCCGCGGAGTGCCCTTGAAGAGCAGGTGTTCCAGGTAGTGGGTGGCGCCGTTGAGCGCCGGGGTCTCGTCGCGGGAGCCGACGCCGGCCCAGATGCCGAAGGTCGCCGAGCGCACCGTCGGCAGGGTCTCGGTGACGACCCGCAGGCCGCCGGGGAGCACGCTGCGGCGGACCGTGCCGATGCCGTCGGTGCCGGGCAGGAGGGTCCGCGTGCGGACGGCCCGCCCCTTGGTGGAGGGGCGGGCCGTCACTGCGGTGGAGCGGGTCGTCACTGGGCCGACTCGTCCTTGACGTCGCCGTCTGCGTCGTCCTCGCCGTCGATGACCGGGATCAGCGAGAGCTTGCCGCGCTGGTCGATCTCGGCGATCTCGACCTGCACCTTGGCGCCGACCCCGAGGACGTCCTCGACGTTCTCGACGCGCTTGCCGCCGGCCAGCTTGCGGATCTGCGAGATGTGCAGGAGTCCGTCCTTGCCCGGCATCAGCGACACGAAGGCGCCGAAGGTGGTGGTCTTCACGACCGTGCCCAGGTACCGCTCGCCGACCTCGGGCATGGTCGGGTTGGCGATCTGGTTGATCATCGTGCGCGCGGCTTCGGCCTGGGAGCCCTCGGTCGCGCCGATCAGCACCGTGCCGTCGTCCTCGATGGAGATGTCGGCGCCGGTGTCCTCCTGGATCTGGTTGATCATCTTGCCCTTGGGGCCGATGACCTCACCGATCTTGTCCACCGGGATCTTGATGCTGATGATCCGCGGCGCGTTGGGGGACATCTCGTCCGGGACGTCGATGGCCTCGTTCATGACGTCGAGGATGTGCAGCCGTGCGTCGCGGGCCTGCTTGAGGGCCGCGGCCAGGACCGACGCCGGGATGCCGTCCAGCTTGGTGTCGAGCTGGAGGGCGGTGACGAAGGTCTTGGTGCCGGCGACCTTGAAGTCCATGTCGCCGAACGCGTCCTCGGCGCCGAGGATGTCGGTGAGCGCCACGTAGTGCGTCTCGCCCTCGATCTCCTGGGAGATCAGGCCCATGGCGATACCGGCGACGGGGGCCTTGAGCGGCACACCGGCGTTCAGCAGCGACATGGTGGAGGCGCAGACCGAGCCCATCGAGGTGGAGCCGTTGGAGCCCAGCGCCTCGGAGACCTGCCGGATCGCGTAGGGGAACTCCTCGCGGGTCGGCAGCACCGGGATCAGGGCGCGCTCGGCCAGGGCGCCGTGGCCGATCTCGCGGCGCTTGGGGGAGCCGACGCGGCCGGTCTCGCCGACGGAGTACGGCGGGAAGTTGTAGTTGTGCATGTACCGCTTGCGCGTCTCGGGCGCGAGGGTGTCCAGCTGCTGCTCCATGCGGAGCATGTTGAGCGTGGTGACGCCCAGGATCTGGGTCTCACCGCGCTCGAAGAGCGCCGAGCCGTGCACCCGCGGGATGGCCTCGACCTCGGCGGCCAGGGTGCGGATGTCGGTGACACCGCGGCCGTCGATACGGACCTTGTCGCGGATGACGCGCTGGCGGACCAGCTTCTTGGTCAGCGAGCGGTAGGCCGCGGAGATCTCCTTCTCTCGGCCCTCGAACTGCGGGAGCAGCTTCTCGGCGGCCAGCCCCTTCACCCGGTCGAGCTCGGCCTCGCGGGCCTGCTTGCCGGGGATGGTGAGCGCCTGGGCCAGTTCGTCGGTGACCGCGGACTCGAGCGCCTCGAAGACGTCCTCCTGGTAGTCCAGGAAGATCGGGAACTCGCCGGTGGGCTTGGCGGCCTTGACGGCCAGCTCCGACTGCGCCTTGCAGAGCACCTTGATGAACGGCTTGGCGGCCTCCAGGCCGTTCGCCACGACCTCCTCGGTCGGCGCCTCGGCGCCGCCCGCGACCAGCTGGATGGTCTTGGCGGTGGCCTCGGCCTCCACCATCATGATCGCGACGTCGCCGTCGTCGAGCACGCGGCCGGCGACCACCATGTCGAAGACCGCGTCCTCGAGTTCGGTGTGCGTCGGGAACGCCACCCACTGGCCCTTGACCAGGGCGACGCGGACGCCGCCGATGGGGCCGGAGAACGGCAGGCCGGCCAGCTGCGTGGAGCAGGAGGCGGCGTTGATGGCGACCACGTCGTAGAGGTGGTCGGGGTTGAGCGCCATGACCGTGCAGACGACCTGGATCTCGTTGCGCAGGCCCTTGACGAAGGACGGGCGCAGCGGGCGGTCGATCAGCCGGCAGGTGAGGATGGCGTCCTCGGACGGGCGGCCCTCGCGGCGGAAGAAGGAGCCGGGGATTCGGCCGGCCGCGTACATGCGCTCCTCGACGTCCACCGTGAGGGGGAAGAAGTCGAAGTGCTCCTTGGGCTGCTTCGAGGCGCTGGTGGCCGAGAGCACCATGGTGTCGTCGTCCAGGTAGGCCACGGCGGAACCGGCGGCCTGACGGGCCAGGCGGCCCGTCTCGAAGCGGATGGTACGGGTGCCGAAGGTGCCATTGTCGATGACGGCTTCGGCGTAGTGGGTCTCGTTCTCCACTATGGGGATTCTCCTCGTCTTTGCCCGCGGGGCGTGTCCTCGCGGGCCATCGGTGGAGGGGCGTCCTGCCGGGGGCCGGTCTTCGATCGAAGCCTCCGGGGGTGCGACCACCCGGGGGCCACTACCGAGGACCGGCGTATGCGGCGGATAGGAGGACGCTCCTCCTCATTCGTTGTGAGCCCGTTGCCGGCTCGGTGTCGCTGTTGTTGCTGTTGTCGCTGTCGTGCTGTTTTCACTTGTTCACTGCTGCCAACGGCACCATTGCACCAGACGACGCCGGGATCGTGCACGTCATGTGCGCGTTCCGTGGCCGCGTGCGCACGGCTCCGTGGCATTTCCGGCGCCGCACTTCCGTGGCGTCGTGGACGCGGTGTGTGCCGTCTGTGCCGTCCACGCCGCCTGTGCCGTCTATACGGCAAGGGGGAGCGGCCCCGTACGACGGGAACCGCTCCCCCCTCCGCGACGTCCTAGCGAACGCCCGCCGCGCCGGCACGGATGCCGAGGCGCTCACGGAGCTCACGGAAGCGCGTGATGTCCTTCTTGGCCAGGTACTGCAGCAGACGGCGGCGCTGGCCGACCAGGATCAGCAGACCACGACGCGAGTGGTGGTCGTGCTTGTGGGTCTTGAGGTGCTCGGTCAGGTCCGAGATCCGGCGGCTCAGGAGAGCGACCTGGACCTCGGGGGAGCCGGTGTCGCCCTCCTTGGTGCCGAACTCGGCGATGATCTGCTTCTTCGTCTCGACGTCGAGCGACATACGGACTCCTTGGGTGTCATTGGCCTCCGAGCGCCCCCGGTCTTCATCGCGGGGTGTCTCAGATGACTCGCGAGGCACGGCCACGCGGCGATACCACACGCGTGACCGTCACCCAGAGTACCAGCCCGTACCGAGGTCCCTACCCGCGGGTCATCGGGGCAGGAGGCGGGCGGCAGTCCTGACATCAGGCGGGCGGCGACGATTAGTCTTGCCCTGAACGGGGAGGGGGAATCGGGCCATGGGGTACGTGGGTAAGTGCGCCGCGGGACGGTTGAGAACTGCGGACCAGGAGGCATTGTGAGCAGCGATCGGGACGAGAACCGCGTGGGCGGGCCCGGCCCTGTCGAGGACACGCCGCAGGTGGAGGGGGCGGACAGAACCGGGGATTTCGCCGGTGAGTTCAGCCTCGGGCCGAGGCTGCCCGCCTGGTACATGCAGGACTCCGCGGTGAGCAGCGCGTTCGCGGGTGACGACGAGGACGACTCCGTCGCGGAGACGGAGGAGGCCGGGGCGGCCCGGGGGTCCGGGAGTACGACACGGGAGGCCGGTGCTCCGGCCGCGTCTTCACCGGACGCGCCGGACGCGCCGTCCGCGCCGCCCGAGGGCCCCGTGTCCCCGGTGTCCGAGGCCGGACCCGAGCCTGAACCAGAGCCCGAGCCCGAGAAGCCGTCCTGGTCGGCGACGTCCGTACCGCTGCTGCCGCAGCCCCGGGCCGCTGCTTCCGCCGGCGCACCTGACGCGAGCCGGGAGGCCGGGAGCGAGACCGGTGCGCGTGCCGGGGAGTCATGGAGCGCCGCGCGGCCGGACCGGACGATGCGGTTCTCCGCGGCCGCGCTGGAGCGCGAGACAGCGGAGCGTACCGGCGAGGAACCGGGTGACAAGGTGGAAGACGCCAAGGAAGCCCCGAAGTCCGCGGAGCCGGAGCCGACGGAGCCCGAGCCCGCGTCCGAGCCTGCGTCCGCGTCCGAGCCCGCGGCGGAGGAAGAGAAGCCCGCCAAGCGGGAGTTGGTGTGGACGCCGCTGCCCGCGCCGCCGGCGCCTCCCGAGGCCCAGCCGTGGGCGCCCGCCGCGCCGCACAGCCCGGTGCCGCCGCTGCCGCCTCAGTTCGAGCGGGCGGAGGCGCCGCACCCGGCGCCGGACGCCCCCGACATCCCCACCCCGTACGGCCCGCCGGCCGCGGCGGCTGCGGGGGCTGCGGGGGCTGCGGGGGGCCACCCCTATCCGCCGGTCCCTCCGGCGGACGCACCGCAGCCGCCCCTGCACCCCGGCGGGCACAACCCGCCGGCGCCGGACGCCGGCAGCAGCGCCTTCCCGCCCGTGCCGGACGCACCGCAGCCGCCCCTGCACCCGGGTGGGCACAACCCGCCGGCGCCCCAACGCGGCCTCGACTTCCCGCCGCCGACCGGCCGGCCCCTCGCGGCCCTGCACCCGGGCGGCCCCAATCCGCCCGCGCCGGGCGGCGGCACCGGCTTCCCGCCGCCCACCGGCGAACCGCTCGCTCCCCCGCCGGCGCAGCCCGGGCAGCGGGGCGTGGACTTCCCGCCGCCCACCGGCAGCCCGGGGCCCGCGGGCGGTTACGGCTTCCCGCAGCAGCAGCCCGCGCCCGCGGTCCCGGCCGCCGAGGCCGCACCGCAGCCGCCGCAGCCCGCCCAGCCCGCGCAGCCCCAGCAGCCCGCGCCCGGCCCGTACGGACCGCCGCGGCCCGCCGACCGTCTGCCCGCGCCCAGCAGTTACGGGTTCCCGCCGGCCATACCGGAGCAGCCCGCACCCGAGCCGCCGCCGGCCGGCCACGGCATTTCGCCGGGCGCCCCGGGACCGTACGGAGCGAGCCCGAGCCCGGTGCCCACCGGACTGCCGCACGAACAGCCGCCGCAGGCAGCCGCGTTCGCGGAGCAGCCGCCCGCGCCCGCGGGCCCCGGGCCCGTACCGGCCGCGCAGCAGCCCCCGTCCGGCGAGCACCTTCCGGCGACCACCGGCCCCCAGGCAGCGCCCGCGGCCCCCGCGCCCGGGCAGCCCCAGGGGCCGCAGGACGGCGGTTACGGCTTCCCGCCGAGCGGGCAGCCGCAGCCCGCGCCGCACGCCGAGCCGGGGCCGCTGCCGCCGCTGCCCGCGCAGGGCGGTTACGGCTTCCCGCAGCAGCCCCACGCACCGCAGGCCCCACAAGCACCCCAGGCCGCCGCGCAGGCTCCCCAGGGGCCGGTCGACCCGCGGGCCGGTGGCTGGCCCACCGTGACCCCGGACCAGCGGCAGCGCACCACGCAGGGGGGCGCGCCGCTCGGCTACACCGCGGCGGTGGAGCTCTCCTCCGACCGGCTGCTGCGCAACCAGCCGAAGCCGAAGCGGCCGGGGGCCAACGCCCAGCCGTCACGGTTCAAGATCGGCGGCAAGAAGGAGGAGGCGGAGCGGCAGCGGAAGCTGGAGCTGATCCGCACCCCCGTGCTCTCCTGCTACCGGATCGCGGTGATCAGCCTCAAGGGCGGCGTCGGCAAGACGACGACCACCACCGCGCTGGGCGCGACGCTCGCCAGCGAGCGGCAGGACAAGATCCTGGCGATCGACGCGAACCCGGACGCCGGCACGCTGGGCCGCCGGGTGCGGCGCGAGACCGGGGCGACGATCCGCGACCTGGTGCAGGCGATCCCCTATCTGCACAGCTACATGGACATCCGGCGGTTCACCTCGCAGGCGCCGTCGGGCCTGGAGATCATCGCCAACGACGTGGACCCGGCGGTGTCGACCGCGTTCAACGACGAGGACTACCGGCGCGCGATAGACGTCCTGGGCCGGCAGTACCCGGTGATCCTCACCGACTCCGGCACCGGTCTGCTCTACAGCGCGATGCGCGGCGTGCTGGACCTGGCCGATCAGCTGATCATCGTCTCGACGCCCTCGGTGGACGGCGCGTCCAGCGCCAGCACCACGCTGGACTGGCTCTCCGCGCACGGCTACACGGAGCTGGTGTCGCGGAGCATCACGGTGATCTCCGGGGTCCGCGAGACCGGCAAGATGATCAAGGTCGACGACATCGTGGCGCACTTCAGGACGCGGTGCCGCGGGGTGCAGGTCGTGCCCTTCGACGAGCATCTGGCGGCGGGCGCCGAGGTGGACCTCGACATGATGCGGCCCAAGACCCGGGAGGCGTACTTCAACCTCTCCGCGATGGTCGCCGAGGACTTCATCCGGGCCCAGCAGGCGCAGGGGCTGTGGACGGCGGACGGTCTGAACCCGCCGCCGGTGCAGGCCCCGCCGCTGCCGGGTGCGGGACCCGCGCAGGCTCCCGGCCCGTACGGGGGCGCGCCCGCCGGGTACCCGGCCCAGCCCGGCTATCCGGCCCAGCCGCCCGGGCAGCCCGGGCCTTACGGGCAGCCGGTGCAGCCTGTGCAGCCCGGCCAGGTGCCGCCCGGTCAGTACGGTGTGCCGCCGCAGGGCGCGCAGCCGTATCCGCCGGCCCAACAAGGCGCCGCCCCGCAGCAGTTCCAGCCCCAGTCGCCGCAGCCGCAGGCTCCCCAGCCGCAGCAGGGCTGGCCGCAGCAGGAGTTCCCGGCCCCCTTCCCGGCTCCGGATCCGGCCCCGAATCCGGCCCCGGAGCAGCAGGGCTACGGCTACCCGCCGCCCCCGCGGCAGTAGTCCCGCACGACGGTCACCGGGCCGCCGCCGTACCGCCTCGACGGTCACGGCGGCGGCCCTCGCCGGTTGCGGCCGTACGACGCGGGTCGTACGGGCCGGCGCGCGGAATCCGCCTGCGGGCCGTCGCCGGGGCGGTGGCGGGCGGCGAGGATGAGGGGAGACGCGCACCGGACCGGCGCTGGAGGAGGCAGGGATGGGGCTCAGCGAGCCGGCGGTGTACCGGGCCCCGGTCGCCGCCGGGCGAGGTGCCCGCGGCCTCGCCCGGGCATGGCGGGCGGGCCGGGCGGGTGCCCGGCGGCGGCTGACCGGCCCGTGGGCGGTGGACGCCGCCTTCGCGCTGGGGCTGTTCATGGTGTTCTGGGCCGTGTCCTGGCGGCCGGTGCACGACCAGCCGGTGCGGCTGCTGCTGGTCCAGGCCGCGCTGGTGGCGCCGCTGGCGGC
Source organism: Streptomyces sp. NBC_01476 (assembly GCF_036227265.1). Classification (NCBI taxonomy): domain Bacteria; kingdom Bacillati; phylum Actinomycetota; class Actinomycetes; order Kitasatosporales; family Streptomycetaceae; genus Streptomyces; species Streptomyces sp. NBC_01476. The sequence continues at coordinate 6,138,556 of NZ_CP109446.1, read as the reverse complement.
CCGGCGGCGGGCCCCGGAGGTGGCGTTCGGGTGCGTGGCCGCGGCGGCGTTCGCGCAGTGGGCGATGGACGTACGGACGCCCGCGGACGCGGCCCTGCTGGTGGCGCTCTACACGGTGGCGGCGTACCGGGACCGGCGGTTGACGCTCGCCGCGTTCCTGGTGCTGGAGGCGGGGATCGCGCTGGCCACCGTGCGCTGGTCGCTGCACGAGCGGGGTATCGCGACCTTCGTCTCGCTGTCGGGGATGGCGGTGGCCGCCGCGGTGATAGGGACGAGCATGCGGGGCCGGCGGCAGCAGATGGCGTTCCTGGAGGACCGGGCGGTCCGGCTGGAGCGGGAGCGGGACCAGCAGGCGCAGCTCGCGGTGGCCGGTGAACGGGCCCGGATCGCCCGGGAGATGCACGACATCGTGACGCACAACCTGTCGGTGATGGTCGCCCTCGCCGACGGCGCGGCCTTCGCGCAGCAACGCAGCCCGGAGCGGGCGGCGGTGGCCATGCGGCAGGTGTCGGTGACCGGGCGGCAGGCCATAACGGACATGCGGCGCTTCCTCGGGGTGCTGCGGGCGGACGAGCCGGACGCGCTGCGGCACCCGATGCCGGGTATCTCCCAACTGAACGCGCTGGCCGAGCAGGTGCGGGCGGCCGGGTTGCCGACCCGGCTCGACGTGTCCGGCGAGGCGGCGGCGGTGCCGGCTGCGGCGCAGCTCACCGTCTACCGGCTGGTGCAGGAAGCGCTGACCAACACCCTCAAGCACGCCCCGGCCGGGGCCCGCGCCGAGGTCAGGGTCGACTGTGCGGGCGACGCGGTACGGATCACGGTCGCCGACGACGGCGCGGGCACCGTGCCGCCGGAACCGGGCCCCGACCGGGCCGCCGGGCACGGCCTGCCCGGGATGCGGGAGCGGGCCGCCGCCTATGCCGGCCGGCTGACCGCGGGCCCGCTGCCCGGCGGCGGCTGGCAGGTCGCCGCGCTGCTCGACCTCACCGCACCGGAGGAGACACCGTGACCGCTCCGACCCCCGCTTCCCCTGCCACCGACGCGCCGGCCCGCCCGGCCGGCGGCGTGGCCCCGATCCGGGTGCTGCTGGTGGACGACGAACCACTGCTGCGGATGGCGTTCACCATGGTGCTGGACGCGCAGACCGACATGCAGCCGGTCGGCGAGGCCGGGAACGGCGCTGAGGCGGTTCGGATGACGCGGGCACTGCGGCCGGACCTGGTGCTGATGGACGTGCGGATGCCCGGCACCGACGGCATCGAGGCGACCGCCCGGATCATCGCGGAGTGCCCGCACTCCCGGGTGCTGATCCTGACCACTTTCGACCTGGACGAGTACGCCTTCGCCGGGCTGAAGGCGGGCGCCTCCGGCTTTCTGCTGAAGAACGCGCTGCCCGAGGAGCTGCTGGCCGCGATCCGCTCGGTGGCCGCAGGGGACGCGGTGGTGGCGCCGCGGATCACCCGCCGGCTGCTGGAGCACTTCGCCCACCAGTTGCCGTCGCCGGGCGGCGACGCGGACGCGGCCGGAAGCGAGGCACGGCTGGCCCGGCTGACGGCCCGTGAGCGCGAGGTGCTGACCGCGGTGGGCCGGGGTCTGTCCAACACCGAGATCGCCGCGGGGCTGCACCTGGCCGAGGCCACGGTGAAGACACACCTGGGCCGGATCCTGGTCAAGCTGGAACTGCGTGACCGGGTGCAGGCGGTGGTCTTCGCCTACGAGACCCGGTTGGTCCGCCCGGCCTGAACAACGGCCCCGCCCGCGGCCCGCGCTCGGTCCCGGGCTCCGGTGGGGGCGGGCGGTGCGGTCCGGGCCGCGGCGAGTGGGCTGATTCGGGTGCCGGCTAGGCCGGTTCGGCTGATTCCACCAGTTCGCGGGCGCGCTTCACGTCGTCGGCCATCCGTTCCAGGAGGGCGTCGATGGTGTCGAACTTCTCCATGCCGCGCAGGTAGGCGAGGAAGTCGACGGCCACGTGCAGCCCGTACAGGTCGAGGTCGACCCGGTCGATGGCGTACGCCTCCACGGTGCGGGCGGTGCCGTCGAAGGTCGGGTTGGTGCCGACCGAGATCGCCGCGGGCATCGCCTCGCCGTTCACGTGCAGCCAGCCCGCGTACACGCCGTCGGCGGGGATCGCGGTGTGCGGCAGCGTCTCGACGTTGGCCGTCGGGTACCCGAGGTCACGGCCGCGCTGGGCGCCGCGGACCACCACGCCCTCGACGCGGTGCGGGCGGCCCAGGATCTCCGCGGCGCCCTCGATGTCGCCCTCGGCGATGAGCCGTCGGGTGAGGGTGGAGGAGAAGGGTTCGCCGCCGCCGGCCTCACCGCGGACGAAGAGGTCCACGACCTCCAGCTCGTAGTCGTACTTCAGGCCGAGCGCGGAGAGGAACTCGACGTCGCCCGCGGCCTTGTGGCCGAAGCGGAAGTTGGGTCCCTCGACCACCAGCCTGGCGTGCAGGCCGTCGACCAGCACGGTGCGGATGAAGGCACTCGGCGACAGATTGGAGAACTCCCGGGTGAACGGCAGGATCAGCAGCGCGTCGACGCCCATCTCCTCGAACAGTTCGGCCCTGCGGTGGTGGGCGGCGAGCAGCGGCGGGTGGGTGCCGGGGCGCACCACCTCGCTGGGGTGCGGGTCGAAGGTGACGACCACTGACGTCAGCCCGAGTTCGCGGGCCCGCTGCACCGCCCGGCCGATGATCAGCTGGTGGCCGCGGTGCACACCGTCGTACGAGCCGATGGTGACGACGCTGCGCCCCCAGTCACCGGGCACGTCCTCCAAGCCCCGCCAGCGCTGCACCTTGACGCTCCGCTTCTGCTCTGCCGCCGATATGGCTCATGCCGTCCTTGCAGGGTCAAGCCTGCCATGCCGGTGCGTCACGGCACCCATCGGCACGGGTCACCGGCCCCGCCGCTACAGGGACGCCTTGATCCGCCGGGGTGCGTCGAACAGCCTGCTGATGCCGCGGATCAGCGCGGGCGGCTGGTCGCTGTCGCCGGGTGAGACGTTGAGCACGTAGTAGACCTGCTCGATGGAGGGCGGCCCGACCGCGACGGTACGGACCGCGGCCTGCCGGGCGGTGGCCTGCCCGGTGCGCACCAGATAGGCGGCGGTCATCGAGCCGGTCCTGCCGACACCGGCGCCGCAGTGCACGTAGACCGGGCCCGGGGACCGCTGGACGATCCGGATGAAGTCGTCCACCTGCTGCTCGGTGGGGGTCTGGCCGTCGCGGATCGGCAGCCGTACCGCCGTGAGGCCGGCCTGGGCGGGCCGGTCGAGTTCCGGTGCCGACAGGTCCTCGGCGCGCAGGTCGACGACGGTGCGGATGCCCTGGTGGGCGAGTTCGCGGTAACCGGCAGCGGTGGGGGCGGAGCCGCGCCACAGCTTGCCGTCGACGCGCAGGAAGTGGTTGATGCCGGCCGTGGTGCGCTCGCCGCCGGAGGCGTCGTGGCGGGCCAGCGCGGAGAGCGCGAGCATGCCGCCGGCCGAACCGGCCCACAGCACGCCGTAGCCGAGCAGGCAGCACAGCAGGCCCTTGGTGATCCGGCGCAGTACGGCCCGGCCGGCCGGGGTGAGGCCGGGCAGGCCGGGAAAGCCGCCGGTGGCGGCCACGTCCACCGTGGCCGCAGCGGTGGCCAGGGCGGGTACGGGAACGGTCAGGGGGGCGGTCATGGGGGGAGGCGGGGACTGGGACAAGCGCTCTTCACCACCAGAACGAGGGGCGGGGACGGGGGCGCCGCCGCCCTCCCCGGGCGTGGCGTCCGTCCCAGCAGGCTACCTGTCCCGCCGGGCGGGCCAAGGCCGCGGCGGGGTTCCCGTGGGGGTACGGGGGCCGCGCCACGGCGGTGACCTGATGTTCTTCCCGTTCTGCGGGAGTTGTGTGCCGCGCGAACCGGTACCGCGGGATGGTCAGTGGGAGCGGGCGGCCTGCCCGTCCCCGAGTACGGTCGCGGTCGCCCGGTTGGCCATCGCGTCGGAGATGCAGCCGCGCAGCCGCAGCATGTCGTGGGAGCTGAGCGCGGGGCGGATGACGCCCGCGTAGACGCCGGTGGACAGGCGGCTCAGGCTCGCCGTGGGGTTGGCGGCGGCCGTCGAGCGGCGGCAGCTCTGCCAGAGGTCCTCGGCGGCCAGTTCGCGGGCGGAGTCGGTGTTGCCGCCGTGCACCTGGATCTGGAAGACGACCGTGCTGGCCGCCGCGTCCGGCCGGGCCTCCTCGCGGGTCTCGGTGGCGTCGGAGAGCGCGTAGACCCCGAAGATGATCAACGCCACGGCGGCGACCGAGCCGGCGACGGCGGCCAGGGTGCGCCAGGGGCGGGCGCGGGGCACGGCGGGGCGGTCCTCCAGCTGGGGCAGTGGCCCGTGCACGCCGCCGGAGGGGGCGGCGAGCGGGGCGAGCCGGCCGGCCAGCCGGCGTTCGGCGCCGGGACGGGCGGTGACGGCGGCCACCCGCTGGATCACCCAGGCCAGGCCGGACAGCGCCGCTCCGGTCACCATCAGCATGGGGACGAAGACGAACGTCCGGGTGGTGCCGTCGAGTCCGTCCCGCCGCGGGTCGCTGCCGAGCCAGCGGAAGGCGTTCACCGACTGGTCTTCGCGGGAGTGCTCCAGGCGCCGCTTGATCTCCTCGACGCGGGTGTCGGCGTCCATGATGCGGCGCTCCAGGCGGCTCATCCGGCCGAGCATGATCACCAGGACCAGGAAGCCCTCCACGGCGAGCAGCAGTACACCGCAGATGACCGCGCGCTGCCACTCCCAGCGGTAGAGGTAGATGACCAGGTAGACGGCGGCGGCGACGGTGCACAGGCCGCCGAAGAGATAGCTGATGTACTTCATGCCACGGCCCCCTTGCCCGGTCCGGCGACCGGTGCTCCCTCGTTCTCCGGCTCGCTGTCGCCGGCTGTCCCCGCTTGCTGCGGGAGTCGCTCGACGGCTCCGCTGCCGCCGTCGACCCGCAAGGGGGTGCCGGGCGGGAAGCGGTCCACGGCGCCTGCCACGCCGACGGCGGTGGGGACCTGGTACTCGCGGGCCAGTACCGCGAGGTGGGAGAGCACGCTGCCGGTCTCGGCCACCAGCCCGGCGAGCTCCGGCAGGAGCGGTGCCAGCGCCGGGTCGAGGGAGCGTACGACCAGGACCGCGTCGGCCGGCCGCTCGCCGTCGCCGTGCCAGGCGGTGCCGGTGCCCTGGCCGCCGCCGGCGCCCTGTCCTTCGTGGCCGTCCTTGCGGCGGCGGCCGAGCACGACGGCCTGCGGCCGGCCGCCGGCCAGCCGGAAGGCGGTGGGCAGCGGCGGGGTGTCGGGGCGCGGGACCCGCTCGGCGAGATCGATGGGGCGGGTGCCGCCGTCGGCGGCGCCGAGCAGTTCCCGCCAGCGCAGCAGCGCGATCTTGCGGCGCTCGCCGACCAGGCAGTGGGAGTCCATCCGGGTGCCGAGTTCGCGGACCATCGCGGTCTGCATCTCCTGCACCCAGCGGACCCGCAGCCGCAGCCCCTCCCGGACGGAGAGGAAGCCGACACCGCGCGGCACGCCGTGCCGGCCGGTGTGGCCGGGCAGCGGATCGCGTTCGCCGAGCGTCGGGGGCAGCAGGGTCAGCAGGACGGGGTGCCTGCTGATCAGTTCCTCGTCGCCGAGTCCGCCGGCCCGGCCCTCGCCGAGTACGGCCAGTGCCTCGCCGGCGGCGGTGTTGCCGGTGTCGGTGTCGAGCAGCGCGCCGGCCAGTGACTCCTGGGCGTGCAGGGAGGCCAGGACGGTACGGCCCCAGGCGATGGCGTCGAGCAGTTCGCCGCTGAGGAGCTGCCGGGGCGCCGCGAGGTCGTGCAGTTGGCGGTCGACGTCGGCCATCAGGTCGCGGGCGAGCAGTGGCAGGGCGCTGCGCAGCCGGCCGACCCGCCAGGCCGCGGCGGCGCGGCGGGCGCCGGGGGCGGGGTTGATGAAGTTGAGCACCGGGTGGGCGGCCGGGGCGGCGCCGAGCAGCAGCAGGTCGGCGGCGGCCCGGCCGTCGACGCTGGTGGCTATCGGCAGCCGGCGCAGCATCCGGCGGGGGGCGGCGCCCGCGATGTCCAGGGCGAGGGTGAGTCCCTGGTTCATCGGGGCGAGCCAGAGGTCCTCCTCCAGCGGCTGCAGGACGTTCGGCAGCGTCTCGGCGACCGGGCCCGGGCCGAGCAGCCGGGCCCCGCGCTCCGGACGGGCGGCCATCGCGGTGATCGGCCGGGCCTGGAAGAGCCAGAGCCGGCCGTCCGCGTCGAAGCCGAACTCGATGTCCTGCGGGCCGCCGTAGACCCGTTCGGTGCGGCGGGCCAGCCGGACCAGCTGAGCGAGGGCGCGGCGGCCGAGCGGGCCGGTGCCGCGCGGGACCTCGGGTTCTGTGTGCCGCAGGTGGCCGTGGCGGGTGAGCTGGTAGCGCACGCCCTGGGTGCTGCCGTCCACGAGCTGGTCGGGGCCGCCGGTGACCGCGCTGACCAGGATCCGGTCGAAGCGGCCCTCGACCGGGTCGGCGCCGAACATCACGCCGCCCGCGGCGGCTTTGAGCATGGGCTGGACCAGGACCGACATCCCGGAGTCCGGCTCGGGACCGGCGGCGGGGCGGGGGCCCGCGCCGGCGGCGACCAGGCCGCCGACGCGGGCGGCGGACTCCTGGACCCGGCGGACGGCGGCGGTGAAGGCGTCCCAGCCGCGGACGTCGAGCACGGATTCGAAGCGGCCGGCCATCGAGGAGTCCTCGGTGTCCTCGTGGACGGAGGAGGAACGGACCACCAGCGGGCGGCCGTCGGCGCCGCCGAGTTCCCGCCAGGCGGCCCGCAGCGCGTCGGGGCCGCCGGCGATACCGGGGGCGCGGGCCGCCGGGACGATCACGAAGCCGGGGAGTACCGGCAGGCCCTCGGTGGCGGCACGTGCCAGGTTGGCCGCCTTCGCACCGGACAGGCCCGGGTCGCGGGCGGCGGCGGTGTCCAGCGGGGCCACCGCGAGCGAATCGGCGTCGATCTCCATCTGGGCGCTCCTTCCCAGGCACCGCCGGTGGGCGGTGTCTCCGGCCGGGCGGCCGGCCGGCGGGTCGGGCCGGCCGCGTACTCCGGGCGGACACTTCTTGCGGCTACAACGTCTCTTCACCCGCAAGACCTTCCGCATCCTCCCGGCGGACTTCTTTTCGGTTGCTGCGGGCCACCTCTTTGCACCGGAGGGGAATGTTTTGCCCTGCCCGGCAGCGGAGTTGGCGCCTTGCGCCACCTTGCTTCGGACCGGTGCCGGCGCCTGCCGCGGGGGCACCGGCGCCTCATGCCACGGACAGGGCCGGCGCCCGGCCCGGGGTCCCCCGCCGCCTCACGCCACGGTGTCGAGACGCCGCCTGGCGCTCGGGCCGACCACCGCGTCCCAGTGGCCGCCGTCGGTCAGCCAGGTGCGCAGCAGCCGGGCGAAGTCGGGCTGCCCGGCGGCGAGTTCGACCACCCGGCGGTCGAAGTGGGTGGCGCCTTCCGGGGTACGGCACAGCAGCAGTCCGAGACGGTGCACGAGGTCGCGGGTGAGCAGCGGGTGCCGGCGGGGGCAGCCGTCGGCGGCGGCGGTGAGCAGGGCGTCGAGCACGGCGGGATCGCGTTCGGTGGCGATGGCCAGGTCCAGCAGCTCCTGGCGCAGGGGCCGGGAGAGGTGGCTGCCGGGGTCGGCGAAGACCGGCACCAGGGCGCGGCGCACCTCCGGGGGATGGTCGCGGAGCAGTGCGGTGGCCATCGGCAGCAGCACCGGCCGGACGGCCGGGCCCTCCTCCAGCCGGGTGTCGAGGAACCGGGCCACGGCGGGCGCGGCGGCCGGGTCGTGGCGCAGGTGGTCCTCGACGAGGGCGGCGGCGCGACGGGCCAGGGCGGTGCCGCCGACGGCGGCCAGGGCGGCGAGGACGCCCGCGGTGTCGTCGGCCGCGGCGGGCGCCCGCAGCCGGTTCCGGAAGGCGGTGAGCACCGCTTCGGGGTGCGTGCCCAGCGCCGCGCCCAGCACGGCGGGGGTCAGGTGGGCGTCCCCGGCGGCGAAGTGCCGTAGCGCGGCGGGCAGATGGCGGTCCCGGGTGGCGGGGTCCCGGACCAGCATCCCGAGCGCCGCCCCGTGCAGTCCGCGGTCCGCGGGCCGGGCCAGGATCACCAGGGCCGCGTACCGCAGCAGTTCGCGGTCAGGACCGGACCGGACATGGGGTGCCGCGCGCAGTCCGTAGTCGGCCGCCGCCACATGCCGGTCCTGGCGTTCGTCGTGTGCCCAGCGGTCCACCGCCCGGCACACCGCCGAGGGTTCGTCCTCGACGAGCGCGCCGAGCAGTTCGTCGGCGGCGGGCTGTCCTGCCACCACCAGCGCCTCCATCAGGTCGTCCACGGCGACCCGCCGGTGGGTGTGCAGCAGCGCCTGCGCGGCACCGGCCACGGTGAGGCGGATCCCGGCGGGCGGCAGCGGACCGGTCCCCAGCGGGCGGTCGTCGGTGAACCAGCCGCACAGCGCGGGGAGCGCCTCGGCGGGGTGCGCGCGCAGAAGGGCGGCGGCCTCGTCCAGGAAGCGGGGCCGCTCGCCCCGCGCCGGGGGGCCGTCGGCGGGCAGCAGGACCCGGAGGAGTTCGAGACGGTCGGGGACGGGAAGCGGCAGCGCGCTCCAGAAGGACGGTCCGAAGCGGCCGAGCGGCCCCATCCCGTCGGCCGTGAAGCCGCCGCGCTCCACCGCCCGGACGGCCACCCGCCCGGCCAGCTCCCGCGGGAGTTCCGGGCCGGGTGCCCGCAGGAGCACTTCCTGGACGAGATGGCCGGCCCACCACAGGGCGTCGGCCTGGCGCTCGGGGCGCGGCGGGGTCACGGTGGGGGGCGGCTCCGCGGGGCGCCGGGCGCCGTCGGCGGGCGGGCGGGTCCTGGCCGGGTGCGGGGTCGGGACGGTGTCCGCTTCGCGGTCGACCGCCGCGGGCGGTACCGGCGCCAGGCGGGTGGGGTGCGGGGTCCGCCGGTCGAGGACTTGCAGGAGCGCGTGCAGATGGACCGCGCGGGCTGTCGGCGGGGCCGCGAGAAGGGCCTGCAGGACCGGGCCCGCGCGGTGGCGGGGCACCGGCAGGCTGCGCGGATGGGCGGGTGCGATGGGTGGCGCCGGGGGTACCGGTGGCGGGTGGCCGGCCCGGGTCGCGGCCCGCGAGGGGAGGCGTACCGGCGCTTCCGGCAGCGCGCCCGGGGGCGCGAACCAGCGGTGGACCAGGGCGTGCAGCGCCGCGTCCAGGTCGAGGTGGAGCGCCTGCAGCCAGTCGGCCGGCTCCCCGTGCGCGAAGCGGTAGCCCGCCCCTGCCGGGACCAGCAGCCCTTCGGCGAGCACCGCGGACGCCCACCCGCTGCGCCACGGGAACAGCTCCTCGAACGCCTCCCGGTCCAGCTCGCCCTGCCCGGGCCCCAGACACCGCCTGGCCGCTTCGTGCACCTGCCCCGCCACCCGCGCCGCGAGCCGGCGCAGGCCGGTCGCCCGCACCGGCGGCAGGGCAGCGGCGGCGAGCCGTTCCGCGATCCGCAGGCACACCAGGTCCAGGTACGCGGAGAAGATCTCGTCCCGTGCCGGAGGCGGCCCCGGTTCCCCGCCGCCGGGCAGTGCCGCGCGCACCTCGGAGAGCAGCCGCAGCGCCAGCGGGTGCGCCGCGTCGCCCGCCGCCAGGGCGCCGTCGGGGAGCCCGAAGCGGGCCCTGGCCCGTACCGCCTGTTCCTCGGTCAGCGGCCCCACCGGCAGCCGGCGCACCGCATCGGCCGGCAGCGACTCGGCTGTCTGCTCCAAGAGTTCCGGTCCGCAGCCGAGGATCAGCCGGGTGCCGGTGGCCCGCAGCCAGCCGGCCGTGGCGGTGGTCCAGTCGGCGAGCGCGTGGGCCAGGACCGGCGGCATCTCCTCGGGGGCGTCGAGGACGACCAGCAGGGGGCGTGCCGCACGCCGGGCCAGGCCGGCGACGGCTTCCGCGGTGGCGTAGAGCGGATCGGCCGAGGGCTCCCCGGAGGCGGCGTGGACGCTGCGGGCCGCGGTGCGCAGTGAGCGCTCCACCGCGTCCTTGACGCTGCCGTCGCCGGGCCGCAGTTCCGCGCCGCGCAGCCACAGGGTGGGAGCCGGGTGCGAGCCCCGGACGCGGCCGGCGGCGAGCCGGGCCAGTTCGGTGCTACGGCCGGTGCCGGGGGCGCCGACCAGTCCGAGCAGCAGCGGCGCGCCTTCGCTCCGGTCGGCCAGGAACTCCGCGAGTTCCCCGGCGACTTCGGGTCGTGGCACGGGTTCGTAGCGGCCGCCGGAACCGGCCGCGGCGGCCACCGAAGCGGCGGTGAGCTGCAGCGCCCCTGCGAGGTTGAGGTGCGGGCCGTGGGCGGGCACGGTGGCCGCGTTACGGCCCAGCAGCCTGGCCAGTGGCTCGGGCGCGTCCACGGCCCGCAAGGGGACGGCGAAGCCGCTCGCCCGGTGCCCGGCGTGCAGGGCGGTGACCACCACGGCGAGCACCGCGCCGGTGACCGCGTCGATCAGCGGCGCCCCGGACGCCCAGGCCGCCGTCCGGTGCAGGTCGGCGCCGTCCAGGGCGAGTTCGTATACCTCGTCGAGGAGGTGGAAGCGGTCGGTCGCGGTGTAGGTGACCGCGGTGGTGCCGACCACCGAGCCTTCGGCCCGGTGCGGCAGCCGCAGCCGTATCCGCTGCCCGGGGTGGGCCGGGCCGGCGCCGGCGACGGGCAGCGGCGGCACCGCGAGCCCCTCGGTGGCGACCAGCGCGAGGCCGCACTCGGGGAGCGAGGTGATCGCCCCGGCCTCGGCCAGGCAGACCTGACCGCCGGGCCCGTGCAGGACCAGCCGGGCGAGGCCGTCGACCGCCTCATGGCTGGTGATCATCGTGCCGTCGGCGTCGGCGAGGAAGCCGCTGCCGCGGTGGCGCCCGGCCAGGTCGCAGACCCGGATCAGAGCACTGTCCCGTTCACTTCCGCGTGCCCCCATGCGGGCCGCCCTCCCCCACCGCCCGGGCGGGACCAGTTTCTCTGGAGTCCCGTTTCGTCCCGCTTCGACGGTAGGCGCCGGATGATCGTCCGCACTAGATCATGGACCGAAAGCGCCCCCTTGCGCCCCCTCGCTTCACTCCGAGCGCCTAGCCATTGGGGTGATTTCCGGGTTGCGGATGGACAGGGACACCCAGGGGGGGTTGGAGGGGGTCGTGGAGCGGGGCCGTTCAGGGGACAGGCGGCCTCGCTGCACGGTGAACGGCGGCCCGTGCCGCGCTGTCCGGCCGGACGTCGGGACGGCCGAAGCGGGCTCCCCTGCCGCCCCTCGCCCGCGGCCCACGGGCGAGGGGCGGCAGGGAACGCCGGGGCCGGGCGCGGTGCGGGAGGCCCGGGGCGAGGAATGGCGCGAGAGGCCGGGGCGCAGGGCGGCGAGGGAGACCGGGGGTGGCCTACTGCCCGAAGCCCGCCACGATCTTCGCCTGCCCCTTGCTCTCCTCGACCAGCGCCAGGAACCTGCCGTCGGGGCCGAAGACCGCGTTCGGCCCGGCCGCCAGCACCGGTGCCTCGATCCGTACGCCGTGGCCCAGCAGCCGGGCCTGGTCCGCGTCCACGTCCCAGCGGGGGAAGGCCGCGGCGGCCGCCTGCTCGATGGGCAGCACCTCGAAGGTCTCTTCCAGCTGCTCCAGGGTGCGGGCACCGTCCAGCCGGTAGGGGCCGACCCGGGTGCGGCGCAGCGCGGTGAGGTGACCGCCGACGCCGAGTCCTGCGCCCAGATCACGGGCGAGCGCCCTGATGTAGGTGCCGGAGGAGCAGACCACGGTCACGTCCAGGTCGAGCACGTCCGGCTGGTCGCCGGGGGTGCGGAGGTCCTGGACGGTGAAGGAGGAGACGGTCACCGGCCGGGCGGGCAGGTCGAAGTCCTCGCCCTCCCGGACCCTGGTGTAGGACCGGACACCGTTCACCTTGATCGCGCTGACCTTCGACGGGACCTGCTGGATCGGCCCGGTGAGGGCGGCGATCCCGGAGTCCACGGCTTCCCGGGTGACACCGGTGGCCGGCGCCTCGGCGATGACCTCGCCCTCCGCGTCGTCGGTCACCGTGCTCTGGCCGAGCCGGATGGTCGCGACGTACTCCTTCTCGGTGAGCGCGAGGTGGCCGAGCAGCCGGGTGGCCTTCTCCACGCCGAGAACGAGCACTCCGGTCGCCATCGGGTCGAGGGTGCCGGCGTGCCCGACCCGCCGGGTCCCGGCCAGCCGCCGCATCCGGGAGACCACCCCGTGCGAGGTGAGCCCCCCGGGCTTGTCGACGATCACAAGCCCGGAAGGGCTGCCTTTCCGGGCGCGGCCCGCCTGCGGGCGGGCGGACCCGGTGTCGTGTCCTGAGGTCATGCGGGCGACGGACCGTCCTCGTCCTTGGCGCCGCCGGCAGGCCGGCCGGACCCCTCGGCGGCACCGGTGCCGGTGGCTGCCTGGCTGCCGGTGCCGGTCTCGGTGCCGGTCCCGTCGTCGGTCCCGTCGTCGTCGAACTCGTCGTCCTCGGCCGGCTTGCGGTACGGGTCCGCGTCGCCGGCGTACTGGGCGTCGGTGGCGGTCTTGCGGACCTCCTCGTCGGCCGCTCGGGCCTTGGAGAGCAGGTCCTCGATGGTGCGGGCGTTGTCCGGGAGGGCGTCGGCGACAAAGGCCAGGCTCGGCGTGAACCGCACCCCGGTCTGCCGGCCGACCTCGGAGCGCAGCACACCCTTGGCGCTCTCCAGGGCCGCCGCGGACGCGGCGCGCTCCTCGTCGTCGCCGTAGACCGTGTAGAAGACGGTCGCCTCCCGCAGGTCACCGGTGACCCGGGTGTCGGTGATCGTCACATAACCCAGCCGCGGGTCCTTGATCCGCCGCTGAAGGGTCTCGGCGACCACGACCCGGATGCGGTCCGCCAGCTTTCGCGCCCGCGCGGTGTCGGTCATCGTCTGTCTTCTCTCTTCTTCGGTTCAGTCGTCTCAGTCGTCGTCTCAGTCGTCGCCGCCGTGGACGCGCTGCCGTGCCGACAGCAGTTCCACCTCCGGCCGGCCGGCCATCCAGCGTTCGCAGCGATCGAGTACGTCCTTGATGTGCGTCAAATCCCCCGAGACCACCGCGAGACCTATCTCGCTGCGGCGGTAGAGCTCCTGTTCCCCGGTCTCGGCCACGCTGACCCCGAACTTGCGGTGCAGCTCGGCGACGATCGGACGGATGACGGACCTCTTCTCCTTCAGCGACCGTACGTCACCGAGCAGCAGGTCGAAGCAGAGCGTGCCTACATACATGGAAGGGACGCTACAGGCGAAGGCCGGGGCCGATCGACGGAATATCCCGCCGATCGGCCCCGGCTCACCCGCTCACGGAATCAGCCGCGCGGCTTCTCCCGCATCTCGTACGTCGCGATGACGTCATCGATCTTGATGTCGTTGTAGTTGCCGAGGTTGATACCACCCTCGTAACCCTCACGAATATCGGTGACGTCGTCCTTGAAGCGGCGCAGCCCCTCGATGTTGAGGTTCTCCGCGATGACCTTGCCGTCGCGCAGCAGCCGCGCCTTGGTGTTGCGGCGCACCTCGCCGGAGCGGACCAGCACACCGGCGATGTTGCCGAGCTTGGAGGAGCGGAAGACCTCGCGGATCTCGGCGGTGCCGAGCTCCACCTCCTCGTACTCGGGCTTGAGCATGCCCTTGAGCGCTGCTTCGATCTCCTCGATGGCCTGGTAGATCACCGAGTAGTAGCGCACATCGACGCCTTCGCGCTCCGCCATCTGGGCGGCCCGGCCGGCCGCACGGACGTTGAAGCCGATGACGATGGCGTCGGAGCCGGTCGCCAGGTCGATGTCCGACTCGGTGACCGCACCCACACCGCGGTGCAGGACCCGGATGTCGACCTCGTCGCCGACGTCGAGCTGGAGCAGCGAGGACTCGAGAGCCTCCACCGAACCGGACGCGTCGCCCTTGATGATGAGGTTGAGTTCCTGGACCAGACCGGCCTTGAGCGCCTCGTCCAGGTTCTCCAGGGAGAACCGGACACCCTTGCGGGCGAAGCGGACGTTGCGCTCGCGCGCCGCGCGCTTCTCGGCGATCTGCCGGGCGGTGCGGTCCTCGTCGACCACGATGAAGTTGTCGCCGGCACCCGGGACGTTGGTCAGACCCAGCACCTGGACCGGTGTGGACGGACCCGCCTCTTCCAGGGTGTTGCCCTGGTCGTCGAGCATGGCGCGGACGCGGCCGTAGGCGTCACCCACCACCATCGTCTCGCCGACCCGCAGGGTGCCGCGCTGCACCAGGACGGTCGCGGTGGCGCCGCGGCCCTTGTCCAGGTGCGCTTCGATCGCGATGCCCTGCGCGTCCTGCTCCGGGTTGGCCCGCAGGTCGAGCGAGGCGTCGGCGGTCAGGATGACCGCTTCCAGCAGGGAGTCGATGTGCAGACCCTGCTTGGCCGAGATGTCGACGAACATGGTGTCGCCGCCGTACTCCTCCGCCACCAGGCCGAACTCGGTGAGCTGACCGCGCACCTTGGTCGGGTCGGCGCCCTCGACGTCGATCTTGTTGACCGCGACGACGATCGGCACCTCGGCCGCCTTCGCGTGGTTGAGCGCCTCGACCGTCTGCGGCATGACGCCGTCGTTGGCCGCGACGACCAGGATCGCGATGTCGGTCGACTTCGCACCACGGGCACGCATGGCGGTGAACGCCTCGTGGCCCGGGGTGTCGATGAAGGTGATCCGGCGCTCTTCGCCGTTGACCTCGGTCGCGACCTGGTAGGCACCGATGTGCTGGGTGATGCCGCCGGCCTCGCCCGCGACCACGTTGGTCTTGCGGATCGCGTCCAGCAGGCGGGTCTTGCCGTGGTCGACGTGACCCATGACGGTGACCACCGGCGGCCTGGAGACCAGCGCCTCCTCGCCGCCTTCGTCCTCGCCGAACTCGATGTCGAAGGACTCGAGCAGCTCGCGGTCCTCCTCCTCCGGGCTGACGATCTCCAGCACGTAGTTCATCTCGCCGGCGAGCAGCTCCAGGGTGGAGTCGGACACCGACTGCGTGGCGGTGACCATCTCACCGAGGTTGAGCATCACCTGGACGAGCGACGCCGGGTTGGCGTTGATCTTCTCGGCGAAGTCGGTCAGCGAGGCACCGCGGGAGAGCCGTACGGTCTGGCCGTTGCCGCGGGGCAGCAGCACGCCGCCCACGGACGGGGCCTGCATGGCCTCGTACTCCTGGCGCCGCTGACGCTTGCTCTTACGGCCGCGGGCCGGACGACCGCCGGGGCCGCGACCGAACGCGCCCTGCGTGCCGCCACGGCCACCCGGGCCACCGGGACGCCCGCCGAAACCGCCGGGACGGGGGCCGAAGCCGCCGCCACCGCCGGGCGCGCCGCCACCGGGACGGGGACCGCCGAAGCCGCCACCGCCACCGCCGGGACGACCGCCGCCGCCGGGACCTGCCGGACGGCCGGCGAAACCGCCGCCGCCACCGCCGGGACGACCGCCGGGACCACCCGGACGGCTACCGGGGCCACCACCGGG
Organism: Streptomyces sp. NBC_01476; assembly: GCF_036227265.1. Classification (NCBI taxonomy): domain Bacteria; kingdom Bacillati; phylum Actinomycetota; class Actinomycetes; order Kitasatosporales; family Streptomycetaceae; genus Streptomyces; species Streptomyces sp. NBC_01476. Next base: position 6,123,080 of record NZ_CP109446.1, on the reverse strand, counting down.
ACGGCCACCGGGGCCACCGCCGGGACGACCGCCGGGAGAAGGCGCCGGACGCTGGGGCATCATGCCCGGGTTCGGGCGCGGGCCCGAGGACTGCGGACGGGGCATGCCACCGGGGGACGGACGCGAACCACCAGGTCCCGCCTGACCGCCGGGCGCGCCGGGACGCGGGGCACCACCGGGGCGCGGGGCGCCGCCGCCGGGACCCGCCGGACGCGGGGCACCGCCCTGACCGCCACCGGGACGGCCCGCGCCACCGGGGCGCGGCATACCGGTGGAGCCGGACGTGAAGGGGTTGTTGCCGGGACGCGGACCCGCGGGACGCGCGCCGCCGGGGCGGGCACCGCCCTGGCCCTGTCCGGCCGGACGGGCACCGGGACGCGCACCGCCGTCACGCTGGCCGCCGTCGCGCTGGCCGTCACGGGGACCGCCGTCACGCTGGCCGGGGCCGGCCGGACGGGCCGGGCGCGGGCCGGGAGTGGCGCCGGAGCGCGGACCGGCCGCGGCCGGGGGCGCGGACGGCGGCGCCTGGAACTCGGCCGCGGGCACCGGAGCCGCCGGAGCGGGCTTGGCGGCCGGAGCCGGGGTGGGCGCCGGAGCCGGAGCCGGCCGGGGGCCGGGACGCGGACCGCCGGCGGCCGGGGTGCTCCCGTTGCTGGGGGCGGCCGGAGCCGCGGGCGTCACAGGACCGCCCGGGCGGGGCGCCCCGGAGGCAGCGGGACGAGCCGGCGCACCCGGGGTGGGGGCCGGCGAAGAGCCGGCGCCCGGACGGGCGGCGGCGGGGGAAGGCGTCGCCTTGCGCGGCGCCGCGGGCTTCGCAGCGGACTTGCCGGCGTTGCCACCGGGTCCCTGAAAAGCATCGGTCAACTTGCGGACAACCGGCGCCTCGATCGTCGAGGACGCCGAACGGACGAATTCACCGAGTTCTTGGAGCTTGGCCATGACGACCTTGCTCTCGACTCCCATCTCCTTGGCGAGTTCGTATACCCGGACCTTAGCCACTTCGCTCCTTTTAGGTCCGGGGTGATCGTCCGCCGGACCGTCGCTACTTCATGGGCGTACTCATCGCGTACTCATCGAGTGCTCATCGCAATCTCGACCTACTTCCATCTCGCGAGGTACCTGACCGCACGGTGTCCCGTGCCGTACTTCTTTCTTCTTACGGTGCTGCCTGCTCGACGTACCGGCGCAGTTCCGCGGTATCGGGCGTCACCGGTCCCCTGAAGGACCGGGCGAACGCCCGGCGGCGGACCGCCAGGTCAAGACAGGCAAGGCCGGGATGCAGATACGCACCCCGACCGGGCAGCGTACCGCGAAGATCGGGAACGCATACGCCCCCGCTCACCGCCACACGCAGCAGGTCGGTCTTGGCCGCTCGCTGACGGCAGCCGATGCAGGTTCGCTCCGGGCATGCTGGATGCAGCGTCCGACCAGACACTCTTTAGTCTACCTCCCCGCGCCGAGCTCACTCCTTCGAGTAAGCGGACGCACGGTTGTTCGTGTTTCGTCAGCTTTCGGGCTGCTCGGTGTCGGGGCGGATGTCGATCCGCCAGCCGGTCAGCCGGGCGGCCAGCCGGGCGTTCTGCCCTTCCTTGCCGATCGCCAGCGACAGCTGGTAGTCCGGCACGGTGACGCGGGCGCTGCGGGCCATCGCGTCCACCACCTCGACCTTGGAGACCCGGGCCGGTGAGAGGGCGTTCGCCACCATCTCGGCCGGGTCGTCCGACCAGTCCACGATGTCGATCTTCTCGCCGTTCAGCTCGGCCATCACCGCGCGCACCCGGGCGCCCATCGGGCCGATGCAGGCGCCCTTGGCGTTCAGCCCGGAGCGGCCGGAGCGGACCGCGATCTTGCTGCGGTGCCCCGCCTCACGGGCGATCGCCTCGATCACCACCGAGCCGTCGGCGATCTCCGGGACCTCCAGCGCGAAGAGCTTCTTCACCAGGTTGGGGTGAGTGCGCGACAAGGTCACCGAAGGGCCGCGCACGCCCTTGACGACCCGCACCACATAGCTGCGCAGCCGGGTGCCGTGGGCGTAGTCCTCGCCGGGCACCTGCTCCTGCACCGGCAGGATGGCCTCCAGCTTGCCGATGTCGACCAGCACGTTCTTGGGGTCCTTGCCCTGCTGGACGACACCGGTCACGATGTCGCCCTCGCGGCCGGCGTACTCCCCGAAGGTCACGTCGTCCTCGGCGTCACGCAGCCGCTGCAGAATCACCTGTTTGGCGGTGGAGGCGGCGATCCGGCCGAAGCCGCTGGGCGTGTCGTCGAACTCGCGCGGTTCGGCGCCCTCGCCCGCCTCCTCCGGCTCCTCGGTGGCCCATACGGTCACGTGCCCGGTCTGCCGGTCGAGCTCCACCCGCGCCCGGCGGTGACTGCCGGGTTCGCGGTGGTACGCGATGAGGAGCGCCGATTCGATGGCCCCGACCAGCAGGTCGAACGAGATCTGCCTCTCCTGCACCAAACCCCGCAGGGCCTTCATGTCGATGTCCACGGCTACGCCTCCTCAGTGTTCTCGTCGTTCTCGTCGTTCTCGTCGTCTTCGTCGCCGTCGGCTTCCACGGCGCCCTCGTCCTTGCGGTTGAACTCGACCTCGACCCGCGCCCTGCTGATCTCGGCGAAGTCCGCCCGGGCCGGCTTGGGCTTGCGGCCCTTCACGCCCGGCACCTCCAGATCGAGACCGGTGTCGTCCACCGTCATGATCCGTGCGATCAGCTCGCCGCGCTCCTTGAGCTGGAGCTTCACCAGGCGTCCGGTGTTACGCCGGAAGTGGCGCGGTTCGGTGAGGGGGCGGTCGGTGCCGGGGGAGCCGACCTCGAGCACGTACTCCGATTCGCCCATCACGTCGGAGGCGTCCAGCGCCTCCGAGAAGGCGCGGCTCACATCGGCGACCGCGTCCAGCGAGACGCCGGCGTCGGCGTCCACCACGACCAGCAGCTGCCGCCGCTTCCCGGCGGCGGTCACCTTGACGTCTTCCAGCTCCAGGCCCGTCTCCGCAGCCAGCGGCTCCAGCAGTTTGCGCAGCCTCTCGCTCTGGGTCGTGCTCATCCGGGTGACTCCTCGGCCGCGTCTGCTGTTGTCATGGAAGGGGTTGCGTGTAGGGACCCTAGGTTACCGGAGTCCGGCACCCCACTTCTCCACGGTCACACGCCGTGCGGCACGTCCTCGGAGTGCGGCACCCAGGGTCCCTGACGAAGCGCGGCGCCGTCGTGGCTTGTCGCGCAGTTCCTCGCGCCCCTTCGGGGCCCGACCCGTCGCTGGTCAAGCGTCCGCCGGTGACCGGTTGCTCGCGCAGTTCCTCCCCCAGACTTCGTCCGGGGGTGCCCCCAGCGCCCCTGACGGGGCGGGGTGCCCCCTTGGACGTTGGGGGTTACGCCGGTAGCCAGCGAGCCAAAGGGCGCGCCGGTGTCGAAAGGGAGAACGCGCGCAGGGAGCGAGGAACGAGCGAGCGAGCACGATCGACCGTCGACACCGGATTTAAGCGCCCGGAGGCGAGAAGGCGGCAAAAAAGGGGGAAAGGGCGGTGCCTACACGGACAACGGCACCGTGGACCAGGGCACCCTCACTTCCGACCCGCACCCTCTTCCGGCACCCACACCCCCGACCCGCACCCCCCTACGGCACCGTCACTTCCGGCACCCACCCCGATACGGCACCCTCACCCTTCACCCCCACCCCCACTCCCCGCACCTCACCCCCAACCCCCACCCGATAGGGCACCGCCATACCGCACCCCCACCCCGTACCCACCCCCGCCCACCCCCGTCTCCACCGTCCCCCGTCTCCACCGTCCCCCGTCCCCGTACACTCACCGCCATGATCGGGGCTGGGGCTCGGGTGAGCCGGCGGGGTTTGGTGGTGGCGGCGGCCGTTGGGGTCGTCGGTGGATGCTCCGGGGGTGAGGGGTCGGCCAAGAAGAAGAACGCGCCGGCGAGGCCCGTACCAGGGGTGGCCGAGAGGGCGCAGGCCGCACGGGACAGCGGGGGCCTGGTGACGCGGTACGACGCCGCGATCGCCGCGCATCCGACGCTGGCCGGCCGGCTGGCGCCGCTGCGGGCCGAGGTGGCACAGCACGTGCAGGCGTTCGGCGGAAAGGTCGCCGCGCCCCCCACAGGGTCGACACCAACGCCGACACCCACGCCGCCCCCCACCACCCCGCCGGACTCCCCCGCGCAGACGCTCACCGCGCTCGCCGCCGCCGAGCGGGAGCTGGCCGACCGCAGGGCGAAGGTGCTGCTGACCGTGCCGGGCGACCTCGCGCGGCTGCTGGCGTCCGCCGCGGCAGCCGGCGCCGGCCACGTCGTCCTGCTGAACGCGAAGCCCAAACCCGCGTGAGCACCCCACCCCCACCGTCGCCGCACCCCACCCCAAAGCCAGAGCCCAGGACCGCATGAGCACCCCGTTCCCACCCCCCGGCCACCCCCACAACCACCGCACCCCCACCACCCCCACCGTCGCCGCACCCCACCCCAAAGCCAGAGCCCAGGACCGCATGAGCACCCCACCCCCAAGACACCCCACCCCCACCCCCCTCACCCCGAAAGCGACGGCCCCATGACCACCGAGCTGGATGCCGCGCAGGCGGCGCTCGCCGCGGAGCACGCCGCGGTGTACGGGTACGGCGTGGTGGGCGGGCGGGTCGGGGGTGCGCGGGAGGCGGAGGCGCGGCAGGCGTATGACGCGCACCGGGCCCGGCGGGACGCGCTCAGCCGTACGGTCACGGATCTGGGCGGGAAGCCGGTCGCCGCGGCGGCGGGGTACGAGTTGCCGTTCGCGGTGACGGACGCGGCCGGTGCGGTGCGGCTGGCCGCCTTCCTGGAAGACCGGGTGGCGGGCGCGTACGGCGATCTGGTGCGTGCGGCGACCGGCGCCGTACGCGGTGACGCCGCCGCCGGGCTGCGGGAGGCGGCGGTGCGCGCGGTGCGCTGGAGCGGCGGGAGCGTACCCTTCCCGGGATTGGCGGAACGCGACTGATCGCCTTGTCGACATAAGCGTCACAGGCGTTCCGCCGCGGCCACGGACGACGTCACCACGGAGGGAACGCAGACCTATGGGTTCAGCGGGGCACCACGGGGGGCCTGACCACCTGGACCTGGAACCGCCGGAGCGGCTGGCCCGCACCATCGGCGTCTGGGAGGGCGAGGCGGGCCGGGCGTGGCTGGCGCGGCTGCCGGGCCTGGTGACGGAGTACCTGACGCGGTGGGAACTGACCCCGGAGCGGGTCTTCGCCGCGGGCGGCCAGATCAGCATGATCGTGCTGGTCAGGACCGCGGACGGCACGCCGGCCGTGCTCAAGGTGGGCATGGTCAACCGGGAGACCGCCCAGGAGCACGCGGCGCTCGCGCAGTGGGACGGGCGGGGTGCGGTCCGCCTGCTGCGGGCCGACCCGGAGCAGGGGGCGCTGCTGCTGGAACGGCTCCAGGCGGACGTGTCCTTGCGGTCGCTGGCCGAGCCGAAGGCGATGCTGGAGGCGGTCGAGGTGCTGCGCCGGCTGTGGGTACCGGTGCCCGGCGGCCACCCCTTCGCGACGGTGGCCGGGTACACCGGTGAGCTGGTCCCGCTGCTCCGGCAGCGCGCCGAGGAGCCCTGGGCGGCCGATGCCCGTCCGCTGGTCGACGAGGCGCTGGCGGTGCGTGAGGCGCTGCTGGCGGACGCCCCCGCGCCGGTCCTGCTGCACGGGGACTTCCACCACGGCAATGTGCTGGCCGGCGACCGCCTGGCGTGGCTCGCGATCGACCCCAAGCCCCTGGTCGGCGACCCCGCCTACGACGTGGCCTGGCTGGCCAGGGACCGCCTGTCCACCCTGGCCGCCCAGCCGGGTTCCCGCGCCGCGGCACGCCGCCGGCTGGCCCAGCTCTCCTCGGCGCTGGAGATCGACCCCGAGCACCTGCGCGGCTGGTCTCTCTTCCGTGCGGTCGAGGCGGGCATCTGGTCGATGACGATGGGCGCCCGGGAGGACGGCGAACTCCTCCTGGAGTTCGCCGACTGGCTCTGACCCCGCGTCACCCGGCGGCCCAAAGTCACCCGCCGCCCCCGCCCCGCCCCCGCGTCACCCGCCCAGCCGCGCCAGCGCCTCCGCAAGCGGCAGTTCCTCGCGGACGCCGGTGCGGCGGTCCTTGAGCTCCACGACGCCTTCGGCGGCGCGGCGGCCCGCGGTCAGCAGCACCGGTACGCCGATCAGGTCGGCGTCGGCGAACTTGACGCCCGGGGAGAGGCCGGTGCGGTCGTCCAGCAGGACGCGGCGGCCCGCGGTGTGCAGCGCGTCCGCGGCCCGGGCGGCGAGTTCGCGCTGCGCGGCCTTGCCGGCGGGGACGATGTGGACGTCGGCGGGGGCGACTTCGGCGGGCCAGCACAGGCCGTGGGCGTCGGCGGTCTGCTCGGCCAGGGCGGCGACCGCGCGGGAGATGCCGATGCCGTAGGAGCCCATGGTGACGCGGACGGGCCTGCCGTCGGGGCCGAGGACGTCGAGCCGGAAGACGTCGGTGTACTTGTGGCCGATCCGGAAGATGTGGCCGATCTCGATCGCCCGGTCGAGGCGCAGCCCGGCGCCGCAGCGGGGGCAGGGGTCGCCGGGTTCGACGGTGGCCACGTCGAGGGAGCGGTCGACCTGGAAGTCACGCCCGCACACGACGTTGGCGGCGTGCCGGCCGGGCTTGTTCGCGCCGGTGATCCAGGCGGTGCCGGGCGCGACCCGGGGGTCGGCGAGGTAGCGGATACCGAGGCCCTGGGGGCCGACGTAGCCGCGTACCAGCTCGGGCCGGGCGGCGAAGTCCTCGGCGGTGGCGAGTTCCACTGTCGCGGGCGCGAGGTGCTCCGCGAGCTTGCCGAGGTCCACCTCGCGGTCGCCGGGGACCCCGACCGCGGTGATCTCCCCGTCCACGGTGACGAGCAGGTTCTTCAAGGTGGCGGCGGCGGGCACGCCGAGGTGCGCGGCGAGCGCGTCGATGGTGGGGGTGCCGGGGGTGTCCAGTTCCTCGACAGGTCCGGCAGGTCCGCTGCCGGCGGCGGCCGGCACCGTGGCGGTGAAGGTGACCGCTTCGGTATTGGCGGCGTAGTCGCACCGGGGGCAGTCCGCGTAGGTGTCCTCGCCGGCCGCGGCGGGCGCCAGGAACTCCTCGGAGTCGGAGCCGCCCATAGCGCCCGACACCGCCGAGACGATCCGGAAGTCCAGGCCGAGCCGGCGGAAGATCCTGGTGTACGCCTCCCGGTGCAGCCGGTACGCCTCGGCGAGGCCCTCCTCGGTGGTGTCGAAGGAGTACGCGTCCTTCATCTGGAACTCGCGCCCGCGCAGCACCCCGGAGCGGGGCCTGGCCTCGTCCCGGTACTTCGTCTGGATCTGGTAGAGGATCACCGGCAGCTCCTTGTAGGAGCTGACCTGGTCCTTCACCAGCTGGGTGAAGATCTCCTCATGGGTGGGCCCGAGGATGTAATCGCTGCCCTTGCGGTCGGTGAGCCGGAAGAGCAGGTCGCCGTACTCCGCGGCACGGCCGGTGGCCTCGTACGCCTCGCGGGGCAGCAGCGCGGGCAGCAGCACTTCCTGGCCGCCGATCGCCTCCATCTCTTCGCGGACGATCCGGCCGACGTTGTCCAGGACGCGTTTGCCCAGCGGCAGCCAGCTCCACATGCCGGCTGAGGAGCGACGGACGTAGCCGGCCCTGACCAGCAGCTTGTGGCTGGCGGTCTCGGCGTCGGCCGGGTCGTCGCGCAGCGTCTTGAGCAGCAGCCGGGACATGCGCAGGACCATGGCGGGCCTCCTGTGGTTCGGGAAGTCCGGGGAGGATATCCAGCGCGGGGCCCTGGTCCGTACTGGTTATCCGGCCGCCGCGGGGTGCCGCCTGAGCAGCGGGAGGGGTGCGCCCATAACGGCGTACGGCCGGCCGGCGCTCGGGAAGTGCACCGGGCGGGCGAGATCGCGGTAGCCCAGCGAACGGTAGAGGTGGCGGGCGGGGCTGTCGCCGTCGATGGCGGACAGGATGCTGCGCGGTTCGGTCGCGGTGTCGGTGATGCCGGTGATCAGGCGGCGGCCGATGCCCTGGTTCTGGAAGCCGGGCAGCACGTGCAGTTCGGTGATGACGAAGGAGTCGTCGAGCCAGTCGTCGTTGCCCTGCTCGCGCAGGTACGGCTGCACGACGCTGGACCACCAGTGGGCGCGGTCGTTGGGCAGGCCGTAGACGAAGCCGACCAGCCGCCCGTCGGGGGTGCACGCGCCGAGTGCGCGGGCTCCGGGGCTCCCCAGGTGCCGCAGCACAATCTGCCGCCGGATGGCCACCTCGTCCGGCCCGAGCCCGAAGGCCACCGCTTGTACGGCCAGCGCCTCATCGACCCGCGCCACGAGGTCACAGGGCCCGACCACCACGTTCTCCATGAGCCGGGACCCTATCGGTCCGTCAGAACAGGACCGACATGAAGGCGCCGACTTCGGTGAAGCCCACACGGCGGTAGGTGGCGCGGGCGGGGGCGTTGAAGTCGTTGACGTAGAGGCTGGCGACCGGGGCGACGTCCCGCAGGGCGTAGTGCAGGACGGCGGCCATACCGGTCTCCGACAGGCCGCGGCCGCGGTAGGCGGGGGCCACCCAGACGCCCTGGATCTGGCAGGTGTGCCGGGTGACGGCGCCGATCTCCGCCTTGAAGACCACCTCGCCGTTCTCTATCCGGGCGAACGCCCGTCCGGTGGTGACGAGTTCGGCGACCCGGGCCTGGTAGAGCAGGCCGCCGTCGCCGGCCAGCGGGGAGACGCCGACCTCCTCGGTGAACATCGCCACGCAGGCCGGCAGCAGCACCTCCATCTCGTCGCGGCGGACCCGGCGGACCAGCGGGTCGGGGGCGATGTCCTGGGGCAGGGCGCGGGTGGTCATCAGCGGCTGGTGGGTGCGGACCTCGCGGGCCGGTCCCCAGTGGGGTTCGAGCCGGCTCCACAGGTCGGCGGTGGCCTCGGCAGGACCGACGATGGACGAACAGCGCCGGCCGGACCTGCGGGCCCGCTCGGCGAACGCGGCGACCGCCTCGGGGGTCGCGCAGATCGGTACGAGGTTGGCGCCCGCGTAACACATCGAGGTGAGCTTGCCGCCGCTGTACCAGCCCCACATCTCGCCGCCGAGCCGCCAGGGGTCGAGCCCGGCGACATTGACCCGGGAGGTGACGAAGGCGTTGGCCACCGGGTCGCGGCCGAGTACGGCCAGGGCGGCGTCGAGGTCGCCCGGGTCGAGGACTCGGGCAGTCGAGTGGGTCAACATGGCAGCGCCTCACCGTGCGGGCCGCGGACGACGGCGGGGAGTGACCCCGAGACTTTACCGCGCAGCGGCAGGCCCTGCCCCGCGCCCGGTGAACGGTACGCGCGGCAGGGCCCGAACCACGCGGTCAGGAGACGCTCACCTGCGGTTCACCGGAGGCGGCACCGGCCGCTTCCATCTGCTCCGCGAGCTTCATGGCCTCATCGATCAGGGTCTCGACGATCTGCGACTCGGGGACGGTCTTGATGACCTCACCCTTGACGAAGATTTGGCCCTTGCCGTTGCCGGAGGCGACGCCGAGGTCGGCTTCGCGGGCTTCACCGGGGCCGTTGACGACGCAGCCCATGACGGCGACGCGCAGCGGCACTTCCATGCCTTCCAGGCCGGCCGAGACCTGGTCGGCGAGCTTGTAGACGTCGACCTGGGCGCGGCCGCAGGACGGGCAGGAGACGATCTCCAGCCGGCGCTGGCGCAGGTTCAGCGACTCCAGGATCTGGATGCCGACCTTGACCTCCTCGGCCGGCGGCGCGGAGAGCGAGACCCGGATGGTGTCGCCGATGCCCTCGGCGAGCAGCGCCCCGAAGGCGACCGCGGACTTGATGGTGCCCTGGAAGGCGGGTCCTGCCTCGGTGACGCCGAGGTGCAGCGGGTAGTCGCACTGCTGGGCGAGCAGGCGGTAGGCGTTGACCATGATCACCGGGTCGTTGTGCTTGACCGAGATCTTGATGTCGCGGAAGTCGTGCTCCTCGAAGAGGGACGCCTCCCACAGCGCGGACTCGGCGAGCGCCTCGGGAGTGGCCTTGCCGTACTTCTCCAGCAGACGGCGGTCGAGCGAACCGGCGTTGACACCGATCCGGATCGGGACGCCCGCCGCGGAGGCCGCCTTGGCGATCTCCTTGACCTTGTCGTCGAACTGCTTGATGTTGCCCGGGTTGACCCGGACCGCGGCGCAGCCGGCGTCGATCGCGGCGAAGACGTACTTCGGCTGGAAGTGGATGTCGGCGATGACCGGGATCTGGGACTTCCTGGCGATGGTGGCGAGCGCGTCGGCGTCGTCCTGGGTCGGGCAGGCGACCCGGACGATCTGGCAGCCGGACGCGGTCAGCTCGGCGATCTGCTGCAGCGTCGCACCGATGTCGGAGGTCCTGGTGGTGGTCATCGACTGAACGGAGACCGGTGCGTCGCCGCCCACAGCAACGCTTCCGACCTGGATCTGGCGGCTTTTGCGGCGGTCGGCGAGTCTGGTCGGAACATCCGGCATACCGAGCGAAATCGCGGTCATCTGCGTGGCATCCCCAAGGTTGGTACGAGGTCCCGTCGTGGGCGGGTGCGTGCTTCGAGGTTACGGCACCACACCCACGACTCTCACCCGGCCCGAGCCATTACGTACTGAGTTTGACCGGGTTCACCACGTCGGCGATCAGGACCAGCAGCGTGAAGGACACGAAGATTCCGGCCACGACATAAGCGACCGGCATCAGCTTGGCGACGTCGAAGGGTCCGGGGTCCGGCTTGCGGAAGACCCGGGCGGTGTGCCGGCGGACCGCCTCCCACAGGGCGCCGGCGATGTGCCCGCCGTCCAGCGGCAGCAGCGGCAGCATGTTGAAGAGGAAGAGCGACAGGTTGAAGCCGGCCACCAGCATCACCATGGTGGCGATCCGGTCGATCGCCGGTTCCTGCAGCGAGAAGACCTCGCCGCCGACGCGGGCCGCACCGACCACGCCCATCGGGGAGTCGGCCTTGCGCGGGGCCCCGTTGAAGGCCGCGTTCCACAGGTCGGGGATGCGCTGCGGCAGCCGGAGCAGCGAGTCGACGCCCTGCCGGGCCATGTCGCCCATGTGGCTCACCGAGCTGGTGAAGGTGAGCGGCTGGATGTGGCTGGCCGGGCTGAAGCCGAGGAAGCCGGCCGTCACGGTGCCGCCGTCGGGGAGCGGATTGCCGTCGCCGTCGGTCTTGGCGACGACGTTCGTGGTGATCGTCGGGTGCAGGGTGACGCGCTTGCCGTCACGCTCGACCACGATGACGGCCTTGCCCGCGCCCTTGCGGATGTCCTTGGAGAGCCCGGCCCAGTCGTGCACCGGCTGACCGTTGAACTCAAGGAACTTGTCGCCGGGCTTGAAACCGGCCGACTTGGCGGGTGCGACCGGGTCGCTGGGCAGGCACGGGTTGGCGGCGTCCCGCTTGGCGGTGTCGGCCTGGGAGATCACGCAGTCGCTGACCTGGCCGACCACGGTGGTCTGCTTGCTGATGCCGATGCCCATGAAGACCGAGATGGCCAGCGCGAAGGCCAGGATCAGGTTCATGAACGGTCCGGCGAACATCACGATGACGCGCTTCCACGGCTTGCGCGTGTAGAAGAGCCGGCTCTCGTCGCCGGGCTGGAGCTCCTCGAAGGCGGCCGAGCGGGCGTCCTCGATCATGCTGCGCCACGGTGAGGTGGAGCGGGCGGTGATCCGGCCGTCGTCGCCGGGCGGGAACATGCCGATCATCCGGATGTAGCCGCCGAGCGGGATGGCCTTGAAGCCGTACTCGGTGTCGCCCTTCTTCCGGGACCAGATGGTGGGCCCGAAGCCGACCATGTACTGGGGCACGCGGATCTTGAAGAGCTTGGCGGTGGAGAGGTGGCCCAGCTCGTGCCAGGCGATGGAGACCATCAGGCCCACGGCGAAGACGACTATGCCGAGGACCGTCATGAGAGCCGTCATACGCCTGCTGCCTCCGATGCCTGTGCCAGTTCCGCCGCCCGGGCGCGGGCCCAGACCTCCGCTTCGAGGACGTCCGGGACGGTCATCCGGGTTCCCGGCACAGGGGTGCCGTGCTCCTCGACGACGCGGGCGACGGTGTCCACGATCCCGGTGAACGACAGCCGACCGGCGCGGAAGGCTTCGACGCATTCCTCGTTGGCGGCGTTGAACACCGCGGGTGCGGTCCCCCCGAGGCTACCCACATGGCGGGCCAGCGCGACGGACGGAAAAGCGTCGTTGTCGAGCGGGAAGAACTCCCAGCTCGATGCTTTCGACCAGTCGAAGGCGGGGGCCGCGTCCGGTACCCGCTCAGGCCAGCCCAGGCCCAGGGCGATCGGCATCCGCATGTCGGGGGGGCTGGCCTGGGCCAGCGTGGAGCCGTCGGTGAATTCCACCATCGAGTGAACGGCGGACTGCGGATGGACCACCACCTCGATGCGTTCGAAGGGAATGTCGTACAGCAGATGGGCCTCGATGACCTCCAGGCCCTTGTTGACGAGGTTCGCCGAGTTGATGGTGACGACCGGGCCCATGTCCCAGGTGGGGTGGGCCAGGGCCTGCTCGACGGTGACGCCGGCCAGCTCGGCGCGGCTGCGGCCGCGGAACGGGCCGCCGGAGGCGGTGACGATCAGCTTGCGGACCTCGCCGCGGCTGCCGCCGAGCAGCGCCTGGAAGAGGGCGGAGTGCTCGGAGTCCACCGGGACCACCTGGCCGGGCCTGGCGGCGGCCTTCACCAGCGGGCCGCCGGCGATCAGCGACTCCTTGTTGGCGAGGATCAGCACCCGGCCGGCCTCCAGGGCGGCCAGGGTGGGCCGCAGGCCGATGGAACCGGTGACGCCGTTGAGTACGGAGTGGCACGGCAGGGCCGCGGCCTGGGTGGCGGCGTCGGGTCCGGCCAGGATCTCCGGCAGCCGGCCGGTGCCGTACCGCCGGCCCAGCGCGTCCTTGAGCGGTCCCACCGCGGCGGGGTCGGCGACCGCGACGGTGTGCACGCCGAGGGCGTGGGCCTGCTCGGCCAGCAGCTCGACCCGGCCGCCCGCGGCGGAGACCGCGACCACCCGGAAGCGGTCGGGGTTGCGGCGCACCACGTCGATCGCCTGGGTGCCGATCGATCCGGTCGAACCGAGAATCACGATGTCCCGGGGCCCGCCGCCGGGTTCCGGCGTGACGTGGGGGCGGTAGTGGGGGTCTGCGAGAGCGTCCGTCATGGGGTCATTGTGTCGTGCCGGGGCCGGATCCCACGCCCGGGTGGCCCCAGCGGCCCCATGGCGGAGTTCCGGCCCCTCCGGCCGCTGCTCAGTGCACCGGCCGGTGCACGTTCTCCTTCGTGGACGGGCCGGGCGTGGCGTCGGCGATCCACGGGCCTTCGCGGCTGGGGTCGACGATGCCGGCCTCCAGCCACCCCATCGAGCCGCTCAGCACCGCCTTGGCGAGCTGGTGGTCAGGGCCGTCGGTGTTGGTCCACAGCCGGGTGAAGAGCTCGTCGGTACGGACCCGGGACTGCCGGCAGAAGACGTCGGCGAGCTGCCGTGCCTCGCGGCCGTGGTCACCGGTGGCCGCCAGGTGCTCGGCCCGTACGCAGACGGCGCTCATCGCGAAGAGTTCCGCGCCGATGTCCACGATCCGGGCCAGGAAGTTCTGCTTGGTCTCCATCCGGCCCTGCCAGCGGGACATGGCGTAGAAGGTGCTGCGGGCGAGCTTGCGGGCGGTGCGTTCGACGTACCGCAGATGCCCGGCGAGCGGGCCGAACTCGGCGTAGGAGGTGGGCAGCTGGCCGGGTCCCGCGACGAGCTTGGGCAGCCAGCGGGCGTAGAAGCCGCCGGCCTTGGCGCCCGCCCTTGCCTTGTCGCCCAGCGTGGCGTCGGGGTCGATGAGGTCGCCGGCCACCGACAGGTGGGCGTCCACCGCCTCGCGGGCGATCAGCAGGTGCATGATCTCGGTGGAGCCCTCGAAGATCCGGTTGATCCGCAGGTCGCGCAGCAACTGCTCGGCCGGCACCCCGCGCTCGCCGCGTGCGGCCAGCGAGTCGGCGGTCTCGAAGCCGCGGCCGCCGCGGATCTGCACCAGTTCGTCGGCCATCAGCCAGGACGCCTCGGAGCCGAAGAGCTTGGCCAGCGCGGCCTCGATCCGGATGTCGTTGCGGTCCTCGTCGGCCATCTGCGAGGAGAGGTCCACCACCGCTTCGAGGGCGAAGGTGGTGGCCGCCATGTAGGCGATCTTGGAGCCGACGGCCTCGTGCTCGCCGACCGGGCGGCCCCACTGCTCGCGGGCCACCGACCACTCGCGGGCGATCTTCAGGCACCACTTGGCGGCGCCGACACAGGCCGCGGGGAGCGAGAGGCGGCCGGTGTTGAGGGTGGTCAGGGCGATCTTCAGTCCGGCGCCCTCGGCGCCGATCCGGTTCGCCGCGGGGACACGGACCTGGTGGAAGCGGGTGACGCCGTTCTCGATGCCGCGCAGGCCCATGAAGGCGTTGCGGTTCTCCACCGTGATGCCGTCGGAGTTCGCCTCGACGACGAAGGCGGTGATGCCGCCCTTGTGCCCTTCGGACTCCGGCACCCGGGCCATCACCACCAGCAGATCGGCGATGACGCCGTTGGTGGTCCACAGCTTGACGCCGTCCAGCAGGTAGTCGTCGCCGTCCGGCACCGCGCTGGTGGCCAGCCGGGCCGGGTCGGAGCCGACATCGGGCTCGGTGAGCAGGAAGGCGCTGATGTCGGTACGGGCGCAGCGCGGCAGGAACGTGCGCTTCTGCTCCTCGGTGCCGAACATCTTCAGCGGCTGCGGCACACCGATCGACTGGTGGGCGGAGAGCAGCGCGCCGATCGCGGCGCTGGCGGTGCCGACCAGTGCGAGCGCCTTGTTGTAGTACACCTGGGTGAGGCCGAGGCCCCCGTACGCCTCGGGGATCTTCATCCCGAAGGCGCCGAGTTCCTTCAGACCCTCGATGGTCTCCTCCGGGATGCGGGCCTCGCGCTCGATGTGCGCCCCGTCGATCCGCTGTTCGCAGAAGTCGCGGAGCTTGTCGAGGAACGCCTCGCCCTTGGCGACGGCGTCGGGTGCGGGCAGCGGGTGCGGGTGGATGAGGTCGAGGCGGAAGCGGCCGAGGAAGAGTTCCTTGGCGAAACTGGGCTTGTGCCAGTCCTGCTCCCGGGCGGCCTCGGCCACTTGCCGGGCTTCACGCTCCGAGACGTTACGTACTGCGGCGGGTGCGGACACGGGTGCGTCACCTCCGGGTAGCCGGTTACCAACCGGTGCTACTTGTCCGTACTACCCGAATATCCACGGTGCAGCCAGGCCGGAGGCGCCGGGTGGCTGAACGGACGTCAGCCACCCGGCGATTGAGGGTGTGTACGGTCCCGGCGCACCCCCCGGCGCACCCCCCGGCGGCTCCCGGTGCCGCCGACGGGCTCAGAGGTCCAGGCCGGTGAGGACGAGCACCCGCTCGTAGGTGTAGTCGTCCATCGCGTACTTCACGCCCTCGCGTCCGTTGCCGGAGTCCTTCACCCCGCCGTACGGCATCTGGTCGGCGCGGTACGACGGCGCGTCGCCGATGATCACGCCGCCGACCTCCAGTTCCCGGTGCGCCCGGAAGGCCAGCCGCAGGTCGTGGGTGAAGACACCGGCCTGCAGCCCGTACCGGGAGTCGTTCACCGCGGCGAACGCCTCGTCGGCGCCGTTCACCCGGTGCAGCGAGAGCACCGGGCCGAACGCCTCCGCGCCCGCCAGGATCGCGTCGCCCGGCAGGTCGGCCAGCACGGTCGGCGCGTAGCTCGCGCCGTCCCGCTCGCCCCCGGTCAGCAGCTTGGCGCCCTTGGCGACGGCGTCGTCCACCCAGGAGGCGACCCGCTCGGCGGCGGCCTCGTTCACCAGCGGGCCCACGTCGGTGGCGTCGTCGCCCGGGTCACCGGTGACCTGCGCGCGTACCTTCGTGACGACCTTCTCCACCAGCGCGTCGTACACCGAGGCGTCGGCTATCACCCGCTGCACCGAGATGCAGGACTGGCCGCCCTGGTAGTTGGCGAAGGTAGCGATCCGGCCGGCCGCCCACTCCAGGTCCTCCTCGGACGACCAGTCGGCGAGCACCACGGCCGCCGCGTTGCCGCCGAGTTCCAGCGTGACGTGCTTGCGGGGCACCGCGTCCCTGATGGCGTAACCGACCGCGTCCGAGCCGGTGAAGGAGATGACCGGCAGCCGCGGGTCCTGGACCAGCGCGGGCATCCGGTCGTTGGGCACCGGCAGGACGCTCCACGCCCCGGCGGGCAGCCCGGTGGTCTCGGCCAGCAGTTCGCCGAGCAGCAGGGCCGACAGCGGGGTGGCCGGGGCAGGCTTGAGAATGATCGGGGCGCCGACCGCGAGCGCGGGGGCGACCTTGTGGGCGACCAGGTTCAGCGGGAAGTTGAAGGGGGCGATGCCGAGCACCGCGCCGCGGCCGAACCGGCGGGTCAGCGCGAGCCGGCCCACGCCGCCCGGGTCGGTGTCCAGCCGCTGCGCCTCGCCGCTGTTGAAGCGGCGGGCCTCCTCGGCGGCCCACCGGAACACCGACACCGCGCGCCCGACCTCGCCGCGCGACCACTTGACCGGCTTGCCGTTCTCGGCGGTGATCAGCCGGGCGATCTCCTCGGCCCGCTCCGCGAGGCACTTGGCGACATGGTCCAGCGCGGCGGCCCTGATGTGCGCGGGCGTCGCCTCGAAGGCGTGCCGCACGGCGGCGGCCGCGGCCACCGCCTCCTCGACCTGCGCCTCGTCGGGCACGCTGACCCGGGCGACGGGCGAACCGTCCCACGGGCTGGTCACCTCGAAGCTGTCGGCGCCGGTGGCCGGGCGCCCCGCCAGCCAGAACGGGCTCGGGGCTGCGGCTGAGGTTGTCACGGTTTCCGCCCTTTCCTGCACAACGGGATTGCCTGCCCTCACGGTAGGCGGCGGCCCCGGGGCGGTCCGTTGTCCATCACGGAGTACGGACCGCCCCGCCCGCTACGGATTGGCCAGCCCCACCACGCGGTTGCGCCGCCCTGCCGATCCAACTGACCCACGCCGCCGGACGGGGAAGCGAACGCGGTGCCGCAGATGGTGACGATCGCACCGGACGAGGCTTCCACCGCGCGGGCCGAGGTGGTCGGCGAGGCGCCGTCCTGCGCCGGAGGCGACGGGCCAGCTCAGAACGCGAGGCGGCGCGGGCAGCGCTGACGCGAAGCGGCGCGGGCCCCCCGACGTCGGCCGGCGCCGGGGCTCGGGACGGTCCCGGCACGGCGGCGGGGGCGGGCCGGGCGGGAGTCGCCCGGCGCCGGCCTAGGGGCTCTGCTCCCCCGCCTTCAGTGCCAGCCACAGCTCCATCCGGACGTCCGGGTCGTCCAGTGAGCGCCCGAGGATCTCCTCCACCCGCCGCATGCGGTAGCGCAGCGTGTGCCGGTGGACGCCGAGGTCCGCAGCGGCGGCGTCCCACTGGCCGTGGTGGGAGAGCCAGGCCGCCAGCGAGGCGACGAGGTCACCGCGTGAGGTGGAGTCGTGCTCGCGCAGCGGCCTGAGCAGACCCTCCGCGAAGGCCCGCACCGCGTCGTCGGCCAGCAGCGGCAGCACGGAGCCGGCGCCCACCTCGCCGTGCTCCACGAGGTTGAGCCCGCGGCGCAGCGCGACCGCGAGGGCGTTCTCGGCCTGGCGGTGGGCCTCGGGGACCTCTTCCGGCGGGACCGGTCCTGACAGGCCCGCCGCGAGGGCGTCCTCGGCCTCCGCGAGGTCCACCGCGGTGGCCAGCGACGTGGCGTCCTCGGCGGCCAGCACGAGGAGCCGGGGGCCTTCGCGTACCGCCAGCAGCGGCTCGGCGGCCCGGGCGGCTGCCGCCTCGGTGCGTTCGGCGAGCAGCGCCACGGCGTCCAGGCCGCTGTGTGCCCCCGCGGGTTCGGCGATCAGGAGCCGCAGCCGCTGATCCAGCAGCGTGCCGTAGAGGCGGCCCGCGACGCTGCGGGCGTGCTCGGCCTGCCCGGCCAGCAGCATCCTGAGCAGGGCCGCGGCCAGCCGGCCCTGGGCGTCCTGGAGGGTCCGGGACTGCTCCAGGGAGAGGGACAGCAGGGCGACGGCGGCGTTGACGACGTAGCGGGCGGCGGTGTCGAGGCGCTCCTCGGTGCCGACGGCGAGGAAGCCGCGCGGGCGGCGGCCGGTACCCAGCGACTGGAGTTCGACCCGGTCCTCGGTGCCGGCCGGCCCGGCGACGGCGGCGCTGGCCGGCGCCGGTGTGTCGCGGAGCCGGTCGATCTCGCCGGCCAGCCGGGCGGCCCGGCGGCCCGCCCAGTCGGGCGCGGCGGCGAGCACGGCGCCGGAGGAGTCGTACAGGGCGGCCCAGCCGTCGAGGTGGGCGGCGAGCCGGGCGAGCAGCGCTCCGGTGCCGTCGGGGGCGAGCGCGGCCCTGGTGAGTTCGCGCTGAGCCTCGAACCCGGCGGTCACCGCCTGGTACTGGTCGGCGGCGACGGCCGCGGACACCGCCTTGCTGATGGCGATGAAGGGCGTGGCGCGCGGGACCTCCAGCAGCGGAAGACCGGCCCCGGCGGCGGCGCCCACCAGCGCCTGCGGCACCTCGTCATGGCCGACGCCGACCCCGAAACCAAGACCCACCACACCGGCCGCGGCGAGCCGTGTGACGTAGGCGCGCAGGAAGTCCGCGTCCTGGACGTCGAGCTTGAGGCCGGTGGTGAGCAGCAACTCGCCGCCCTCCAGATACGGTCCCGGATCGTCCAGCTCACTGGTGTGGACCCAGCGGACCTCGGCGTCGAGCCGGTCCGCACCGGCGAGTACGGAGAGCTTCAGCGCCGAGTGGTGGGCGAGGGACGCGAGAGTGAGCGGCATACGGTCCTGGCGTGCGGTGGGTGTGCGGCGGGCGGTACGGGCGGTGCGGTCAGGGCGGTCGGCCTGTTCCGGCCGGTCACGGCCGACCGGTCCCCTTGATTGTGCCGCACCCCGGGGCACCCTCACGCCCGCAGGTCGAGCAGCACCGGCGGGGCGTGCTCCCCCGCGGTGGTGGTCAGCGAGAGCACGGCGTGCCCGGCCGGGACGCTGTGCGCCAGTTCCGAGGCGGACCAGCGCTCGCGTTCCACCTTGCGCACGGTGACGGACTCGGTGGTCGCGGCCTCGCCGGTGAAGAGCCGCCGCACCCCCCGTGAGGTGCGGCGCAGCAGGCCGCCCGACTGGTCGGGGGTGCGGGTGATGTCCCGGGTCTCGACCCAGGTGGTCCCCCATGCCTCGGCGAACCGCCTGCCGTCCCAGGTGGTGACCCCGGACAGCGCCATCCGGCAGCCGACCGCGCCGAGCAGCGCGCTGCGCAGTGCTTCGGGGACGTCGTCGAGGGTGCGCAGGGTGAGCAGCGCCCCGGCGTTCGCGGACCGCAGCCTGGCCAGACCGCGTACGGCGTCGGCGGTGAGGGTGTGCGAGGCGTCGTCCAGCACCAGGCAGGCGAAGAGCGAGCGGTCCCGGCGGGCGGTGACGGCGGCGGTGAACTGGGCGAGCACCAGCCGGGCCAGTATCCGGGAGGCCTCGGCGTGGCCGCGCTCGGGCAGGTCGATCCGTACCCGCAGCGGGTGCTCCAGCGCGTACATCGAGAACGGACGGGAGCGCCCGGTGACGTCGAAGAAGCCGGCGAAGGCGGGCCGGTCGAGCAGCGCCACCCGGTCGGCGAGCAGCGGGCCGATGTCGCCGGGGCGGCCCACTTGCCGTTCCCGGGCGTCGAGCTCGCGGACCATGCCGGGCGCCCCGGCCGCATCGAGGGCTTCGCGCAGGGCGGCGAAGGTGTGCGGGATGCCGTCGAGGAGTTCCCGGAGTTCGGTGACGGACGGGAAGTGGCCGTGGGCGGCGGCGTACGGGCCGAGCAGCTGGCTGAGCGCCGTGCCGGCCCGGCGCAGGTCGCCCTCCTCGGTGGAGTGCGCGTCCAGCAGTGCCTCGGCGAGGGTGCCGGCGGCGGCGTCCGGGTCGGTGCTGCCGCCGTACAGGTCCAGGTCGTAGCGGGAGGCGGGGTCGGCGAGCGAGATCACCACGTCGTAGGCGGCGGCCGGGCCGAGGTCCGCGCCCGCCGGGGCGACCGCGACGACCGCGGCCTGCCCGGCGAGGGCCTGCAGGCACAGCGACTCGATGACCGGCCGGACCACCTGCCGGGTCTTCCCGGAACCGGGCGGACCGACCGCGAGCAGCCCGGTGCCGAGCAGCGTCGGGTCGAGCGCGATGCCGGAGCCGCGGTGCTGGTACGGGTTGCGGTCGTCGTCGGCGCCGAGGCCGATCCGCACCTGCCGGTTGAGCAGGTCGTGGGGGGCGCCGCGGTGCGGCAGGTCGCGGTCGCCCGAGGGGTGGCCGCAGGCCGCGGCGCCCAGTCGCAGCACCGCGTCGCTGAAGGCGCCGAGCCGGCCAGGGTCGGACCGTACGCCGGTCCAGGCGCGCTGGATCCGGGTGTAGTCCACGTCGTTCATCCGCCCGGTGCGGACCTCGGCGGTCAGCCGGTCGGCGAGGGCGTACTGGCGGGCCTCGCGCAGTTCGGGCCATTCCACCAGGTCCACCGCCCCCGCCTCCGGCGCGGCCCCGGGCGCGGGCTCGTCCCACATGCCGCTGAGGGTGGGGCGGATGTAGCGGCGCCAGACCTCGGCCCAGTTCCCGAGCCTGCCGAAGATCCAGGCGAGCAGCAGCGCGAAGAGCACGTAGTAGATGTCGGAGGCGACCGCGAAGGCGTGCGCGTCTCCGGTGCCGCTGCGCCAGTCGTCGGGGGTGACCCAGATCAGCGGCCAGATCCAGAACGGCAGATAACCGTTCCAGCACAGGGACCAGACCAGGAGGCCGGAGAGCAGCGCGAGCACGGCGCCGCCGAGCAGCCGGCGGCCGCCGGGGCGGTCCGGGTCCGGCGCGGGACGCGGCGTGTGTCCGTACCCCCACACCCCCGGCGCGTCCACCGCCCGCGGCGTCCGCAGCCACACCTCCAGCGCCGACGCCGGAGGCGCCTGCGCGGGCATCGGCGGCGGGGCGGACGGCCGCGGCACGGGTGCGCCGGCCGGCTTGCCCGGGACACGCTGTCCGCCGCCCCCGTACGGACCCGCCGAGTGGTGCGTGCCGTCGTAATCCATGGCGTCCATGGCGTGCTGCCCCTCGCCCCTTGGCCCCTCGACCCGTCGTTCGACGATGCGCTCAATGTAGATGCGCTCAATGTAGTGGAGCCGCTACGCAGGTAAAAGGATCTTGGCAGGAGCCGGCGGCGGCGCGCGCACTGTCCGTTCCGGCAAAACCGGACCCGGCAGTGTTACCTATCGGCGTATGCAGGTGTGCCGGGCCCGGCCTAGCCTGCGGGAAGCGGCGCCATCGTACGGAACGCCCCCCGCCGGCCGCCGCGGCCACCATCGAGTCGCCCGCCCACGAGGCCACCACAGACTCCACGAGGAGAGTGCCCCCATGACCGAACTGCCCCAGGAGCGCCGGCTCGTCACCGCCATTCCCGGCCCGAAATCCCAGGAGCTGCTGGCCCGCAAGAACGCCGCCGTCGCCAACGGCGTGGGGGTGACCCTGCCGGTGTTCGTGACCCGGGCCGGCGGCGCGGTGGTGGAGGACGTGGACGGCAACCGGCTGATCGACTTCGGCTCCGGCATCGCCGTCACCTCGGTCGGCAACAGCGCCCCCGCCGTGGTGCGCCGGGCCACCGAGCAGCTCGCCGACTTCACCCACACCTGTTTCATGATCACTCCGTACGAGGGCTATGTGGAGGTCGCCGAGCAGCTGGCCGAGCTGACCCCGGGCGACCACCCGAAGAAGTCGGCGCTCTTCAACTCCGGCGCCGAAGCGGTGGAGAACGCGGTGAAGATCGCCCGTGCGTACACCAAGCGGCCCGCGGTGGTGGTCTTCGACCACGGCTACCACGGCCGGACCAACCTCACAATGGCGCTGACCGCGAAGAACATGCCCTACAAGGAGGGCTTCGGGCCGTTCGCGCCCGAGGTCTACCGGGTGCCGCTGGCCTACGGGTACCGGTGGCTGACCGGTCCCGAGCACGCCGCCGAGGAGGCCGCGGCGCAGGCGGTCGAGATCATCACCAAGCAGATCGGCGCCGAGCACGTGGCGGCGATCGTGATCGAGCCGATCGCCGGCGAGGGCGGCTTCATCGAGCCGGCCAAGGGCTTCCTGCCGCGGATCGCGCAGTTCGCCAAGGAGAACGGGATCGTGTTCGTGGCGGACGAGATCCAGACCGGTTTCTGCCGGACCGGGCAGTGGTTCGCGTGCGAGGACGAGGGCATCGTGCCGGACCTGATCACCACCGCGAAGGGCATCGCGGGCGGGCTGCCGCTGGCGGCGGTGACCGGCCGGGCGGAGATCATGGACGCGGCGCACTCGGGCGGCCTGGGTGGCACGTACGGGGGCAACCCGGTGGCGTGCGCGGCGGCGCTCGGGGCGATCGAGACGATGCGGGAGCTGGACCTGCCGGCGAAGGCGCGGCGGATCGGCGAGGTGATGACGCCGCGGCTGCGGGCGATGCAGGAGAAGTTCCCGGTGATCGGGGAGGTCCGCGGGCGCGGCGCGATGATCGCGGTGGAGCTGGTGGAGCCGGGCACCAAGGAGCCGGACCCGGCGGTGACCTCGGCGGTGGCGAAGGCGTGCCACGCGGCCGGGCTGATCGTCCTCACCTGTGGCACGTACGGGAACGTGTTGCGCTTCCTGCCGCCGCTGGTCATCGGGGAGGATCTGCTCAACGAAGGTCTCGACATCATCGAGGAGGCCCTCGCCGGGGTGTGAGTCCCGGAGAATGGGTCCCGGACTCCGGTGCGTGCCGCGGGGTGCGCGCCGGAGCGCGGGCGGACGGAGCCCGTCCGGTTGCGGGCCGGTGGCCAGCGGGAAGTCACCGGGCGTAAGGATCGCAAGGCGGACGGCAGGGGGGCGGGCGAGGTCGTGAAGAAGGTGTGCGGGCCTGATGGCGGACGGGTGATCGCAGGCCCTGGCGGGACTTCTGTGACGTACGGTTTCCGAGGAACACCCCGCTCGTGGCGGACTCCCCAGAAAGCCACGAGTGACAACGCGCCGGTGAATCCCCATCACCGGCACGGCAGTGCCCTCGCGCACGACACCGTCGGGGCCTCCGGTCCCGGCAATCCTCGCCGATCGGCCGGCCGTTCGTCCCACACCCCCCGGGACGGGCGGCGCGGCGATCGCCCTGGCCGCCCCGGAACTCTCCCCCCTGTTCCGGGGCGGCTTCTTCCGTTGCCGGCGCTGACCGGGCTCTTCGTGCTCGGGGTGCTGCTCTTCGCGGCGCTCACCTGGCAGGTCTCCTCCGGCGGGCCGCTGGTGGACCGCGACGCCGCGGTGCTGCGCTGGTTCGACCGCACGGCGGCCGGCAACTCGTGGTTCACCTCCACCGCGCACTACTTCTGCAAGCTGGGGAACATCCAGGTCGCGGTGCCTGTGCTGCTGATCGTGATCGGGGCGACCGGGTGGGTGGGCCGCCGGCTGGCGCTGCCCCGCTGGTGGCTGCAGCCGGCCGCGGCCGCCCTGGTCATCGCGGTGCTGCCGGTCGTGGTGACGGTGGTGAAGGACGCGGTGCACCGGCCCGCGCCGGGCTCGGTCGTCCCCGACCCCAGCGGCTACGGCTACTTCCCGTCCGGTCACACCGCGACGTCCGCGGTGGCCTACGGGGCCGCCGCGCTGCTGCTGCTCCCCTGGGTACGCGGCCGGGCGGCCCGGGCGGCGCTGCTGGCGGGCACGCCGCTGCTGCTCCTCGCGGTCGGCTTCAGCCTGGTGTGGTGCGACTACCACTGGCCGCTGGACGTGCTGGCGAGCTGGTGCCTGACGCTGAGCCTGCTCACGGTGGTGGTGGCGGCCCGGGCGGCGGTGGACCGCGCGGTCGCGGCCCGGGCCGCCGCCGGGGAGCCGGTGACGGTCAGCTGTTCGTCGGGAAACCCAGGTTGATGCCCCCGTGGGAAGGGTCGAGCCACCGCTGGGTGACGGCCTTGCCGCGGGTGAAGAACTTCACGCCGTCCTCGCCGTAGGCGTGGGTGTCGCCGAAGAGCGAGGACTTCCAGCCGCCGAAGGAGTAGTAGGCGACCGGCACCGGGATCGGCACATTGATGCCGACCATGCCGACCTCGACCTCGTGCTGGAAGCGGTGGGCGGCGCCGCCGTCGTTGGTGAACAGCGCGGTGCCGTTGCCGTAGGGGTTGGCGTTGATCAGCGCCAGGCCCTCGTCGTAGGAGGCCACCCGGACCACGGAGAGCACCGGGCCGAAGATCTCGTCGTCGTAGACCGACATGCCGGGGCGGACGTGGTCGAAGAGGGTGGGACCGAGCCAGAAGCCGGTCGCCTCGCCCTTGACCGGGTGGGTGCGGCCGTCCACGGTGAGGGTGGCGCCGTCGGCGACGCCGGTGTCGAGGTAGGCGGTGACCTTGTCCCGGTGGGCGCCGGTGACCAGCGGGCCCATCTCGGAGCCGGCCGCGCTGCCGGGGCCGACGGTGAGACCGGCGATGCGTTCCGTGATCCGCTCCACCAGCTGGTCGCCGACCGGGTCGACGGCGACCAGGACGGACACCGCCATGCAGCGTTCGCCGGCCGCGCCGTAACCGGCGTTGACGGCGGCGTCGGCGGCCAGGTCCAGGTCCGCGTCGGGCAGCACCAGCATGTGGTTCTTGGCGCCGCCGAGCGCCTGGACGCGCTTGCCGTGCCGGGTGGCGGTCTCGTAGACGTAGGACGCGATCGGGGTGGAGCCGACGAAGGAGACCGCCTTGACGTCGGGGTGCTCCAGCAGCCGGTCGACGGTGGGCTTGTCGCCGTGCACGACGTTGAAGACGCCGTCGGGCAGGCCGGCCTCGCGCCACAGGGCGGCCAGGAAGTTCGCGGCCGACGGGTCCTTTTCCGAGGGCTTCACCACGACCGTGTTGCCGGCCGCGATGGCCAGCGGGAAGAACCACATCGGCACCATGGCGGGGAAGTTGAACGGGGAGATGATCGCGACCGGGCCGAGCGGCTGCCGGATGGAGTAGACGTCGACGCCGGTGGACGCCTGCTCGGTGTAGCCGCCCTTGATCAGCTGCGGGATGCCGCAGGCGTACTCGACGACTTCGAGGCCGCGGGCGATCTCGCCCAGGGCGTCGGAGTGCACCTTGCCGTGCTCGGCGACGATGACCGAGGCGAGTTCTTCCCGCCGGGCGTTGAGCAGTTCACGGAAGGCGAACAGGACCGTGGTGCGTCTGGCGACCGAGGTGTGCCGCCACTGGGCGAAGGCGTCGACCGCGGCGCCGACCGCCAGGTCCACCACCGCGTCGTCGGCGAAGTCCACCTGGCCGGTGACCTTCCCGGTGGCGGGGTCGTACACGTCGCCGTGGCGGTGCGCGCTGCCGTGCCAGGGCCGGCCGGCGATCCAATGGGTGATGTGCGAGGTCGTCACGGGCTGACCTTTCCGTCGTCATGTGTTTCCGAGTGTCGCCACGGGGGACGCCCGGCCACAAGCACCACGCGGTCGGCGGATCACCTGTGCCTGCCCGGTCGTACGTGGTGGCCGGTCAGCCGCCCGCGATCTGGGCGGCCGCTTCGTGCATGGCCAGTTCGAGCACCATCGGATCGGTGAGGTGCCCGGTGCCGTCGGGCGGGACCAGCCACCGTACGCCCCCGGTCGGCCGGCCCGGGTACGGCACCACGATCCAGGTGCCGCGCCCCGCCGCCCGTACCCCCGTGCCCAGCCAGCGGTTCGCGGTCCCCGGCGGTACGAAGAAGCCCATCCGGGAGTCCCCGAAGTCCGCGAGCACCGGCCCCGGCCGGTCCATCAGCCGGGAGAGGATGTCCAGGGTGGGATACCCCAGCTCCCCGCTGAGGATCAGCACGTCCCACTTCCGTCCGGCCGGCAGCAGCGCCACCCCCAGCGGGTTGCGTTCCCACTCGAAGCGGGTCGCCTCCGGGTCGGCCGCCACCGACACCAGCCATGCGATCGCGCTCTTCGGTCCGGCGCCGCCCATGCCGGCCCCTCCTTCTCTCCGTTGCCCCCTGGTGGCGTGTGCCCCCGGAGGAAGAGAGCGAGGTCGGCGCGGATTATGACGCGGTTTTCCCTACTCATCGGTAGTGGTCCGGAGCACGTGGGCAGCCCGGCTCCGGGACGCGCCGGCGGCTCAGCTGTCGAAGCCGAGTCCGGCCCGGTCGAGCGCCCGCAGCCACAGATTCCGCCTCCCGCCGGACTCGTCGGCCCGCGCCATCGACCACTGGGTGATCCCGATCCCGACCGAGGCGAGGGGCTCGGGCGGGAAGGGCAGCGGGCGGCGCCTGACCATCTCCGGCGCGGTCCGCTCGGTGGCCGCCCCGGCGAGCAGGTCGAGCATCACCTCGGCCCCGAAGCGGGTGGCGCCGACGCCCAGCCCGGTGTACCCGGCCGCGTAGGCGACCCGGCCGCCGTGCGCGGTGCCGAAGAACGGCGAGAAGCGGGAGCAGGTGTCGATCACCCCGCCCCAGCTGTGGCTGAACCGCACCCCCTCCAGTTGCGGGAAGCAGGCGAAGAAGTGCCGGGCCAGCCTGAGGTACGTCGCCGGCCGGTGGTCGTAGGCGGAGCTGATCCGCCCGCCGCGCGGATACACCGCGTCGTAACCGCCCCACAGGATGCGGTTGTCGGCGGTGAGCCGGAAGTAGTGGAACCGGTTGGCGGTGTCGGCGAGCCCCTGCCGCCGCTGCCAGCCGATGGCGGCGCGCTGCTCACCGGTGAGCGGCTCGGTCATCAGCGCGTAGTCGTAGACGGGCACGGTGTACGGGCGGATCCGGCGGATCAGGGACGGGAAGACGCCGGTGCCCAGGGCGACCTGGCGGGCGAGCACCCTGCCGTACGGCGTACGGACCGCCGACGCGGCGCCGTGCCGGTCAAGGGCGGTGGCGGGGGTGCGCTCGTAGATGCGCACCCCGAGACCGGCGGCGGCGCGTTTGAGGCCCCAGGCGAGCTTCGCCGGGTGCACCAGGGCGACGCCCCGCTCGTCGTACACCCCGCCGAGGAAGGTCGGTGAGTCGACCTCGGCGCGCACCTCGTCGCGGTCGAGCAGCTTCAGGTCCACGCCCAGCGGGGTCACCGTCCGGTGCAGGTCCCGCAGTTCGTCCCACTGGTGGGGGGCGGTGGCCAGGTCGATCTCGCCGGTCCGTTCGAAGTCGCAGTCCAGGCCGTGCCGCCCGACCGCTTCCTCGATGGCGTCGAGGTTGCGGTCGCCCAGCTCCTGGAGCTGGGCGAACTCCGCGGGCCAGCGGGCCAGCGCGTTGAGCGGGCCGTGGGTGATGCTGGCCGCGCAGAAGCCGCCGTTGCGGCCGGAGGCGGCCCAGCCGATCCGGCCGGCCTCGATGAGGACGACATCACGGCCGGGGTCGCGCTCCTTGGCGAGCAGCGCGGTCCACAGCCCGCTGTACCCGCCGCCGACCACCAGCAGGTCGCAGTGCTCCTCGGCGGTGAGCGCGGGCTCGGCGGCGGGCCTGCCGGGGTCGTCCAGCCAGTACGGGGCCGGCTCGGTGTCGGCGAGGCTGCGGGCTGGATCCATGGTTCTCCCACTCTCGGGGTGTGCTCGGTCGCGGTACGGGGATCAGGCGCGTGCCCTCCTGCGTCCGCGGCCGCCGATGAGCTGTCCGGCCAGCACCAGCAGCACGGCGATCACGAACATCGCGGTCCCGATCACATTGACCTGGACCGGGGTGCCGCGCTGCGCCGACCCCCAGACGAACATCGGGAACGTCACCGAGTTGCCGGCGTTGAAGCTGGTGATGATGTAGTCGTCGAAGGAGAGCGCGAAGGAGAGCAGCGCGCCGGCCGCGATACCGGGGGCAGCCAGCGGCAGGGTGATCCGCAGGAAGGTCTGCACCGGGGTGGCGTAGAGGTCCTGCGCGGCCTGTTCGAGCCGCGGGTCCATGCTCATCACCCGGGCCTTGACCGCGGTGACCACGAAACTCAGGCAGAACATGATGTGCGCGATGAGGATGGTCCAGAAGCCGAACCGGATCCGCATGTTGAGGAAGAGGGTGCCCAGCGAGGCGCCCATCACCACCTCGGGCATCGCCATCGGCAGGAAGATCAGCATGTTCGTGGCGGCCCGGCCGCTGAACCGGTAGCGGGCCAGCGCGAAGGCCGTCAGCGTGCCCAGGACGGTCGCGCCGACCGTGGCGAGGACGGCGATCTTCAGGCTGAGGGTGAGCGACCCGCACATGCCGGCGACGCTGCAGGGGTGCTGCCAGGCGTCGGTGGAGAACTCGTTCCAGGTGTAGTTGAAGCGGCTCTTCGGCTTGTTGAAGGAGAAGACCAGCACCACCACGTTGGGCAGGATGAGGTAGGCCAGGGTGATCACACCGGCGATCACCACCAGGTGCTTGCGCAGCCACCGGATCGGGCTCATCAGACCAGTTCCTCCGTCCCGGCCCTGCGGACGTAGACGGTGACGATCCCGAGGATGACCGCCATCAGGATGAAGGACAGGGCGGCGGCCGTCGGGTAGTCGAGGACCCGCAGGAACTGCGACTCGATGACGTTGCCGATCATCTGCTGGTTGGTGGAGCCCAGCAGTTCGGCGTTGATGTAGTCGCCGGACGCCGGGATGAAGGTGAGCAGGGTGCCGGCCACCACCCCGGGCATGGACAGCGGGAAGGTCACCTTGCGGAAAGTGGTGAACGGGGTGGCGTACAGGTCGCCGGACGCCTCGTGCAGCCTGCCGTCGACCCGTTCGAGCGAGCTGTACAGCGGCAGGATCATGAACGGCAGGAAGTTGTACGTGAGGCCGCAGACCACGGCCAGCGGGGTGGCCAGCACCCGGTCGCCCTGGGTGACGCCGATCGACGACGTCAGGTCCAGCAGGTGGATGTCGTTGAGGAAGCTCACCACCGGGCTCTGGTCGGCGAGGATCGTCTCCCAGGCGAGGGTGCGGATCAGGAAGCTGGTGAAGAACGGCGCGATCACCAGGATCAGCGCCAGGTTGCGCCAGCGCCCGGCCCGGAAGGCGATGGTGTACGCCAGCGGGTAGCCGATCAGCAGACAGAGCACGGTGGCGATGCCGGCGTAGACCAGCGACCGCAGGAAGTGCGGCCAGTAGGCGTCGAGCGCGTGCCAGTAGGTCGCGAAGTGCCAGGTGACCTTGAAGCCGTCCTCCAGTGTGCCGGTCTGCACGGAGGTCGACGCCTGGTAGACCATCGGGGCGACGAAGAAGACCAGCAGCCAGGCAACCCCGGCAAGCAGCAGCAGATACGGGACCAGGCGGCGGCGCCGGACGGCCTTCTTCAGCGCGGCCGGCAGCGGGGCGGGCGCGGGCGGCGGCGGATCGGTGACAGGCGCGGTGGCGGCGCTCATACCACGGCCTCCGCGGCTTGCCCGGCCTCGGCCTCGGTCTCCAGCCCCGCGTCGATGTCCTGGTCGGCGTCGAGCCCGAAGGTGTGCTCGGGGTTCCAGTGCAGGACGACGGGGGCGCCGGGTACGAGCCGGCCGTCGCGCTCCACGTTCGGTACGAAGACCTCCAGTTCCGGGCAGACCGGGGAGTCGACGACGTACTGGGTGGAGACCCCGATGAAGCTGGAGTCGACGATCCGGCCGTGCACCCGGTTGCGTCCCTGGGGTATCGCGGCCTCGTCGTCGCGGTGGGCGAGGGTGATCTTCTCCGGGCGGACGCCGGCCAGCACCCGGCCGCCGACCGCGGCCTTGGGGCGGCAGCGGGCGGTGGGCAGGGTCAGCCGCTGCCCGGCCGACACCAGGTGGAGTTCGCCGTCGCCGATCCCGGTCACCTCGGTCTCGATCAGGTTGGAGGTGCCGAGGAAGTTGGCCACGAAGGTGGAGGCCGGGTTCTCGTAGAGGTCGGCGGGGGCGCCGAGTTGCTCGACCCGCCCGGCGTTCATCACCGCGACCGTGTCGGCCATCGTCATCGCCTCCTCCTGGTCGTGGGTGACATGGATGAAGGTGATGCCGACCTCGGTCTGGATCCGCTTGAGCTCCAGCTGCATCTGCCGGCGCAGTTTCAGGTCGAGGGCGCCGAGCGGTTCGTCCAGGAGCAGCACCTGCGGCTGGTTGATCAGCGCGCGGGCGACCGCGACGCGCTGCTGCTGGCCGCCGGAGAGCTGGCTGGGCTTGCGGCGGGCCAGCGGGCCGAGCTGCACCAGCTCCAGCATCTCGCCGACCTGCTTCTTCACCGACTTGATGCCGCGCCGGCGCAGGCCGAAGGCGACGTTCTCGTAGACGTCCAGGTGCGGGAAGAGCGCGTAGTTCTGGAAGACCGTGTTGACCGGGCGCTTGTACGGAGGCAGGGCGGTGACGTCCCGTCCGCCGAGCCGCACCGAGCCGGACGAGGGGGTCTCCAGTCCGGCGATCATCCGCAAGGTGGTGGTCTTGCCGCAGCCGGACGCGCCGAGCAGGGCGAAGAAGGAGCCGGCCGGTACGGCCAGGTCGAGCGGGTGGACGGCGGTGAAGGAGCCGTACTCCTTGCTGATGCCGGTGAGGCGGACGGCGTCCTGCGAGGTGTCGTCCGCGCCGCCCGCGGCGCCGCGGTCCTCGGTGGCGTCCGCCGGACTCGTGCTGGGGATCGTCATGGGGTGTCCTCTGGGGTGCGAAGAGCGGCCGGAGCCGGGGAGGGGCCGGGTCAGGCGCCGATGAGCTTGGAGAACGCCGCCTCGTACCGGGTGTCCTCGGCGTCGCTGAGGGAGCGGAACGAGTGCGTCTTGGCGTCCATGGCCGCGTCCGGGAGGATCAGCGGGTTGGCGGCCAGCGAGGGGTCGATCTTCGTCAGGTACGGCTTCACCCCGGCCACCGGGCACACGTAGTTGATGTACGCGGCGAGCTGCGCGGCGACGGGCGGCTCGTAGTAGTAGTCGATGAGCCGTTCGGCGTTGGTCTTGTGCCGGGCCCGGTCCGGGATCAGCAGGTTGTCGGTGGAGGACATGAACCCGGAGTCGGGGAAGACGTACTCGATGTTCGGGTCGTCGAGCCGCAGCTGCACCAGGTCGCCGGCCCAGGCGACGCAGG
The DNA here is from genome assembly GCF_036227265.1 of Streptomyces sp. NBC_01476. Classification (NCBI taxonomy): domain Bacteria; kingdom Bacillati; phylum Actinomycetota; class Actinomycetes; order Kitasatosporales; family Streptomycetaceae; genus Streptomyces; species Streptomyces sp. NBC_01476. The sequence goes on along the minus strand of NZ_CP109446.1, from coordinate 6,092,169 downwards.
CGGCGATGTCGCCCTTGCTGAGGCCGTCGGTGTAGTCGTTGCCGGTGAACTTGCGGATCTGCTGGCTGTCGACGGCCTTCTGGATCCGGGCGATGGCCGCGTCGTAGGTGTCGTCGGTGACCTTCTCCGGCTTCTCGCCCATGTCGAGCAGCGTCATCCCGACGCTGTCGCGCATCTCCGAGAGCATGGCGACCTTGCCCTTGAGGGAGGTGTCCTCCAGCAGCTGCGAGATCGAGGTGACCTTCCGGCCGCCGGTGGCCTTCTTGTTGTACGCGATACAGGTGGCGATGCCCTGCCAGGGGTAGGAGTAGGCGCGGCCGGGGTCCCAGTCGGGGCTGCGGAAGCGCTGTTCCAGGTTGGCGTAGGCGTTCGGCAGGTGGGAGGCGTCGAGTTTCTGCACCCAGCCGAGCCGGATCATCCGGCCGGCCAGCCAGTCGGTGAGCACCATCAGGTCGCGACCGGTGTCCTGGCCGGCCGACAGCTGCGGCTTGATCTTGCCGAAGAACTCGATGTTGTCGTTGATGTCCTCGGTGTACTTGACCTGGATGCCGGTGCGTTTGGTGAACGCCTCCAGGGTGGGGCGGTGCTTGCCGTCGTCCGAGACGTCGATGTACTCGGTCCAGTTGGAGAAGTTGACGACCTTCTCCTGTGCCGAGTGGTCGGTCGAGGCGGTGGTGCTGCCCTGCCGGCCGGCGGCCGGTATGCCGCAGGCGGTCAGCCCGGCGGTGACGACCGCGCCGAACGCCCCGGCGCGCAGCAGCGACCTGCGGGTCAGCGCGGCGCGCCCGGTGGTGAGGCTGCGCAGGGTCGCCGCGCGCTGCGGCGGGGAGAGGGACTCGAACTGCTCCATGGGTGGTGCCCTTCCGGGGGACCGGCCGGGGGGACGGCAGGTTGGGACGGGGGGTCGGGGCCGAAGGTGTGCGGGTCCTTGCGGGGCGGTGCTACGGGCGGCCGGCGCCGAAGACGGTGCGGTGCCAGGGCTTCCGCGCGACCGCGGTCGTGTCGTACATGACGTGCTTGACCTGGGTGTACTCCTCGAAGGAGTACGAGGACATGTCCTTGCCGTAGCCGGAGGCCTTGACCCCGCCGTGCGGCATCTCACTGATGATCGGGATGTGGTCGTTGATCCAGACGCAGCCCGCCCGCAGCTCCCGGGTGGCGCGGCCGGCGCGGTAGACGTCGCGGGTCCAGGCGGACGCGGCCAGTCCGTACGGTGTGTCGTTCGCCAGGGCCAGCCCCTCGTCGTCGGTGTCGAAGGGCAGCGCCACCAGCACCGGTCCGAAGATCTCGCTCTGCACCGCTTCGCTGTGCTGTGCGGCTCCGGTGATCAGGGTGGGGAGGTAGTACGCGCCGGCCGCGAGCTTGTCGCCGGGCGCCGCGCCGCCGGTGACGACGGTGGCGTATCCGCGGGCCCGGTCCACGACGGCGGCGACCTTGTCGCGGTGGGCGGCGGAGATCAGCGGGCCGAGGTCGGTCGCCGGGTCGAAGACGTCGCCGGGCACCACGGTCGTCATCAGGTCGGCCACCGCGGTCACGAAGGCGTCGTACAGCGGGCGCTGGACGTAGGCGCGGGTCGCGGCGGTGCAGTCCTGGCCGCTGTTGATCAGCGCGGCGGCGACCGCTCCGTGGGCGGCGGCCTCCACGTCCGCGTCGTCGAAGACCACGAACGGCGCCTTGCCGCCCAGTTCAAGGTGGAGCCGCTTGGTGGTGCCGGCCGCGAGCGAGGCGATCCGGCGGCCGACGGCGGTGGAGCCGGTGAAGGAGGTCATCGCCACGTCGGGGTGGGCCACCAGGTGCTCGCCCGCCACCGTGCCGGTGCCGGTGACGATGTTGACCACGCCCGCGGGCAGTCCGGCGTCGGTGGCGGCCTCGGCGAGCAGCAGGGTGGTCAGCGGCGTGAGTTCGGCGGGCTTGAGGACGATGGTGTTGCCCGCGGCGACGGCCGGCAGGATCTTCCACGCGGCCATCTGCAGCGGGTAGTTCCAGGGGGCGACGGAGCCGATCACGCCGAGCGGTTCGCGCCGTACGTACGAGGTGTGGTCCGGGCTGTACTCACCGGCCGCCCTGCCCTCCAGGTGCCGGGCGGCGCCGGCGAAGAACGCGGTGTTGTCCACGGTGCCGGGCACGTCGAAGCCGCTGCTCAGCCGGATCGGTTTGCCGCACTGCAGCGATTCGGTGCCGGCCAGGTCATCGGCGCGCTCGGCCAGCAGGCCCGCCAGCCGGTGCAGGGCGTCGGACCGCTCGGCCGGGGTGGCGCCCGCCCAGCCGGGCAGCGCGGCCTTCGCCGCGGCCACCGCGGCGTCCACGTCCGCCGGCCCGGCCGTCGCGTACTCCCACACCGCCCGTCCGGTCGCGGGGTCGACGACGCGGAAGGTCTCCCCGCCGGTCCCGTCCCGCAGCCCGCCCGCGATGTACTGGGCGGCGCCGCCGAACCGCTCCGCGGCTCCGGTCACCTGGTCCATCACGCCTCTCCTCGCCTCCGCGCCCCGTCCGTTACGGCGTGGCAAAAGCCTGGATTGGTCGCCGATCCTGGCAGAGGAATGAACCTTCAACAAGTGATTCCGTTGTTGCCTTTTGGTTACGCGACGAATTCTGTGCCCGGCCTGTCCCGCGGCCCTCGCCCGTACCGCCGCTGCGCGGTGCCCGCGGGCCCGTCCGGGGGGCCACCTAGGATGAGGGGTCACGACCAGCCCCCGTGGAAGGAAACCCCGCATGACCGACAGCGCGACCGGCCAGGTACCCGGCACCGGACTCGGCGGGGGCGGGCTCGACGCCTTCATCGCCGGACTGCCGAAGGCCGAGCTGCATGTCCACCACGTGGGGTCCGCCTCCCCGCGGATCGTCGCCGAGCTGGCCGCACGGCACCCCGACGCAGGTGTGCCGGCCGATCCGGAGGCGCTCGCGGAGTACTTCAGCTTCCGTGATTTCGCGCACTTCATCCAGGTCTATCTCTCGGTGGTGGACGTGATCCGGGACGCCGAGGACGTCCGGCTGCTCACCTTCGAGGTGGCCCGGGACATGGCCCGGCAGAACATCCGGTACGCCGAGCTGACCGTGACGCCGTTCTCCTCGACCCGGCGCGGCATCCCGGGCGAGGCGTTCATGGAGGCGATCGAGGACGCCCGCAAGTCGGCGGAGTCGGAGCTGGGCGTACAGCTGCGCTGGTGCTTCGACATCCCCGGCGAGGCCGGTCTGGAGTCGGCCGAGGAGACCGCCCGGCTGGCGCTGGACCTGCGCCCCGACGGCCTGGTCTCCTTCGGCCTCGGCGGCCCGGAGATCGGGGTGCCCCGGCCGCAGTTCAAGCCGTACTTCGACCGGGCCAGGGCGGCCGGCCTGCACAGCGTGCCGCACGCCGGCGAGACCACCGGGCCGCAGACCATATGGGACGCGCTCAACGACCTCGGCGCCGAGCGGATCGGCCACGGCACCAGCTCCGTCCAGGACCCGCGGCTGCTGGCGCACCTGGCCGAGCAGCGCATCCCGCTGGAGGTCTGCCCGACCTCCAACATCGCTACCCGCGCGGTCGCCTCGCTGGAGGAGCACCCGATCCGGCAGATGGCCGAGGCGGGCGTGCTGGTCACCGTCAACAGCGACGACCCGCCCATGTTCGGCACCGACCTCAACACCGAGTACGCGGTCGCCGCCCGGCTGCTGGGACTCGACCCCGCGGGCGTCGCGGCGCTGGCCAAAAACGCCGTCGAGGTGTCCTTCCTGGACCCGGCCGGCAAGCGCGCGCTGACCGGCGAGATCGACGCCTACACGGCGGCCTGGGGGTGACGGCGCAGGCGGTGGCGCACCGCGGCGACCCGTACCACTTCCGGGAGAACACCCTGCCGTCGGTGCGCTCCGCGCTGTCCAAGGGCGCGGACGTGGTGGAGGTCGACGTCAGGCTGACCAGGGACGGCGTGCCGGTGCTGCTGCACGACCCGACACTGGAACGGCTCTGGGGCCACCCCACCGAGGTGGGCGCGCTCACCGCGGCGGAGGTCGCGCAGCTCACCGGCGGCGGTGTGCCCACCCTGGCCGCCGCGCTGGAGGAGCTGCGGGCGCACACCACGGGCCGCCTGCTGCTGGACCTCACGGAGCCGGAGCAGGTGGGGACGGTGCTGGCGGCGGTACGGGACGCGGGCGCCGCGGACCGGGTCTACTACTGCGGTGAGCTCACCGCGATGTTCGAGGTGCGGGCACACCAGCCGGCCGCGGAGGTCGCCATGACCTGGAAGACCACCGCCCGCCCGCCGGCCGGCCTGCTCGCGGAGCTGGCGCCGCGCTGGCTCAACTACCGCTTCCCGCTGGCCGACCGGGCGACGGTCGCGTGGACCCACGACCACGGTTTCCTGGCGGCGGCCTGGACCGCGGACTGGGGGCGCTCGATGTCCCGCCTGCTGGCAGCCGGCGTCGACGCGATCACCACCAACCGGCTGGACGCGCTGCGGCGGCTCCTGCCCCGCGACTGACGGACGCGGGGGCCGGACGAAGCGCCCGGCCCCGCACGCGTACCGGCACGGGGCCGGCACCGGCGCCGGCACCCGAACCCGCACCGGCACCCGCACCCGCACCCGCACCCGCCGGAGAAGAACCCTTACGCGTCCAGCGACGTCATCACGTGCTTGATCCGCGTGTAGTCCTCGAAGCCGTACCCGGACAGGTCCTTGCCGTAGCCGGACTTCTTGAAGCCGCCGTGCGGCATCTCCGCGACCAGCGGGATGTGCGTGTTGATCCACACGCAGCCGAAGTCGAGGCGCTTGGCCATCCGCATCGCCCGGCCGTGGTCCTTCGTCCAGACCGAGGAGGCCAGCGCGTACTCGACGCCGTTCGCCCACTCCACCGCCTGCTCCTCGTCACGGAACGACTGGACGGTGATGACCGGGCCGAAGACCTCGCGCTGGACGATCTCGTCGTCCTGCCGGAGCCCGGAGACAACGGTCGGCGCGAAGAAGTAGCCGCGCTCCCCCACCCGGTGCCCGCCGGTCTCGACCTTGGCGTGTCCGGGCAGCCGCTCGATGAAGCCGGTGACCTGCGCCAGCTGACGGGCGTTGTTCAGCGGCCCGTAGAGCACGTCCTCGTCGTCCGGAAGCCCGGTCCTGGTCTCGCCGGCCGCCTTGGCCAGCGCCGCGGTGAACTCGTCGTGGACCGACTCCTGCACCAGCACCCGGGTGGCCGCCGTACAGTCCTGGCCGGCGTTGAAGAACCCGGCCACCACGATGTCCTCGACCGCCTTGGGGATGTCGACGTCCTCGAAGACGACGACCGGCGCCTTGCCGCCGAGCTCCAGATGGACCCGCTTGACGTCCTTGGCCGCGGACCCGGCGACCTCGATGCCGGCCCGCACCGAGCCGGTGATGGACGCCATCGCCGGCACCGGGTGCTCGACCATCGCCCGGCCGGTGTCGCGGTCGCCGCAGACCACGTTGAAGACGCCCTTGGGCAGCACAGAGCCGAGGATCTCGGCGAGCAGCACGGTGGACGCGGGCGTGGTGTCGGACGGCTTGAGCACCACCGTGTTGCCGGCCGCCAGCGCGGGCGCGAACTTCCAGACCGCCATCATCATCGGGTAGTTCCAGGGAGCGACCTGTGCGCAGACCCCGACCGGCTCGCGGCGCACGAAGGACGTCAGCCCGTCCATGTACTCCCCGGCGGAGCGCCCCTCCAGCATCCGGGCGGCGCCGGCGAAGAACCGGATCTGGTCGACCATCGGCGGGATCTCCTCGCTCGCGGTCAGCCCGAGCGGTTTGCCGGTGTTCTCGCTCTCCACGGCGATCAGCTCGCCGGCCCGCGCCTCGACCGCGTCGGCGATCTTCAGCAGCGCCTTCTGCCGCTCCGAGGGCGTGCTGTCCCGCCAGGCGGGGAACGCCGCGGCAGCGGCGGCCATGGCCGCGTCGACGTCGTCCGCCCCGGACAGCGGCGCCGTGGCGTACGCCTCCCCGGTCACCGGGTTGACCACCTCGGTGGTGCGCCCGTCGGCGGCGTCGCGGAATTCTCCGTCGATGTAGTTGCGCAGAGTACGGAGTTCGGTCACGGCGCTAGCTCCCTGCCTGGTGGTGTCCAATGTCCAACTGCTGAGACAATGCCCAGCTTAGCCGGAGGACTGCCGTATTCGGCACACCCGCCAGACCGGGACAACTGATTCGGTTCTCTGCGTCACCGCCAGCAACGAATTTCATCGTGCGGGCCTTGCGTGACCGACGAACTCTCCTGCACAGTGGTGCGCGTGGCCACACGTGACAGAAACGGCGCCCCGTCGTCGATAGACGCGGTGTCGAAGGCGATCATCGAACAGCTCCAGGAGGACGGCCGCCGCCCGTACGCGGCGATCGGCAAGGCGGTGGGCCTGTCGGAGGCGGCGGTACGGCAGCGGGTGCAGAAGCTGCTGGACCAGGGTGTCATGCAGATCGTCGCGGTCACCGACCCGCTCACCCTGGGGTTCCAGCGGCAGGCGATGGTGGGCGTCAATGTCGAGGGCGACATCGACCCGGTCGCCGAGTCGCTGGCCGCCCTGGACGAGGTGGAGTACGTGGTGATCACCGCGGGCTCCTTCGACCTCCTGGTGGAGATCGTCTGCGAGGACGACGACCACCTGCTGGAGATGATCAACAAGCGGATCCGCGCGCTGCCCGGCGTGCGGTCCACCGAGAGCTTCGTCTACCTCAAGCTCCGGAAGCAGACCTACACCTGGGGAACCAGATAGCCATGAACGCGGATCAGTCTCAGCTGTCGAAGACCGCGTACGACCACCTGTGGATGCACTTCACCCGCATGTCGTCGTACGAGAACGCCCCCGTGCCCACCATCGTGCGCGGCGAGGGCACGTACATCTACGACGACCACGGCAAGCGGTACATCGACGGCCTCTCCGGGCTCTTCGTGGTCAACGCCGGGCACGGCCGCCGTGAGCTGGCCGAGGCGGCCGCCAAGCAGGCGCAGGAGCTGGCCTTCTTCCCGATCTGGAGCTACGCCCACCCCAAGGCCGTCGAACTGGCCGAGCGGCTGGCGCACTACGCGCCCGGCGACCTGAACAAGGTCTTCTTCACCACCGGGGGCGGCGAGGCCGTCGAGACGGCGTGGAAGCTGGCGAAGCAGTATCACAAGCTGACCGGCAACCACACGAAGTACAAGGTGATCTCCCGGGCCGTCGCCTACCACGGCACCCCGGCAGGTGCCTTGTCCATCACCGGGCTGCCCGCCCTCAAGGCGCCGTTCGAGCCGCTGGTGCCCGGCGCGCACAAGGTGCCCAACACCAACATCTACCGGGCGCCCATCCACGGCGACGATCCGGAGGCGTTCGGCCGCTGGGCCGCCGACCAGATCGAGCAGGAGATCATCTTCGAGGGGCCGGACACGGTCGCCGCGGTCTTCCTGGAGCCGGTGCAGAACGCCGGCGGCTGCTTCCCGCCGCCGCCCGGCTACTTCCAGCGGGTCCGCGAGATCTGCGACCGGTACAACGTGCTGCTCGTCTCCGACGAGGTGATCTGCGCCTTCGGGCGGCTCGGCACCATGTTCGCCTGCGACAAGTTCGACTTCGTCCCGGACATGATCACCTGCGCCAAGGCCATGACCTCCGGCTACTCCCCGATCGGCGCCTGCGTCGTCTCCGACCGGCTGGCCGAGCCGTTCTACCGCGGCGGCACCACCTTCCTGCACGGCTACACCTTCGGCGGCCACCCGGTGTCGGCCGCGGTGGCCCTGGCCAACCTCGACATCTTCGAGCGCGAGCGCCTCAACCAGCACGTGCTGGACCAGGAGGGCGCCTTCTTCGACACCCTGAAGAAGCTGCACGACCTGCCGATCGTCGGCGACGTCCGCGGCAACGGCTTCTTCTACGGCATCGAACTGGTGAAGGACAAGGCGACGAAGGAGACCTTCACCGACGAGGAGACCGAGCGGGTGCTGTACGGCTTCCTCTCCAAGGCGCTCTTCGACAACGGCCTGTACTGCCGGGCCGACGACCGCGGCGACCCGGTGGTGCAGCTGGCGCCGCCGCTCATCTCCGACCAGGCGCTCTTCAACGACATCGAGGGCATCCTGCGGGAGGTCCTCACCCAGGCGTGGACCAAGCTCTGACCGCCGCCCCGCAGGCCCGCCCGCGCGTCCGTACGGGGTAACCGGCCGCCGCGCCCGCCCGCGCCTGCGCGCGTCACTCCCGGCATCGTGCCTACGGTGCCGGGAGTGACTGCCTTTCCCCCGGCTCGTTTGACGCAGTGCGTTGGACTGACGCAGTGCGTTCGGCGCCCGTGTCGAACGCGCCGAGGGAACGACCCGCGGAGGAACGCCATGGTGGCCCCGCCCGACAACGATGTGCTCTGGGCCCGCGCCCTGCGCCACTCCCACCAGGGCTCGCCTGCCCTGCTCGGAATCTCGGTCAACGTCCGGGCCGGCGAGATCCTGGGGGTGGTGGGGCCGCGCGGCGCCGGCAAGTCCACTCTGCTGCACTGCCTGTCCGGGCAGCTGGTGCCGGACGAGGGCGAGGTGTGGTTCAACAGCGCCCCCGTGCACACCCTGCCGGAGGCCGCCCGCGAGGCGCTGCGCCGGGACCGGTTCGGCTGGATCGGCGCGGGCGCGCAGCTGCTGCCCGAGCTGACCGCCTGGGAAAATGCCGCGCTGCCGCTGCTGATGCGCGGTGACAGCCACCGGGTGGCGAAGGCGGCGGCCCAGGAGTGGCTGGAGCGGCTCGACATCGGTGAGGCCGCCCGCCGCCGGCCGGCCGACCTGATCCAGTCCCAGCGGCAGCGCGTCGCGGTCGCCCGGGCCCTGGTCACCGGCCCCGACGTGGTCTTCGCCGACGAGCCGACTGCCACGCTGCACCGCGCCGACCGCGCGCATGTGCTGCGTACGCTGACCAGCGCGGCCCGCTCGCACGGCATCACCGTGGTGCTCGCCACCAGTGACCCGGAGATCGCCCGGCACGCCGACCGCGCCATCACCCTGGTGGACGGCAGGCCCGACACCGCGATGCCCTCCCAGGACCGCGACCTCGCCGCTCCGGCCTCGGTATGAGCGGCGGCACGGCGGCGACCGGACGTCCGCGCACCGCGCAGGAGGCGGTGGTGGGCGGGTGCTGAGTCTGCGGGTACTTCGCGGCAGCCGTCCCGCGGCGCTGGGCCGGTGGGCGGGGGTGGCCGCCGCGGCGGCCGGCACCGGCCTGCTGCTGCTCTCCTCGCTCGGCTGGGCGCTGGCACACCCCCAGCACGGCGCCTCCGACGCGGTGGTGCGGCTCGGGTGGTGCGTGGTCCCGGTGGTGGTGACGGTGCAGCTCGCCGTGGCGGTCGGGCGCTCACAGCCCGCCGGTTGGCCGCAGGCGGGGCTGGCCGCGGCCGGGCTCGGCCGGACCGGCCGGGTGCTGCTGGCGGCGGCGACCACCGCGCTGGTCTGCGCGCTGGGCAGCGTGGTCGCGCTGCTGGTCTTCCTGCAGTTGCGCGGCGACGTGACCGGCGTGCCCTTCGACGGCGTCGGGCCCGGCCTGCTCGCGGCGGGCAGGACCCTGCCGCTGGCCGGTGCGGTCACGCTGCTCGCACTGGTCCCGGCGGCCGCGGCGGGCGCCACCGCGCTGCGGCTGCGGCCGGAGAAGGCACCGGCGCACGACGCGCCCCGGGGCCTGCCCTGGGGGGTCGCGCTCACCGCGGTGGGCCTGGCCGTCGAGGTGACCGCCACCCAGGGGGACGGGCTGCCGCTGCCCAGCGGCCTCGGCTCCATCCCGCCGGGGGCGGTGGCGGGCTGGGTCGTCGCCACGGCCGGCTTGATGCTGGCAGGCCCCGGCCTGGTCTACGGCTGCGGCCGGCTCCTGGCCTGCTTCCGCCCCGGTGCGCTGCGGCTGCTCGCCGGGCGCGCCCTGCAGCACGAGTCCCGCGCCATCGGCCGCCCGCTCGGCCTGCTCTCCGCCACCGCGGCGGCCTCGCTCGCCGCCTACGCCTTCCAGAACGACGGCGACCACCCGCTCGGTCCGGTCACCGTCTTCGCGGCCGTCCTCATCACGCTGTGCGTCCTCGCCACCTCGGCGCTGGCCCTGTGGCAGACGAAGAACTCCCGCCCCGAGGCCGCCGGCGCGCTGCGCGACATCGCCGCCTCGCCTTCCCTGCTGCGCGGTGCGGTGGCCCTGCGCAGCGCCGTGCTGCTCGCCGCCCTGGTCCCCACCAGCATCCTCGTCGCGGCCCTCTCCTCCGTCCCGGCCACGCGCTGACGCGTCAGGAAGGCCGGGCGGCGGCCTGCCCGGGGAACCGCCGGGCGGGGGCCGTCCCACGGCGCGGTCCGGCGACGCGCACCCACCTCCGCCCCCGCCGCCGCCCTCAGGGCCGCTAAGGTGCAGGCGTGCCCGCCGAGATGCCTTCCGCAGAGCTGCCGCCCCGCCGCACGGAAACCGGGGCCGTGCCTCCCCCGCGCGAACCCGGAGGGGAGATCGAGACGCTGGAGGAGTTCGACGACGTCGCCCTCACCGGGTCGTTCGCCGGATACCGGGTGCAGGCCCTGGACCTCACCGACCGCACCTTCGCCCTGCTGGTCGCCGACACCTCGCAAGCGGTGTTCCTGGGATGCCCGATGGAGCCGCAGGCCCTCGCGCACGTCCGGGCGAACGGCGCGCTCGTCTTCCCGCCCGTGCCCGACCTGCCCTTCGACCCGTACCGGGGCACGCTCTACGCGCCCGGTGAGCTGTACGACGGGCTGGAGGACGGCGGCTACGACAACACACCTGACGCCAGGACGTACGCCTGGTTCCGGGGCTCTTCCACCAGCGCCGACATACTCGCCTCGATGCTGCGGTCGGTCCACGACGACGCGGTCGGCGACGCGCTCGACGAAGAACTCCTCGGCAAGCGCGTGATCGGCGTCATGGGCGGCCATGCCATGGCCCGCGGCACCGAGGCGTACGCCGGAGCGGCCCGGCTGGGCCGCGCGCTGGCCCGGGAGGGCCTGACCGTGGCGACCGGCGGCGGCCCGGGCGCGATGGAGGCCGCCAACTTCGGCGCGTACGCGGCACCGTACGACGACCTGATGCTCGGCAAGGCGCTGGACGTGCTCGCCGGGGCCCCCTCCTTCCGCCCGTCGGTCGGCGACTGGGCGGGCGCCGCCTTCGCGGTGCTTGACCGGTGGCCGGACGGCGGCCCCTCGTACGGCCTGCCGACCTGGTTCTACGGGCACGAGCCGCCGAACCCCTTCGCCGCGCGCATCGCGAAGTTCTTCGCCAACGCGACCCGGGAGGACGGTCTGCTCTCCCGCGCCGGCGCCGGCGTCGTCTTCCTGCCGGGCGCGGCAGGCACCGTGCAGGAGGTCTTCGACGCGGCGACCCCGAACTACTACAGGTCGCGCGGCGAACCGTCCCCGATGGTGCTGGTCGACCGCGCCCACTGGACCACCAACCTGCCGGTGTGGCCCTTGCTGCGGGCGCTCGCCGAAGGACGGCCGATGGCCCGCCGGATCGCGCTGGTTGACAGCGTCACCGAGGTGCCGGCCGCACTGGCCCGCCTCGGCGTCGTCTGACCGGCCGGTCCCGGCGGCGTCGCGGCCGGGGGCTCCGCACGGCGTCAGCGCCCCGCGGTCCGGCGGCTGCCCGCGAGGTGCTGACCGGGGTCCCCGGAACCCCCGAACGCTCCGGGGACCCCGGGATCTCATGCCGCCCCGTAGGCGTCCTCCAGCCCCTTGATCTCCAGCTTCCTCATCCCGAGCATCGCGGCCACCACCCGCTGCCCCTTGACCGGATCGGGGTCGCCGACCAGCTCGGCGAGCCGCGTCGGCACGATCTGCCAGGAGACCCCGAAGCGGTCCTTGAGCCATCCGCAGGGGCCCTCCTCGCCGCCTTCGGCGGTGAGCTTCTCCCAGAGCCGGTCGACCTCTTCCTGGCTCCCGCAGTCGACGCTGAGCGACATCGCCTCGTTGAAGGTGAACTCGGGCCCGCCGTTGAGCGCGAGGAAGCGCTGGCCGGCCAGTTCGAACTCGACGATCATCACGGAGCCGGGGGTGCCGGGTCCCGCCTCCCCGTACCGCTGCACGCTCACGATCCGGGAGTCCTCGAAGAGCGAGGTGTACAGGGCCGCGGCTTCCTCGGCCCGGTCGTCGTACCAGAGGAATGTGGTGATCTTCTGCATGGTGCTCTCTCCCTGCGGGCGTGATCCGTGCCTTCGGGAGACAGGACGGCCGGGAGCCGCGGAACTCATCGGCCGGCCGACGGCCAATTTCCGGTACGGGAAAGGGGGCGCTTCCGGTACTGGCCAGGGGCGCCTCCGGATACGGGTCAGGGCCGCTTCCAGATGCGGGTACCAGCCGGGTGTCAGCCCAGCACCACGACGTCCTCGGCGGCGAAGGAGACACCGACCCGCGCCCCCTCGTCCGGTGCCTCGCGCAGCCCGCACTCGGCCTCCAGGGCCGGTCCCCGCTCGGGTCGCAGCAGCACGGCGACATGGCCGCCGCGGAAGGTACGGGCGACCACCTCGCAGGTCAGACCGGTCCCGGGCGCGCCGAGCAGCACCCCGGTGGGCCGTACCAGCAGCTTCACCGGGCCTTGCGCGGTGCCGTCCGGCACCGGGAGTTTGCCCCACTCGGTGACCGCGACCGTCCCCTGGACCGTGGCGTCGGTGATGTTCTCGAAGCCGAGGAAGCGCGCGACGAACTCGGAGCCGGGCCGCAGCCACACCTCACGCGGCGTACCGGACCGGACGATGTGCCCGTCCCGCATCACCACCACCCGGTCGGCGAGCGCGAACGCCTCCCCCTGGTCGTGCGTGACGGCCAGCACGGTGGTGCCCAGCCGGCCGAAGAGCTGCCGCAGTTCGACCACCAGCCGCTCACGCAGCGAGCGGTCGAGCTGGCCGAGCGGTTCGTCGAGCATCAGCAGCCGCGGTTCGGGGGCGAGCGCCCGGGCCAGCGCGACGCGTTGCTGCTCGCCGCCGGACAGGGTGGTGACGGCGCGGTGGGCGGCGCCGGGCAGGCCGACCAGGTCAAGGAGTTCGCCCACCAGGCGCTCGCGCGGCGCACGGCCGACCTTGTGCATGCGCGGCCCGAAGGCGACGTTGCCGCCGACGTCGCGCTGCGGGAAGAGCTGGTGGTCCTGGAACATCAAACCCACCCCGCGCCGGTGCGCGGGCACCGCCTTCTGGTCGGCGCCGTCGAGCAGCACCCGCCCGCCGTCCAGTGGCTGCAGCCCGGCGACCGCCCGCAGCAGGGTGGACTTGCCGCTGCCGCTGGGCCCGAGCACGCAGACGATCTCGTGCGCGTCGACCTCCAGGTCCACCGCGTCGAGCGCGGCGCGCGCCCCGAACCGTACGGTGGCGGCCTCCAGTCGCAGCAGCGCCATCTAGAACTCCCCGGAAGAGTCGGTGGTGGTCCTGAGGTTCTCCAGGATCAGCAGCGAGGCGGCGCACACCAGCATCAAGATGGTGCTCAGCGCCAGCGCCTGGCCGTAGGTGGTGGCGCCGGCCCGGCCGAGCAGGCGGGCGACGGCGACCGGGAGGGTCGGACTGTCGGGGCGCGCGATGAAGACGGTGGCGCCGAACTCACCGAGCGACACCGCGAAGGCGAAGCCGGCCGCGATGCCCAGCGCCCGCCCGACGAAGGGCAGTTCGACCTCCCGCCAGACCCGCGGCGGCGAGGCCCCCAGCACCGCCGCGGCCTCCCGCAGCCGGTCGTCCACCGCCCGCAGCACCGGCAGCATCACCCGTACCACGAACGGCACCCCGACCAGCGCCTGCGCCAGCGGCACCAGCAGCCAGGAGTCCCGCAGGTCCAGCGGCGGCTTGTCGAGGGTGATCAGGAAACCGAAGCCGACGGTGACCGCCGAGGTGCCCAGCGGCAGCATCAGCAGCGCGTCGAACCCGCGCAGGACGCGGCCCGCCTTCCGTACCAGTGCGGTCGCCGCCAGCCCGCCGATCAGCAGCGCGATGACGGTGGCGACGGCCGCGTACCGCAGCGAGTTCCAGACCGTCTGCAGCGGGGCGACGAGGAAGGTGCCGCCGCTGGCGTCGGCCGAGGTGAGGGCGCGGTAGTAGCCGAAGCCGTAGCCGCCGGGGACGTCCAGCGAGCGGGCGACCAGGACGCCGAGCGGCAGCAGGATCAGCAGCGCGATGACCGCCAGCACGCCGGCCAGCAGCCCGCGTTCGCCGCCGCGCGGCCGGTGCGCCGTGGTGCCCGCGTCCACCAGCCGCAGCGTCGCCTCCCGGCGCCGTACCGTCCAGGCGTGCACGCCCAGGATCGCGGCCACCGCGACGAGTTGGAGCAGGGTGAGCACCGCGGCGGTCGGCAGGTCGAGGAGTTCGGCGGTCTGCCGGTAGATCTCGACCTCCAGGGTGGAGTACGTCGGCCCGCCGAGGATCTGGATCACACCGAAGGAGGTGAAGGTGAACAGGAAGACCATCAGGGCGGCGGCGGCCACCGACGGCCCGAGGGCGGGCAGGGTCACCCGCCGCCAGGCCGTGAACCGCCCGGCGCCGAGCATCCGCGCGGCTTCCTCCTGCCGCGGGTCGAGCTGTGCCCACAGGCCGCCGACGGTGCGGACCACCACCGCGTAGTTGAAGAAGACATGGGCGATGAGGATCGCCCAGACGCTGGTGTCGAGCCGGAAGCCGAGCAGCTGGTCGGTGAAGCCGTTCCGTCCGACCAGGGCCAGGAAGGCGGTGCCCGCCACCACCGTCGGCAGCACGAACGGCACCGTGACGACCGCCCGCAGCAGCCGTTTGCCGGGGAAGTCGAGCCGGGCGAAGACATACGCGCCGGGCAGTGCGACGACCAGCGTCAGCGCGGTGGAGGCGGCGGCCTGCCAGCAGGTGAACCAGAGCACGTGCCGGATCGTGCCGTCACCGAGCACGTCCCCGATCCGGCCGAGCTGCCAGCTGCCGCCCTGGTGCAGGCCCCGGCCGACGATGGAGACGACCGGGTAGGCGAAGAAGACCGCGAAGAAGGCCAGCGGCAGCGCCATCAGGGCGAGCCGGACAGCGGTGGCGCGGCGCGGGCGGCGGACCCGGCGCCGCGGTGGCTGCGCCGGTGCCGGGGTCCGTGGGTCCGGGGCGCCGTGGGCCTGGCGGGCCGGTGTGGTCAGAGGACGATGGAGTTCCATGCCTTCACCCAGTTGTCCCGCTCGGCGGCGATCTTCTCCGGCGCCAGCGTGGTCGGGTGGTCGATCTTCGCGCCGTACTTGGTGAACACCGCGGGCTCGGTGGCGCCCTTGCGCACCGGGTCGACGTACATCTGCAGCGGCATGTCCTCCTGGAACGTCTTGCTGATCATGAAGTCGATCAGCGCCTTGCCGCCGGCCACGTTCTTCGCGCCGTGCAGCAGCCCGGCGAACTCGATCTGCCGGAAGCAGGTCCCGGTGGACACCCCGGTCGGCGACTGCGCGGGCTCGGGGCTGACGCCGACCACTTCGGCGGGCGGGCTGGAGGCGTAGGAGACGACCAGCGGCCGGTCGCCCTTGGCCTTCTTGCCGGCCGCCGAGCCGGAGAAGCGTTCGTTGTACGCCTGCTCCCAGCTGTCGACGACCTCGACGCCGTTCTTCTTCAGCTGCTTCCAGTACGCCTGCCACCCCGCCGAGGCTCCGCTGTCGCCGTAGGTCGCGACGCTGCCGAGCAGGAAGGCGAGGCCGGGCGAGGAGGTGCTGACGTTCTCGGTGACCAGCAGGTTCTTGTACGCGGGCTTCACCAGGTCGGCGAAGGTCTGCGGCGGCTGGAGCTTGTGCGCGGTGAAGTAGGCGCGGTCGTAGTTGACGCAGACGTCCCCGGAGTCGATGGGGGTGACGCGGTGCCGGCCGGCGTCGAGTTGCACGTCGGGGGGGATCTGGCCGAGGTCCTTGGCGGTGTACGGGTCGAAGAGGCCGTTGGACAGGGCCCGGGAGAGCAGGGTGTTGTCGACGCCGAAGAAGACGTCGCCGCGCGGGTGGTCCTTGGTGAGGATCGCCTGGTTGACGGCGGCGCCGGCGTCGCCGCCGCGGAGGACCTTGACCGTGTAGCCGGTCTCCTTGGTGAACTCCGCGAGCACGGACTTCGACGCGGCGAAGGAGTCGTGGCTGACCAGGGTGACGGTCTTGGACGTGCTGCCCGCGGCGCCGCTGCTCCTGCCGCCCGAGTCGCTGCCGCACGCGGCCAGCAGGGTGGCTCCCGCGGTGGCCAGGACGAGCGCGCCGATGGCACGCCGACGGATGCTCTTCATGGTGCTGACTCCCTACGCCGGTATGACCCGGATCAGGTCCGAGGGTCTGCGGTCTCGGAGGCCGCACTCTCAGCGCCGTCGCAGGCGCTCCCCTGTCGGAATGTTCATTTGTCTGTCATGGCGACTTGCCTGTGCACGATAGCAGCCGGGCGGAACACGCAGGTCAGCGGCGACCCGCGGGGGTGCTTCAGCGTTCGGCCGCGGCGAGCTGCCCGCAGGCTCCGTCGATTTCCTGACCCCGGGTGTCCCGTACGGTCACGGGCACCCCGTGTGCCTCAAGGGCGGCGACGAAGGCGCGCTCGTCCTCGGGCCGGGAGGCGGTCCACTTTGAGCCGGGCGTGGGGTTGAGCGGGATCAGATTGACGTGCACCCGGTGGTTCTTCAGCAGCCTGCCCAGCCGGTCGGCCCGCCACGCCTGGTCGTTGATGTCGCGGATCAGGGCGTACTCGATGGAGATCCGGCGGCCGGACACCTCGGAGTAGTGCCAGGCGGCGTCCAGTACCTCGCGGACCTTCCAGCGGGTGTTGACCGGGACGAGGGTGTCGCGCAGTTCGTCGTCGGGGGCGTGCAGGGAGACCGCGAGGCGGCACTTGAAGCCCTCGTCGGCGAACCGGCGCATGGCCGGGACCAGTCCCACCGTGGAGACCGTGATGCCGCGCTGGGACAGCCCGAGCCCGTCGGGTTCGGGGTCGGTGAGGCGGCGGATCGCGCCCACCACCCGGTTGTAGTTGGCCAGCGGCTCGCCCATGCCCATGAAGACGATGTTCGACAGCCGGGCCGGGCCTCCGGGCACCTCGCCGTCGCGGAGCGCCTTCATGCCGGCGACGATCTGGTGGACGATCTCGGCGGTCGACAGGTTCCGGTCGAGGCCGGCCTGGCCGGTGGCGCAGAACGGGCAGTTCATGCCGCAGCCGGCCTGGGACGAGACGCACATCGTGACGCGGTCCGGGTAGCGCATCAGGACCGACTCGACGAGCGTGCCGTCGAAGAGCCGCCAGAGCGTCTTGCGGGTGTCCCCGTCGTCGCAGGAGGCGTGCCGGACCACGCTCATCAGCTCGGGCAGCAGATCCCCGGCCAGCTTGGCCCGCGACGCCGCCGGAATGTCCGTCCACGCGGCCGGATCGTCCGCGTACCTGGCGAAGTAGTGCTGGGACAGCTGCTTCGCCCGGAACGGCTTCTCCCCGAGCGCGGCCACCGCCTCCTTCCGCTCCGCGGGCGAAAGGTCAGCAAGGTGCCGCGGCGGCTTCTTGGCTCCGCGCGGCACGGCAAAGGTCAGTTCTCCGGGCACAGGCATGATGCCTCCCAGTGTCTCAGACCCGCACCCCTCCCCCGCCCGGCAGCCCGCGTGACGGTCGTCTCCGGGGGGCCGGCGGGCCGGGGGGCACCCTGGTCCGGGGGTCAGCCCTGGCTCAGGGGTCAGCCCTGGCCGACGAAGAGGACGAGGAGGAGCCAGACCACGGGGGCGGTGGGGAGGAGGGAGTCGAGGCGGTCCATGATGCCGCCGTGGCCCGGCAGAAGCGTGCCCATGTCCTTGATGCCGAGGTCCCGCTTGATCATGGACTCGCCCAGGTCACCGAGGGTCGCGCTGGTGGCGGCCGCGAGGCCGAGGAGGATGCCCTGCCACCAGTGACCGTCGTCGACGAGGTACTGCATGAGCAGCGCGCCCGCGATCATCGCGAAGGACATCGCGCCGGCCAGTCCCTCACGGGTCTTGCCGGGGCTGATCCGGGGGGCGAGCCGGTGGCTGCCGAAACGCCAGCCGACGGCGTAGGCACCGGTGTCGGAGATCACCGTCAGCAGCAGGAAGGTCAGCACCCGGCGGGGGCCGTCGTCGGCGGCCAGCATCATCACCACGAAGGTGGCGAGAAAAGGAACGTAGAAGGCGGTGAAGACGCCCGCGGTGACGTCCCGCAGGTAGTCCTCAGGAGGCTGGGCCATCCGCCAGACCAGGACGGCCAGCGCGGTGAGCGCCATCGCCACCCACGCCCCGTCCGCCCCCCGGACGTATCCGGCGACGACCATGGCCGCGCCGCCCACCGCGATCGGGATCAGCGGCGCGTGGATGCCCTTGCGTTCGGCGAGCCGGGACGTCAGCTCCCACACGCCGACCACGACCGCGGCCACCACCACCCCGACGAAGACCGCCTTGACGACGAAGAGCGCGGCGAGGACCACCACTCCGAGGCCGAGGCCGACTCCTATCGCCTGGCCCAGGTTCCGGCCCGCGGACTTCTTCGCGGGCGCCGGCGCGGGCTCGGGTGCAGGCTGCGGCGGCTCGCCGGACGGCGGGGGTGACGGCATGAGGGGAGTCTTCCTCCTGGCCCCGGTCCCCGTCGCGGAACCCGCCGGGTACGGGGTTCCCACCGCGTGGCCGGCGCGTGGCGAAGCGCCCCAGGAAGAGTCGTTCACGGAGCTTCGCCTCGCGTCGTCGTTGTCGGTCGTGGGCCAGAGGGATGGATGCACGTACGGACGTACGTACCGGGATACGGATACGGCCGGCGGTCGTCAGACCTCCAGCAGCTCCGACTCCTTGTGCTTGAGCAGCTCGTCCACCTGCGCGACGTACTTCGCGGTGGTGTCGTCCAGCTCCTTCTCCGCGCGACGCACCTCGTCCTCGCCGCTCTCGCCGTCCTTGACGAGCTTGTCGAGGGTCTCC
Organism: Streptomyces sp. NBC_01476; assembly: GCF_036227265.1. Classification (NCBI taxonomy): domain Bacteria; kingdom Bacillati; phylum Actinomycetota; class Actinomycetes; order Kitasatosporales; family Streptomycetaceae; genus Streptomyces; species Streptomyces sp. NBC_01476. The sequence goes on along the minus strand of NZ_CP109446.1, from coordinate 6,073,391 downwards.
TTGGCCTTGCGGCGGACGCTGCGGATGGAGATCTTGGCGTCCTCGGCCTTGGTCTTGGCGACCTTGATGTAGTCCCGGCGGCGCTCCTCGGTGAGCTGCGGGAAGACCACCCGGATGATACGGCCGTCGTTGCTCGGGTTGACCCCGAGGTCGGAGTTGCGGATCGCCTCTTCGATGTTGCGCAGGCTGCTGCTGTCGAAGGGGGTGATCACCGCCATCCGCGGCTCGGGCACCGCGAAGGAGGCGAGCTGGTTGATCGGGGTGATGGTGCCGTAGTACTCGGCCACGATCTTGTTGAACATCGCCGGGTGCGCACGGCCCGTCCGGATCGCCGCGAAGTCGTCCTTGGCGACGACGACGGCCTTCTCCATCTTCTCCTCGGCTTCGAGGAGGGTCTCTTCAATCACCATGTGCTCCTGGTATTCAGAAGGCGGAGCCTTGTGGTCGGGGCCCCTGCGCGCGTCTTTCCTGCACGGTGTCCGACCGGCAGCGTGTTGTCCATCCCCGTTCCGGGCAAGCCGGCGGCGGGTACGGTGTCGGGCGTCCGGGCCGCCATCACGCCCGGGTGCCTTGGCCGTTGACCAGCGTGCCGATCTTCTCACCCTTGACGGCCCGTGCGATGTTGCCCTCGGCGAGCAGCTCGAAGACCAGGATCGGCAGTTTGTTGTCCTGGCAGAGGGTGATCGCGGTGAGGTCGGCGACCCGCAGGTCACGGGCGATGACCTCGCCGTACTCCAGCGCGTCGAACTTGACCGCGTCCGGATTGAGCTTGGGGTCGGAGTCGTAGACCCCGTCCACCCCGTTCTTGCCCATCAGCATGGCCGACGCCTCGATCTCCAGGGCCCGCTGGGCGGCGGTGGTGTCGGTGGAGAAGTACGGCATGCCCATACCGGCGCCGAAGATGACCACGCGGCCCTTTTCCAGGTGCCGGACGGCGCGCAGCGGGATGTACGGCTCGGCGACCTGGCCCATCGTGATCGCGGTCTGCACGCGGGTCTCGATGCCTTCCTTCTCCAGGAAGTCCTGGAGGGCGAGGCAGTTCATCACGGTGCCGAGCATGCCCATGTAGTCGGAGCGGGCCCGGTCCATGCCGCGCTGCTGGAGTTCGGCGCCGCGGAAGAAGTTGCCGCCGCCGACGACGAGCGCGATCTCGTAGCCCTCCCGGACGACCGCGGCGATCTCCCGGGCGATGGCGTGCACGACGTCGGGGTCGACGCCGAGGCCCCCTCCTCCGGCGAATGCCTCGCCGGACAGCTTCAGCAGGTAGCGGCGGTGCGGAGCACCGCTGGAGGTGCCGGTACGGCGACCGGCGGCCGTGTCATGGGGCTTGTCTGCTCGGGACTGGTCGGCTGAGGGCTTGTCGGCGCCATCGTCCATGGGGGTCTCCTCGTGCACGTACAAAGGAGGCCATTGCCGCGGGTCCGCGTGGGTTCCCTGGACGGCAATGGCCTCCTCGTCACATCTGCGGCCGGCCGGCGGGCGGCCGACCGCGTACGACCCTAGCGGGGCCGTCGGACATTCGTCGGCCAGACGCCTCGGCGGACCGGGCGTCTGCCGCGGTGTTCAGACGCCGACGCGGAACCGGGCGAAGCGCTTCAGCGTGACGCCGGCCTCGTCGAGCACCTTCTGGACGGTCTTCTTCGGGTCCTTGGCGAAGGACTGCTCAAGGACGACGTTCTCCTTGAAGAAGCCGTTGACGCGGCCCTCGATGATCCGCGGCAGGGCAGCCTCGGGCTTGCCCTCCTCGCGGGCGGTGGCCTCGGCGACCCGGCGCTCCGCCTCGATCAGCTCCGGGGAGATGTCGTCGCGGGTCAGGTAGGTCGGGGCGAACGCCGCGATGTGCTGGGCGACGTCCTTGGCGGTCTGCGCGTCCGCCTTGTCCAGCTCGACCAGCACGCCGACCTGCGGGGGCAGGTCCGGGCTGGTGCGGTGGAGGTAGGAGGCGACGTAGCCGTCGGTGAACAGCGCGAAGCGGTCCAGCACGATCTTCTCGCCGAGGGTGGCGTTGGCCTCGTCGACGAAGGCCTGGACGGTCTGGCCGTCCTTGATCTCCGAGGAGAGCAGCGCCTCGATGCCGGCCGGCTTGGTGGCGGCGGCGTGCTGCGCGATGGCGTCGGCGACGGCGATGAACTTGTCGCCCTTGGCGACGAAGTCGGTCTCGCACTTCAGCTCGACCAGGACGCCCTCGGAGTTGTCCGCGGCGATCAGGGAGACGACAGCGCCGTTGGAGGCCGATCGGCCCTCGCGCTTGGTGACGCCCTTCTGGCCCTTGACGCGGAGGATCTCGACGGCCTTGTCCAGGTCGCCTTCGGCCTCGCTGAGGGCGTTCTTGCAGTCCATCATGCCCGCGGCGGTGAGCTCGCGGAGCTTCTTGACGTCGGCGGCGGTGAAGTTCGCCATGGGTTTTGGTCTCTTCCCGAATGGTCGGTGGATCTACGGGTCAACGGCGGGGGCGTGGGCCCCCGCCGTCGTCACGCGTGCTTCTCGTCGTGCTCTGGTGCGGCAGCAGGCTGCGGTGGCCGGCTGCCGGACGAGTGCCGGAAGGCTCAGGCCTGCTCGGCGTCGCCTTCGGTGGCCGGGGCTGCCTCGGCGGCCGGAGCGTCGGCCGCGGGGGCCTCGGCAGCGGCGGGCGCCTCGGTGGCAGAGGCCTCGGTGGCCGGAGCCTCGGCAGCGGGCGCCTCGGTGGCGGCCGGAGCGTCGGCCGCGGGGGTCTCGCCCTCGTCCGCCTTCTTCTCGCCCTCCAGGAGGTCCCGCTCCCACTCGGCGAGCGGCTCGGCGGCGCCTTCGACCTTCTTGTCGTTCAGCGCGGCGCCGGAGCGGGAGATGAGGCCCTCGGCGACGGCGTCGGCGATCACGCGGGTGAGCAGCGTGACGGAGCGGATCGCGTCGTCGTTGCCCGGGATCTTGTAGTCGACCTCGTCGGGGTCGCAGTTGGTGTCGAGGATCGCGACGACCGGGATGCGGAGCTTGCGCGCCTCACCGACGGCGATGTGCTCCTTCTTGGTGTCCACGATCCAGACGGCGCTCGGCACCTTCTGCATCTCGCGGATGCCGCCGAGGGTCTTCTCCAGCTTGTCCTTCTCGCGGGAGAGGACCAGGAGTTCCTTCTTGGTGAGGCCGGAGGCGGCCACGTCCGCGAAGTCGATCTCCTCGAGCTCCTTGAGGCGCTGCAGGCGCTTGTAGACGGTCGAGAAGTTGGTGAGCATGCCGCCCAGCCAGCGCTGGTTGACGTACGGCATGCCGACGCGGGACGCCTGCTCGGCGATGGCCTCCTGCGCCTGCTTCTTCGTACCGACGAACATGATGGAGCCGCCGTGCGCGACGGTCTCCTTGACGAACTCGTAGGCGCGGTCGATGTACGACAGCGACTGGAGCAGGTCGATGATGTAGATGCCGTTGCGCTCGGTGAAGATGAAGCGCTTCATCTTCGGGTTCCAGCGACGGGTCTGGTGCCCGAAGTGGACGCCGCTCTCCAGCAGCTCCCGCATCGTGACGACGGCCATGGCCGTACTCCTTGAGGTACTCGGTTATCGCGGCCACCGGACGGCGGTCGCGCCTGACGCCCCGGCGCGCCGTGCCACGAGGGACCGAGGGGCGCGGCCACCGCCCCGTGAACGGGGGTTGGTGGCGGGGCGTGCGAAGTCGATCCGGTGACCCGGATCGCCATAAGAAGTGTACGGGACCGGTGGAGCACCAGGCGACACCCGAGTTATCCACAGGCCGGCGACCAAGATCATCGCGGGCGGGGGCGGTTGGGTCATCGTGAACGCATGACCTTCACCACGACGATGTTGCTGACGCTGCTGACCGCCGCTCTGCTCACGACCGCCCCGGCGCTCGGCGGCGCGCTCCCGGCTCCCGCGCCCGCCCGGGGATGTACGGCGGAGCGCTGCTGGCCGGTGCCCGGGCCCGGCGTACGGGGGCGGCCGGTGATCCTGCGCGCCTTCGAGCCGCCGCCGACACCCTGGGCGGCAGGGCACCGGGGGGTGGACTTATGGGCCGCCCCGGGCACCCCGGTCCGGGCTGCGGCGGCCGGCGAGGTGATCTTCACCGGCGAGGTCGGCGGGATCCCGGTGGTGGTGATCGGGCTGCCGGGCGGTCTGCGCACCACCTATGAACCCGTTCGGGCCACCGTCCCCCGGGGCACCCGGGTGACCGCCGGACAACAGGTGGGCCTGCTGGCCTCCGGGCTGCCGCACTGCCCGGGCCCCTGCCTGCACTGGGGCCTGCTGCGGGGGGAGGTCTATCTGGACCCGCTCACCCTGCTTCCCCCCGCGCTGCGCCGCTCCGGACCCTCCCGGCTGCTGCCGCCGCCGGAGTACGGACCGCTCACTCGCCGGCCGGCTCCTGGCGGGAGACCCGGGAGACTCCGTGCAGGGCCATGGTGACGGCGGCCTCGATGATCCGGTCGGAGTGCTCCGCGGCGCCGAGTTCGATCCGGCGGACGGCGGCGTCCACGGCACCCTGGACCAGCATCGCGACCAGCCGTGGCTCGTCGTGGCCGAGGGCACCCAGGGCCTGGACGACCATGGTGATCAGTCCGCCGTGGGCGGCGCGGATCTTCTCCCGGGCGCCGGCGTCGAGTTCGCCGGCCGAGATGGCCACGACGGCGCGGTGCCTGCGGTCGCCGACCAGGATGAGCTGGGCGCGTACATACGCCTCGATCTTGGCCTCGGGGGTGGTGGCTTCCGCCATCGCCGCCTCGACCTCGGCGGCCCAGACCGGGAAGTCGACCGCGCACAGTTCCTCGACGACGGCGCCGCGGGAGCGGAAGTACTCATAGACCGAGGAGCGCGCCAGGCCGGTGCGCTCGGCGAGGGCGGGGAAGGTCAGGGCATCCGTGCCGCCCTCGGAGAGCAGCGTGCGAGCGGCGTCCAGCAGGGCGCGGCGCTGCATCGTCCGGTGTTCGGCCACCGAGGCCGCTCGAATCCTGGGCATTGCTCCACTGTAGACAGTCCCCCCGGACCTCAGCGCCCCACATCGGCCAGCTTTGCCCGCAGTTGCAATACCGACTTGGTGTGGATCTGGCTGACCCGGCTCTCGGTCACCCCGAGGACCTGGCCGATCTCGGCCAGGGTGAGGCCCTCGTAGTAGTAGAGGGTGACGACGGTTTTCTCCCTCTCCGGCAGGGTGTTCACCGCCCGGGCGAGCAGCCGGCGCAGTTCGCGGTCCTCGGCGACCTCGACGGGGTTGTCGGCGCCGGTGTCCTCCAGGGTGTCCACCAGGCTGAGCCGGTCGCCGCCCTCGCCGCCGACGTGCAGCAGTTCTTCCAGCGCGACCACGTTGGCCAGCGAGAGCGCGCTGAAAACCCCGTGCAGTTCCTCCAGCGCGACCCCCATCTCGCCGGCGACCTCCTGCTCGCTGGGGGTGCGGCGCAGCTTCGCCTCCAAGGTGGCGTAGGCGCGCTCGACGGCCCGGGCCTTCTGCCGTACCGAGCGGGGGATCCAGTCCAGCGCCCGCAGTTCGTCGATCATGGCGCCGCGGATGCGGGTGATGGCGTAGGTCTCGAACTTGATGGCCCGCTCGGGGTCGAACTTCTCGATGGCGTCGATCAGTCCGAAGACCCCGGAGGAGACGAAGTCGGCCTGTTCGACATTGGCCGGCAGCCCCACGCTGACCCGTCCTGCCACGTACTTCACCAGTGGCGAGTAGTGCAGGATCAGCTGTTCCCGCAGCCGGGCGTCCCCCGTGGACTTGTAGGTCCGCCACAGCGCGTCGAGCGAGGTGGGGGCGGCGGGCCTGGTGGCCGTGGGGGCGGCGGTCGTTGCCGTCGTCCGATGCGACCCGGGGGTGTACTGGGGCATACGTCGTTGTGAGCCGTTCTGCCGTGGCGTTGTTGTCGGGGTAGTCGGAAAATCGAGCCTCCGCGAGCGTAGCGTGACCATAGTGTCGCTCATTGCTACGGCATCCGTATGGGACATGCGCAGATACGTTCCTCTCCGGCTGCGGGGGTGCCGGACCGGAGAGGGGCGAACCAGCGCGGGGGCAGAGGCTGCGGGAGTGCGCAAACCTTCGCGCCATCATCCGGGGCCGCCGGACCGCTCACCGCCGTTCCTGAGGTTTCCGCAGGTCAACGTTGTCCACTGTCACCTGATGGGGTGTCTGTGGCGTCAACCTCCCCGGCGTGGCGGCCCTGCGCCATCGGTACGGACCAGCGCCCAGCGGCCGTCGGTGCAGCAGACGAAACCAAGGGCCTGCAATTCGTAGAGGCGACCGAGGGCGTACCCCCGCGTGGCGCCGGCCGCGTCTGCGATCTCCTCGACACCGGCGTCCCCGCGGCCGGGCAGCGCCTCCAGCACCCGGGCGGCAGCGGCGCCCAGACGGTCACGCGGCAGCAGCGGACCGCGCCGGGCCGGGGCGAGGTCGGCGCCGATCTCCCCGACCAGTTCCACGACTTCGGCCGCGTCGGTGACCACCAGCGCGTCCCCGCGGAGCAGTTCGTGCACGCCCTCCGAGAGGCCGCTGGTGCACGGCCCGGGAACCCCCATGGTGACCTGGCCGAGCGCGGCGGCCCTGCGGGCGGTGATCAGTGAGCCGCTGCGATACCGCGCCTCCACCACCACGGTGCCCCGGGTGAGGGCGGCGATCACCCGGTTCCGCAGCACGAAACGGCTCCGGGTCGGGTGGTCGCCCGGCGGCAACTCACCGATCAGCAGCCCGTGTTCGGCGATCTCCCCGATCAGCCGGGCATTCCCCGGCGGATAGGGCACGTCGACCCCGCTGGCCACCACCCCGATGGTCGCGCCGCCCGCCTTGAGGGCCCCGGCGTGCACCACGGCGTCGATCCCGTAGGCGGCGCCCGACACCACCGCCCAGCCCGCGGAGGCAAGGCCCGCGCCGAGCCGGGCGGCCATATGGGCGCCGTAGTCCGTACAGGCCCTGGCCCCCACCACCGCGACCGACCGCAGCGCCCACAGCCGCAGCGAGGGCCCGCCGCGCACCCACAGCCCGAAGGGCCGCTGCACGCCGAGGTCGTCCAGTTGCCCGGGCCAGTCGCCGTCCCCCGGGCAGAGGAAACGGGCGCCCGCGCGGCCGGCCGCCGCCAGATCGGCCAGCGGGTCCGCCCTGGCCGCCTTGAGGGCGTAGCTCTCGGTGCGCTCAGGCCCGGCCCGTGGCAGCCGCACCCCGTCCCGCGCGGCCCGTAACGCCCCGCCCGCCCCGTGGTCCAGCAGCGCTTGGCCCATCACCTCGTCCCCCGGTTCGGCGACCCGGGTCAGCGCCACCCGCGCCACCCGCTCCTCCCACGGCACCGCGTACGCCAGATCCCCCGGCTCTCCTCGCTCTCCCTGCCCTCCTCGCTCTCCCTGCCCTCCTCGCGCGGTGCCGCGCGGTTCATAGAGCCGCCGGAGCTCCGCCGCCACCGCTTCGGACACCCCGGGCGGCCGGCCGCGCCCCATCACGGGCTCCCCGCCAGCACCGCGCCCCGGTTGAAGCCGGTGCGGAGCTGCAGCGCCTTGAGGACGTCACCGGCGTCCGGGCGGGGGTGGGCGGCCAGGTCGGCGAGTGTCCAGGCGACCCGGAGCACGCGGTCCAGACCGCGGGCGGTGAGCAGGCCGCGCTCCATGTCCCGCTCGGCCGCGTGCAGGGCGCCTGGCGCCACATGCCACCGGGTGCGCAGCTCATGCCCGGGCACCTCGCTGTTGGTCCGCCAGCGGGTCCCGGTGTACCGGGCCTCGGCGCGGGCCCTGGCCTCCCGCACCCGCGCGGCCACCACCGCGGAGGACTCCCCCGTGCCGTGCCCGATCAGATCGCTGCGGCTGACCGCCTCGACCTCCACCCGCAGATCCAGCCGGTCGAGCAGCGGCCCGGAGAGCCGGGACTGATAGCGGCGGACCGCGCTCGGCGAGCAGTCGCAGCCCCCGCCGAGCATCGAGTACCGGCCGCAGGGGCACGGATTCGCCGCGAGCACCAGCATGAACCGGGCCGGCAGCCGCATCACCCCCGCTGCCCGGGCCACCACCACATGCCCGGCCTCCAGCGGCTGCCGCAGCGCGTCCAGCGCCTGCCCGCTGAACTCCGGTGCCTCATCGAGAAAGAGCACTCCACGATGTGCCAGGGAGACCGCTCCCGGCCTCGGCAGTCCGCTTCCGCCGCCGACGAGCGACGGCATCGTGGCCGAGTGGTGCGGCGCGCAGTACGGGGCGGAGTCCACCAGCGGGCGGCCCGGGGGCAGGATCCCGGCCACCGAGTGGACGGCGGTGACCTCCAGCGACTCCTGGCGGGTGAGCGGCGGCAGGATGCCGGGCAGCCGCTCGGCGAGCATCGTCTTGCCGGCACCCGGTGGCCCCTTGAGGTAGAGGTGGTGACCGCCCGCCGCCGCGACCTCCAACGCCAGCCGGGCCACCTGCTGGCCTGCCACCGCGGCGAGGTCGGGCCGGTCGGGGCCGTACCCGGCTCCGGCAGCCGCCTGGCCACCGGCACCGACACCCCCGAAGGTGGCGGAGAGCCCCGTCCCGACTCCGCCGCCCGGCACGGTCAGCCCGGCCAGCATCGGGTCGGGCCGCCCGTCCGCGTCGGCGCCGTCCTCGTCCTCCTCCGGCACCGTCTCGTCATTGAGCACCGCGACCAGCTGGCGCAGGCTGCGGACGCCGAGCACCGCGACGCCGGGCACCAGGGACGCCTCGGCGGTGGTCCGCTCGGGCACCACCACATGCCGGTATCCGGCATCGGCGGCGGCGAGCACCGCGGGCAGCACCCCGCGCACCGGGCGGACCCGCCCGTCCAGGCCCAGCTCGCCGATCATCATCAGATCGGCGATGGACTTCGGCGCGATCCGGTCGTTGGCGGCGAGCACCGCGCAGGCGACAGCGAGATCGAAACCCGAACCGCCTTTGGGCACCGAGGCGGGGCTGAGTCCGACGGTGAGCTTCTTCTGCGGCCAGGTCTCCCCGCTGTTGACGATCGCGGCGCGCACCCGGTCGCGGCTCTCGGTGAGGCTCTTGTCGGGCAGGCCGACCAGCGCGAAGGCGGCGACTCCTGGTTCGAGGTCGGCCTGGACCTCGACCACCACCCCCTCGACGCCGAGCAGCGCGACCGAGCACGTACGGGCGAAGCCCATCACGCCACCCCCCGCACATGCTCGATGCGGGCCGCCCCGCGGACCGGCAGGACCACGCCGACCACGTCGATCCGCACGCCGCCCGGCGGTGCGCCGCCGTGCTCGGCGGTCCACCGTTCGGCCAGCGAGCGGAGCCGGGCCAGTTTCCGGGGGGTGAGGGCGGCCATGGGGTGTTCGAAGGCGCCCTCGCGCCGGGTCTTGACCTCGCAGACGACCAGCGCGTCCCCTTCGGACGCCAGGATGTCGATCTCACCGCGCCGCCCGCACCGCCAGTTCCGGTCGAGCACGGTCAGCCCGGCGTCCTTCAATGTGCGGGCCGCCACGTCCTCGCCGTACCGCCCCAGCGCACCTCGTGCGTTCATGCGTACCACCTCCGTCACTCACTGTGACAGAGATGGCCCCACCCGAGATGATCTTGAAGCCGAACCTGGGGATAACTCGGGGACCACCGCTGGACGACTCCGGGGCCCGCCGCCCCCCGCCGCTCAGCCGTCGAACCCGCCGCCGCTCAGCCGTCGAACCCGCCGCCGCTCAGCCGTCGAACCCGGCCTCGCCCAGCTGCTGCCCCCGGCCCCGCTCAGCCGTTGAACCCCGCCTCGTCCTGCGGCAGATCCAGATCCGCCTTGTTCAGCTCCTCGATGTTCACGTCCTTGAATGTGAGCACCCGCACCTGCTTCACGAAGCGAGCCGGCCGGTACATGTCCCACACCCACGCGTCAGCCATCGAGACCTCGAAGAAGACCTCACCCTGGACCGAGTGCACCTGCATCTCGTAGTCATTGGTGAGGTAGAACCGCCGCTCGGTCTCGATCACATACTTGAACAGGCCGACGACATCCCGGTACTCCCGGTAGAGCTTCAGCTCCATCTCGGTTTCGTATTTTTCGAGGTCCTCGGCGCTCATGGCAGTTCCCCTTCAGCCGTTCGTGCCCCCATTGTGCGTCAGTCTCGCTCCGTCCCCAGGGGGATCGGGGACAGCGGGGGGCCTTCGTCGAGCAGCGTACGCAGCAGCTCGGCGAGTCTGATCGGATACACCGTCTCACGAGTGCGCAGAAGTTCCTCGCACGTCCACCACCGCAACCCCGTCACGCTGCGGCGTTCGAGATCGGTATGCCCGCTGGTGTCCACCTCCAGGGTCTCGGTCCGGCCCAGGAAGTACCACTCGTCCTGCTCCCAGTGGCGGCCGTCGAAGCGGAAGGAGGCCTGGCGCCGCCAGAGCGGAGGGCCCAGCCGGACGGCCGCGATGCCGGTCTCCTCGGCGACCTCCCGCAGCGCCGCCTCCTCCAGGCTCTCCGCGCCCTCCACCCCGCCGCCCGGGGTGAACCACCAGGTCGCCGCGGGGTCCGCCGGGTCGAAGCCGTTCATCAGCAGCACCCGGTCCGCCGGATCGAGCAGCAGCACCCTGGCCACCCGCCGGCGCCCCTCGACGGAGTCCACCGGCGAGCTCACCGCCGTCGCGCCAGCTTCGCCAGCGGCTCGTACGCCGCCCCGCCCAGTATCAGCACGGCGCCCACGATCACCGCGTACACCAGCCACTCCAGCGGCCCCGGCGACGACTGCCCGTCACCGCCCGGCAGCCCGTCGAAGGCCGAGGTCCGCGGCAGCATCCCCATCCGGCCGGCCGGCCAGGCGGTGGCCGCGACCCGCGCCTTGACGTCGTCCGCCGGGACGGCACCCTGCTGCGCGTCCTCCAGGTGCACCCGGGAGTCCTGCGAGACGTTCCGGTTGTCACCCAGCAGGAAGATCTTCCCCTGGGGCACCGTCGACCTGAACGCCTCCAGCGAGGCTGGCCCACGCGCGGCCAGGTAGTCCTCCGTCACCGGCTTGCCGTTGACCAGCAGCCTGCCCTGCTTGTCACAGCAGGAGACCACGTCGCCGCCGACCCCGACCACCCGCTTGACCTCGGGCATGTCGCCCCAGAGCTTGTCCTGGAAGACCACCACGTCGCCGCGGCGCACCTGGTCCCCCGAGATGTGCTGGGCGAGCACCTTGTCACCCGGGCTCACCGTGGGCTTCATCGAGTCGGTCGGCACGGTGTACGGCCGGTAGACCACCGCCGCCCAGGCGAAACCGCCGAGGAACAGCACACAGCCGAGGGCGATCACCAGCCCGGAGAGGGTGCGGCCGCGCCGGCCGGTGCCGGCGCCGCCGTCCCTGCGTATCGCACCGCTGACGGTGCTCGTGGAGCTGCTCATGGACCGGCACCCTACCGGGCGGTACGCCCGGGGTCAGCCCTCACGGCGGCTCTCCCGTGCCAACAGCCGCCGCCGGCGCAGCAGCACCAGGGGCACCGCGCCCGCCAGACCGGCGGCCGTGGGGGCCGCGACGCCCATCGCGCTGATCCCGGGCTGCGAGAAGGTCGACGGGATGGAGAGCGCGTCCCAGCGGTTGACCGGCCAGGCCACCACGATCGCGCGGCCCACCACCTTGTTGTCGGAGACGGTGCCGCCACCCGGGGTGTTCATGTGGAAGCGGGAGTCCAGCGAGTCCTGGCGGTTGTCGCCCATCACCCAGATCCGGCCCTGCGGCACGGTGACCTTGAACGGGTACTCCGGGGTGCACGGGGTGCTGCCGGGGTGGACGTACGGCTCGACGAGCGCCTTGCCGTTGACCTTCACCGGGCCGGTGCCCGAGCACTCGACGGTGTCGCCGCCGACCCCGATGACCCGCTTGATCAGGTCCTTCTCATCGGCCGACGGCATCAGGCCGACAAAGCTCAGGCCCGTCTGCAGCCCCCTGACCAGCGGGTTGCTGCTGGCCGGCGGGTTCTCCGGCAGCCAGCCGCCCGGGTCGTGGAAGACCACGACCTCACCGCGGCTCGGGTCGGAGCCGAACCACGGGGTGAGCTTGTCCACCAGCACCCGGTCGCCCGGCTGGAGGGTGTTCTGCATCGAGTCCGAGGGGATGGAGAACGCCTGGACCAGGAAGGTCTTGATGATGAGCGCCAGCACCAGGGCGATGACGACCAGCAGTGGGAGTTCCTTCCAGAAGGAACGCTGCTTGCCGCCCTGCCCCGGGGACGGCGAGCCGTCACCCGTGCCACCGGCCGGGTCGCCGGGGCCGCCAGGACCGCCCAGGTCCACCACGTCGGACGGATCCTGCGAGGACCCGGACGCGTGACCGGACGCATGACCGGACATGGGGTCCGACGCCTGTTCGGACGACGCCTGGCCCGGTGCCGCGTCGGACGGCGGCATGGACGGCGGCGGCACCGGGGACGGCGGAGGAGCCTGGGGCACCGGGGGTACCTCGGCATCTCCCTTTTCGGGCTCGCCGGGTCCTGACCGTGCGCCGACCACGAGGTCCCCCACGTCCACTCCTCACTCCAGACTTCCGTCTGCCCCACTTCAGGCGCAGACCCACCACTCCCATAACGAGCGGGAGTTCCGCAGGAGTCGGTAGCTGGTTCGTCCTTTGACCATTGTTGGCGGAGCCCACCCTAGTGGGCACAGCTGTGCTCGCCGTGCTCGCCACCGGGGGGTCGGGCACCGAGGAGAAGGTCCCCGGATCCTTCAGCCGCGCCCAGTGACCGACCGGCCAGGCGATCACAAAAGCCCTGCCGACCACCAGTTTCTCCGGAATCGTGCCACCACCGGGCTGGTCGGTGTGGTACCGCGAGTCGGCCGAGTCCGACCGGTGGTCGCCCATCACCCACAGTCTGCCCTGCGGTACGTGCACCGTGAAATTCATCATTGAGGGTGGATTGCCGGGATACAGATACGGCTCGTCCAGAGGCTTGCCGTTCACCAGCAGGTGGCCGCCCTTGTCGCAGCACTGCACGGTGTCGCCGCCGACCCCGATGACCCGCTTGATCAGATCCTGCTCCCCGGAGGCCGGCAGCAGCCCGATGAAGGTGAGGAACTCCTTCACCTGCTTGACCACCACCGGGTCCGGCTTCGGCTTGGGCTCCCCGCTGAGCCAGTGGCCGGGGTCCTGGAAGACCACCACGTCACCGCGCTGCGGCTTGGCGCCGAACCACGGGGTGAGCTTGTCGACCAGCACCCGGTCGCCGATCTGGATGGTCTGCTCCATCGACCCGGAGGGGATCACGAACGCCTGGAGCAGGAAGGTCTTGAGCACCAGTGCGATCAGCAGTGCCACCATGACCAGCAGCGGCACTTCCTTGATCAGCGAACGGCGGCGCTTGCGCCGGACCTTGCGGGCCAGTTTGCGCCGTTCGATCCGGGTGCTGCCGGTCAGCAGCGGCGGCGCGCCGGGCACACTCGCACCGGGCAGCGGGGCGCCCGTCGCCACGCGTTCGTGTCCGGAGCGCGGCTTCCCGCGGTTACCCATGCCGGCCGGCCGGGGAGGCGGGCACCGCGGCGAATGTGGCCGGCCGGTTCAGCTTCGTCCAGTGGCCCACCGGCCAGCCGATCCACTCCGCCCGGCCGATCACCCGGCCCACCGGCACCGTGCCGCCGCCCGGGTCGCCGAGGTGGTCACGGGAGTCGCTGGAGTCGTCCCGGTGGTCGCCCATCACCCACAGCCTTCCCTCCGGCACCTCGATGTCGAACGGTACCCGGGAGGGTGCGTCCCCGGGCAGCAGATACCCCTCGTCCAGCGCCCTGCCGTTGACGGTGATACGCCCCCGTACGTCGCAGCAGGTCACCCGGTCGCCGCCGACTCCGATCACCCGCTTCACATAATCCGTGCCACCGGTCTGCCGGAACGATCCTTCCCCGTCGAACACGATCACATCCCCCCGTCGGGGGGTGTCGCCGAAACGGTAGGCCAGCTTGTTCACCAGCACCCGGTCGCCCACCCGCAGGGTCCCCTCCATCGACGTGCTCGGCACCTGGAAGGGCTCCACCACGTAGTGGCTGACGAGCAGCAGTGCGGCGATGCAGCCGGCCGCGAGGAGCACCGTACGCCGCCACTGCGCCCACCAGTGGGCGAACGCAACGGAACGCGACCGCTCCCCTGGGTCCGCCTCGTCGGCGGCGGGGGAACGGTCGCGTTCCGGAACGACTGCTTCGTTGTTCATCGAGGCCAGAGCTTATCCGGCCGGTCCGGGGAAACGGACGGGCCCGGTCGGCGGCCGGTCCGCGGGACGGACCGGCCGGGACAGCCGGCGGACGATCAGTTGTCGCGCTTCTCCTTGATCTTCGCGGCCTTGCCGCGCAGCTCACGGAGGTAGTACAGCTTGGCGCGGCGGACGTCACCGCGGGTCACGACCTCGATCTTCTCCACGATCGGGGTGTGCACCGGGAAGGTGCGCTCCACGCCGACCGAGAAGCTGACCTTGCGGACCGTGAAGGTCTCGCTGACGCCCGCGCCCTGGCGGCGGATGACAACGCCCTTGAACTGCTGCACACGGGAGCGGTTGCCCTCGATGACGCGGACGTGGACGTTGATCGTGTCGCCGGGGCGGAACGCCGGGACGTCGTCGCGCAGCGAGGCGCTGTTGAGGCCTTCGATCAGGTTGGTCATGCTGTTTCTGCTTCCTCGCCGATGCCACAGGTCATCGGCGGAACGCCGGCCCGCCGGCAGGCGGATCGGCACTGTCCGAGTGTGTGAGGTGGCTGCCGGTCCCCGGCGGCGTCGTTCCCCCTGTGGCAGGGGCGCGCGCCGGATGGGCAACAGCCGCTCATTCTTCCACGGCGTCGGGGTTCGGCCCAAATCGGCCGTCGGGACCGGGCTGCCAGCCGAGGATGCTGAGCATCTCCCGGTCCTTCTTGTCGAAGGCGGCGGGGTCGGCCGCCGCGATCAGATCGGGCCGGTTGGCGACGGTGCGGCGGAACGCCTCGTCGCGCCGCCAGCGGGCGATCTTCCCGTGGTGGCCGCTGAGCAGCACCTCAGGGATGCCCCGGCCGCGCCAGGCGGGCGGCTTGGTGTAGACCGGGCCCTCCAGCAGGTTCGCCATGCTGCCGGGTGCGAAGGAGTCGTCCGCGTGCGACTGGGCGTTGCCGAGGACGCCGGGCAGCAGCCGGGCGACCGCTTCGGTGATCACCAGCACCGCTGCCTCGCCGCCGGCCAGGACGTAGTCGCCGATGGAGACCTCGTAGACCGGCAGCCGGGTGGCGTACTCGGCGGTGAGCCGGGAGTCGATGCCCTCATAGCGGGCCGGTGTGAAGATCAGCCAGGGGCGGGCGGAGAGTTCGGCGGCCAGTTGCTGGGTGAACGGCCGTCCGCTGGGGGTCGGGACGACCAGCGCCGGCCGGGCGGCGCCGGCCTCGTAGCCGTCGGCGAGGGTCTGGTCGAGCGCCTCGCCCCAGGGTCCGGTCATCATCACCATGCCGGGGCCGCCGCCGTACGGGGTGTCGTCCACGGTGTTGTGCCGGTCGTGCGCCCAGCCGCGCAGGTCGTGCACGCGGACATCGAGGCGGCCGGCGGCCCGCGCCTTGCCGACCAGCGAGACGTTCAGCGGTTCCAGGTACTCGGGGAAGATCGTGACGACGTCGATGCGCATCTCAGGCGTCACCGCTCCCCTCGCCCGGGCCGCCAATTTCGTCCAGCAGCCCGGCCGGCGGGTCGATCACCGCCCGCTGCTCCTCCAGGTCGATCTCCGGCACGATCTCCGCGACGAACGGGATCAGCACCTCGCCGCCGTCCGGCCGTGCCACCACCAGCAGGTCCTGGTACGGCAGATGGGAGATCTCGGAGATCCTGCCGACCTCGCGGCCGTCGACCGTGACGACGTCCAGGTCGATCAGCTGGTGGTCGTAGAACTCCTCGGGGTCCTCCGGCGTCTGGGCCGGGTCGACCTCGGCGATGAGGAGGGTGTTCCGCAGTGCCTCGGCGCCGTTGCGGTCGGTGACGCCCTCGAAGCGGAGCATCAGTTTGCTGCTGTGCACCCGCCCGGTGGCGATGGTCAGCGGCCCCACCGCGGCCGGGTCGGTGGCCAGTACGGCGCCGGGTGCCAGCCGCAGTTCCGGCTCGTCGGTGCGCACCTCGACACTGACCTCACCCTTGATGCCGTGGGCGCGGCCGATCCTGCCGACTACCAGCTGCACGTTCCGTTCAACTCCTGCCTGGTCCTGCCTGAACAAAACCGACCGGGCCGGAGGCTTCCGCCTCCGGCCCGGTACGGGTGCAAACGATCCGCTGTCAGCGCACCTGGTCGACATCGACCAGGTCGACGCGGACTCCGCGTCCACCCAGCGCGCCCACGACAGTGCGCAGCGCGCGGGCGGTACGGCCGTTGCGGCCGATCACCTTGCCGAGGTCCTCGGGGTGCACCCGGACCTCCAGCACGCTGCCGCGCCGCTGCGTGCGCATGTCGACCTGCACATCGTCGGGGTTGTCGACGATGCCTTTCACGAGGTGCTCAAGAGCCTCCTCGAGCATCCTCAGGCCTCGGTGGACTCGGCCGGGGCAGTGGCCTCGACGTCATCGGCCTTCTTGTCGGCCTTGTCGGACTTCTTCGCCTTGGGGGTGATCGCCTCACCCTTCGGCTCGTCCGCGGTGTCCTTGGCGGCGGCCTCGAACAGGACCCGCTTGTCGGCCTTCGGCTCGGCGACGAGCAGCGGCGCGGGGGCCGGCTCGCCCTTGTACTTCTGCCAGTCGCCGGTCAGCTTGAGGATGGCGAGCACCGGCTCGGTCGGCTGGGCGCCGACGGAGAGCCAGTACTGCGCGCGGTCCGAGTCGACCTCGATGCGCGACGGGTTCTGCACCGGGTGGTACAGGCCGATCTCCTCGATGGCCCGGCCGTCACGGCGGGTACGGGAGTCGGCGACGACGATGCGGTAGTGAGGCGAACGGATCTTGCCCAGACGCTTCAGCTTGATCTTGACTGCCACGGGAGTGGGTTCTCCTGGAATTGACGTGTTTGGGCACAGCGGACAGCCACGTGGGGTTGTGGGAGTCTTTTGCGCCCGATGGACGCGTCAGCCGAAGGAGAGAGGGTTCCTGCACGGCTGTCGAGTACTCAGCTGAACATTCTGCCACACTCGGCCGAAGCCGACGAACCAGGCCGCTCCCCCCGGCCCGGGTCACGCGCTCAGCCGACCCCGACGACCTCCGGAATCCGGAACGGCTGGCCGCACGCCCCGCACATGATCGGCGCCTGGGCCAGAACCGACGGCACCACGCGGACGTTCCGCCCGCAGTCGCAGACGGCCTTGACCCGTACGCCGCCGCCCGAGGAGCCGTGCCGGGCGGCAGGTCCGCGGAAGGAGCGTGCGGTGTCCTCGGTGGTGGCGACGGTGTGCGCCTTGAGGGCGCGCTGGAGCCGCTCGATGGTGGTCCGGTAGCGCTTACGGGTGTCCGGGCGCATCACCACGAGCGAGAAGCCGCTGCTGGGATGGGGCTCCTCGGCATGGTCGAGGCCCAGCTCGTCGGCGATCGCGAGGAATCGTCGGTTGTGGTAGCGGCCGGCGCGCGAGGTGTCACGGATGCCGCGGGAAGCGGCGATACCGTGCACGGCCTCGTGCAGCAGCCTTTCGAAGGAGAGCTCGTTACCGCAGGCGGACGAGGACTCGCCGATGAGGGACTCGGGCGCGGCCAGATCGGGCAGCTCGGGGTGGTGCCGTTGAATGTCGGCCCACGCGACTGCCAGCTCGGCGGCCAGAACAGGTGGTGTCGTGCTCACGACGTGACAACGAGCCGGGTGCCGCCGGTGTTCCGATTTGGGGCTAGGGCAATTAATTTGCACTGATCGGTCAGTTCCGGAGGATGCGCCTTGATGGGCATGACGCAGGGCGGGTGCGGAGGAGCCCGGCCAACACCGGGAAACCTGTGCACCCGCCCCAAGAGCGGACGTTCGACGTAATCCGCACACCGCTGTCCGATCAGCGGACGCGCCGGTGGGGCTCAGTAAGCCCTTGCCACGATCGCGATCGTGCCGGGGGCGTCGTCGGTGAGCGGCACGGAGCCGTCCTCGGCGACCAGGCAGCGCACCGAAACGCCCTGCTCGGCGAGTTTCGCCTCGCCTTCGGGTCCCAGGTCGGCCCACGGGATACGGGCCCAGCCGGTGGCCGCCGCCTCGGCCGCCTCGCCGATGGTGGCGACGTCCACGGTTCGGGACGTACGGCGCTCGCGGGACTCCCGCAGCAGCGTCGCCTGGTCCTCCTGGAGCACCGTGGGCAGCAGCGAGACCAGGCTGTCGATGGCGACCGGCGTCTTGCCGCCGGGGATCCGGCGGGCCAGCATCGCGGTGCCCGCCTCCAGGTCGCGCGGGCCGATCTCGACCCTGACCGGTACGCCCTTGAGCTCCCAGTCCACCGCGCGGCGGCCGAACGGGGTGTCGGTGCGGTCGTCCACCACGACCTTGATGCCGGCCGCCGCCAGCTGCTCGCCCAGTTCGCGCACCTTGGCGAGGACCGCGTCGTCCTCCTTGATCGCCAGCACCACGACCTGGACGTGCGCCAACTGCGGCGGCACCCGCAGCCCGTTGTCGTCGCCGTGCATCATCACCAGGGCGCCGATCATCCGGGTGGTGCTGCCCCAGGACGTCTGCCAGACGTACTCCTGGGCGCCGTCCTTCGACAGGTACTGGGTGTGGAACGCCTTGGCGAAGTTCTGGCCCAGTTCGTGGCTGGTGCCCAGCTGCAGCGCCTTGCCGTCACCCATCATCCCCTCCAGCGTAAGGGTGTTGATGGCGCCGGCGAACCGCTCCTTGGGCGTCTTGCGGCCCAGCACCACGTCCATCGCCAGGACGTTCTCCATGAAGTCGGCGTAGACGTCGCGCTGGATCCGGGCGGCGTAGTCGCGCGCGTCCTCGTACGTGGCGTGCGCGGTGTGCCCCTCCTGCCAGAGGAACTCGGTGGTGCGCAGGAAGAGCCGCGGCCGCAGCTCCCAGCGGACCACGTTCGCCCACTGGTTGATCAGCAACGGCAGGTCCCGGTAGCTCTGCACCCACTTGGAGAAATACTCGTTGATGATCGTCTCGGAGGTGGGCCGGACGACGATCGGCTCCTCCAGCTCCTTGCCACCGGCGTGCGTGACCACCGCGAGCTCCGGCGCGAACCCCTCGACGTGCTCCGCCTCGCGGGTGAGGTACGACTGCGGGATGAAGAGCGGGAAGTACGCGTTCTGCGCGCCGGCCGACTTGATCCGCGCGTCCATGTCCTGCTGCATCCGCTCCCACAGGCCATAGCCGTAAGGCCGGATGACCATGGTGCCGCGCACCGGTCCGTTGTCGGCCAACTCGGCCTTGTTGATCAGGTCCTGGTACCAGCGCGGGAAATCGTCCGCCTGGGGCGTGAGAACGGGAGCCTTTGCCATGGAGGCGATGGTACGGCCCCCCGCGCGCGGAGCGTGAATCGGTGGCCGGGCGGAGACTGTGCGCCAAAATTAGCAAGAACGGTACTTCTGGGGCCTGGACGGGGGCTGGATTCCGCAGTTGTCTGGCTCTCGGGGGACGTGTGCGGCACGCAGGGACCACGGGGGGGAAGGCGCACCACGCTGCTGATTGGGGCTTCGATGGCACCTACGCTCTATCGCGGTACCAGGCCCGGTGCGGAGGGCAGGGCGAGAGACTGGGCGGAGATCCAGGAACGGATGCTCGTTCCGCTCTACGAGACGGTGTACGACCGGCTGGAGGTCGGCCCGTACACGCGTTTGCTGGGACTGGACTGCGGCACCGGTCTGGCCCTGCTGCTGGCGGCCCGCCGAGGGGCGGACGTCACCGGCTGCGACACCGACGAGACCCGGCTGGCGGTGGCCCGGGAGCGGCTGCTGCCCGATCCCGCGCGGTGCTCCCGTGAACCCGTCCCCCGACTGCTGCCCGGCACCCCGCGCGACCACGCGCTCGGCGGCGGCTTCACCGTGATCACCGCTCTCGACCCCGCGGCCCCGGCCGCCGGACTGGAACCCGCCCTGTCCGCCGCGGCGGCCGGCGCCGCGCCCGGCACCACCGTCGTGCTGGCCGGCTGGGGACCGCCCGAACGCTGCGCCACCTCACGGGTGTTGCGGATGGCCGCCCGGCTGGCCGAACCCCGCGGACCCCGCCTGCACGACATCCGCCTCAGCGGCCGTGACGACCTTGAGGACCTGGCCCGGTCCGCGGGTCTGCGGCCGGACGGCTCCGGCCGTGTCTCGTGCCCCTTCGGCTACTCCGACCTGAAGAGCGCCGTCCGCGGTCTGGTCTCCACCGGCGTCTTCGACGCCGCCATCGACGCCACCGACCGCCAGCAGGTGGACAAGGAGATCGCCGAGGCCCTCCACCCCTACCGCCGTCCGGGCGGCACCATCCGGATGGAAAACGTCTTCCGCTACCTCATAGCCCGGGTCTGACCGGACCCGCGCGGCCCACCGGACCCGCGCGGCCCGCCGGAATCCGGTGGCGGGAGCCCACCGCCTCCGCGAGGGTGGCGCCATGCCCACCGTGTTCTCCCCGGTACCTCGACATCCGTCCGGCTGCTGAAAGCCGGCCGCCAGAAGGTCCGCTACGCCGCCGCCGTACTCCACGACGACGGCGTACGGATCGGCGTCACCGCCCCCTGGGCGCTGCCGCGGGTACGGGACTTCGGCTTCGTCCGCTTCGAACCCGGCGACGTCTTCACCGAGCACTACTGGCGCGACCGCTGGTACGCGGTCAAGGAGGTCCGGGGCCCGGGCGGCCGGCTCAAGGGCTGGTACTGCGACATCACCCGGCCCGCGGTGGTCACCGACGACGGCGTGTGCGTGGAGGACCTGGACCTCGACCTGTGGCGGTCCGCGGACGGCGGCACCGTGCTGCGGCTGGACGAGGACGAGTTCGCGCGCAGCGGCCTCGCGGTCC
Organism: Streptomyces sp. NBC_01476; assembly: GCF_036227265.1. Classification (NCBI taxonomy): domain Bacteria; kingdom Bacillati; phylum Actinomycetota; class Actinomycetes; order Kitasatosporales; family Streptomycetaceae; genus Streptomyces; species Streptomyces sp. NBC_01476. The sequence goes on along the minus strand of NZ_CP109446.1, from coordinate 6,052,671 downwards.
GCGACCCCGAGGCGGCCGGCCGGGCGCTGGGCGCGCTGGAGGAACTGGAAGCGCTTGCCCGCGGCGGCGGGTTCAGCGCTCTGCTGGCCGGCTAGGCGGACAGGCCCGGCCACTCCTCGGCGGTCAGCGCGAAGCGCTCATGGTCCCGCCAGGCGTCGTTGATGAAGAGCATCCGCGGTGAGAAGCCTTCGTGCCGGAACCCCAGGCGCTTCGCCATCGCCAGCGAACGGGTGTTGTCCGGCTGGACGTTGATCTCCAGCCGGTGCAGGCCCAGGCCGTCCGGGTAGCTGGTGAAGCAGCGGTCCACGACCAGCCGCATGCCCTCGCTCATCCGCCCGGTGCCGTTGTACGGCAGGTAACTGTCGTAGCCCAGCGAGGCGTTGCGGAAGCGGGCGCGGACGATGTTGGCGACATTGCACTTGCCGACGATGCCGCCGTCCTCGTCGTTCACGATGAGGAAGGTGCGCAACTCCAGTCCCTGCCGGCGCATCAGCTCGTGGAACCCGTCCGGATCGACCGGGTTCCACGGGCTGAGGTGCGCCACCGACCGCAGGACCGCTTCGCGCAGCGCCGCGGCGTCGTCCGGGTGGGGCGGCCGGATCGAGACCCGCATCAGCCCATGAACTTCTTGAAGTCCTCGGGCAGTTCGAAGTCCTTGCCGCCGGTGCCGCCCGGCAGGCCGAACGGGTTGCTGCCCTGCTGCGGCTCCTCGGCCTGCTGCTCGCGGCGGGCCGCGGCCGCCGCTGCCTCGGCCTTGCGCTTCATCGGGTTGCCCGACTGGCGCTTGCCCTTGGCCTGCTTCTGCTGCTTCTTCTGCCGGCCGGGACCGCCGCCCATCCCGGGGACGCCCGGCATGCCCGGCATGCCGCCGCCCTGTGCCATCCGGGACATCATCTTGCGGGCGTCGAAGAACCGCTCCACCAGGCCCTTGACCGCGCTGACCTCGACCCCGGAGCCGCGGGCGATCCGGGCCCGGCGCGAGCCGTTGATGATGTGCGGGTCGGCCCGCTCGCCGGGGGTCATCGACTTGATGATCGCCGCGGTGCGGTCGACGTCCTTCTCGTCCAGGTTGTTGATCTGGTCCTTGATCTGGCCCATGCCCGGCAGCATCCCGAGCAGCTTGGAGATCGAGCCCATCTTGCGGACCTGCTCCATCTGCTCCAGGAAGTCGTCGAGCGTGAACTCCTTGGGGCCCTTCGCCAGCTTGGCCGCCATCTTCTCGGCCTCGGCCTGGCTGAAGGTCTGCTCGGCCCGCTCGATCAGCGACAGCACGTCGCCCATGCCGAGGATGCGCGACGCCATCCGGTCCGGGTGGAAGGCGTCGAAGTCGTCGAGCTTCTCGCCGTTGGAGGCGAACATGATCTGCTTGCCGGTGACGTGCGCGATGGAGAGCGCGGCGCCGCCGCGGGCGTCGCCGTCCAGCTTGGACAGGACCACCCCGTCGAAGCCGACGCCGTCCCGGAACGCCTCGGCGGTGTTCACCGCGTCCTGGCCGATCATCGCGTCGACCACGAAGAGGATCTCGTCCGGCCGGACCGCGTCACGGATGTCCGCGGCCTGCTGCATCATCTCCTGGTCGACACCCAGGCGGCCCGCGGTGTCCACCACCACGACGTCGTACTGGCGGCTCTTGGCGAACTCGATGGAGTCGCGGGCGACCTTCACCGGGTCGCCGACGCCGTTGCCCGGCTCGGGTGCGAAGACCGCGACGCCGGCCCGCTCGGCGACCACCGAGAGCTGGTTGACCGCGTTGGGCCGCTGGAGGTCGCAGGCGACCAGCAGCGGGGTGTGGCCCTGCTTGTGCAGCCACTGTCCGAGCTTGCCGGCCAGCGTGGTCTTACCGGCGCCCTGGAGGCCGGCCAGCATGATCACGGTCGGCGGCTGCTTGGCGAAGCGCAGCCGGCGGGTCTCGCCGCCGAGGATGGTGACGAGTTCCTCGTTGACGATCTTGATCAGCTGCTGCGCGGGGTTCAGCGCCCGGGACACCTCGGCGCCCAGCGCGCGCTGCTTGACGTTGGCGATGAAGGCCCGGACCACCGGCAGGGCGACGTCCGCTTCCAGCAGGGCGATCCGGATGTCCCGGGACGTGGCGTCGATGTCCGCCTCGGACAAGCGCCCCTTGCCCCGGAGGGTCTTGAAAGTATTGGCGAGGCGATCGGAGAGGGTATCGAACACGGTGGTTGCAGATCCTCGTCGTCAGGGGTGGGCACAGTCGCCTTCCAGGGTATCCGCCCCGGCGGCCGAGCAGCCCACGCCTGCCGGAACCGGCGGAAACCAGGCCCCCGCGGCCTACCGCAGCGCCTCCTCCACCTGCCGGGCCACCTCCGTCGCCCGGGCCTGCGGCAGCGGGCTGCCGTCCTTGCCGACGACGTAGAAGGCGTCGACCGCGTTGGCGCCCAGCGTGGAGATGCGGGCCGAGCGGATGGTGACCGCGGCGGCGGTCAGGGCCAGGCCGATCCGGTGCAGCAGCCCGGGGGCGTCGTGGGCGCGTACCTCCAGCACGGTGGCGGTCTGCGAGGTGCTGCCGGGGGCCACCGAGACCCGGGGCGGCGGCGGGGTGATGCCGCGGCGGCGCGGGTAGGCGGCCTCGCGTTCGGCCAGCCGGGACTCGATGTCCAAGGTGCCCTCGAAGGCGCGGGCCAGGTCGGTACGGAGCCGTGCCACCTCGGGCAGCGCGCCGTACTCCGCGGAGACCCGCCAGCTCAGCAGCGCCACATGTCCCTCACCGATGGGGTCGAAGGCCCGCAGGTCGGCGGCGCGGACGGTGAGCCGGTGCATCGCAAGGACGCCGGCCGCCTCGGCGATCAGGCCGGGCCGGTCCGGCGCGGCCAGCAGCAGCTCCACACCGAGCGCCTGCTCGCGGGCCTCGCCCTCGCCCTCGGGCTCGGTGTGGGCGTGCAGCGCCAGCACCGGGCCGCCGGTGCGGGCGGCCTCGATGGCCAGGCGCTCCTCCTCGGCGGTGGGCTGGCTGTCGCCGCTGTCCGGCAGCGCGCCGGTGTCGAGCGCTCCGGCCACCCGCTCCACCAGGTCGGCCAGGAGCGAGGCCCGCCAGGTGCTCCAGGCGGCCGGCCCGGTGGCGAGCGCGTCGGCCTCGGTGAGCGCGGCCAGCAGCTCCAGGGTGGAGGTGTCGCGTACGGTCTCGGCGACCATGCGAACGGTCTCGGGGTCGTCCAGGTCACGCCGGGTGGCGGTCTCGATGAGCAGCAGGTGGTGGCGGACCAGCAGCGCGAGGGTGTCGACGTCGGCGCTGTTGAAGCCGATCCGCACCGCGACGTCGCGGGCGATGGTCTCGCCGGCCTCGCTGTGGTCGCCGGGCCAGCCCTTGCCCATGTCGTGCAGGAGCGCGGCGGTCAGCAGCAGGTCGGGGCGGCCGACCCGGCGGGTGAGCCCGGCGGCCTGCACGGCGGTCTCGACCAGGTGCCGGTCGACGGTGAAACGGTGGACGGCGTTGCGCTGCGGGCGGCAGCGGACCCGTTCCCAGTCCGGGATCAGCCGGGTGATCAGGCCCTCGGCCTCCAGCGCCTCCCACACCAGGACGGTGGACTCGCCGGCGCCGAGCAGGGTGAGCAGCTGCTCGCGGGCCTCCGCGGGCCACGGCACGGGCAGCGGCCGGGCGGTCGCGGCCAGCCGGCGTACCGCGTGGATGGACAGCGGCAGCCCGGCCTGGGCGGCCGCGGCGGCGGCCCGCAGCACCAGGACGGGGTCACGCTCGGGCTTGGCGGGCAGCGCGAGGACCGCCTCGCCCTCCAGCTCCACGACGCCGTCGGCGAGCGGGACGCGCTCGGGAGTGGCCTCGGGCAGGTTGCGGCTGCGGCCGAGCAGGCCGCGGCGGCGCGGGCGGGCTTCGCGGGAGCGCAGCACCCGGCCCACCTCGCGCCAGGTGACGTCGGAGGCGTAGGCGATCCGGCGGCCGGCTTCGTAGACCTCGCGCAGCAGTGTGTCGGCGTCGAGCAGGCCGAGGGAGTCGGCGACCTGGTCCTGCTCCTGGAGGGAGAGGCGGTCGGTGGCCCGGCCGGTGACCAGGTGGAGGGCGTCGCGGGCGTCCAGCAGCCGGGTACGGGCCTCCTCAAGGCCCTCACGGGGGGCGTCGGCGAGCCAGGACGCGGCGACCGCCCGCAGGGCGGTGGCGTCCCGCAGACCGCCGCGGGCCTCCTTGAGGTCGGGTTCCAGCAGGTAGGAGAGCTCACCTTGGCGCTCCGCGCGCTCCAGGCACATCTCGTGCAGGGCGGGGAGCCGTTTGGGGGCCTGGTTGCGCCACTCGGTGAGCACGGCGCTGCGCAGCGTGGAGGTGAGCGCCGGGTCGCCGGCGATGTGCCGGGCGTCGAGCAGGCCCAGTTGCACCTTGAGGTCCTCGGCGGCGGCCTTGCGGGCTTCCGCGGGGGTGCGGACGGAGTGGTCCAGGGCGACGCCGAGGTCCCAGACCGGGTACCAGATGCGGTCGGCCAGCGCGCCGACCGACTTCTGGGAGTCGTGCAGCAGCACCAGGTCGAGGTCGCTGCGGGGGGACAGCTCGCCGCGGCCGTAGCCGCCGACCGCCATCAGGGCGTAGCCGGTGGTGCCGGTGGCCGCGGCGGCTTCGGTGGCGAGCGAGGCGAGCCACTGGTCGGTGAGGCCGGCCAGGGCGGCGCGGCGCGGCGGCCCGGACTGCGTCTCCTCGGTGAGGAGACGCAGCCGGGCCGCCGCGTAACTGCCGTCCTGCGCTTCGACGCTTTCGGTCACTCGTTCTCCAGCGCTGGAATGTTCAACGGTCAGAGCGCGTCGGGCCCGCGCTCGCCGGTGCGGACCCGGACGGCCGTGTCGACCGGGATGCTCCACACCTTGCCGTCACCGATCTTGCCGGTTCGGGCGGCCTTGACGATGACCTCGATCAGCTGATCCGCGTCGGCGTCCTCGGTGAGGACCTCGATCCGGATCTTCGGCACCAGGTCGACGGTGTACTCGGCGCCACGGTAGACCTCGGTGTGGCCGCGCTGCCTGCCGTAGCCGCTGGACTCGGTGACGGTCAGACCGTGCACCCCGAACGCCTGCAGGGCTTCCTTGATCTCGTCGAGCCGGTGCGGCTTGACGACGGCGGTGATGAGTTTCACGCGTCCACCTTCTTGGTCCCGACAGCCTCGATCAGGTCACCCGGCACCGCCGAGCTCGCGGCGCTGCCGACCCCGGAGAAGTCGTAGGCGGTCTCGGCGTGCTCGCTCTGGTCGATGCCGTTGACCTCGACCTCTTCGGTGACCCGGAAGCCGATCGTCAGGTCGATCGCCTTGGCCAGGATGGCGGAGACGACCAGCGAGTAGCCCAGGACCGAGAAGACACCGATCGCCTGCTTGCCCAGCTGGTCCCAGCCCCCGCCGTAGAAGACGCCCTTGACGTCCTGCCCGACACCACCGGTGGCCAGGAAGCCGATCAGCAGCGAGCCGACGATACCGCCGACCATGTGGACACCGACCACGTCGAGCGAGTCGTCGTAGCCGAACTTGTACTTCAGGCCGACCGCCGCGGCGCAGGCGACGCCGGCGAGGACGCCGACACCGATGGCACCCAGCGGGCTGACCGAGGCACAGGACGGGGTGATGGCGACCAGGCCGGCCACCGCGCCGGACGCGGCGCCCAGGGTGGTGAAGGAGCCGTGCCGCAGCCGCTCGTAGAGCAGCCAGCCGATCATGGCCGCGGCGGTGGCGATCTGGGTGTTGATGAACGCGGTCGCGGCCACACCGTCGGAGGTGACCTCGGAGCCCGCGTTGAAGCCGAACCAGCCGAACCACAGCAGGCCGGCACCGAGCATCACCCACGGCATGCCGTGCGGACGCATCGGGTCACGCTTGAAGCCCTTGCGCTTGCCGATCACCAGGATCACACCGAGGGCCGCGGCACCGGCGTTGATGTGCACCGCGGTACCACCGGCGAAGTCGATGACGCCCTTCTGGCCGAGCCAGCCACCGCCCCAGACCCAGTGGGCGACCGGGAAGTACACCGCGGTGACCCACAGGGCGATAAAGATCGACCAGGAGACGAACTTGACCCGGTCGGCGAGCGCCCCGCTGATCAGCGCGGGGGTGATGACGGCGAACATGAGCTGGAACGCGGCGAACGCGAACACCGGGGTCCCGGTGGCACCCCACAGGGCGTCCGGCGCGATGTCCCGCAGGCCGAGCCAGCTGGTGCCACCGAGGAATCCGCCGTTGTCACCGTCGAACGCGAAGCTGAAACCGTATGCGGTCCACAGCAGGGTCACGATCCCCAGGCTGATAAAACTCATCATCAGCATGTTCAAGGTGCTCTTGACCCGGACCATGCCGCCGTAGAAGAACGCCAGGCCCGGCGTCATCAGCATGACGAGCGCGGAGCTCAGCAGCAGAAAGGCGGTATTTCCGGTGTCAAGTTTGGGCGCATCCGCGGCAAGTGTGATGATGGCTGGTGCCATCGGCGTCTCCTCGTCATCCGAACGGCCCGTGCGGGCGGTGCAAAGTGGGCCGGTTTTCGCCATGAGGTTGGCTCAGCCGGGTTTCCTACGATGCCGCACGGTGTTTCACCGTCGTGACGAAGAAGTCGCGTGTGTTACGCCAAGATGAACCGTCCCGCACTGTGGTGGAAGGATGTATACGGGTTACGGGTGGGGCTGGGCGGGCGTTCCGATCAGTGTCACGTCATGGTCACGCCGACTCGGCGACTTCCGGAAGTTCCTCCGAAAGGCGGTCGGCCAGCCGGGTCACGGCGGCCACTCCGGCGAAGTCCCGTACCGCCGTGCGGGTGGTCTTCCGGATACGGGTATTGACCCGCTCGGAGCGGACCCGCTTGGCCACGGTGATCGCCCGGTCGGTGAATTCGGCGGCCGCCTCCGGCTCCTGCATCAGCAGATGGACGGTGCCCATCCCGACCAGGTTGAGGGCGTACGCGCGCTGGTGGACCGGGTCGTCGCGGAAGCCCTCGACGGCCATCGCCATCTCGGGGTGCGCGAGGGTGGCGTAGGTGGGGCTGCGGCCGGCCACATAGGCGAGATCGCGGTAGGAGTGGGCATTCTCCGCGTGCAGCTCGGCCTCGTTGAAGAAGCTGATCCAGGCGGGGTTCTCGTCCGCGCGGCCGTCGGCGAAGGTGTCCTCGGCCAGCCGGACCGCGCGGTGGCACTTGTTGACCTGGCCCATGTTGGCGTACGCGCGGGCCTCCAGCGCGTGCAGCATCGACTGGGTCGTGGCGCTGGCGGTCTCGCGGCTGCCGTACTGGGCGAGGTGGATGAGCTCCAGGGCGTCGTCGGGGCGCTCCAGATGGATCATCTGGCGGCTCATCGAGGAGAGGATGAACGCGCCCAGCGGCCGGTCGCCGGCTTCCCGGGCCGCGTGCAGCGCGAGCACCAGGTACTTCTGGGCGGTGGGCTGCAGACCGACGTCGTAACTCATCCAGCCGGCCAGCGCGGCGAGGTCGGCGGTGATCCGGTAGAGCCGGCGGGAGACCGCTTCGGGGTGCGGCTCCTGGAGCAGGTCGGTGACTTCGTGCAGCTGGCCGACCACCGCTTTGCGGCGCAGGCCGCCACCGCACTGGTTGTCCCACTCGCGGAACATCACCGCGGTGGATTCGAGGAGTTGCAGCTCCTGCTCGGAGAGCCGGGAGGGCCGGCCGCCGCTGTCCCGGGCGGCGGAGACCACCGCGGTGGGGGCGCCGGACGGGGAGTTGGGCACCAGCCAGCGCTGCATCGGCTCCAGCAGCGCGGGTCCCGCGGAGAGCGCGAGCGAGGTGCCGAGGAAGCCGCGCCGGCCGAGCATCAGGTCGCTGCGGGAGAACTCGTTGATCAGCTGGACGGTCTGCGGTCCCGCCCACGGCAGGTCGACGTCACCGCCGGCCTGCGGCTGGTGCGCCGAGCGCAGGCCGAGGTCCTCGATCGGGACGACGCAGCCGAAGCGCTCGGAGAACAGCTCGGAGAGGATGCGGGGAATCGGCTCCCGCGGCTGCTCGCCGTCGAGCCAGCGCCGCACTCTGGAGGTGTCGGTGCTGACGTGGTGGGCACCCAGCTGCCGTGCCCGGCGGTTGACCTGCCGCGCCAACTCTCCTTTGGACCAGCCACTGCGCACGAACCACGAGTTCAGTTGCGCATTGGGCTCTTTCTCCACTGTGGCGCCCACGGCCAAGCCCCCATCCCGCTTCTGTCAAACCCTTGGATACCAGGGTCTGTTGAGCCCTGTCGCGCAATCCGCAGGATCAGCTGCGGCCGATCGTGCGGAGCGCGGATGCCTCCGGCATAACCGGGCGAGCACACGAATCACCGCTGGGGACCCATCGACTGAACGTAGTCCTACCATCACCCGTCCGGCGACCGCTGTCCCGGAAACGCCACCATTCGCCACCCCTTCGAATGAACTCGACCGCTGTCTCTCACGATTCACTTGACACATGCCGATCAGATGAGGTCAGGCGAGTGCGTAACCATCGGCGGCGGCGATCCGTTGGAGGTGTCATGGTGTTCACGATCGGCAGCATGCGGGAGATGCGACAGCAGCGGACCGGCGTGCGGAACGCCGCCCGGGTGGCGGCGCTCGCCGGCGTACGCAACAGCGCGCGGCGCAGGACACGCGCCGGCGTGTGCCTCAATGTCGCGGAGTACACCGGCCTCTGCGGCTGGGCGGTGGTCCCCGGCGCGCGGGTGGCCCGCGGCGGCTCGGACTGCTCGTGCGGGAATTCCGGGTGCGCGGAGCCAGGGGCGCATCCACTGGCCTTCGCCGGTGAGATCCCGGCCGGCACCGCGATGGAGGCGGCCACCGAGGCGTGGGCCCGGGTGCCGGGTGCGGCGGTGCTCCTCCCGGTGGGCGGCTCCTTCGACATCATCGACGTGGCCGAGGCCACGGGCCGCCGGGCGCTGGTCCGGCTGGAGCGGATGGGGCTGCGGCTCGGCCCGGTGCTGCTCACCCCGGCCGGCCGCGCGCAGTTCTTCGTGGCACCGGGCGCCGCCGCCGAACTCCCCCATCTGCTCTACCGGATGGGCTGGGACGACGCGCAGCTCGACCTGCGCTGCCTGGGCCCCGGTGACCACGTCACCGCGCCGCCCTCCGACCTGGGCGGTCTCGGCCCGGTCCACTGGCTCCGCGAGCCCCGCCTCGACGCGATGCAGCAGCCGCCCGAGGCCCGCCTGCTCCTCGGCACCCTGGCGTACGTCAGCCACCGGGACCAGGCGTACGCCTGAGGACGCGCGAGGGGCGCCCCCGTACGGGCGGGCGCCCCTGCCACCTGCGCGGAACCGGCTCGCTGCGCCGGGCTCCGTCCGGCCTACTCCCCGATGAGGGCGTCCACGAACGCCTCGGCCTCGAACGGGGCCAGGTCGTCCGCGCCCTCACCCAGACCGACCAGCTTCACCGGAACGCCCAGCTCACGCTGGACCGCCACCACGATGCCGCCCTTGGCCGTACCGTCCAGCTTGGTCAGGACGATGCCGGTGATGTCCACCACTTCCGCGAAGACACGGGCCTGGACCAGGCCGTTCTGGCCGGTGGTCGCGTCGAGGACGAGCAGCACCTCGTCCACCGGGCTCTGCTTCTCCACCACCCGCTTGACCTTGCCCAGCTCGTCCATCAGACCGGTCTTGGTGTGCAGCCGGCCCGCGGTGTCGATGAGCACGGTGTCGGCGCCGGCCGCGATGCCCTCCTTGACCGCGTCGAAGGCGATGGACGCCGGGTCGCCGCCCTCCGGCCCGCGCACGGTGCGCGCGCCGACCCGTTCGCCCCAGGTCTGGAGCTGGTCGGCGGCGGCGGCGCGGAAGGTGTCGGCGGCGCCGAGGACGACGCTGCGTCCTTCGGCGACCAGCACCCGGGCGAGCTTGCCGGTGGTGGTGGTCTTCCCCGTCCCGTTGACGCCGACCACCAGCACGACCGCGGGGGTCTCCTCGTGGCCCTCGGTGTGCAGGGTGCGGTCGAAGGTCGGGTCGACCAGCGTGATCAGTTCCTCGCGGAGCAGCGCGCGCAGTTCCTGCGGGGTCCTGGTGCCCAGCACCCTGACCCGGGTGCGGAGCCGTTCGACCAGTTCCTGGGTGGGGGTGACGCCGACGTCGGCGGTGATGAGGGTGTCCTCGATCTCCTCCCATGTGTCGTCGTCGAGCCGTTCCCGGGAGAGCAGCGTGAGCAGGCCCTTGCCCAGCGAGTTCTGCGAGCGCGACAGCCGGGAGCGCAGCCGGATCAGCCGGCCGGCGCCGGGCTCCGGCACCTCGATGGCGACGGGTTCCGCGGCGGCTGCCGCCTCCTCCGCCTCGGGGGCGGCGGTCGCCCCCGGCAGGGGCACTTCTTCGATGGTCCGGCGGGTTTCTTCCCGCGGGGGCTCCGCCTCGTCCCCGATCTGCGGTTCGGCGGGAGGCGTGGTGATCTTCGGGGAACTGGGGGGCGTGGGCGGCAGCTGCTTCTTGCGGCGGCTGCCGATCACCAGCCCGCCGGCCCCGAGGACCACGACCACGGCGATGACGACGACAAGGATCACAATTTCCATAACCACCCCAGTATCAATGAAAGCCGCTGGGCATCATCGCATCCTCGTTTTCGCCACCCGCCCGTCGCCGGGCGTCAGCCCATTTCCTCCAGCGTCTTGCCCTTGGTCTCCTGGACGAACTTCAGCACGAAGGGGATGGAGAGCAGCGCGAAGCAGGTGTAGATGACGTAGGTGGCCGAGAGGTTCCAGTCCGCCAGGCTCGGGAAACTCGCGGTGATCGCCCAGTTGGCGATCCACTGGGCCGAGGCGGCCACGCCCAGCGCCGCGGCGCGGATCTTGTTCGGGAACATCTCACCGAGGAAGACCCAGACCACCACGCCCCAGGACAGGGCGAAGAAGAGGACGAAGACGTGGGCCGCGATCAGCGCCACCGTGCCCTGCGCGTTCGGCAGCGTGGCCCCGTTCTTGGCGGAGAACGCCCACGCCTCCAGGGCCAGCGCGACCGCCATGCCGGACGAGCCGATGAGCGCCAGCGGGCGCCGTCCGATGCGGTCCACGAAGATGATCGCGATCACTGTGCCGATGATGTTCACGATCGAGGTGGTGAAGGAGTAGAAGAACGAACTGCTCGGGTCGATGCCGACCGACTGCCACAGCGTGGAGGAGTAGTAGAAGGCCACGTTGATGCCGACGAGCTGCTGGAACGCGGACAGGCCGATGCCGATCCAGACGATCGGCAGGAAGCCGAACCGGCCGCCGAGCAGGTCCCGGAAGCTGGACTTGTGCTCCCGCTTCATCGCCGTCTCGATCTCGGCGAGCCGCGCGTCCAGGCCGATGGACTTGTCCTCGACGTCGGCGAGCACGCCCCGGGCCTCCTGCTTGCGGCCGACGGCGATCAGGAAGCGCGGCGACTCGGGGATGGCGAAGGAGAGCAGCCCGTAGATCACCGCGGGGATGACCATCACGCCGAGCATCACCTGCCATGCCTCCAGGCCGATGATCTTGCCGCGCTGGTCGCCGTTCGCGCCCTGCAGGATGGCGTAGTTCACCAGCTGGGAGACGGCGATGCCGAGCACGATCGCGGCCTGCTGGAAGGAGGCGAGCCGGCCGCGGTAGGCGGGCGGGGAGACCTCGGCGATGTAGGCGGGGCCGATGACGGAGGCCATGCCGATCGCGAAACCGCCGATGATCCGCCAGAAGGCCAGCTCCCACAGGGCGAAGGGCAGCGCCGAGCCGACCGCGCTGATGGTGAACATCACAGCGGCGATCTGCATGCACCGGATACGGCCGATGCGGTCGGCGATCCGGCCGGCCACCGCGGCGCCGATCGCGCAGCCGATCAGGGCGATGGCGATGACCTGGGCCAGTTCACCCGAACCGATGTGGTACTTGTCACGGATCGCCTCGACCGCGCCGTTGATGACGGAACTGTCGTAGCCGAAGAGGAAGCCGCCCATCGCTGCGGCGGCCGTGATGAAGATGACATGGCCGAGATGTTCCGGAGCCGGGGTGTGGTCCGTCGTATCGGGCGGTGTCGCGGTGCGGGTCAAGGGGTCTCCTCGGGCTCGGCGGTGAGCCCTCACATGAGGGTCTGGATCTACAAGTGCCGGCCGACCTCGTATCGGCCACCACCGGAACGTCTGGGCATCTTCGGCAGGAGTATGCCTAAGAGTTTCGAAGCCACGGCGGCCCTGGGGAGACCTGAGGAGCCCACACGGAGGGGGCAAAGCCGGAAAATCGTACGCCAGAGCATAGCCCGAACGGGCCAGTGCGTTCACCTTGCGAAGACAGGGGTGTCCCGCCACCCGTCAGACGGCGGCCTTCTTGCCGTCCCGCAGCCGCTGGCTGATCACTTTCGACACCCCGTCACCTTGCATCGATACGCCGTACAGGGCGTCGGCGACTTCCATCGTGCGCTTCTGGTGGGTGATGACGATCAACTGCGAACTCTCCTGGAGCTCCTCCATGATCCGGATCAGTCTCTGCAGGTTGGTGTCGTCCAGCGCCGCCTCGACCTCGTCCATCACATAGAACGGGCTCGGCCGGGCCTTGAAGATCGACACCAGCATCGCCACCGCGGTCAGCGAACGCTCACCGCCCGACAGCAGCGACAGCCGCTTGACCTTCTTCCCGGGCGGCCTGGCCTCAACCTCGACACCCGTGGTGAGCATGTTCTCCGGGTCGGTGAGGAAGAGCCGGCCCTCGCCGCCGGGGAAGAGCCGGGAGAAGACGCCCTCGAACTCGCGGGCGGTGTCGTGGAAGGCCGCGCTGAAGACCTGTTCCACCCGCTCGTCCACGTCCTTGATCACCTGCAGCAGGTCGGCGCGCGTCCTGCGCAGGTCCTCCAGCTGCTCGGTGAGGAACTTGTGCCGCTCCTCCAGCGCCGCGAACTCCTCAAGTGCCAGCGGGTTGACCTTGCCGAGCTGCGCGTACGCCTTCTCCGCGGCCTTCAGCCGCTTCTCCTGCTCGGCGCGGACGTACGGGACGGGCTGGTTGCGCGGGTGCTCCGAGTCCTCGGGCAGGATCTCGCCCTCGGCGGCCGGTGACGGCGGCACCGGCAGCCCGGGGCCGTACTCGGCGACCAGCCCGGCGGGCTCCATGCCGTGCTCCTCCAGCGCCCTGGCCTCCAACTGCTCGATCCGCAGCCGCTTCTCGGCGCCCAGCACCTCGCCCTTGTGCACATCGCCGGTGAGCTTGTCGAGTTCGCCCTTCAGCTCCCGGCCGCGGCGCCGCTCCTGACCGAGGGCCGCTTCCCGCTCGGTGCGGGCGTGTTCGGCCGCTGCCCGCTCGGCCTCGGCCCGCCCGAGCGAGACCTGCACACAGTCCAGCAGCCCGCGGGCGCCCGCCACCACCGCCGCGGCCACCGACGCCTCGTAGGCCAGCCGGGCCCTGCGCTGCTCGGCCCTGGCGCGGGTCTCGCGTTCGGCGCGGGCCGCCCGGTCCAGTCCGTCGGCGCGGCCGGCCAGGCCCTTGACCCGCTCCTCGTGGGTACGGACCTGGAGTCTGGCCTCCATCTCGGTCTGCCGCGCGTTGGCGCCGTCGGCGGCAAGCCGGTCACGGACGTAGGTGTCCGGTTCCTCGTCGCCGGGTTCCTCCTGGGCCTCGCTGAGCCGGTAGGAGAGCTCCTCCACCTCCTCGCGGGCCGCGGCCAGTGCCTCCTCGGACCGTACGACGGCCGCCGCCGCCCGGTCGGCCTCGCCCGCCGCGGCGCGGGCCTGGCCGCCGAACCGGCCGAGCTGCTGGGCCACCGAGGACTTCTCCTTCTCCGCGGCCCGGCGCCGCTGCGCCAGTTCCTCCACCGCCCTGGCCGCGCCGGCCCGCCGCTCCTTGGCCGTCTGCTGCCGCTCGGCCAGTTCGGCGCAGAGCTCCTCCAGCCGGGCCAGCTCGGCGGTGGCCTCGTCCACCTGGGCCTGCACCTCCAGCACGCTGGGCGCCTTCGCCGAACCGCCCTGCGCCAGGTGCGCGGCCAGCACGTCGCCCTCCGCGGTCACCGCGGTCAGGGCCGGGTGCCGTATCACCAGGGCCTCGGCCTCGGCGAGCGTCCCGACGACCACCACACCTGCCAGCAGCCGGCGTACCGCGGGCTCCAACTCGCCCTCCGCGGTGACGAGTCCGGTGGCGAGCCGGGCGCCGGGCGGAAGGTCGGGGCCGGGCCCGGCGTCCTGAGGCGGTTCCGGGGCGCCGGCGAGCAGCAGCGCGGCGCGGCCCGCGTCCTCCTTACGGAGCAGCCGCAGCGCCTCGGCGGCGGCCGAAGGGCTGGGAACGACGACCGCGTCGGCGGCGGCGCCCAGCGCCGCGGCGACCGCGATCTCGTAGCCGGGGGTGACATGCAGCAGCGTCGCCGCGGAGCCGAGCACTCCCGGCTTGCCGAGCAGCGCTCCGGTGCCGTCCTTGCGGCGCAGCGCCGGGGCGAGCGCGTCCCGGCGGGCGGTGACGCCGGCGCGCTGCCGTTCCGCGGCGGTGGCGGCCTCCCGGGCGGCGCTGAAGTCCTCCTCGGCGGCGGCCTGCTCGGCGCGGGCGGTCTCGTAGCGGGCTTCCAGTTCGGAGTCGTCGGCGTCGAGCCCTTCGACCTGGGCGCGCAACTCCTCGTACTCCGTCTGGGCGGATTCGGCGCGCTCCCTGGCCTCGTCGCGGGCCGCGGCGAGCCGGCCGATCTCGGCCTCGGCGGCGACCGCCTTGGAGCGGGCCGCGTTGACCTGGCCGTTCAGCCGGGCCAGGCCCTCGCGGCGGTCGGCGATGGCGCGGGCGGCGGCCTTGAGCCGGGTCTCCTCCTCCGTCAGACGGCGTTCCAGCTCCGCCCGGTGGCCGATGGTGTCGTCCAGCGCGCGCTGGGCGGCGTCCAGCGCCTCGCTCAGCTCGGCCTCCTGCTCGCGGATCCGCGCGGCCTCGCGTTCCATGTCCTCCGGGTCGCGGCCCCTGCGCTCCTCGGCGGGCTGGCCGGTGGCGTGCCGGTGGCGCTGCTCGGCCAGGCCGATGGTGCCGCGGACCCGTTCGGAGAACTGGGAGAGGGCGTACCAGGTGGCCTGGGCGTCGTTGACCCGCGGGGTGAGCGCCCGTACCTGCTCTTCCAGGTGGGCCTCGCGGCGCAGGGCTTCGGTGAGTTCGGCCTCGACGGTGTCGCGGCGCTCCTTGAGCGCGGCCTCGTCGGCGACCTCGGCGCTCAGCGCCTCCCGCAGCGTCACCAGGTCGTCGGCGAGCAGCCGGAGCCGGGCGTCGCGCAGGTCGGCCTGGATGACGGCGGCCCGGCGGGCGACCTGGGCCTGCCGGCCGAGCGGCTTGAGCTGGCGGCGCAGTTCCGCGGTCAGATCGGTCACCCGGGCGAGGTTGGCCTGCATCGCGTCCAGCTTCCGCAGCGCCTTCTCCTTGCGCTTGCGGTGCTTGAGGACGCCGGCCGCCTCCTCGATGAAGGCGCGGCGGCCCATCGGGTCGGCGTGCAGCACCGAGTCGAGCTGGCCCTGGCCGACGATGACGTGCATCTCCCGGCCGATGCCGGAGTCGGAGAGCAGTTCCTGGATGTCCAGCAGCCGGCAGGTGTCACCGTTGATCTGGTACTCGCTGCCACCGTTGCGGAACATGATCCGGGTGATGGTGACCTCGGTGTACTCGATCGGCAGCACGCCGTCGGAGTTGTCGATGGTCAAGGAGACCTCGGCCCGGCCCAGCGGAGGCCGGCCGGTGGTCCCGGCGAAGATGACGTCCTCCATCTTGCCGCCGCGCAGCGACTTGGCACCCTGCTCGCCCATGACCCAGGAGAGCGCGTCGACCACGTTGGACTTGCCGGACCCGTTGGGGCCGACGACGCAGGTGATTCCGGGTTCGAAGCGCAGGGTCGTCGCCGAGGCGAATGACTTGAAACCGCGCAACGTGAGGCTTTTGAGATGCACGCCGGTCGACTCTACTAGGGCTGCTCGGTTTCACCCATGAATGTGCAGGGCACACCAGACGTAGAGCTTGACGGTTCGGGGTACGGGAGGCGTTGCAGCGGCCAGCATCCGGGTGGGAGAAGACGAAGGGACGCCGAAGCGTCCCTTGTATTGACTGCGGGCCGAGCTTGCCGCAGTCTTCACGCGGTGTCCGGGACACCCGTCCGGTGAGACCGGATCAGGCGGGTACGGGCTCCGCGCGAACTACGTCGAGGCTGCTGAGCAGCGACTCTTCACGCGAGGCGACAGCCAGGGCGTCGTTCTCCGCCTGCATCCGGACGAGCTCGGATTCCAGGTCCTGAACACGCTGCTGCAGCCTTCGCATCTCGGCGAGGAGTCGCGGGTCGGGACCGCCGACGTAACCGAGAAGCGCCTTTGCCATGATGGATGGTCCTCCACGCTGAGTGACCGACCGAAGCGGTTTGGGTCGTGGGTGAGGGTTGCTTTCACTCCCGCGCACGGTGTGTGACTACGCCGTGACCGCCGCTTATCACGCATTGGGGCCACTATGCGCGGGGCTTCCAGAGTCTCACCAATTAGTGGGACGGTCAACACGATCACAGCCCAGCCGTCGGGTCCGCCTCAGAAAACACGGCGCTGACTGCGCCGCGGGCTGCCCGTCGGGCTTCGAGATCATCCTCGATGCGGGCAGCCTGACACGGCATCCGTCATATGGCAACAGGTTGTGCTCACCGGATCTGAAAACTGTGGTAGCCGCCGCGCGGCTCCCCCCAGATTTCGGTCACTCCGTCGACGCGCCCGGGCGTGTCGCCGTCGCGAAGCCAGTCGAGCAGCTGTTGGCACTGGTCGCGGGGGCCTTCGGCGACGACCTGGACCCTGCCGTCGTCCAGATTGCTCACGTAGCCGGCGGTGCCGCCGATCTCCAGCGCGGTCGCGCGGGTCCACCAGCGGAACCCGACGCCCTGCACCCGGCCGCGTACCCACGCGGTGAGCCGGACATTTTCGTTCATGTACGCACGCTATCCCTCCCGTTGCGGCCGGAGCGCGCCGGAAAGCACCGTCGGCGGGCGTCATTCGCTACAGTCGCCCACCGATGGAACTTCACTCGTTCGGGTTACGGACGAGGGGCGGGTCCCGACCGGCAGGCGGAGCAGTGAGGAGCGCGGAAGATGGGGCGACACGGCGGTCATGCGCAGCCGGCAGCACCTCAGCCCGGCCCCCGTAGCCACCGTGGCCGCCGTAAGCACCACCCGGTACGCACCGGGCTGCTGGCGACCTCGGCGGTGATGGCGGTGGGCGCGGTCGCGGCGTCCTCCGGGCTGCTGTCCGGAGTGGCCGGCCGGCTGCCGGACCTGAACGGCCCGGTCGGCGGTACCCAGGCGGACGGCCCGGGGCCCGCGATGCCCGGCAGCGACATACCCTCGCCGCTGGGCGGTGAGACCGCGACGCCGACCGGCAGCGGCACCGGCACCGGCACCGCCACCCCGTCGGCGGGCACGCCCAGCGGCACCACGGCCACCCCGAAGGCCAGCGCCACCCCGACCCGCACCACCGCGCCGCCGACCACCCGGCCGGCTCCCACCCCGACCCGTACCACCGCGGCGCCGACGACTCCGGTCGTGACCTCCGCCCCGCCGCGCGCCACCCCGGTGCAGACCCCGGCCACCACCGACGCGGTCAGCGCGGCCCGCGCCCAGATCCTCTCGCTGGTCAACGAGCAGCGCGCGACCGCCGGCTGCAAGCCGCTGACCGCCAGCTCCCCGCTCGACACGCTGGCCCAGAACTTCAGCGACGAGATGGCCGCCCGCGGCTTCTTCGACCACACCGACCCCGACGGCAAGGACCCTTGGGACCGCGCCAAGGCTCTCGGCATCACCAACCTCGGCGGCGAGAACATAGCCCGCGGCCAGGCCGACGCACAGGCCGTCATGGACGCCTGGATGAACAGCCCCGGCCACCGCGCGAACATCCTCAACTGCGACTACACCACCCTCGGCATAGGCATCCACTTCGGCACGGGCGGCCCCTGGTGGACCCAGGACTTCGGCTTCTGACCCGCCACGGGGCGGCGGGTCGGCCCAGAGTGCCGGCCGGGCGCGGAAGGCGCTGATTCATGCGCGGGCCGCGAGGTGCGGGTCAGGGGTGCGGGGCGGGGCGTGGGGGTTTTTGGCAGTGGGGGCAGAAGTAGCTGGAGCGGTTCATCCAGGGGCGGCGGCGGATGGGGGTGCCGCAGCGGTGGCAGGGGAGGTCCTCGCGGCCGTAGACGTCGAGGGAGCGGTCGAAGTAGCCGGACTCGCCGTTCACATTGACGTAGAGGCTGTCGAAGCTGGTGCCGCCTGCGGCCAGCGCGTCGCCCATCACCTCACGGATGTGGGTGAGGAGTTCCGCGGTGCGCGGGCGGGTCATGGTCGCGGTCGGCCGCTCGTAGTGCAGCTTCGTGCGCCACAGCGACTCGTCGGCGTAGATGTTGCCGACCCCGCTGATCAGGGACTGGTCCAGCAGCGCCCGCTTGATGGTGGTGCGCTTGCGGCGCAGCGCCGCGTGGAAGGCGTCGTCGTCGAACGCCGGGTCGATCGGGTCGCGGGCGATGTGCGAGAGCGGCTGCGGCAGCTGCTCCGGGTCGCCGGGCACCGTGTCGTGCAGACTGAGCCCGCCGAAGGTCCGCTGGTCCACAAAGCGGAGGTCGGTGCCCTCGCTGTCGTCGAAGGTGATACGGACCCGCAGATGGGTTTCCGCGACCGCGTCCACCGGGCGGATCAGGAACTGGCCGCTCATCCCGAGGTGGGCGACCATCGCGGTGCCCTCCTCCAACGGCACCCACAGGTACTTGCCCCTGCGGTGGGCCTCGCCCAGCACCGAGCCTCGCAGGGACTTGGCGAAGTCGTCAGGGCCGGCCGCGTGACGGCGCACCGCGCGCGGGTGCAGCACGCTCACCTCGGCGACGGTACGGCCGCTCGCCCAGGTCGCCAGGCCGCGCCGTACGACTTCCACTTCCGGCAGTTCCGGCACGGGTCTCCTCTGTCACGGACGTGGGGCGCCTGCCAGGGGCGCTGGGGCTCCCCGGACTGAGCCCGGGAGGAGAACCGCGCGGCCGGCTGGCAACCGGCCCGTCGCCGGCCACGACAGCGACAGCTTTTTCCGGCCGGCGACGGGGTGCGTGCCCTGTCGCCGGCCGGTCGCTCGGTCCCGCGCGCTCCCAGCAGCGGAGCGCGGCGCACCCCGCTAGGGGGTGGCGGGGGTCTTGCGGATGCTGCGCCAGGCGGCCTCGGCCGCCTGCTGCTCCGCTTCCTTCTTGCTGCGGCCGGTGCCGGTGCCGTACTCGACACCACCGACGCGGGCGGCAGCCGTGAAGGTCTTCTCGTGGTCCGGGCCGGATTCGGTGACACCGTATTCGGGGACGCCGAGCCCTTCGGACGCGGTGAGTTCCTGCAGCGAGGTCTTCCAGTCCAGGCCCGCGCCCAGGTTGGAGGACTCCTCGATCAGGGGGTCGAAGAGACGGTGCACGAGGGCGGAAGCCGCGTCGAGGCCCTGGTCCAGATAGACCGCCCCGATCACCGCCTCCAGGGTGTCCGCGAGGATCGACGCCTTGTCCCGGCCGCCGGTTCCCTCTTCGCCCCGGCCGAGCCGGATGAACGCGCCCAGGTCGAGCCCGCGGCTGACCCCTGCCAGGGCCCGCGAGTTGACCACCGCGGCCCGCAGCTTGGCCAGTTGGCCCTCGGGCAGGTCGGGGTGGGTGCGATAGAGGGTGTCGGTGACCACCAGGCCGAGCACGGAGTCCCCGAGGAACTCCAGCCGCTCGTTGGTGGGCAGCCCGCCGTTCTCGTACGCGTACGAGCGGTGGGTCAGCGCACGTACCAGAAGGGCGGGTTCGAGGTGATACCCGAGCCGCCCTTCCAGAATCGTGTGGGACGAGGCTTTGTCCGCGGCCTTGTGCGACGTCGTTGCGTGTGACGTGGAAGACGTTGAGGACACTGTGCCTGTCACCTGCCGATCAGACCTCGAGGACCTGACGACCGTTGTACGTGCCGCAGTTCGAGCACGCGATGTGCTGGAGCTTCGGCTCGTGGCAGCGCTCGCACGCCACCAGGCTCACGGGCGCAGCCTTCCACTGCGAACGGCGGTGGCGCGTGTTGCTGCGCGACATCTTCCGCTTCGGAACAGCCACGGCTATTTCTCCTGGTTCTCGTCGGCACCGTCGCCGGTGCCGTTCAGCTGGGTGGGATCGGTCAGACCCGGGTGCAGATCCTTCAAGGCCGCCCAACGGATGTCGGTGACCTCGTGGTGGTGGTCCGGGTCGTCGGCGAGCCGGGCTCCGCACTCGGAGCACAGGCCCGGGCAGTCGTCCCGGCACACCGGCTGCAGCGGCAGTGCGAGCACCACCGCGTCGCGCAGCACGGGTTCGAGGTCGAAAAGATCGTCCTCGAGTTCAAGCGCGTCCTCGTCCTCGGCGTCGTCACCGGCTTCGTCCCTGCGGGCGGTCCTGGTGTCGGCGTCGGGGTAGGAGAACATCTCCTGGAACTCCGCGTCGAGCTCGCGCTCGACCGGCTCCAGACACCTTACGCACTCCCCTGTGACCGGTGCATGGGCGGTGCCGGTGACCAGCACACCCTCCATGACCGACTCCAGGCGGAGCGCCAGCTCGACGGTGGCGCCCTCCGGCACCCCGATGACATCGACGAGGCCGAGGTCCTTGGGGGCCGGCACCGAGCGGGAGACCTTCTTCATCGCACCAGGACGACGACCCAGCTCGTGTGTGTCGAACACAAGAGGGTTGCGGTGGTCGAGGCGGGTGTTCAGGGCTTCCTCTTTCATCGGTACGGCCTGTCCGGCGCCTTCTGGGCGGCGGGCAGGCCAAAGCGCCGGCGATTCACACGGCTGGAAGTGACAGGATACTGGACGCGCCGCCCCGGCCCAAAACGGAGCCGGGGGCGGTGGTCACAGGCCCTGTTCCAGTTCCCGCAGCCGGTTGAGATCGATCATGCCGGTGTCGAAGAAGCTGGTCTCGTCGAGCGCCGCGGGCTGGGGGGCGTACCCCTCCTGCTGCTGGTACTGCGGCTGCGGCGGGTACTGCTGCTGGCCGTAGCCCTGCTGCTCGTAGCCGTAACCGGGCGCGGACGGGTCCTGCGGGTAGGGCTGCTGCCCGCCGTACGGATCGGCGTAGCCGGCCTGCGCCACGTACTCCTGCTGCTGCGGGTAGCCCTGGTCCGCCGGGTACTCCTGCTGCTCGTAGCCGTAACCGGGCGCCGAGGGGTCCTGCGGGTAGGGCTGCTGCTGCGCGTAGGTGTCGACCTGCTGGGCCGGGACGACGGGGACCTGGCCGGTGGAGCCCGGGTCGTAGCCGTACTGGGTGAGGTCGGCCTGCTCGGGGCGCTGCGGGGCGGCGAGACCGGCCATGAACTCGGCGTCGGTCTGCCGGGGGGGCGCCGTCGGGTCGGCGATGCCGTCGGCGGCGTCCTGGGCGGCCATCTGCGCGGCCAGGTCGTCGATCGGGTTGTGGCCGGTCAGCTTGAGCCGGCCGCGGCCGACCGCCTCCAGGGTCTTGCTGAGCACCGCCTCGAAGGCACCGAGCTTGGTGTCCACGTACTCGTCCGCCCGGCGGCGCAGGGTCTCCGGGTCGGTGCTGCGCTCGGGGGCGTCCGGGTCGTCCTCCGCGTAGCCGTCCTCGGCGTACGGGTCGCGGCCCAGCAGCTTCTCCCGGCCGCGGTCGACCGAGCCGATGGTCTTGGTGAGGACCACCTCGAAGTTGGCGAGCTTGCTGTCCACGTAGTCGTCGGCCTCGGCGCGGATCTCGTCCGCCTCGCGGCGGGCCTCGGCGAGGATACGGTCGGCCTCGTCCTGGGACTGGCGGGCGATCTGGGTGTCGGAGACCAGCGAGCCGCGTTCCGCGTGTGCCGACTGGATGATCCGCTGGGCTTCGGCGCGCGCCTCCTCGACCATCTGTTCGCGGCCGCCGAGCAGCTCCTGCGCCTGGGAGAGGGAGGAGGGCAGCGCCGCGGAGACCTCGTCGAGCATGGCCAGCAGCTCGGCCCGGTTCACCACGCAGGAGGCCGACATCGGCATGGACCGGGCGCTGGAGACGGCTGCCGCGATCTCATCGAGCTTCTTCTGGACGTCCACGACGGAGACTCTACTGCTGCCGGAGCTTCTCGGTGAGCGCGTCGAGCACCGGTCCCGGCACCAAGTGCGAGATGTCACCGCCCCATTGGGCGACTTCCTTCACCAGGCTCGACGACAGGAAGCTGTAGGCGGGGTTGGTGGGGACGAAGAGGGTCTCGACACCGGAGAGGCCGATGTTCATCTGGGCCATCTGCAGCTCGTAGTCGAAGTCACTGACCGCCCGCAGGCCCTTGACGATGGCCGGGATGTCGCGCTGTTTGCAGAAGTCGACCAGCAGGCCGTGGAACGACTCGACCTCGACGTTGCCCAGCTCACCGGTGACCTCCTCGATGAGGGCGATGCGTTCCTCGACGGCGAAGAGACCGTGCTTGGCCTTGTTGATCATCACGGCGACGTGCACGACGTCGTAGAGCCGGGAGGCGCGGGCGATGATGTCGAGGTGGCCGTTGGTGATGGGGTCGAAGGACCCCGGACAGACTGCGCGGCGCAAGAGTGGCTCCTCGCTCTCCGTACGAGAATCGGGCGGGCTCATGACCCGGCGGTAACTTCGGCGGCGCGACCGTACCAAAGAGTCGCCTCGCCGTAACGCCGGGAGCGCAGGCCCGCGAAGCCGGCGGGCCAGCGGAACTCCCCGCCCCGGGTCCTGCGTTCCACGGTGACCAGGGCTTCCGCCGCCAGCCAGTCATTTGTCACGAGTGTGAGCAGGATCTCCCGCAGGTCGTCGTCGGGGACGTCGTAGGGCGGGTCGAGGAAGAGCACGTCGTAGGGCCGCTCGGGCGCGGGTCCCGCGATCACCTTCTCGGCCCGGCCGGCGCGCACATCGGCGCCGGGCAGCCGCAGGGCCGCCACGTTCTCCCGTACGGTCCTGGCCGCCCGGGCGTCGGCCTCCACCAGTGTCACGTGCTCGGCGCCGCGGGAGAGCGCCTCCAGGCCGACCGCGCCCGAGCCGGCGAAGAGGTCGAGCACCCGCGAACCCTCCAGGGTGCCGCGCAGCGACAGCCAGGCGGAGAAGAGACCTTCCTTGGCCCGGTCCGAGGTCGGCCGGGTCCCGGTGCCCGGCGGCACGGCCAGGCGCCGCCCTCCGGCGGCGCCGGCGATCACGCGGGTCATGAGCTGCTCACGGGCCCGACAGTACCCCTCACCCGGCGCTCACCCCTTGTCCAGGTACTCCTCGCGGTCCGCGTCCAGCAGGCTCTCCAGCGCGCTGCGCAGATCGGGGTGCGCGGCCAGCTCCGGGTCGGCGGCGACCACCGCGGTGGCCTCGTCACGGGCGGCGGCGATCACCTCCTCGTCGTCGATGACGGTCAGCACCCGCAGCGACGAGCGGCTGCCGGACTGCGCCTGGCCCAGCACGTCGCCCTCCCGGCGCTGTTCGAGGTCGATCCGGGAGAGCTCGAAGCCGTCCAGGGTGGCGGCGACCGCGTCCAGCCGGGCGCGGGCCGCACTCGCCTCAGGGGCCTCGGAGACCAGCAGGCACAGGCCAGGCGCGCTGCCGCGGCCGACCCGGCCGCGCAGCTGGTGCAGCTGGGAGACGCCGAACCGGTCGGCGTCCATGATCACCATCACGGTGGCGTTGGGTACGTTCACCCCGACCTCGATCACGGTGGTGGCGACCAGGACGTCGACCTCGCCCGCGGCGAAGCGGCGCATCACGTCGTCCTTGGCATCCGGCGCCATCCGCCCGTGCAGCACCTCGACCCGCAGCCCGGCGAGCGGGCCGGCCGTCAGCTGCTCTGCGGTGTCCAGCACGGCGAGCGGCGGGCGGCGCTCCCCGTCGTCCGGCTTCTTGCGGCCGTCCTCCTCGTCGCCGATCCGCGGGCACACCACATACGCCTGGTGCCCGCCCTCGACCTCCTCGCGTACCCGCTCCCAGGCCCTGGCCAGGAAGTGCGGCTTCTCGGCGGCCGGTACGACATGGGTGGCGATCGGCGAGCGCCCGGCGGGCAGTTGGTCCAGCACGGAGGTCTCCAGATCACCGAAGACGGTCATCGCGACCGTCCGCGGGATCGGGGTGGCGGTCATCACCAGCAGATGCGGCGGCTGGGCGGCCTTGGCCCGCAGCGCGTCCCGCTGCTCCACGCCGAAGCGGTGCTGCTCGTCCACCACCACCAGGCCCAGGTCGAGGAACTTCACCTTGTCCTCGATCAGCGCGTGCGTGCCGATCACGATCCCGGCCTCGCCGGTCACCAGGTCGAGCAGCGCCTGCCGCCGGGCCGCGGTGCCCATCGAGCCGGTCAGCAGCACCACCTTCGTGCCCAGCTCGGAGCCGCCGAGCATGCCGGCCTGGGCCAGCTCGCCCATCATCTCGGTGATGGACCGGTGGTGCTGCTGCGCCAGCACCTCGGTGGGCGCGAGCATCGCCGCCTGGCCGCCGGTGTCCACCACGCCGAGCATCGCCCGCAGCGCGACCAGGGTCTTGCCGGAGCCGACCTCGCCCTGGAGCAGCCGGTGCATCGGGTGGTCGGTCGCCAGGTCGGCGAAGATCTCCGCGGTGACCGTCTTCTGTCCGTCGGTGAGCGTGAACGGCAGTTTCGCGTCGAAGGCGGTCAGCAGCCCGTCCGGCTGCGGGGTCCTCGGCACCGCGGGCAGCGCGGACTCGTCGGCCCTTCTGCGGGCCAGCGCGACCTGCAGGACGAAGGCCTCGTCCCACTTCAGCCGCTTTCTGGCCGCCTCGATGTCGGCCCTGGTACGCGGCCGGTGGATCTTCTCCAGCGCCTCGGGGAGCGGGGCGAGGTGCCGGGCCGCCCGCAGCTCGTCCGGCAGCGGCTCGCCGACTCCGGCCCAGCCGGCCGCACCCAGTGAGTTCAGGGCGATGTCCACGGCCTGGGCGATCCGCCACGAGGTGATCTGCTTGACCGCGGGGTAGAGCGGGATCAGCCGGTTGGCGAAGGCGTCCACCGCCTCCTCGCCCTCGTCGGCGTCCAGCAACTGGTAGTCGGGGTGCGCGAGTTGGCGGGTCCGGTTGAAGACGGAGACTTTTCCGGAGAACATTCCGCGGCGGCCGGGGATCAGCCGGTGGGCGTGCGCGTGCGCGGCCTTGCTGAAGAACACGAGGGTGAGCGAGCCGCTGCCATCGGTCACCACGACCTCAAGGCGTACGCCCTTGCCGCCGCCGTACGTCCGCTTGTCCGCTTTCGCGATCTGGGCGACCACGGTGACGTACTCGTCGACCGGGAGGTCGGCGAGCCGCGTCAGCTCCCCGCGTTCGGCGTACCGCCGCGGGTAGTGGTGCAGCAGGTCTCCGACGGTGCGCAGGCCGAGGTGCTCGTCCAGCACTTTCGCGGTGCGGTCGCCGACGAGGTTGCGGAGCTTTTCGTCCAAAGGGTTGCCGCTCATCGTCTCCATCCTGACGCACGGCACGGACATCCTGCGGCGCGCCACGTTCTCGCTCCGCGCCTCACCGGGTCCCGACCCGTCAGTGGCCAAGCGTCCGCCGGTGGGGGTTCCTCGCGCAGTTCCTCCCCCAGACTTCGTCCGGGGGTGCCCCCAGCGCCCCTTTAGGTCCTGCCCCGTTCTGCCGGTGACTTGGGCGCGGTCGCGTCGTGGCTTGTCGCGCAGTTCCCCGCGCCCCTGGGGTGCCCGGCTTCCTCCGCATGACGCCCCGGGTTACGCCGGTAGCCGGCGAGCCGAAGGGCGCGCCGGTGTCGAAAGGGAGAACGCGCGCAGGGAGCGAGGAACGAGCGAGCGAGCACGATCGACTGTCGACACCGGATTTAAGCGCCCGGAGGCGAGAAGGCGGCAAAAAGGCAGCGCCCGGAGGCGAGAAGGCGGCAAAAAAAGGGTCACTCGACGCCGATGAGGAGGAGGCCGTTTTCCTGGCCGCCGGCGTAGGTGATCGTGTCGACGGCGAGGTGGGTGGCGTGGACGTGGGATTCGATGCGGGGGGTGAGGTCGGAGGGGGCGGTGGCGCCGGGGATGAGGGTGACGAGTTCGCCGCCGGCCGCGAGCATGCGGTCGAGGAGGGCGACCGCCGTGGTCGCCGGGTCCTTGCCGATGAGGGCGACGTCACCGTCGATGAGGCCGAGGACGTCGCCGGCCTGGCAGATGCCCGCCATGGTCCAGGAGCGGTGCTCGGCGACCGCGAGTTCGGCGTAGCGGGTCGCGCCGGCCGCCGCCGTCATCGCGACCACGTCCTCGTCGAAGCGGCGGTCCGGGTCGTGGACGGCGAGGGCGGCGAGCCCCTGGACCGCGGAGCGGGTGGGGATGAGGGCGACCCGCACCCCGTCGGCGCGGGCCTGTTCGGCCGCCGCGCCCGCCGCGTGCCGCAGCTCGGTGTCGTTGGGCAGCAGGATCACCTCGCGGGCGTGGGCGCGGCGGATGGCCGCGGCGATCTCCCCGCCGGCCGGCTGCTCGCCCGGCCGTACGGCGACGACGGTCGCCCCCGCCTGGGCGCACAGGCCCGCCAGGCCGTCACCGTGCACGACCGCGACCACCGCCCGGTGGGCGCGTTCGCCGGCCAGGCGGCGGGTCTGCTCGCCGAAGTGGGTGACCCTGATGCGGTACGGGCGCCCGGCGTCGATACCCGCCTCGACCGCGGCCCCGACGTCGTCCACATGGACGTGCACGTTCCACAGGCCGTCGCCGCCGACGACGACGAGCGAGTCACCGAGGGCGTCGAGCCGCTCCCGCAGCGTACGGACGGCCGCGTCGTCGGCGCCCTCCAGCAGGAAGATCACCTCGAAGGCGGGCCCGCCTTCGCTCCCGCGCCCGTCCTCCGGGCAGGCGGGCCCGTCCTCGTCGGCAGCCGCGCCGTCCGGCCCGGCAGGAACATCCACCGGCCCGGCCGATCCGTCCGCCCGCCTCGCCGAGGCCGAGGCCGAGGCCGGGCCGTCCACCGGCCCGGCCGGCGCGTGGACGTGCCAGAACGACGTACCCATACCCGCCTGCGGGCTGTGCGGCGCCTCGCCGGTGGCCGCCTCGCACAGGGCGCCGAGGACCGCGACCAGGCCGAGACCGCCCGCGTCCACCACGCCGGCCTGCCGCAGGACGCCGAGCTGCCCCGGGGTGCCGGCAAGCGCGGCGAGCGCTCCGGCGTGGGCGGCCCGGACCACTTCGCCGAGACCGCCCTCCGTATCGCGGGCGGCGTGGGCGGCGCCGGTGGCGACGCTGAGCATGGTGCCCTCGACCGGGCGGGCCACCGCCTCGTATCCGGAGGCGGCGGCGGCGAGCAGGGCCTGGCGCAGCGCGGTGGCGGACAGCGTGCCGTCCTCGGACAGGACCAGCGCGTCGTTCATGCCGCGGAGCAACTGGGCCAGGATCGTGCCGGAGTTGCCGCGGGCGCCGATGAGGGCGCCGTGGGCCATCGCCCGGAACGCCTCGGGGAGGGTGGGCGGCGAGCCGGCCGCCGTGGTGTCGCGGCCGGCGAAGACCGCCTCGACCGCCTGGGCCGCGGACTCGGCGGTCAGACAGAGATTGGTGCCGGTGTCCCCGTCCGCCACCGGATAGACGTTGATCGCGTCGATCTCCTCGCGGGCCCGCCCCAGCGCCTTGACCGAGAGCCGGCACCAGGCGCGCACGGCGGAAGCGTCGAGCGAGGGCGGCAACAGGTCCTCCTGGAACACCGGAACGTGCGGGCTGCTGCTGGTGAGCGTATCCGCCGTGCATCGATGCGCGACCGACGACGACCCATCCGTGGCCGGTGAGCTGCCGGTGTGCTGCCGCCGGCCGCCCGGTGCGGGCCACCGGCCACCCCGTGCGGGCCACCGCCCGCGGCGGGCGGGCGGACCGGTCGGGACGGTGCCGTGACCGTGGTAGTTTCGTTGTACGGGAGCGGTCGTTGTATGCTGCTCCGGTTGCCCGGGGCTCTCTCGGGCTTTTCATCGTAAATGCATCTGAAGTCTTTGGAGTGTCCCGTGGCTGCCAACTGCGACGTCTGCGGCAAGGGGCCGGGCTTCGGCAACAGCATCTCCCACTCGCACCGCCGTACCCCGCGTCGTTGGAACCCCAACATCCAGCGCGTGCGTGCGGTCGTCGGGAAGACGCCGAAGCGGCTCAACGTCTGCACCTCGTGCATCAAGGCCGGCAAGGTCTCGCGCTGAGCGAGATGCCGAACTCTCCGCGTCAGCGGAGGTGATCCGGTCTTGCGCTGAAGCGTGCGGCGCGCATGACGCGCTCGTCGTGGCAGCGCGGCCTTGCGGCTACGAGAAGCCGGTCCACCCTGGTGGACCGGCTTTTCAGGTTTTCTCCCGCTGCCGCCAGCCGTGGTCCACCGGGCCGATGCCCGCGCCCAGCGCGAAGCCGCCCGCGATGGCCCCGGTCACATATTCCTTGGCGAGCCCCACCGCGGCCGGCACCGGATGTCCGAGGGCGAGGTAGGACGCGGTCGCGGCGGCCAGGGTGCAGCCGGTGCCGTGGGTGTGCCGGTTGTCGTGCCGCGCGGCCCGGAACCAGTGCTCCTCGGTGCCGTCCGAGAGCAGGTCGGACGCCTGCGCCGAGCCCGGCAGATGGCCGCCTTTGACGAGCGCCCAGCGCGGTCCGTATGCCAGGATGCGCCGCGCCGCCGTCCGCATCCCCTCCTCGTCGGTGACCACCAGCCCGGTGAGCTGCGTCACTTCGTCCAGGTTGGGTGTGACGACGGTCGCCGCCGGGAGCAGCCGGGTCCGTACGACGTCCAGCGCCTCCGCCGCGAGCAGCGGGTCGCCGTGCTTGGAGACGCCGACCGGGTCGACCACCACCGGTACCGCCCGGTCGAGTTCGGCCAGCAGTCCGGCGACGGTGGCGGCGAGGGCGGCGGAGGAGAGCATGCCGGTCTTGACCGCCTGCACCCCGATGTCGTCGGCCACCGCGCGGAACTGGGCGCGTACCGCTTCCCCGGGCAGTTCCCAGGCGCCGTGCACGCCGAGCGAGTTCTGGGCGGTGACGGCGGTGACCACGCTCATGCCGTGGACGCCGAGCGCGAGCATCGTCTTGAGGTCGGCCTGGATGCCGGCGCCGCCGCCGGAGTCGGATCCGGCGACGGTGAGCACGCGGGCAGGCGACGGGGCGCTGCCGGGGGAACCGGTCACGACTCGTCGCCGAAGTGGTCCCAGCCGCCGGCCTTGTCCCAGGGCGCGCCGTCGACGGTGACCTGCGGGATGCGGCCGGCCGGCGGTCTGGTCTCGCCGATGACCCGCCAGCGGGCAGGGAGTTTCACCTCGCGGGGGAAGGCGGCGACGATGGCGTGGTCCTCGCCGCCGGTGAGCACCCAGTGCAGCGGGTCGACGCCGACCGCCTGGCCGATGTCGGACATCTGGGCCGGGACGTCGATGTCGGCGGAACGCAGGTCGATGTCGACGCCGCTGGCGGCGGCGATGTGGCCGAGGTCGGCGACCAGGCCGTCACTGACGTCGGTCATCGCGGTGGCGCCGAGTTCGGCCGCCGCCGGACCCGCGTGGTACGGCGGTTCGGGCCTGCGGTGGGCTTCGACGAAGGCGCGCGGGGAGCGGAAGCCGCGGGAGAGGACGGCGAGGCCGGCCGCGGACCAGCCGAGCCAGCCGGTCACGGCGATGAGGTTGCCCGGGCGGGCTCCCGAACGGGTGACGGGGGCCCGGTTGCGAAGATCACCCAGAGCGGTGATGGCGACGGTGATGGTCTCGCCGCGTACGACGTCGCCGCCGACCACCGCTGCGCCGGCCACCTGGCACTCGTCGCGGATGCCGTCCATCAGCTCGACCGGCCAGGTGGCGGGGAGTTCGGCGGGGACGACGAGGCCGAGCAGGACCGCGGTGGGCACCGCGCCCATGGCGGCGATGTCGGCGAGGTTCTGCGCCGCGGCCTTGCGGCCCACGTCGTAGGCGGTGGACCAGTCACGCCGGAAGTGGCGGCCTTCGAGGAGTACGTCGGTGGTCGCCACCACCCTGCGGTCGGGGGCGGTGATCACAGCCGCGTCGTCGCCGGGGCCGAGTTGTACCGCGGGGGTCGAGGTGAGGCGGGCGGTCAGCTCCCTGATCAGCCCGAACTCCCCGAGTTCGCCCACAGTCCCCTTCATCACTTCGTCCCCTTCACTGTCGGCGTCAGGTCCGGCGCGTGCCGGTTCCGCCGCGTTTCCGTCGAGTTTCCCGTCAATACGGGGGTCAGGTACCGCGCGGGTCTCCCCGCTGTGCGCGACGACGCGATAACGTGGCGTCCCCCTTCCCACATGATCCTCGAAGCCGCCCTGGAGGTTCCGTGGTACAGGCGTACATCCTGATCCAGACCGAGGTCGGCAAGGCCTCGGCAGTAGCGGAGGTGATTTCCAAGATCGACGGAGTCATCCAGGCCGAAGACGTCACAGGTCCTTATGACGTCATCGTCCGGGCCCAGGCCGGCACGGTCGACGAGCTCGGCCGCATGGTGGTCGCCAGAGTCCAGCAGGTGGACGGCATCACCCGCACACTGACCTGTCCTGTCGTACATATATAGCCCCCACCGGGCCCCCTCGCGGGGGCTCTTTATATGCTCAGCCGGTGAGTTCGCACCGCCGGGCCCTACTGATCGCCGTGTCCGCCGCCGCATGCCTGTCAGCGGCGGCGGTCTACGTCCTGGGTTTCTCCGGTGTCACTTCCGGTACGGACGAGAAGGTCGCCGTGCCGGTTCCTGACCCGCGGACCGCCGGTTACTGCGCCGCGCTGCACGCCCGGCTCCCGGCGAAGGTGAACGGCCTCCCCCAGCATGATCTCAAGCCGGTGTCCGGTCTGACCGCGGGGTGGGGCGATCCCCCGATCGTGCTGCGCTGCGGGGTGCCGCGGCCGGCCGCCGACGCGTCCGCGTCGACCGACGGGGTGGAGGTGGACGGGGTCGGCTGGTCGATCGAGCCGCAGCCGGGGGGATCCTTCCGGCTGACCACGACGCTGCGCAAGGCGTACGTCGAGGTGACACTGCCGAAGAAGTACGCCGGCGATCTCGATCCGCTGACCGATCTCGCCGGCGCCGTGAAGAAGACGATCCCGGAGGGGATCTGAGCCGCCTCCGGGACCGTACGGGCCTCAACGCAGGCCGGTGGCCCGGCTCAGCGCGGCCTGGATGAGCCGGTCGATGAGTTCGGGGTAGCTGACGCCGCTCTCCTGCCACATCCGCGGGTACATCGAGATGGGGGTGAAGCCGGGCATCGTGTTGATCTCGTTGATCACGAACCGGCCGTTGTCCAGCAGGAAGAAGTCGGCGCGGACCAGGCCCTCGCAGGAGGCGGCCTCGAACGCGGCCACCGCGAGCCGCTGGACCTCGGCGGTCTGCTCGGCGGTGAGCGGGGCGGGCACGATGCCTTCCGCGGAGTCGATGTACTTGGCGTCGAAGTCGTAGAAGCCCTCGGTGTTCGCCGAGGGGATCTCGGCGGGCAGCGACGCGCGCGGTCCGTCCTCGAACTCCAGCACACCGCACTCGATCTCGCGACCGGTGAGCAGCGCCTCGACGATGAGCTTGGGGTCGTGCCTGCGGGCCTCGGCGATCGCTGCGTCGAGTTCGTCGGTGTTCTCGACCTTGCTGATGCCGAAGGAGGAGCCGGCCCGGGCGGGCTTGATGAACAGCGGCCAGCCGTGGGCGCCGGCGAAGTCGGTGATCTTGCGGCGGACGGCTTCCGGGCCACGGTCCCATTCGCGCGGCCTGATCACCGTGTACGGGCC
Organism: Streptomyces sp. NBC_01476; assembly: GCF_036227265.1. NCBI lineage: Bacteria > Bacillati > Actinomycetota > Actinomycetes > Kitasatosporales > Streptomycetaceae > Streptomyces > Streptomyces sp. NBC_01476. The sequence goes on along the minus strand of NZ_CP109446.1, from coordinate 6,021,203 downwards.
GACCGCCAGACCGAAGGAGGTGAAGATCCGCTTCATGTACTCCTTGTCCATGCCCACGGCGGAGGCCAGGACGCCGGACCCGACGTAGGGCACCCCGGAGAGTTCCAGCAGGCCCTGGAGGGTGCCGTCCTCGCCGTAGGGGCCGTGCAGCATCGGGAAGACGACGTCGACCTCGCCGAGCACCTTGGGTACGGCGCCGGCTTCGGTGTAGACGACTTCGCGGCTGGCCGGGTCCACCGGCAGCATCACGGCGCCCTCGTGGTCGGTGACCTGTTCGACGGTGGGCATCCGGCGTTCGGCGATGGCCATCCGCTCGGGCTCGTCTGCGGTGAGTGCCCAGCGGCCTTCGCTGGTGATGCCGATGGGCAGGACGTCGTACTTGTCGCGGTCGATGGCGCGCAGCACGCTGGCGGCGGTCACCACCGAAACTCCGTGCTCGGAGCTGCGCCCGCCGAAGACGACGGCCACCCGCGGTTTGCGGTCGAACTTCTGCACGTTGCTCATATCGCCGTGACCTTACCGCTCCGGCTTCGCGGAGCGTGACATCAACTCTTTGAGGGCGGTGAGTGGCGATTTCCCGTTGTGCACGACGTCGACGACGGTCTCGGTGATCGGCATGTCCACCCCGTGCCGGCGGGCCAGATCGGCCACCGATTCGCAGGACTTGACGCCTTCGGCGGTCTGGCTGGTGGCGGCGATGGTCTGGCTGAGACTCATGCCGCGGCCCAGGTTCTGGCCGAAGGTGTTGTTGCGGGAGAGCGGCGAGGAGCAGGTGGCCACCAGGTCGCCCATGCCGGCCAGACCGGCGAAGGTGTACGGGTCGGCACCCATCGCCAGGCCCAGCCGGGTGGTCTCGGCCAGGCCGCGGGTGATCAGCGTCGCCTTGGTGTTGTCGCCCATGCCCATGCCGTCGGCGATGCCGACGGCGAGTGCGATCACGTTCTTCACCGCGCCGCCGAGTTCGCAGCCGACCACGTCGGTGTTGGTGTACGGGCGGAAGTACGCGGTGTGGCAGGCGGTCTGGAACCGGCGGGCCACCGACTCGTCCTGGCAGGCGACGACGGCCGCGGCGGGCTGCCGGGCGGCGATCTCCGGGGCGAGGTTGGGCCCTGACAGGACCGCGATCCGCTCGGGGCCGGCCTTGGTGACGTCCTCGATGACCTCGCTCATCCGCTTGGCGGTGCCGAGTTCGACGCCTTTCATCAGGCTGACCAGCACCGCGTCGGGGTGCAGCAGCGGCGCCCAGGCGGCGAGGCTGCTGCGCAGCGACTGGGAGGGGACGGCGAGGATCACGAACTCGGCGTCCGCGGCGGCCTCGGCCGGGTCCGCGGTGGCGGTGACCGCGGCCGGGAGTTCCAGGTCGGGGTAGCACTCGGGGTTGGTGCGGGTGGCGTTGACGGCGTCCACGAGCTCGGGCCTGCGGCCCCACAAGGAGACCTGGCAGCCGGCGTCGGCGAGCACCATGGCGAACGCGGTGCCCCAGGCGCCGCTGCCGTAGACCGCGCAGCGGGCCGTCATTCGCTCTCCCGTTCCTTCCTGGCCGCCGTGCGCGGGTCGTAGAGGCCGGGGGGCGCGGGCACTCCGCGGACCTCGGCGAGGAGTTGCTTCACGTCACCCATGATGTGCGCGGTGACCTCGCGCAGCACCTCGGCGGTGGGCTCCTTGCCGTACCAGTCGGTGAGGTCGACGGGCGGGCCGACCAGCACGCGGTGGGTCTTGCGCGGCAGCCAGCTGGGCTTCTTCGCGTACGGCGGCAGGAATTCGTTGCCGCCCCACTGGGCGACCGGGATGACGGGGGCCTTGGTGAGCAGCGCGACGCGGGCGATACCGGTCTTGCCCGCCATCGGCCACTGGTCGGGGTCCCGGGTGAGGGTGCCCTCGGGGTAGAAGGCCACGCATTCGCCCTTGTTGACCGCCTCGACGGCGGCCCGGTAGGCGGCGGCCGCGTCGGTGGTGGCCCGGACCACCGGGATCTGGCCGGTGCCGCGCATCACGGCGCCGACGAAGAACGGCTTGAAGAGGGCGGCCTTGGCGAGGAAGCGTGGGACGCGCCCGGTGTTGTACTGGAAATGCGCATACAGCAGCGGGTCGAGGTAGGAGTTGTGGTTCACCGCCGTGAGGAATCCGCCCTCGGCCGGAATGTTCTCCATTCCGCGCCAATCCCGCTTGAACAGCACAATGAGCGGCGGCTTCGCGATGACGGCCGCCAGGCGGTACCAGAAACCGATTCTGCGGCGGGACACCCGGACTCCTCTTCGTTCGCTGGGCGCCGCGCAGGCGTCGCGGCTAGGGAGGAGGGTACGCCCCCCGGTGTTCGGCGCTCAGGGGCACCGGTGAACCCCGAGCGGCTGATCAGGGGCGCGCCCGTCCACAATGGGGAGGTGGATGTGACGGGCGTGGCGTGGTCGCTGGTGGTGCCGTTGAAGCCGCTGGCGGTGGCCAAGAGCAGGCTGGCCGCGGCTGTCGGGGCGGACCGGCCGGCGCTGGCGCTGGCGTTCGCGCTGGACACGGTGGCCGCGGCGCTGGCGTGCCCGCAGGTGGCGGATGTCACGGTGGTGACCGACGACGAGGTGGCGGGGGCGGAACTGGCCGGGCTCGGGGCGTTCGTGGTGCCCGACGAACCGGCCGCCGGGCTGAACGCCGCGCTGCGGTACGGCGCCGGCCGGGTCCGGGAGCGCAGGGGCGCGGTCGCGGTCGCGGCGCTGAACGGCGATCTCCCGGCCTTGCGGCCCGCCGAGCTCTCCTTGGTGCTCCGGGAGGCCGTACGGGCCCAGGAGCGCGCTTTTCTCGCCGATGCGGCCGGTGTGGGGACAACGTTGCTCACCGCACTGCCCTCAGTGATGCTCTCCCCCGCGTTCGGCGGCCCCTCCCGCGCCCGCCACCTCGCCTCGGGAGCCCGGGAGATCACGCTGTCCGAAGTTCCTTCGGTGCGCCGGGACGTGGACACCGGCGAGGATCTGCGGATCGCGCTGGCCCTGGGGGTGGGCCCGCGGACGGCTTCTTTCGCCGCTTTCGCCGCCCTCTCGCCGCCGTGCGCCTGGACCCGCCCTAGGCTGGGCGGCATGCAGGCAACCGCGTTCACCTTCGATCCCGAGACCCGCGCCGGCAGTGTGCTGCTGGACGACGGGACGCCGCTGGAGTTCGACGCCGCCGCGTTTGACGCGGGGCGGCTGCGGCTGCTGCGGGCCGGGCAGCGGGTGCGGATCCGTACCGAGGGCGCGGGCGGGGAGCGCCGGGTGGTCTTCGTGACGCTGCAGACGTTCGCCGACCCGGGCGCCGCCGGGGAGTAACGGCCCCGGGTCCGCCCGGGGAACGTGGCGCGGGCCGGGCTCCCTGTGCGGGAGACCCAGCCCGTCGCGGTGCTGCGGCCGGTCGTACGGCCCGTTATCACCTCGCGGCGGCGGCGCGCTTCGCGGTGGTCTTGCGGGCCGAGGCTCGCTTGCCCGGGGCCTTCTTGGCGGCGGTCTTCTTGGCCGCCGGGGCCTTCTTGGCGGCCGTCTTCTTCGCGCTGGTCTTCTTCGCGGTCGTCTTCTTGGCCGTGGTCTTCTTCGCCGCCGAGGTGGTCTTCTTGGCGGTGGTCTTCTTCGCCGCGGCCCGGGCGGTGGTGGCCTTCTTGGCCGCCGCCTTCTTCGTGGTGGTGCGGGCCGTGGTGGACGGGCCGCCGCTCAGGCTGCCCTTGGGGGCCTTCTTGACCGACACCTCGCCGCCGCGCGGAAGCTTCTTCGTCCCGCTGACCAGGTCCTTGAAGCCCTGACCCGCGCGGAACCGCGGCACAGAGGTCTTCTTCACCCGGACCCGCTCCCCGGTCTGGGGGTTACGGGCGTAGCGGGCCGGACGGTCGACCTTCTCGAACGACCCGAAGCCGGTGACGGAGACCCGATCGCCGCCCACCACCGAGCGGACGATCGCGTCGAGAACCGCGTCAACCGCTTCCGCGGCGGCCTGCCGGCCACCCACCTTGTCGGCAATCGCTTCTACGAGCTGCGCCTTGTTCACGTCTTCCCCTATCGGAAACTTGCCCGGCGAATGAGTACGGGCTGATTTCGCACGCTAGGCGGATATATACCGCAAATCAAATACGAAACGGGCGAATCACCCTTGTGCCGCAACGAACTCGGTACTTCCGGTGATCAGCGATCGGGGATTCCGAGGTCGTCCAACTCAGCCGTTAACACGTCCAGACGCCGTGCCGCGTCGTCGAGATCATGCTTGGCCACCGCGGTCACCGCGAGCAGCCGACGACTCAACTCCCGCCTTGTCCCAGCAGGGACTTCGGGATTCGCGACGCGGGTGTGCGCCTGCTTCAAACGCGCCGCCAGAACCCCGTAGAGCTCGAGTTGGCTGTCGCGTTCCATGCGTCGATTGTGCCATCTGCGGCGAGTTGTCGGGAGCGACAGGGCCAACCGGGTGTTCCGGGGCTGTTTCACCGGACCCATGGCGGGCTGCCGAACGGCGTCCCGGGACACGCGGAAGCGCCCCTCGCGGACGGGCGAGGGGCGCTTCGGTCGTTCGGGAGGTCGGGCCGGGAAGGTCAGGCCGGGGTCAGGCCGGGAAGATCAGGCGGAGACGACCGTGCTCGGCTTGAACGACGGCCGGCTCGCCTCGAAGGTGGCGATGTCGGCCTCGTTGGCCAGCGTCAGGCTGATGTCGTCGAGCCCTTCGAGCAGCCGCCACCGGGCGTTGTCGTCGAGTTCGAACGGTGCGGTGACGCCGTCGGCGCGCACCTCGCGGCTGACCAGGTCGACGGTGATCTCCGCGGTCGGGTCGGCTTCGGTGAGCTTCCACAGCTGTTCGACGGTCTCCTGCGGGAGCACCACCGTGAGCAGGCCGTTCTTCAGCGAGTTACCGCGGAAGATGTCGGCGAAGCGGGGCGAGATCACGGTCTTGAAGCCGTAGTTCTGCAGCGCCCAGACCGCGTGTTCGCGCGAGGAGCCGGTGCCGAAGTCGGGGCCGGCCACCAGCACGGTGGCGCCGCTGCGCTCGGGCGCGTTGAGGATGAAGTTCTCGTCCTTGCGCCAGGCTTCGAAGAGCCCGTCCTCGAACCCGTTGCGGGTGACCTTCTTCAGCCAGTGCGCGGGGATGATCTGGTCGGTGTCGACATTGCTGCGGCGCAGCGGTACGGCCCGGCCGGTGTGGGTGGTGAAGGCTTCCATGGTGTGCTCAGACCTCCGCGAGGGCAGGGGCGTCGGACAGGTCCGCGGGCGAGGCGAGGTGGCCGAGCACCGCGGTGGCGGCGGCCACCTGCGGGGAGACCAGGTGCGTACGGCCGCCCTTGCCCTGCCGTCCTTCGAAGTTGCGGTTGGAGGTGGACGCGGAACGCTCGCCCGGGGCCAGTTGGTCGGGGTTCATACCCAGACACATCGAGCAACCCGCGTGCCGCCATTCGGCGCCGGCCGCGGTGAACACCTTGTCCAGGCCCTCCTCGACGGCCTGCAGCGCGACCCGGACGGAACCGGGGACGACCAGCATCCGTACGCCGTCGGCGACCTGGCGGCCCTGGACGACGGACGCGGCGGCCCGCAGGTCCTCGATCCGGCCGTTGGTGCAGGAACCGACGAAGACGGTGTCCACCGTGACCTCGCGCAGCGGCTGGCCGGCGGCCAGGCCCATGTACTCCAGCGCCTTCTCGGCGGCGAAGCGGTCGCTCGGGTCGGCGAAGGACGCCGGGTCCGGCACGGCCGCGCTCAGCGGCGCGCCCTGGCCGGGGTTGGTGCCCCAGGTGACGAAGGGGGTGAGGGTGCTCGCGTCGATCCGCACCTCGTGGTCGAAGACCGCGTCCGGGTCCGTCTTGAGCGTCTTCCAGTAGGTGAGGGCCGCGTCCCAGTCCGCGCCCTTCGGGGCGTGCACGCGCCCTTCCAGGTAGTCGAACGTGGTCTGGTCGGGGGCGATCATGCCGGCCCGCGCGCCCGCCTCGATCGACATGTTGCAGATGGTCATCCGGGCTTCCATCGACAGCTTCTCGATGGCCGAACCGCGGTACTCGATGACGTACCCCTGGCCGCCGCCGGTGCCGATCTGGGTGATCACCGCGAGGATCAGGTCCTTCGCGGTGACGCCGTCGGGCAGTTCGCCGTCGACGGTGACCGCCATCGTCCTGAACGGGGCCAGCGGCAGCGTCTGGGTGGCCAGCACGTGCTCGACCTGCGAGGTGCCGATGCCGAACGCCAGCGCGCCGAAGGCGCCGTGGGTCGAGGTGTGCGAGTCGCCGCAGACCACGGTGGTGCCGGGCTGGGTCAGACCCAGCTGCGGGCCGACCACGTGCACCACACCCTGCTCGATGTCACCGAGCGGGTGCAGCCGTACCCCGAACTCGGCGCAGTTCTTGCGCAGCGTCTCCAGCTGGGTGCGCGAGACCGGGTCGGCGATCGGCTTGTCGATGTCGAGGGTCGGGGTGTTGTGATCCTCGGTGGCGATGGTGAGGTCGGTACGGCGCACCTGCCGGCCGTTCATCCGCAGCCCGTCGAACGCCTGGGGGCTGGTCACCTCGTGGATCAGGTGAAGATCGATGAAAAGCAGATCAGGCTCGCCCTCGGCGCGGCGGACGACGTGGTCGTCCCAGACTTTTTCCGCGAGTGTCCTACCCATCGCTGTCCCTCCGGCCCGGTACATCCTCGTCCGGACCAACTCGGTGTGTGTGCCGCTGGTGTGTACTGCGCTGTACGCCCAGCCTGACGCTTTCCCGGGAAAAATGAACTTGCGTTTCATAGTGTGAGACGCGAATATCGTTGCATGGACAACTCTAGCGGCGTCGGCGTTCTCGACAAGGCGGCTCTGGTGCTCAGCGCGCTGGAGTCCGGTCCGGCCACCCTGGCCGGTCTCGTGGGCGCCACGGGCCTGGCCCGCCCCACCGCGCACCGGCTGGCGGTCGCGCTGGAACACCACCGGATGGTGGCCCGCGACATGCAGGGCCGCTTCATCCTGGGCCCGCGGCTGTCCGAACTCGCCGCCGCCGCGGGTGAGGACCGGCTGCTCGCCACCGCCGGGCCCGTCCTCACGCACCTGCGGGACGTCACCGGCGAGAGCGCCCAGCTCTACCGCCGCCAGGGCGACATGCGGATCTGCGTGGCCGCGGCGGAACGGCTGTCCGGACTGCGGGACACCGTGCCGGTCGGCTCCACGCTGCCGATGAAGGCCGGCTCGGCCGCGCAGGTGCTGATGGCCTGGGAGGAGCCGGAGCGGCTGCACCGCGGTCTGCAGGGGGCCCGCTTCACCGCGACCGCGCTGTCCGGGGTGCGGCGCCGCGGCTGGTCGCAGTCCATCGGCGAGCGGGAGCCGGGCGTCGCCTCGGTCTCCGCGCCGGTCCGCGGCCCCTCGAACCGGGTGGTCGCCGCGGTGTCGGTCTCCGGCCCGATCGAGCGGCTGACCCGCCACCCGGGCCGGATGCACGCGCAGGCGGTCGTGGACGCGGCCGGCCGGCTCAGCGAAGCGCTGCGCCGCAGCGGCTGACGCCTCCTCCCGGCTCCTCCCCGGGCCGGCGCGGCCCCGCCGCTTCGGGGTGGAGCGGGCGCCCGGGAACGCCGGAAGCCCGCCGCTGTCGCGACGGGCTTCTGATGTACGTACCCCCGACCGGATTCGAACCGGCGCTACTGCCTTGAGAGGGCAGCGTGCTAGGCCACTACACAACGGGGGCCCTGGCGATCCTCGCGTCATCCCGGCCGGGTGCGACCCGAAGGGGAGGGAAAGAAAGGATCTGTACCCCCGACCGGATTCGAACCGGCGCTACTGCCTTGAGAGGGCAGCGTGCTAGGCCACTACACAACGGGGGCTCGCACTTCGCTGAACTGAGCTGGATGCGCTGGGGTACCAGGACTCGAACCTAGAACAACTGAACCAGAATCAGCCGTGTTGCCAATTACACCATACCCCACCAAAACGCAACCCCTTGGGGTCTTGTTCGGCTTACGCCTCTCGGTCCGGGCTTCTCAGCCCTCTCCGGCGGCGCAGGAAGAACATTACCCGATGCGGGACACCGCTCCAAAACGAGTATCGCCGCAGAGCACGTGAGGCAGTTCGGCGAGCCCGGTGATCCTTGTCAGGTCAGGACGGCCGCCGCGCCCGTGCCGGTCCAGCCAGATGCCGAGCAGTCCCGCCTCGGTCGCGCCGCGGGCGTCGATGTCCGGTTCGTTGCCCACGTAGGCGACCTCGTGCGGCTCCAGGGCGAGTGCCCGGCAGGCCGCGTGGAAGGCGTCCGCGGCCGGTTTGGCCAGGCCCAGGTCCGCCGCGCACACCAGCGCCTCGAACCGGTCGCGTACGCCGAGCGTGCGCAACTTGCGCTCCTGGACGGCCGCGACGGAGTTGGACAGCACCGCGTGCCGGTAGTCGGCGGCCAGCAGGTCCAGTGCGGGCACGGTGTCGGGGAAGAGCGCCCAGGCGGACTCGTAGTGCGTCAGGTGCCGCTCGAAGTAGGCGTCGACCTCGTCGTCGGTCAGCGGCAGTCCGGTGAAGTCCCGCACCCGGCCGCGGCGCTGGCTCTGGAAGTCGCACTCCCCCGCGGCGAACCGCGCCCAGTGCACCTCGGTCAGTTCCGCCCAGCGCAGGAGGGCCTGCTCGACGGTCGTACAGCCGTCGGGCAGGCCCTCCTGGCCGAGATGGAGCCGCATACCGGTCCGGTCGGCCGTCGCGTAGTCGAAAATGGTGTCGTCGATGTCCCACAGGACCGCGCGGATCGCCATCGCCATACCGGCAATGTAACCGCGCGGCCCGCGCCCCGGGGCCGGATGCGCGCGGAGCAGGCCGGGGCAGGGCGGATCAGACCGGATTCAGGACCCCAGCGCGGCCAGCGCCGCGTCGATCCGCTCCAGGGTGCGGTCCCGGCCGAGGATCTGGAGGGACTCGAAGAGCGGCAGCCCGACCGTACGGCCGGTGACCGCCACCCGGACCGGGGCCTGGGCCTTGCCCAGCTTCAGCCCGTGGACCTCGCCGGCCGCCAGCACGGCCTCCTTGAGCGCCTCGGCGGACGACCAGTCGGCCGCGGCCAGCCGCTCCCGGGCGGTCCGCAGCAGGTCCGCGGAGCCCTCCTTCATCGCCTTGGCCCAGGACGCCTCGTCCGCCACCGGCCGGTCCAGGAAGAGGAAGTCGACATTGGCGGTGATGTCGGCGAGAACGGTGACCCGGGTCTGGGCGTAGGGCGCGATGGCCTGCCAGGCGGCCTCGTCGAACGCCTCGGGGGCCCAGGGGGCGTACGGGGCGCGCAGCCACGGCAGGCAGGCCGCCGCGAACGCCTCGGGGGTCAGCCGGCGGATGTGGTCGCCGTTGATCGCCTCGGCCTTCTTCAGGTCGAAGCGGGCCGGGTTGGCGTTGACGTCCGCAATCTCGAACCGGGAGACCATCTCGGCCATGGTGAAGACGTCCTGGTCGGCGGCGTAGGACCAGCCGAGCAGCGAGAGGTAGTTGAGCAGGCCCTCGGGGAGGAAGCCGCGCTCCCGGTAGAGGTTGAGGGACGCCTCGGGGTCGCGCTTGGAGAGCTTCTTGTTGCCCTCGCCCATGACGTAGGGCAGGTGGCCGAACTCGGGTACGTCCTTGGCCACGCCCAGCTCGATCAGCGCCTGGTAGAGGGCGATCTGACGCGGGGTGGAGGAGAGCAGGTCCTCGCCGCGCAGCACGTGGGTGATCTCCATGAGCGCGTCGTCCACCGGGTTGACCAGGGTGTAGAGCGGGGCGCCGTTGGCCCGGACGATGCCGAAGTCCGGCACGTTCTCCGGGGTGAAGGTCAGCTCGCCGCGGACCAGGTCGGTGAAGGTGACCGGCTGGTCGGGCATCCGGAAGCGGACGATCGCCGGGCGGCCCTCGGCCAGGTAGCCGGCGACCTGCTCGGCGGTGAGGGTGCGGCAGTGGCCGTCGTAGCCGGACGGGCGGCCGGCCGCGCGGGCCGCGGCCCGGCGGGTCTCCAGCTCCTCGGGGGTGCAGTAGCAGTCGTACGCGTGCCCGGTCTCCTTCAGGCGGCGGGCCACATCGGCGTAGATCTCCATCCGCTGCGACTGCCGGTAGGGCGCGTGCGGGCCGCCCACCTCGGGGCCCTCGTCCCAGTCGAGGCCGAGCCAGCGCAGCGAGTCCAGCAGCTGCTGGTACGACTCCTCGGAGTCGCGGGCCGCGTCGGTGTCCTCGATGCGGAAGACCAGGGTGCCGCCGTGGTGCCGGGCGAAGGCCCAGTTGAAGAGGGCGGTACGGATCAGGCCCACATGCGGGTTGCCGGTCGGCGAGGGGCAGAAGCGGACGCGGACGGACGCGTCGGGACGGGGGGTCGGGCTAGCCACGCGAGATCACCTTGTTGGTGAGAGTGCCGATGCCTTCGATGGTGACGGCGACCTCGTCGCCGGGGAGCAGCGGGCCGACGCCCGCCGGGGTGCCGGTGAGCAGCACGTCGCCGGGGAGCAGCGTCATGGCCTCGGTGATGTTGACGATCAGGTCCTCGATGGAGTTGATCATCTGCGCGGTGCGGCCGGCCTGCCGGAGTTCGCCGTTGACGGTCGCGGTGATCGCCAGGTCGGCGGGGTCGAGGTCGGTCTCGATCCAGGGGCCGAGCGGGCAGGAGGAGTCGAAGCCCTTGGCCCGGGCCCACTGCTTCTCGGTCTGCTGGGTGTCGCGGGCGGTGACGTCGTTGGCGCAGGTGTAGCCGAGGATGACGTCCTTGACCCGTTCCCGGGGCACCTCGCGGCACAACCGGCTGATGACGACGGCGAGTTCGGCCTCGTGGTGGACCTCGTTGGAGAACGAGGGGTACACGATCGGGTCGCCGGGGCCGACCACCGAGGTCGACGGCTTGAAGAACGCCCAGGGTGTGGTGGGCACTTCGTTGCCCAATTCCTTGGCGTGGTCGGCGTAGTTCCGGCCGATCGCGACGACCTTGTTGGGCAGGACCGGGGACAGCAGCCGGACCTTGTCGGCCGGCACTTTCGTCCCGGACAGCTCGAAGTCCCCGAAGGGGATGCCCTTCATGATGTCGATGACGAGACCTTCGAGACCCGGGCCTGTCGAGTCGCCCTCGACCGCGCCGAAGGCGACGTTGCCGTCGATGGAGAACCTGGCGATGCGCATGCCGTCAGCCTAGCCGTCGCCCGCGGCGCGCCGGCGCCGCCGGGCCAGGCCGCCCACCCGCGGCATAAGGCCAGGTCAATCCGGGTCGGCGGGGCGTCAGGGGGCGATCGGCGCCTTGGGAAGCTCGTTGAGTACCGTACGACGGGGGTTCGCGGTGCGCTGCGGCAGCGGCCGGCCGACGGTTCCGGTCTCCGCGGCGGTCCCGGCCTCCTCGGTCCCGGTGTCCCGGGCGGCGACCAGGTCGGTCGCGTCGGTGAGGTGCGCGAGGGTCGTGCGTCGCGGGTTGGCGATCTGACGGAACATCAGCGTGGTCTTCATCAGCCGTGGGGACCTCAGGTTCGGGGCGCCCACCAGGGGCGCGATGCGGTTGACACTTTGCCGTTTTTGTAAACCATCAGGCTAGTGGCGCCCATTCCCCGAACCTCCGGGGGCCAACATCTGACGCGTTGTGATTTTCCTCACGAAGCGCTTCACACAGCTCGCATATCCGACATTTCCGCACCACGCCCTAAACGGGCATAGGCCGCACACAGGGTCGTAAGACCCAGCGCCCCACCCACGGGGGTGACCGGTGCCCCCTGCAGGCAGTTGCCCGCAAGACCCGGTTTGACCGCTTTCAACGATTCGGCGCTCGACGCTGCGTGCTTGTCTCAATGCGCCGAGTGACACATTCGAACAGGTCGGCTACGGGCCTTGTTGGGAGATCCGGCACTGTGCTGGAATTCCCCGGACCGCCGCATCTCATCGAACCGGCGCGCAGGGGGCGCGCACGAGTACCGAGCGGTGGTGATGGGCACATCTGCCTCCTCGTGACCCGGGGCGGCCTGAGCCCCCATGACTCGACACCGTCCTGTCCGCTTCATTGCGGGGGACGCCTGGTCCAGAGGTTGCGACGCTAGTGCAGGGACGTTTCAAGAGGGACAACGGCGCTGCGGGCGACCCGGAGCAACAGCCCGGCGGCACCGGCAGCGGTTCGGCGCAAGCGGCTGCCGACTCCGGAGCCGCCACGCCCGGGACCACTGCGGCCACCGGCCGGTCGACCACGCCCAGCGGCATCGAGGCGGGCCGGATCACCGGGCTGGACACGAAGCCCGGTCCGCGCATAGCCATGCGCAACTGGCGCATCAGCACCCGGCTCGTCTCCCTGCTCGCGCTGCCCGTGGTGACCGCCTCGGCGCTCGGTGGTCTGCGCATCAACAGCTCGCTGGACAACATCAGCCAGCTCGAGCACATGAAGACGCTGACCGACATCACCGAGCACGCGACCGACCTGGCCGCCTCCCTGCAGGAGGAGCGCGACAGCTCGGCGGGACCGCTGGCATCGCACCAGAAGGACAGCGACGCGGTCGCCGCCTCACGCGCCGCGACCGCCCGCGAGCTGAAGCAGTACCAGGCGGCCACCGACAACATCTCGGCCGACGACCCGGTCTTCAGCGGCGTCCGCACCACCCTGCTGTCGATCGGCAGCCAGCTCGCCACGCTGAACGACATCCGCAGCCGCGCGTACACCGACCAGGTCGGCATCTCGCAGACGGTCACGCAGTACGACAGCCTGATCCAGTCGCTGCTGTCGCTCTCGCAGGACATGGCGCAGGCGACCAGCAACCACGAGATGATCCAGGCCACCCGCGCGCTGGCCGCCTTCTCGTCGGCCAAGGAGTACGAGTCGATCCAGCGGGCGGTGATCAGCGCCGCCTTCGCCACCACCGGCTCGCTCAACACGAACGACTACCAGACAGTGCACTCGGCGAACGCCGAGGAGGACGCCGCGCTGACCCGCTTCCAGAACATCTACGGGTCGGCGTCGCAGCAGCTGCTGGAACCGACGAAGACCAACGACGTCATCAGCGCGCACGACACCGAAGAGGGCCGGATCGCCGCCTCGCAGGGCGGCATCACCAAGTTCCACAGCTCCTACCTCGACTGGGACGACGACGCCAGGACCAAGATCCAGGCGATGAACCAGATCGAGCGCTCCCTGCTGAACGACATGCAGCAGAAGGCGCTGAAGCTGCAGAGCGAGGCCAAGCAGGAAGCGCTGATCTCCGGCGCGATCATCCTGCTGGTGCTCGGTGTGGCCGTGGTCGGCGCCTTCATCGTCGCCCGGTCCATGATCCGCTCGCTGCGCCGGCTGCAGCAGACCGCTCAGGACGTCGCCCAGAAGCGGCTGCCCGAGCTGGTCCGCCAGCTCTCCGAGACCGACCCGCAGGACGTCGACACCTCGGTCGAGTCGATCGGCATCAACAGCCGTGACGAGATCGGCCAGGTGGCCCGCGCCTTCGACGAGGTCCACAGTGAGGCGGTACGGCTCGCGGCCGAGCAGGCGCTGCTGCGAGGGAACGTCAACGCGATGTTCACCAACCTCTCGCGCCGCAGCCAGGGCCTCATCCAGCGCCAGCTGTCGCTGATCTCCGAACTGGAGTCCCGCGAGGCCGACCCGGACCAGCTCTCCTCGCTCTTCAAGCTGGACCACCTCGCGACCCGTATGCGCCGCAACGGTGAGAACCTGCTGGTCCTCGCCGGTGAGGAGCCGGGCCGCCGGTGGACCCGCCCGGTCCCGCTGGTCGACGTGCTCCGCGCCGCCGCGTCCGAGGTGGAGCAGTACGAACGGATCGAACTGACGGCGGTCCCGTCCGCCGAGGTCACCGGCCGTATCGTCAACGACCTCGTCCACCTGCTCGCCGAGCTGCTGGAGAACGCCACCTCGTTCTCCTCGCCGCAGACGAAGGTACGGGTCACCGGTCACTCGCTGCCCGACGGCCGGGTGCTGATCGAGATCCACGACACCGGTATCGGCCTGTCCCCCGAGGACCTGGCCGACATCAACGAACGCCTCGCCAGCCCGCCCACGGTGGACGTCTCGGTCTCCCGCCGGATGGGTCTGTTCGTGGTCGGCCGGCTGTCCCTGCGGCACGGCATCCGGATCCAGCTCCGCCCCTCCGACTCCGGCGGTACGACCGCGCTGGTCATGCTGCCCGTCGACGTCACGCAGGGCGGCGCCAACCCGAAGAACGCCGGTGCCGCGCCGCGCCCGGCGGCCGCTCCCCCGGCGCAGGGCGGTGCCACCTCCGGCATCGCCGGCGCCTTCGGCAACGCGCCGCGGGTCGGCAACGCCCCGCAGCGCGGCCAGGTCGGCGGCGGGCAGCAGCGCCCGGCGATCGGCGCGGGGGCGGGCGGCGGGCGGCCCGGAGCGGGCGGCCCCGGCCAGCAGCAGGGTCAGCAGGGCGGCGCGCCGCGCTGGGCGGCCCAGGACGGCACGCAGGGCGGTTTCCCCGACGACCGCGGGATGGACACCCCGCGCGGCCACGAGGACGTGGAGGGTCCGGGCTTCGACGCTTTCGACACTCCCGCCCCCGCCGGGACAGGACCGCGGGCCGACTTCCAGCAGGGCGGACAGCCCGGTGGCCGCCCCAACCAGGGCCAGCCGAACCAGGGTCAGCAGGGGCAGCCGGGACAGGGCCGTCCGGTGGGCGGCTTCCCGCCCCCGCAGCCGCAGAACACCGGCCCCGGCGGCTTCCGTTCGGACGTCTTCGGCGGCCGTCCCGGCCCGGCCGCGCGGCACAGCGGCGGACCCGGCGGAAACGACACTCCTCCCGCTTTCAGCGGCGCGACCTCCGGCCAGTTCCCGATGCCGCCGCGGTCCGACGCCCCGGACGAGACGGCGCAGTTCCCGCAGATCCGCGAGGACGACTTCGCGCCCACCGGCTACAACAGCGGCAACGGCGGCCAGTACCAGCCGCCGCAGCAGCCCGGCCAGAACCAGGGCGGCGGCAACCAGGGCCAGAGCCAGACCGGGCAGTTCCCGCTCCCGGGCGGCGGCCTCCCGCACCGCGGCGGCCAGGGCCAAGGACAGGGTCCGGGCCAGGGTCCGGGCCAAGGGCAGCGCCAGGGCCAGCAGGGACCCGCCTACGGCGGCGGCGCCCCGCAGGACCCGTACAGCACCGGCCAGTTCCCGATGCAGGGCCAGGGCGGTCCTGGCACCACTCCCCCGGCCTTCGGCGGGGGAACCCCCGGCCAGTACCCGATGGCCCCGCAGCAGGGCGGCCCGGGCGACACCACGCAGTTCCCGCCGGTGCGCGAGAACGACTACGCCCCGACCGGCCAGGACGACCGCAACAGCCAGACCGGTCAGTTCCCCGCCCAGCAGCAGCCCGGCCCGTTCCAGGGGGCGGACGGCCCTGGCGGCCTCCCGCAGCGCGGCCCGCGCGGTCCGCAGGGCAGCCAGGGCTGGACGCCCGGCGCCCAGCAGGACCCGTTCGACACCGGCACCCACCAGCAGCTGCCGGGCCGCGGCGGCCAGGGCGAGATGCCCCCGGCGTACGGCGGCGGGGCCCCCAACCAGTACCCGCAGCAGCAGCCGGGCGACGGGCAGGGCTACCCGAACCAGCAGCGGCCGGCGCAGAACCGCCCCGAGCCGCAGGCCCCGCCGGCCGAGCCGATGGCGCTGCCGCCGGCTCCGACCCGCGGCGACGAGCCGACGCCGATCTTCTCGGCGATCGAGTCGGACTGGTTCCGCACCGGTCAGGCCGAGCGGATGCAGCAGATCCACGTGGAGCAGGCGGCGCAGACCGCGCAGACGGGCCAGAACCCGCGGGCCCAGCAGCCCGCGCCGGCGCCGCGCCCGGTGGGCCGCACCGCGCCGCCGCAGCGGCCGCGGTCCGAACCGCAGCGGCCCGGCGGCGGTTTCCCGCCCGGGGCACCGATGGGCGCGCCGCGCCACAGCGGCGCTCCGCAGCCGGCTCAGGCCGCTCAGACCTCCCAGCAGGGTCCGGCGGCACCGATGGCCCAGCCGTTGCCGCGGGAGACGCCGAACTGGCGGAGCTCGCCGAATGACGCGCTGCGGCAGCGAGCCGAACAGATCCGGGAGCCGTCAGCCGGTGGGGTCACCCCCTCCGGTCTGCCGCGCCGGGTGCCGCGAGCCAACTTGGTCGCGGGCGGGGCGGCGCCTCAGCAGGCGCCGCAGGGTGGTCCGCAGGTTTCGCGGGCCCCCGACGATGTACGCGGACGTCTGACCAACCTCCGCAGGGGTATCCAGCAAGGCCGCCAGGCCGGCGGTCAGCCCGACGGCCGTGGTTTCGGTACGAACTCCCAGGAGCGCTAGTTGAGTGCGATGAGCCAGGCGGCACAGAATCTGAACTGGTTGATCACCAACTTCGTGGACAACACCCCCGGGGTGTCCCACACGGTGGTGGTCTCCGCCGACGGCCTGCTGCTGGCGATGTCCGACGGATTCCCCCGGGATCGCGCCGATCAACTGGCGGCCGTGGCCTCCGGTCTGACATCGCTGACAGCGGGCGCGTCCCGGATTTTCGAGGGCGGCAGTGTCAATCAGACCGTGGTCGAGATGGAGCGTGGATTCCTTTTCCTGATGTCGGTCTCCGACGGTTCCTCACTGGCCGTACTGGCGCACCCCGAGTGCGACATCGGCCTCGTCGGTTACGAAATGGCGCTGCTCGTCGACCGGGCGGGTGCGGTACTGACCCCGGATCTCCGTGCAGAGCTCCAGGGCAGTCTCATGCACTGAGCGTCCACCGGTTCGAAAGACGGCACCAAAGACGTGATCGACATCGTGCAGACCTGATCAGAACTGAAAAGACGCAGCAAGCCGCACGTTCCCGTAATTCCGCACCAGCCGTAGCACTGCCCGGACACGGAGGACCCTCATGACCCCGCCACCCGCCTCGCCGGGCCCGTACGGCGCGTCCCACCACGCGCCGTACGGGGTGGAAGGCGATCAGCCCCTGGTGCGGCCGTACGCCATGACCGGTGGCCGTACCCGGCCGCGTTACCAGCTGGCCATCGAGGCGTTGGTCAGCACCACCGCGGATCCGTCGCAGTACTCCGGACTGCTCCCGGAGCACCAGCGGATCTGCCATCTGACGCGTGAGATCAAGTCGGTGGCCGAGATCTCCGCACTACTCGCCATCCCGCTCGGCGTGGCCCGGATCCTCGTGGCCGACCTCGCCGAGGCCGGTATGGTCGCCATTCACCAGCCGGGCAGCGGCGAAGCGGGCGGCCAGCCAGATGTGACACTGCTTGAGAGGGTGCTCAGTGGACTTCGGAAGCTCTAGGCCACAGGCGCAGCCGGCGTACGGCGCGCCGCCGGCGAGGTCCACGACCTCCGCGAAGATTGTGGTGGCAGGCGGCTTCGGCGTGGGCAAGACCACGTTCGTGGGCGCGGTGTCGGAGATCAACCCGCTGCGTACCGAGGCCGTGATGACCTCGGCCTCGGCCGGCATCGACGACCTCAGCCACGTCCAGGACAAGACCACCACCACGGTGGCGATGGACTTCGGCCGTATCACGCTGGACGACGACCTGATCCTGTACCTGTTCGGTACGCCCGGGCAGGACCGGTTCTGGTTCATGTGGGACGACCTGGTGCGCGGTGCCATCGGTGCGGTGGTGCTGGTGGACACCCGCCGGCTGGCGGACTGTTTCCCGGCGGTGGACTACTTCGAGAACAGCGGTCTGCCGTTCGTGATCGCCCTCAACGGATTCGACGGACATCAGCCGTACCGTCCGGAAGAAGTCCGCGAGGCCTTGCAGATCGGCCCCGAGGCCCCCATCATCACCACCGACGCCCGTCACCGGGGCGAGGCGAAAAGCGCTTTGATCACTCTGGTCGAGCACGCGCTGCTGGCCCGTCTCAAGTAACCCATGCCACTGGCAAACTTGCCAGTTCACGAGCTACGGGGACCCGTTGTGTCATTGACACAACGGGTCCTTGTGTTCATAACATTTCGAGAGAGTTTCGGGGGCCTGTGACCACTGCTCGCGCTCATCTGATGCCGCAGCGCGTACGCCCAGCACAGGTTTTGCTGGATTTTCTGGCTTTTGCCCGTTTTATATCCACGGTTCGGATGCCGTTTCCCCCCTTCCAGACGTTTGGTCAGCGTGCCCATGACGTGCTGGAATTCGCAGAACCCGAGCGTAGGAACGGCCGGAGTCGCGCCGTCGCCGAGAGGTTGTTGGTCCAGTGAGGAACACGAGGCGAGCAGAAGCGGGCACCCCACAGGGCCCGCGGGGGAACTTCACGCCGCCCCAGCGCACGGTGGGAAGCACGTTCGTCGATCCGGCCGCGGTGGAGACGCCCGCACTGCCGGACTCGGGCAGCCGGTTCAGCATGCGCAACTGGCGGGTGGCCACCCGGCTGAACGCCATCCTCCTGATCCCGGTGCTGGTCGCCCTCGTCTTCGGCGGCTTCCGGGTCAAGAGCTCGGTCGACACCTGGCAGCAGGCCGACGACGCGGTCCGCACCGCCAACCTGATCAGGGCGGCCTCCGAGTACAGCAACGCCCTGGAGCTGGAACGCGACAACACCGCGGTCCCGCTGCTGGCCGGCCGGCGCAGCGACCCCAAGGTGTCCGCGGCCTATGCCGCCACCGACGCCGCCGCCCGCGCCTTCGACACCGCCGCGGAACACGCCCCGGCGACCGCCGAACTCAAGCGCCGGCTGGCGAACTTCCGCTCCGTCGAACCGCAGCTCGCCAGCCTCCGCAAGGCCGCGTACACCCGTCAGCTGCCCGGGGTGCAGACCGAGGAGTTCTACGTCCGGGTCCAGCACCCGCTGATGGAACTGGACAACGAACTCGGCTTCGGGACGGGCAACGCCGCCGCCTACGGCCGTACCCTCTACGCCATCTCGCTGGCCAAGTCGGCCCAGTCGCTGACCCGCTCGATCGGCACCCACATCCTGGTGCAGCAGCCGGTCCCGCCGGCCGAGCTGGCGCTGCAGAAGACGTCGCTGGGTTCGTACCAGTACCTGGAGGGCATCGCCCTGGAGGAGTTCCAGGGCGGCGGCTCCCCGCAGGACCAGGCCCGGCTGCAGGCGGCGCAGAAGGCCGCGGAGGAGAAGGGCCAGGCGGAGATCCTGGCGGCCCAGCACCAGGCGGAGCAGTCGCACACCGCCTTCGTGGTGCCGCCGGACCTGACCACGATGGTCACCGACATCGCCTCGCCCGGCCGCTCCGCCCGTGATCTCAACCGCCTGGGCATCACCCCCGAGTCGTACATGCGGGCCGCCGGCCTGTCCTACGACGCCTACCGTTCGGTCGAGACCGCGCTCACCGACCAGGCGTCCTCCGACGCCTCGAACGTCGCCTCCGACGCCCGCAAGGACGCGATCCTCAACTCGGCGATCGTGGTGGTGGCGCTGATCATCGCGTTCATCGTGGCCGGTCTGATGGCCCGGGCGATGAGCCGCAGCATGCGCCGGCTGCGCGGTGCGGCCTTCGAGATCGCCGAGACCCGGCTGCCCGGCCTGGTCGACCAGCTCTCGCGGACCGACCCGGGCCGGGTGAACACCCAGGTGGCGCCGATCCCGATCAACAGCCAGGACGAGATCGGCGAGGTCGCCCGGGCCTTCGACCAGGTGCACCGCGAGGCGGTCCGGCTGGCCGCCGAACAGGCGCTGCTCCGCGGCAACGTCAACGCGATCTTCACCAACCTCTCCCAGCGCAACCAGGGCCTCATCCAGCGCCAGCTCACCCTGATCACCGAGCTGGAGAACAACGAGGCGGACCCGGACCAGCTGGAGAACCTCTTCCGGATGGACCACCTCGCCACCCGTATGCGGCGCAACGGGGAGAACCTGCTGGTGCTCGCCGGCGAGGAGGCGGGCCGGCAGTGGAACCAGCCGGTGCCGCTGGTGGACGTGCTGCGCGCGGCGGCCTCCGAGGTGGAGGCGTACGACCGCATCGAACTGGTCGGCATCCCCGAGACCGACATCCACGGAAGCGCGGTCACCGACCTGGTGCACCTGCTCGCCGAGCTGCTGGAGAACGCCACCAGCTTCTCCTCGCCGCAGACCAAGGTCCGGGTCACCGCGACCCGGCTGCCGGACGGCCGGGTGATGATCGAGATCCACGACCGCGGCATCGGCCTGACCGCCGAGGACTTCGCCGACATCAACCACAAGCTGGCCGAGCCGCCCACCGTGGACGTCGAAGTCGCCAAGCGGATGGGCCTGTTCGTGGTCGGACGGCTGGCCGACCGGCACGGCATCCGGGTGCAGCTGCGGCCGTCGGGCGAGCAGGCGGGCACCACGTCGCTGGTGATGCTGCCGGAGCCGATCACCCACGGCGGTGGCGGCGAGGAGTTCGCCGACGAGCCGGACACCGACTTCACCGTCTCCCGGATCGTGCCGGAGCACGACGCCGCCGAGGCCTCCCCGTTCCGCCCCGCGGTGGTGTCGGCGGAGCCCGGTCAGCGCACCGCGGCCGAGCTCGGCTTCGACGACTCCCGCTACGAGCGCCAGCCAGGGCAGCCCGGTCAGCTCGACCCGGTGGGCCGCTCGCTGCTCCGCGAGGAGCGCCGGGCCCAGCTGGAGGCCGCCGCCGCCGACCGGCAGGACGAGGCGGACCTGCCGCAGCAGCGCCAGGACGAGACCGGGGCGTACGACGAGCGGCAGCCCGGATATGACGGCGGCTACGGCTACGAAGCGGCCGGCGACGGTTATCCGCCCACCGCGGACGGCTACCCATCCGATCAGAACTACGACCCGGATTACCAGCAGCAAGGACAGCAGCAGGGACAGCAGCAGGCCGGGCAGGGATACGGCCAGGGCTTCCAGCCGCCGTACGAACCGGCCCCGCAGAACGGGTTCTTCGGCGCGGCCGGGCAGTCGTACCAGGGCGCTTACGACGGCGGTTACGACCAGTCCTACCAGGGCGGCGACGGCCAGCCGGCCCAGCAGTCCTACGACCCGGCCTACGGACAGGCCGGCCAGAACGGTTACGACCCCGCCTACCAGGCCACGGGTGACGCGGCGGAGTTCCCCGGTTACCCCTCGGCTCAAGGTGACTGGACCGGAGCTGAACCCGAGGTGGCGGAATCCGTTCCGCCGCTCCCGCAACAGGCACCGGAGAGCGTAGTCTCACCCTCGCTGACGGACTCCGGCCTGCCGCGCCGCGACCGTCGGCAGCATCCCCCTCAGGAACCGAAGGAACCTCAGGAGTCTCCGGAGCCGGCTGCTCAGGAGAGTCCCGGGGAACAGAATCCTCCGCAGCCGGACGAGTCCGACTGGCGGTCGACCAACGACGAGCATTGGCAGCGGGCCGAGTCGGTCCGTGAGCCGAAGGCAGGCGGAGTCACCCCTTCCGGCCTGCCGCGGCGGGTACCCAAGGCCAACCTGGTCCCGGGTGCCGCGACGCAGACCCCGCAGGGTGGCCCACAGGTCTCCCGCGCACCGGAGGATGTACGCGGCAGGTTGAGTAATCTGCGGCGTGGCGTCCAGCAAGGGCGCACTGCTGGAACTGACACGAACGGACAGGCCACCGACAGCCGATTCGGCGGCCCCCAGAACCAGGAGCGCTAGTTGAGTCCGATGAGCCAGGCGGCACAGAATCTGAACTGGTTGATCACCAACTTCGTGGACAACACCCCCGGGGTGTCCCACACCGTGGTGGTCTCCGCCGACGGCCTGCTGCTCGCGATGTCCGACGGATTCCCCCGCGACCGCGCCGACCAGCTCGCCGCCGTCGCCTCCGGTTTGACCTCGCTCACCGCCGGTGCCTCCCGCATTTTCGAGGGCGGCAGCGTCAACCAGACCGTGGTCGAGATGGAGCGCGGCTTCCTCTTCATCATGTCCGTCTCCGACGGCTCGTCGCTGGCCGTACTGGCGCACCCCGAGTGCGACATCGGCCTCGTCGGCTACGAGATGGCCCTGCTCGTCGACCGGGCGGGCACCGTACTCACTCCGGACCTCCGGGCCGAACTGCAGGGCAGCCTGCTCAACTAACGCAAGCCCGGCATGCTGCTGGTCCGGACCCCGTCCAGGGGCCCGGACACCGGTCGGCAGGCCGTATCAGGAGGAGGACTCGTGAGCACGTCCCCCGGCGGAGATCCGTACGGCAGCCAGCAGCAGCCGCCTCTGAACCCGTATCAGTTCCCCTCGGCTCCCACTCCGGAGCCCGAGCCGCAGTACCGCCGGCCGCGTATCCAGCCGTACGCGCCGCCGCAGGCCCCGCCGCCCCAGGCCCCTCCGGGCCGGCGGGGCGGTGGGGCGAGCGGCGGCAGCCGCCGGCCCGCGCCTTCCGGTCTGGTGCGCCCGTACACGATGACCGGCGGCCGGACCAGGCCGCGCTACCAGCTGGCCATCGAGGCCCTGGTGAGTACCACCGCGGATCCCGAGCGGCTGCGGGGGCAGCTGCCGGAACACCAGCGGATCTGCCTGCTGTGCCGGGAGGTGAAGTCGGTCGCGGAGATCTCCGCGCTGCTCACCATCCCGCTCGGCGTGGTGCGGATCCTCGTGGCCGACCTGGCCGAGGCCGGTCTGGTCGCGATCCACCAGCCCGGTGGTGATGCGGCGGCCGGCGGCCAGCCTGACGTGACATTGCTTGAAAGGGTGCTCAGTGGACTTCGGAAGCTCTAGCGGTCCAACCCGCGCGACCACCTCCGCGAAAATCGTGGTGGCGGGCGGATTCGGCGTGGGCAAGACCACGCTTGTCGGTGCCGTGTCGGAGATCAATCCGCTGCGTACCGAGGCTGTGATGACCTCCGCTTCGGCCGGGATCGACGATCTCACGCACGCGCCGGACAAGACCACCACCACGGTGGCCATGGACTTCGGGCGGATCACGCTCGACGAGGACCTGATCCTCTATCTCTTCGGTACGCCCGGCCAGGACCGGTTCTGGTTCATGTGGGACGACCTGGTGCGCGGTGCCATCGGCGCGATCGTGCTGGTCGACACCCGCCGGCTGGCCGACTGCTTCCCCGCGGTGGACTACTTCGAGAACAGCGGCCTGCCGTTCGTGATCGCCCTCAACGGCTTCGACGGACACCAGCCCTACGGCCCCGAAGAAGTCCGCGAGGCGCTGCAGATCGGCCCCGAGGCCCCCATCATCACCACCGACGCCCGGCACCGCGGCGAGGCGAAGAGCGCGCTGATCACCCTGGTGGAGCACGCCCTGATGGCCCGGCTGCGCTGAGGCCGGACGGCAACGCGTACGGCCCCCACCGCCGAGGCGGTGGGGGCCGTTGTCGTGGCGGGCACTTGGCGGGCCGTCAGCCGGCCGTTCGCGCGCTGCTGCCGGGAGCGGTCAGCCCTGCCAGCTGTGCGGGGCGCGGAAGCCAGGGGTGCGCTCCAGACGGCGCCAGGCGGCCGTGGAGCGGGCCGGGCGGGCCGGGGCGGCACCGACCTCACCGGCGGCCGCGCGGGCCAGCAGGATGGCGGTCAGGGCGGCCAGCTCCTCGGGGTCGGCGTGGCCCTTCTCGACGCGCACGAGGGAATCGGTGGGAGTACTCACAGGGGTCTCCGTGGTCTGCATGACGGTGTGTTACTGGGGAGGGTTGCCGTGCTTGCGCGACGGCAGGTCGGCGTGCTTGGTGCGGAGCATGGTCAGCGAGCTGATCAGCACCTCGCGCGTCTCGGCGGGGTCGATGACGTCGTCGACCAGGCCGCGCTCGGCCGCGTAGTACGGGTGCATCAGCTCGGCCTTGTACTCCTTGACCATCCGCGCACGCATCGCGTCGGGGTCGTCGGCCTCGGCGATCTGCCGCCGGAAGATGACGTTGGCGGCACCTTCGGCGCCCATCACGGCGATCTCGTTCGTCGGCCAGGCGTAGGTCAGGTCGGCGCCGATGGACTGGGAGTCCATGACGATGTACGCGCCGCCGTACGCCTTGCGCAGGATCAGCGAGATCCGCGGCACGGTGGCGTTGCAGTAGGCGTAGAGCAGCTTGGCGCCGTGCCGGATGATCCCGCCGTGCTCCTGGGCGACACCGGGCAGGAAGCCGGGGACGTCCAGCAGGGTGATGATCGGGATGTTGAAGGCGTCGCACATCTGCACGAAGCGGGCGGCCTTCTCGGACGCCTCGATGTCCAGCACGCCGGCCAGCGACGCGGGCTGGTTGGCGACGATGCCGACCACCTGGCCGTCCAGCCGGGACAGGGCGCAGATGATGTTGGTGGCCCAGCGCTCGTGGACCTCCAGGTACTCGCCCTCGTCGACGATCTCCTCGATCACCTTGTGCATGTCGTAGGAGCGGTTGCCGTCGGCGGGCACCAGGTCCAGCAGGACGTCGCCGCGGCGGTCCGCGGGGTCGGCGGACTCGACGGCCGGCGGGTTCTCCCGGTTGTTCTGCGGGAGGAGCGAGAGCAGGTAGCGGACCTCTTCCAGGCAGGTCTGCTCATCGTCGTAGGCGAAGTGCGAGACGCCCGAGACGGCGGAGTGCACGTCGGCGCCGCCGAGGCCGTTCTGGCTGATCTGCTCGCCGGTGACCGCCTGGACCACGTCCGGGCCGGTGATGAACATCTGCGAGGTCTCACGGACCATGAAGACGAAGTCGGTGAGCGCCGGGGAGTAGGCCGCGCCGCCCGCGCACGGGCCGAGCATCACGCTGATCTGCGGGATGACGCCCGAGGCGCGGGTGTTGCGCTGGAAGATGCCGCCGTAGCCGGCCAGCGCCGAGACACCCTCCTGGATGCGGGCGCCGGCGCCGTCGTTCAGCGAGATCAGCGGGGCACCCGCCGAGATCGCCATGTCCATGATCTTGTGGATCTTCGTGGCGTGGGCCTCGCCCAGCGCGCCGCCGAAGATCCGGAAGTCGTGGGCGTAGAGGAAGACCGTACGGCCGTGCACGGTGCCCCAGCCGGTGATCACACCGTCGGTGTAGGGGCGCTTGGCCTCCAGACCGAAACCCGTCGCCCGGTGCCGCCGCAGCGGCTCGACCTCACGGAAGGACCCCTCGTCCAGCAGCAGGTCGATCCGCTCCCGTGCGGTCAGCTTGCCCTTGGCCTTCTGGGCCTCGGTCGCCTTCTCGCTCGGACCGCGCCGGACCTCCTCGCGGATCGCGTGGAGCTCGGCGACGCGCCCGCGGCTGTCGTTCGCCGCGACGGGCACCTCTTGCGATGTGGTCATGTACCGACAGTACGAGCGCGGGACCCGGTTACGGGCCATCGACTTCGTACAGTGTCCGCCGGTACTTCATGGTGGAACCCGACAGAAGGCGCTGCGGGCGAGGTCCCGCCGGTGGATCGGCGGGAGCCCGCCGTGCTCCGTTCCGCACCGGCCCGATCGGCCGCCCGGGTGATTCCCGCGGTCAGCGGTCCCGGACCGCCTCGACCACCGCCAGCACCCGGCGGGCCTCGTCCACATGGAGGTTCTCGATCATCCTGCCGTCCACCGTGACCACTCCGCGCCCCTGTGACGTGGCCTCTTCGAACGCGGCGATGATACGGCGGGACCTGTCCACTTCGGCGTCGGTCGGCGTGAAGATCCGGTTACACGGCTCCAGTTGCTTCGGATGGATCAGCGTCTTGCCGTCGAAGCCGAGCTGCCGGCTCTGCAGCGTCTCGGCCTCGAAGCCGGCCAGGTCCTGAACGTCGTTGTAGACACCGTCCAAGACGGTCTTGCCGGTGACCCGGGCCGCGAGCAGCACCAGCGACAGCGCGGTGAGCAGCGGGGCCCGGCCCGGGACGTGCTCGGCCCGCAGTTCCTTGACGAGGTCGTTGGTGCCGAGCACCAGTACGGTGAGCCGTTCGGAGGCGGCGGCGATGGCCCGCGCCTCGAAGACCGCCTCGGGTGTCTCGATCATCGCCCAGACGGCGGTGCGGTCCGGGGCGCCGCCGGCCTCCAGCGCCGCCACGATCCGCCGTACGGTGTCGGCCGAGTCGACCTTGGGCACCACCACCGCGTCAGGGCCCGCCTCGGCGGCGGCCTTGAGGTCCTCGGTGTGCCAGGGGGTGCCGGGGGCGTTGACCCGGATGGTGACCTCCCGGGGGCCGTACTCGCCGCTCGCCGCGGCCGCCGCGACCCGCTTGCGGGCGCCGGCCTTGGCGTCCGGCGCCACCGAGTCCTCCAGGTCGAGGATGAGCGCGTCGGTGGGCAGGGTCCTGGCCTTCTCCAGGGCGCGCTCGTTGGCGCCCGGCATGTAGAGGACGGAGCGGCGCGGGCGCGGTTCGGTCATCGCTGGGCCTCCTTGAGCGCCGCGGCGTACGCCTCGGCGAGTTCCGGGTCGCGGGCGGCGAGCGCGTCCGCGAGTTCCGCCACCACCTGGCACTGCTTGTACGTGGCGTCGTCCTGCATCTTGCCGTCGATCATCACCGCGCCGGTCCCGTCGCCCATGGCGTCGATCACCCGGCGTGCCCAGGCCACGTCCTGCGGGGCGGGCGAGAACACCCTCCGGGCGATGCCGATCTGCACCGGGTGCAGCGACCAGGCGCCGACGCAGCCGAGCAGGAAGGCGTTGCGGAACTGGTCCTCGCAGGCGGTGACGTCCTGGATGTCCCCGAAGGGGCCGTAGTACGGGAGGATGCCGTGCGCCGCACACGCGTCGACCATCCTCGCGATCGTGTAGTGCCACAGGTCCTGCTGGTAGGTGGCCCGGGGCCGGTCGCCGTCGGGGTCCGCACGGACCAGGTAGCCGGGGTGGCCGCCGCCGACCCGGGTGGTCTTCATCCGCCGGCTGGCGGCGAGGTCGGCGGGGCCGAGCGAGATGCCCTGCATCCGGGGGCTGGCGCCGGCGATCTCCTCGACGGCTGCCACACCGGTCGCGGTCTCCAGGATGGCGTGCACGAGGATCGGCCGGGTCACGCCGGCCTTCGCCTCCAGCTGGGCCAGCAGCCGGTCCACGTAGTGGATGTCCTGGGCGCCCTCGACCTTGGGGACCATGATCACGTCGAGCTTGTCGCCGATCTCGGTGACCAGGGTCAGCAGGTCGTCCAGCGCCCACGGGGAGTCGAGGCTGTTGACGCGCGTCCACAGCTGGGTGGCGCCGAAGTCCGTGGCGCGGGCGATCCGTACCAGGCCCGACCTCGCCGCCTCCTTGCGGTCGGCCGGGACGGCGTCCTCCAGGTTGCCCAGCGCCACGTCCACCTGGGGGACGAGGGCGGGGATCTTGGCGGCCATCTTCTCGTTGCCGGGGTCGAAGAAGTGGATCATCCGCGAGGGCCGGAACGGCACTTCGCGCACGGGGGCGGGTGCCCCCACTGCCAGGGGACGGAAGAAGTCCTTGGCCGAGCGCATGCGTATCTCCCGGGGTCGGTCGAGGGTGGGGAGGTGACGTACCCGCCACACCTTATGACCGGCCGGTACGGGCGGTTACCCGTCAGTACGTGTGCCGTTGGTCACCGGTTCCCACCGCATCGTCATATCCGGTTCCCGCTCCATGTTCCGGGAGCCGTCGTTCGTGTCGGCCACGGTGAAGCCGTGGTGGGCGTAGAAAGCGCGGGCCCCGGTGTTCTTCTGGAAGACGAAGAGCGACAGGCCGGCCGGGCAGTGCGCCTGCGCCTGACGCAGCAGCAGGGTGCCGATGCCCTGGCGGCGCACGCCGGGCAGCAGGTAGAGCGCGTCCAGCACGCCGTCCGCGACGGCCGCGTACCCGACCACGGCGCCGTCCGTCTCGGCCACCCAGACGGCCGCCCCGGGCAGCACGATGTCCCGTACCCACGCCACGACTTGCTCGTCGGTACGGCGGCGCGGCGGGAGGTACGGCATCGTCGCCTCGCGGGAGGTGACATGGACGTGCGCGATGGCGGCGGCGTCTTCCGCGGCGGCCGGGCGGATGAGGGCTCGGGTCACCGGGGCACCCTACGGGGGCGCCCGTGACGGCTTCGAACGGTTTTCCGCGGCGCCGGGCGGGAGCTTCGGGCCGGTCCCTACAGCGCGGGCAGATCGAGCCGCCCGGTGCCCTGGCGGCGGTCGCGGAGCACGGTCGGTTCACCGGTGAGGGCGCCGTCCAGGTCGGTGGTGACCAGGAGGGCGTGATCGCCGTACGAGCCGGGCGTGTCGCCGGCGTCGCGGAAGACCACATAGCCCTTGACCCGGTCGAGCCGGCCGGGCAGCAGCGGTGTGGCACCGAGGAGGACGACCGGCTCCGCGCCGGGGAGCTCGGCCGCCAGCCAGCGTGCCGCGCTCGCCATCGCCGCGGCCTCGTAGGTCTGCTGGAGGTGGAAGGGGCGGACCACGCCGAGCGCCGGGGTGCCGTCGGGGCGGTACGAGAGCCGGTGGTAGGGGCGGCGGCCGGAGAGGGCGGCGAGCCGGCGGCGGCCGGTCGCCCACAGCAGGGTGGGCAGGCCGGCCGGCTCGGGCGGGAGGGCGCGGGCCACCTCGGGAGGGGCGATCAGCACGCTGGAGACTCCGGTGGACGTCGTGCAGGACCGCAGGCCGGTCAGTATCTCGTCGAGGGTGGCGGCGGTGAGGTCCGCGGTCACCCAGGGCGTGTCCAGCGTCTCGCTCATCCCGAGCACCGGGTAACCGGCCGCGGCGAAGGCGGAGTTGACGGTCCGCCAGCGCTCCGCCGCGGCCTGCCCCGTGGCGACCGCCGCCCGGACCGCGGCCTCGTCCGGTTCTCTGCCGCCGCCGGCGGTCCGCAGCCGTACCACCGCGTCCGGGTCGCCGGTGACGGCGAAGACGATCTCGCTGCCGGTGGTCTGCGGAAAGAGTGTGCGCGCCGCCACCACCCGCAGGCCGCCGGGAAACACCCGCTCCGCGGCGACCGCGGCGGCCTTGCGGTCCCGCCGGGTCGTCGTCAGCCGCAGCACTCCCGCCGCGGCCCCCACCACCGTCCAGGCGAAGTTCCCCATGGGCCAGGACTGTAACCGCACGGCGGTGGGGGCTCCAGGAAACGGTCAGCAGCCGCCGCAGGTGTAGAAGAGGACGTCCCAGTGGTTGCCCTCGTCGGCGTAGATGTTGCTGGAGGCGGCCTGCCACTGCGGGTAGCCGTCGCCGCGCAGGCCGATGTATGTGAACGTGTTGTGGACGTAGTTGGTGAGGCAGGTGTTCTTGCCGAAGTCCAGTTTGTAGCCGTTGTAGTGCGAGTACGTCCCGCTGGCGTGGCCGACCTCGGTGCCGCCGGTGATGTTCAGGGCGCAGCCGCTGGCCTGCTTGAGGGTGACCGCGCCCTGGGCGGTGGTCAGGTTGAGCTGGTCGAACGACGTACAGGTGGAGTTGGCGCGGTTGGAACAGCCGCCGGACGACGACCAGGTGATGCCGGCCGCGCTGAACATGCTGGTCGCCTGGGCGTGGGTCAGCTTGCTGACCGCGTACGCGTCGTGGCTGGACGCGAGGCCGGCGCCGGGGGTGAAGAGCACCAGGAGGATCAGCGCGAAACCGCTGATCAGGGCGCGCATACGGGGGTGCGGTCGCATCGTCTTCATACGGTTTCCTCCTGCGGTCGATGGGGTGCAGGTGGCGCAGGAGGCAAGTGTGCGGGAGTTCTACGCGCGTCCGCCAGAGGGCGGGCAGTGAACTTCCTGTGCGGTGCGGGCAGTCGCACGCGCGGGCGCGGTGCGGCCGGCGGGGACGAGGTCCCCGCGCGGTCCGCGCCGCGCCCGGTCAGGCGGTGGGTGGCGCCGGGGTCAGGACTCCTCGACCGCCTTCTTGATCCGCTCGCCGAAGGCCGGCGCGTCCTTGCGGGCCGCGCTCAGCGCGAGGCCGACGAGGAGCTTGCCGATGCCGTGCCCTTCGAGGGTGTTGTGGATCCGCACTTTGGTGCCGCCGTCGGCGGTGGGTTCCAGGTCGTACCCGCCCTCGGTCGCCGTCACCGAGTTCTTCGACGTTTCGGTCCAGCGCACTTTGGTGGGCGCTTCGAACTCGGTGATACGGAACTCCCGTTTGCTGGTCATTCCGGCGTCCTTGACCGTACTGCGGAAGATCGTGCCGACCGCGGTAGGGCCCTCCGGAACCTTCTCGATCTCCTGCACCCGGGGGCTGAACTTCGGGTCGTTCGTGCCGTCCCCGAGAAATGCGAATACTTCCTCGATGGGCCGGGCAATCTCGGTGGTCGCTTCGAACTGTCCGCTCATGACCGATCACTCCTTGGTATTGCGCAGGCAGGTCACGCAGACACGTGCCCGGTCCGCGCAGATGCAGTCATTGTCGCGGTCCGCTCCCCCGCTCACCACCGGAATCCGGCAACCCGCGGCCGCACGGCCCGCCCCGGTGCCGATCCGGTGCCCAGTGGCGGCACCGCACGACTGGCGCCACAGTGAAAGGAGGGGCCGGTTTCGCTGCAAAGCGTACGTAGGGGCTATTTCACCCTCCCGAGCGAATCCTTCCGGTGAACCGCGGCGGTGGAACCCTCCCGAGCGAACCATCACAGCCAAAGGAGTCTCCATGGCAACCACCGAGAACCCGACCTCCACCATCTCGAACCGGAAGAAGGAATTGCCCGGTAAAACCTCCATTGCCGATTCTGTGGTGGCCACGATCGCCGGAATTGCCGCGCGTGAGGTCGACGGGGTCTACGCGATGGGCGCGGGTGCTTCCCGGGCAGTGGGCGCCATGCGGGACCGGGTCGCACGCTCGGTGGACCCCACCCGTGGTGTGAAGGTGGAGGTCGGCGAGAAGCAGGCCGCCCTGGACCTCGACATCGTGGTGCTCTACGGCACCGCCATCGGCGACGCCGCGGCCGAGATCCGCTACGAGGTGGCGACCGCCGTCGAGCGGATGACCGGACTGGAGGTCGTCGAGATCAACATCAACGCGCGGGACGTCCATGTCCCCGGCGACGACAGTGACGACGAAGAGGACGAGGCCCGGGTCCACTGACCCGCCGGGCGGGACGGCGGGCACCGGGTGGCGCCTGCCCCCCGGCTCCGGCCCGGTCACCGCCGGCCCGGCGGCATCGCCGGAGCCCGGGGCGGGCGGAGCCGGCGGGTGGCTGTCAGGCGGCGGCGCGCAGCGGCGCGAGCGCCGTGCTCCAGGCCACCACCTGGTCGAGGGTGACGGTGAGGGCGTCGTGCTGGAAGTCCGTCGGCTTGAAGACGCTGAAGTTCTCGAAGTCGGTGAAGAGCGACAGGGCGACCTGGGCCCGGACGTCGGCCATCTGCAGTTCGCCGGCGATCAGCCGCAGGTGCTCGACCGCGCGGGTGCCGCCGGCCGAGCCGTAGCTGACGAAGCCGACCGCCTTGTTGTTCCACTCGCCGTAGAGGAAGTCGATGGCGTTCTTCAGGGCGCCCGAGGTGGAGTGGTTGTACTCCGGGGTGACCATGACGTAGCCGTCGAAGGAAGCGATCTTGGCGGCCCACTCCTGGGTGTGCGGCTGGCTGTACTGGCCCATCGACGGCGGGATCGCCTCGTCGAGGTGCGGCAGCTTGTAGTCGAGCAGGTCGACGAGTTCGTACTCGGCGTCGGTGCGCCGCTGCGCGATCTCGGTGACCCAGCGGGCGACGGCCTCCCCGTTCCGTCCGGGGCGGGTGCTGCCGAGGATGATTCCGATCCTGGTCATGAGAATCCTTGATCCTTTTGCGTTGAGACCGCGCGGACCTGCTCGTTCGCCGGTCCGCGCGGCATCCGGCCGGCGGACCGGCGGACTTCCTTGCTTCGTCAAGCATTCACGGTAGACCTTGCTTCGTCAAGCAACTACAGTGGTGACATGTCCACCGCAGCGGAGCGCACCACGTCACCCCAGCCCATGAACCCGGACGAGGAAGCGTTTCTGCGTGCCCTCGGCCGGGTGATGACTCTCCTGCCACGGGCGATCGACGCGGACATGATGCGGGACCGGCAGATGCCGCTCTCCGAATACACCGCGCTGATGAACCTCTCGGAGGCGCCGGGCCGGCAGATGCGGATGAACGAGCTGGCCACCGCGTGCATGCTCTCGCTGAGCGGGATGACCCGGGTGGTCACCCGGCTGGAGAGCCGGGGGCTGGCCGAGCGGGTCAAGTGCGACGAGGACGCCCGCGGGCTCAACGCCGTACTGACCGACGCGGGCCTGGCCCGGCTCCGCGAGGCGTGGCCGGCCCATCTGGCCAGTGTCCGCCGTCACGTGATGGACCACCTCGAAGGTGCCGACCTCGCCGCCTTCACCGCGGTCCTCAACCGCTTCCCGCTCTGACGCCCCGGCGGCAGCGCCCCTTCAAGGAGTACGCCATGACCACCCCAGCGCCGGCCACCCGCCCGAACGGCGACGCCGGCATCACCATCGGCCTCGACACCTTCGGCGATGTGACCAACGCCGCCGACGGCAGCACGTTCAGCCATGCCCAGACCATCCGCGGGCTGGTCGAGGAGGGGGTGCTCGCGGACGGCGTCGGCCTGGACTACTTCGGTATCGGCGAGCACCACACCGACGCGATGCCGCTGTCGGCCGCCGATGTCGTCCTGTCCGCGATCGCCGCGCGCACCGGCCGCATCCACCTCGGCTCCGCGGTGACGGTGATCAGCTCCGACGACCCGGTCCGGGTCTTCCAGCGCTACGCCACGCTCGACGCGGTGTCCGGCGGCCGGGCGGAGGTGATCCTCGGCCGCGGCTCGAGCACCGAGTCCTTCCCGCTCTTCGGCTACGACCTGGGCGACTACGAGCGGCTCTTCGAGGAGAAGCTGGATCTCTTCGCCGAACTGCTCAAGGAGAAGCCGGTCGTCTGGTCAGGTGACACCCGTCCGCCGCTGAACGGTCTGACGGTGTACCCGCACACCGAGTCCGGCCCGATCCCGACCTGGGTCGGCGTCGGCGGCAGCCCGCAGTCGGTGGTGCGCACCGCCCGGTACGGGTTCTCCCTGATGCTCGCGATCATCGGCGGGGAGACCGCGCGGTTCGCGCCCTTCGCCGGCCTCTTCGCGCAGGCGCTGGAGAAGTTCGGGCAGCCGGCCCGGCCGGTCGGGGTGCACGCGCCCGGCCATGTCGCGGCGACCGACGAGCAGGCGGTCGAGGAGTTCCTGCCGGCCTTCGAGGCGGTCTTCCGCCGGGTCTCCCGCGAGCGCGGCTTCCACCCGCCGACCCGGGAGAGCCTGGCCCGCGACATCGGCCCCGGCGGCGCGCTGCACATCGGCTCCCCCGAGACGGTCGCCCGGAAGATCACCGGCACCCTCAAGAACCTCGGCGCGACCCGCTTCGACCTGAAGTACGGCATGAACGGCATGCCGCACTCCGCCCTGATGACCAGTATCGAGCTCTACGGAACGAAGGTCGCACCCCTGGTCCGGGACATGATGAGCGACTCCTGAGCCACCCGGAAGACCCGGAAGCAGCGCCGGAAGCCGGCTTCACAACCGCCGGAAGCCGCCCGCTGCCCGCCCGCACCGCGCCCGGCCCGCCACGACAGGGTCACGCCGGGCCGGTGCGGGCGGGCAGCGTACCGGCGGCTACTCCTGCGGTTCGAGGCCGGCCTTCATCAGGCCGTAGGCGTAGGCGTCGTCGAGGGCCTGCCAGGACGCGGCGATGACGTTGTCGGCGACGCCGACGGTGGACCACTCGACCGCGCCGTCGGTGGTCGTGATCAGCACCCGGGTGGTGGAGTCGGTGCCCGAACGGCCTTCGAGGATACGGACCTTGTAGTCGACCAGGGCGAAGTGCGCGAGCTGCGGGTAGATCTGCTCCAGGGCGGCGAGCAGCGCCCGGTCCAGCGCGTTGACCGGGCCGTTGCCCTCCGCGGTGGCGACGATGCGCTCGCCCTTCGCCCAGAGCTTCACGGTCGCCTCGTTGGCGTGCGTGCCGTCGGGGCGGTCCTCGGTGATCGCGCGCCATGACTCGGTACGGAAGAAGCGGCGCTGGCGGCCGTCCACCTCGGCTCGCAGCAGCAGCGCGAAGGAGGCGTCGGCGGCCTCGTACGTGTAGCCCCTGAGCTCGCGCTCCTTGACCCGGTCGACCACCCGGCCGACCAGTTCGCGGTCGCCGCCGAGGTCGATGCCCAGTTCCTTGCCCTTGAGCTCGATGGAGGCGCGGCCCGCCATGTCGGAGACCAGCATCCGCATGGTGTTGCCGACGAGTTCGGGGTCGATGTGCTGGTAGAGGTCGGGGTCCACCTTGATCGCGGAGGCGTGCAGCCCGGCCTTGTGCGCGAAGGCCGAGACGCCGACGTACGGCTGGTGCGTGTGGGACGGGAGGTTGACCACCTCGGCGATGGCGTGCGAGATCCGGGTCATCTCGCCGAGCGCGCCCTCGGGCAGGACCCGGCGCCCGTGCTTGAGTTCCAGCGCGGCGACCACCGGGAAGAGGTTGGAGTTGCCGACCCGCTCGCCGTAGCCGTTGGCGGTGCACTGCACATGGGTGGCGCCGGCGTCCACCGCGGCCAGCGTGTTGGCGACCGCGCAGCCGGTGTCGTCCTGGGCGTGGATGCCGAGCCGGGCGCCGGTGTCGGCGAGGACCAGGCCGGTGACGGCCTGCACCTGGGCGGGGAGCATGCCGCCGTTGGTGTCGCACAGGACGACCACGGAGGCGCCTGCCTCGTGCGCGGTCCGCACCACCAAGGTCGCGTACTCGGCGTTGGCCCGGTAGCCGTCGAAGAAGTGCTCGCAGTCCACGAAGACCCGGCGGCCCTCGGCCACCAGGTGGGCGACGGTGTCACGGACCATCGCGAGGTTCTCGTCGAGGGTCGTGCGCAGGGCGAGTTCGACATGGCGGTCGTGCGACTTGGCGACCAGCGTGATCACCGGGGCGCCCGAGTCGAGCAGCGCCTTGACCTGCGGGTCGTCGGCGGCCTTGGAGTTGGGGCGGCGGGTGGCGCCGAACGCGACGAGGGTGGCGTGCTGGAGTTCCAGCTCCTTGGCGGCGCGGGCGAAGAACTCGGTGTCGCGGGGGTTCGCGCCGGGCCAGCCGCCCTCGATGAATCCCACTCCGAAGTCGTCCAGGTGCCGGGCGATCGTCAGCTTGTCGGCGACGGTGAGGTTGATCCCCTCACGCTGGGCGCCGTCGCGCAGCGTCGTGTCGAAGACATGGAAGCTGTCGTCCAGTTCGGCGGTCATGGCGTTGTTGGCTCCTTCGGGTGAGTGGGTTGCCTCCGGGCGGGCGGGCCGTACCGGAGGTTCCGACTCCACTTGCCCCCATCATCCCGCGTGCCTCGCGCCTCCGGCGGTGTGGGCCGGGAAACGAAAAAACCCCTCGCGGATGCGAGAGGTCTGCACGCGGGTCTGGGACTCGGTGACGCTCCACTGGGATCAGTGGCAGGGTCACTGCGGACCGGCGTGCGGGCGCCGAATAATCATGGCGAACGAGTGCACGCCAGCAGTCTTGCACATCTTCCGGGCATCGGGCACGGCGGTCTCACCATCCGGGCCGACGCCCCCACCGGCGGCCCCCCGGACGAGGCCCGGGGGAGGTGTTCGCCCCTCCCCCCGCGCCCTCTTCGGGCACCTACACGCCCAGCGGGTGCATCCAGCCGTGCGGGTCGGCGGCATGTCCGGTCTGGATGTCGAGCAGCGCGGCGCGCAACCGCATCGTCACCTCGCCGGACCCTCCGTCCCCCACCGACCAGTCCGCCCGGGTGGACTTGACCGAGCCGACCGGGGTGATCACCGCGGCCGTGCCGCAGGCGAAGACCTCCGTGATGGACCCGTCCTCGTTCCCCCGCTTCCAGTCGTCGACGCTGATCCGGCCTTCGGCCACCTCGTACCCGAGGTCGGCGGCGATGGTCAGCAGCGAGTCGCGGGTGATGCCCGGCAGCAGCGAACCGGTGAGCTCGGGGGTGACGATCCTGTCGCCGTAGACGAAGTACAGGTTCATGCCGCCCATCTCCTCGATCCAGCGGCGCTCGATCGCGTCGAGCCAGACGACCTGGTCGCAGCCGTGCTCGATCGCCTGGGCCTGGGCGACGAGGGAGGCCGCGTAGTTGCCGCCGGTCTTGGCCGCGCCGGTGCCGCCGGGGGCCGCCCGGACGTACTCCTCGGAGAGCCAGACCGAGACCGGCTTCACACCGCCGGAGAAGTAGGCGCCGGCCGGGGAGGCGATGACCAGGAAGAGATATTCGTTCGACGGGCGGACACCGAGTCCGATCTCGGTGGCGATCATGAAGGGCCGCAGGTAGAGAGAGGCCTCACCCTCGCTGGGCACCCACGCCCGGTCCTGGGCGACCAGCACCTCGCACGCCTCGATGAACGTCTCCACCGGCAGCTCCGGCATGGCCAGCCGGCGCGAGGACGCCTGGAAGCGCAGCGCGTTCGCCTCGGGGCGGAAGGTGGCCACCGTGCCGTCCGGCTGCTGGTACGCCTTGAGGCCCTCGAAGATCGTCTGGGCGTAGTGCAGCGTCATGTTCGCCGGGTCGAGGGAGAGCGGTGCGTACGGCACCAGCTGGGCGTCGTGCCAGCCGCGGCCCTCGGTCCACTTGATGGTGACCATGTGGTCGGTGAAGTGACGGCCGAAGCCGGGGCTCGCCAGGATCGCTTCCCGCTCGGCGTCGGCGAGCGGGTGCGCGGAGGGCTTGAGCTCGATCGTGGGCTTCGTCGTCATGTCTGTGTCCTTCACCGTGTCTGCTGCCGTCCCGATGCTAGGACGTCCGAGCTTCCCGCCGGAATGCGGCCCCGCCCTCGATTGTCGCAGGGCGGGGCCGTGGGCATGTCTGTGCAAGGGCCGGCCTGTGGACAACTCCCGGCCGGTTCCGAACGCGCTCGGTCAGCTCGAAACGCGTGCGGCCAGCGCGTCGCCGATCTCCACCGTGGAGCGGGCCGGCTTGCCCCCGCGCTCGGCCAGGTCGGTCCGGACGGCCGCGTCGATCCGGGCCGCCTCCGCGTCGTAGCCGAGATGCCCCAGGAGCAGGGCCACCGAGAGCACGGTCGCGGTCGGGTCGGCCTTGGACTGGCCGGCGATGTCCGGGGCAGAGCCGTGCACCGGCTCGAACATCGACGGGAAGGCGCGGCTG
The DNA here is from genome assembly GCF_036227265.1 of Streptomyces sp. NBC_01476. Taxonomy (NCBI): domain Bacteria; kingdom Bacillati; phylum Actinomycetota; class Actinomycetes; order Kitasatosporales; family Streptomycetaceae; genus Streptomyces; species Streptomyces sp. NBC_01476. The sequence goes on along the minus strand of NZ_CP109446.1, from coordinate 5,984,647 downwards.
GGGTTGATGTTGCCGCTGGCGGCGACCCCGATGCCGCCGGAGACGGCCGCGGCGAGGTCGGTGATGATGTCGCCGAAGAGGTTGTCGGTGACGATCACGTCGAAGCGTTCCGGCTGGGTGACCAGGAAGATCGTCGCCGCGTCCACGTGCAGGTAGTCGGTGCTGACGTCCGGGAAGTCCTTGCCGACGGCCTGGAAGATCCGCGTCCACAGGCGGCCGGCGTGCACCAGCACGTTGTTCTTGTGCACCAGGGTCAGCTTCTTGCGGGGACGGGCCTGGGCGCGCGCGTACGCGTCCCTGACCACCCGCTCGATGCCGTACGCGGTGTTGAGGCTGACCTCGGTGGCCACTTCGTGCTCGGTGCCGGTCCTGATCGTGCCGCCGTTGCCGGTGTACGGACCCTCGGTGCCTTCGCGGACGACCACGAAGTCGATCTCCGGGCTGCCGGCCAGCGGGGTGCTCACGCCCGGGAAGAGCTTGCTGGGACGGAGGTTCACATGGTGGTCGAAGGCGAACCGCAGCTTCAGCAGGAAGCCGCGCTCCAGGACACCCGACGGCACGGACGGATCACCGATGGCGCCGAGCAGGATGGCGTCGTGCGCCTTCAGCTGTTCCAGGTCGTCGTCGGTGAGGGTCTGTCCGGTGGCGTGGTACCGCTTCGCGCCGAAGTCGTATTCCCTGGTCTCCAGCTTGACGTCCTGCGGGAGGACCGCGGCGAGGACCTTCAGGCCCTCCGTCACGACTTCCTGGCCGATTCCGTCACCGGGGATCACTGCGAGGCTGATGCTGCGAGACATGCCCGGCACCCTACTCCGCGTCCCAGCCCGTGACACACGCTGTCCGCATGTCGGTACAACCGTCTCAGTGCCGTCCGCGTACCGTCACGCGCCGCCCCGCCGCCGTCGCAGCACGGCGCCGGCGGGCCCCTGCGGGGCCCGTCTGGCGCCTGTTGGGGCAACCGTTCAGGCGGCCGCCCGGGCGGCTGTCCGGCGGCCGGGTCTCAGTGGTCCCGCTGGGGCTCGTGACCGGTCTGGCCGCCGTTGTCACGGCGGTCCATGGAGCGCTGAAGGGCGCGCAGCGCGTTCTGGCGGGCGTTCTCGTCCATGGTGATCAACTCCCGTTACAGATCGGAGAGATGGCGATTCATGCGCCGTGGAACGGGGCGGAGAGCCGGGGCCCGCGGGGGTGACCCGCCTGACTGGGCACGATGCTCGTATCCGCCGCTCATCCGATGGGACGAGACGTTCGGCTCTTACAAAAGTAGGTCACCGCCGCCGTGCTGTCTCCACAATTACTCGGACTTCCTACTATCTGAGACGCGGCAGCCGCCAGGCCCGCACGCCCGGCCCCCCGAGGCCGTCTCCGGACCACCCGCCGGCGGCCGGCGGAGCGCGCGGTTCTTCCCCCGGACCCCGGCCGGGGGAAGAACCGCGCGAGGTCAGCCCTGGTGGGGGTAGCGGTAGTCCGTCGGCGGCACCAGCGATTCCTTGATGGCACGGGTCGACGTCCAGCGCATCAGGTTCTGCGCGGCGCCCGCCTTGTCGTTGGTGCCGGAGGCCCGCGCGCCGCCGAAGGGCTGCTGGCCGACCACCGCGCCGGTGGACTTGTCGTTGATGTAGAAGTTGCCAGCCGCGTACCGCAGCGCCGCCATCACCTGGGCCGCGCCCGCCCGGTCCTGGGAGATGACCGAGCCGGTCAGGGCGTACGGCGAGACCGACTCCATCTGGGTGAGCATCGCGTCGAAGTCCGCGTCCTCGTAGACGTGGATGCCGAGGATCGGGCCGAAGTACTCCTCGCGGAAGATCTCGTTGGCCGGGTCGGTGGAGACCAGCACGGTCGGCCGGACGAACCAGCCGACCGAGTCGTCGTAGGTGCCGCCGGCCAGGACCTCGACCGTGGGGTCGGCCTTGGCGCGGTCGATCGCCGCCTTGCTCTTGGCGAAGGCGCGCTCGTCGATGACCGCGCCGAGGAAGTTGCTGAGGTCGGTGACGTCGCCCATGGTGATGCCGTCCACCTCGGCGGCGAACTCCTCCTTGAAGCCGTTCTCCCAGATCGAGCGCGGGATGTAGGCGCGGGAGGAGGCCGAGCACTTCTGGCCCTGGTACTCGAAGGAGCCGCGGGTCAGCGCGGTCTTGAGCACCGCCGGGTCGGCCGACGGGTGGGCGACCACGAAGTCCTTGCCGCCGGTCTCACCGACGATCCGCGGGTAGGAGCGGTAGCGCTCGATGTTCTCGCCGACCGTGCGCCACAGGTACTGGAAGGTCCTGGTGGAGCCGGTGAAGTGGATGCCGGCCAGGTCCGGGTGGGCGAGCGCGACCTCGGAGACCGCGATGCCGTCGCCGGTCACCAGGTTGATCACACCGTCGGGCAGCCCGGCCTCGCGCAGCAGCTTCATCAGCAGCACCGCGGAGTGGGTCTGGGTCGGGGACGGCTTCCACACCACCACGTTGCCCATCAGCGCCGGGGCGGTGGGCAGGTTGCCCGCGATGGCGGTGAAGTTGAAGGGCGTGATCGCGTAGACGAAGCCTTCCAGCGGGCGGTGGTCGAGCCGGTTCCACACGCCGGGAGAGTTGGTGACCGGCTGCTCGGCGAGGATCTGCCGGGCGTAGTGCACGTTGAAGCGCCAGAAGTCGACCAGCTCACAGGGGCTGTCGATCTCGGCCTGCTGGACCGTCTTGGACTGCCCGAGCATGGTGGAGGCGGCGAGCGTCTCGCGCCAGGGGCCCGCGAGCAGTTCGGCGGCGCGCAGGATGATCGCGGCGCGGTCGTCGAAGGCCATCGCCCGCCACGCGGGGGCGGCGGCGAGCGCCGCGTCGACCGCGTCCTGCGCGTCCTGGGTAGTGGCGTTGCCGTAGGTGCCGAGCCTGGCGCCGTGGTTGTGCGGCTGCACGACGTCGAAGCGGTCGCCGCCGCCCATGCGCTGCTCGCCGCCGATGAACATCGGGAGGTCGACCGGATTCCCGGCCAGCTCCTTGAGCTTCGCTTCGAGGCGGGCCCGCTCCGGGCTGCCCGGCGCGTACGAGTGCACCGGCTCGTTGACCGGCGCGGGGACCTGGGTCACGGCGTCCATGAAGCGTTTCTCCTTGTGGTCCGAGGGGGTCTGCGGCCTTGGCCGCTGCTTGGCCGGGGGTGTCGGTGACGACGGGGCCGGAGGTGCGGGGGCGGTGTGGGGGCGGTGCGGGGCTGGGGCGGGGCTGGGGCGTGCTAGCGCGCCGGCGCGAACGAGCGGAGGAAGAAGGCGAGGTTGGCCGGGCGCTCCGCCAGCCGCCGCATGAAGTAGCCGTACCAGTCCGCACCGTAGGGCACATAGATCCGCATACGCTCCCCTTCGTCCGCCAGGCGCCGCTGCTCCGCGGTCCTGATGCCGTAGAGCATCTGGAACTCGTAGGTCCCCGCCGCCCGGTGGTTGCGGGCCGCCAGTTCCTGCGCGATGGCGATGAGCCGGGGGTCGTGCGAGCCGACCATCGGGTAGCCGTCGCCCGCGAAGAGCGTGCGCAGGGACCGTACGTAGGAGCGGTCCACGTCCTTCTTGTCCTGGAAGGCGACCGAGGCGGGCTCCCGGTAGGCACCCTTGACCAGTCGCACCCGGGAGCCCTCGGTGGCCAGCGCACGGGCGTCGTCCTCGGTGCGGAAGAGGTACGACTGGAGGACCGCGCCGGTCCGCGGGTGCGCGCGGCGCAGTTCGCGCAGGACGGCCAGCGTCGAGTCGACGGTGGTGTGGTCCTCCATGTCGAGGGTGACGGTGGTGCCGATCTCCGTGGCCAGGTCGGCGACCTGGCGGACGGACTCCAGCGCGATGTCGTGGCCGCCGTCCGGGAGCGTCTGGCCGAAGGCGGAGAGCTTGACCGAGACCTCGGCGCGGTCGCCGAGCTTCTCGTCGCGCAGCGTCTCCAGCAGCCGCAGGTAGGCGTCGCGGGTGGCGTGCGCGGTGGCCCGGTCGGTGACGTCCTCGCCGAGGTGGTCCAAGGTGACGTCGAGGCCGGAGTCGGTGAGCGCGCGCACGGCGGTCAGCGCGGGGTCGAGGGCGTCGCCGGCCACGAAGCGGTTGACGACGGGGCGGGTGACGGGCGCCGCGGCGACGACGCGGCGCATACGGTCGCTGCGGGCGGCGGCGAGCAACACGGGACCGAGCACGGGGTCCTCCAGCAGGTCCAGCGGGACGGGGCGGCTGAGAAGCTTCGGCGAATCTCCGGCGAACTCGGTCCGCCACCGTGAATCTAGGTATCGGCTACCCCGCGGACCACCGACATGTGTCACGCATCCGGGTGCGGTCCCTCATACAGTTGTATGAGAGGTGTGAGGGAGCGTGGAGCTGTGCGGACGGACTACGGCGGCTTGCAGGAGCTGGTCGACGAGGTGTCGGCGCTGCTCGGCGCGCCCGCGACGCTGGAGGACCGTGACTTCCGGCTGATCGCGTTCGGCGCGCACGACAGCGAGGACGACGCGGCGATGGACCCGGTCCGTACCCGTTCCATCCTCACCCGGCGCTCGACCGCCGAGGTCCGCGACTGGTTCGAGAGCTTCGGCATCACCCGCGCCACCGGGCCGGTCCGGATCCCCGCGGCTCCTTCGGCGGGCGTCTTCCGCGGCCGGCTCTGCCTCCCGGTGCGGCACGGCGGCATCGTCTACGGCTATGTCTGGCTGCTCGACGAGGCCGAGCACTCCCCCGCCCAGCTGGCCGCCGCCATGGCGGTGGCCTCCCGTATCGGCGACCGGCTGGCCGCGTCCGCCGCCACCGGGGCGGAGGCCGGCGGTGCGCTGCGCTCACTGCTCACGGCGGGCACCGGCGCGGCCCGCGACGAGGCGCAGGAGGCGCTGCGCTCGGCGCTGGGCCCGGACGCGGACGAGCCGCACGCCCTGGTGTGCGTCCGGCTGCCGGCCGCCGCCGGTGACGACGAGCTGCCCAGCCCGCGGTCCATCGCGTCGGCCGCCGCCCTCACCCGCCTCCCGGAGCACGCCGCCGCCCTCCTGGTACGGCTCCGGTCGCCGCAGCTGCTTGCCCCCGCCCGGACCGCGGCGGACCGGCTGCTGGCCGCGACCGGCGGCCGGGTGGCGGGAGTCAGCGACGGCCGCACCGCCCTGCGGGAACTCGGCGGCGCCTGGCGGGAGGCCGCGGACGCCGCCCGGGCGGCCGCCGCCGAGCCCGCGCTGGGCCCGGTCGCCCAGTGGACCGAGCTGGGCGCCTACCGCCTGCTCACCGCGCTGCCCAGCGGCGCCGCCCCCGACCCCGTGGTGGCCCCGCTGCTTGCCCCCGCCCACCGCGAACTCGCCCACACCGCCGAGGTCTTCCTCGACCACGCGGGCCAGGCCGGCCGCACCGCCGCCGCCCTGGCCGTCCACCGCCAGACCCTCTACTACCGCCTCTCCCGGATCGAGCAGCTCACCGGTCTCGACCTCGCCAGCGGCACCTCCCGCCTGCTGCTGCACATGGCCCTCAAGGCCGCCCGCCTGTGAAGCGGGGCCGGCCGCGGGGCGGCTGACGCTCCGTCGGCCGGCGGCGATGTCGGTGGTGGGTGCGACGATCTGCGTATGACGGATGAGGACCTCACCTGGCGGGCGTTCCTGACCAGGTGGAGCGAGGAGTGGGCGGATTCCTGGCGACCCGGCGACCGGGGACCGGAAGCCGCGGCGGCCCGGTGGCTGGGATTCGGTCCTGCGGACGAGGCGCGGATCGTTGCCGCCGAGGAGCGGCTCGGCCACCGGCTGCCGCCGTCCTACCGGGAGTTCCTCGCGGTGAGCGACGGGTGGCGGCACGCGGGCCGCTTCGTGGACCTGCTGGCCGGCACCGAAGGGGCGCGCTGGTATCAGGACACGGCGGGGCTCGGCGAGACCTACCGGGAGGACGTGGACGAGGACTCGCCGCGCGAAGCGGTCCTGCTGGCCGGGATGTGGGGCCGCGCGCTGCAGCTCGACCTGGAGTCCGATCTGACCTACGTGCTGATGGACCCGGGGGACATCGGCCCGGACGGCGAGTGGGCGGTGTACTGCTACTTCGGCTGGAGCGGTGAATACCCGCAGAAGTACGCGTCCTTCCGGGACTTCATGGCGTCCAGGTACCGCGACTTCCACCGCGCCCGGGCCGGCGACCACGCGAAGCGGCCGTTCGCCAACGCCACCACCCGCGCCCTGGACGCACGTGTCGAGCAGGCCAGGCGCGACGCCCTGAGCGGCCGGTACGAGGAGGCCGCAGAGGCGCTGGCAGAGGCGGAGTCGTACGGCAGACCGCGCGCGCGAGAGCTGCGCGACCAGATCCGCCGGCTGCTCGGCGAGACCTACCTGGTGACCTTCGGCGCGCACGCGAGCGACCCGGTGTACGCCCCCGAGGTGCTGGCCGTGCTGGCGCTCGGTCATGTGACGTACCGGCGGGACGACGCGAGCTGGCAGTTCGTGGTGCGGTCCGCCTCCGAGGAGGTGCGGGCGCTGGGGAAGGAGACGCTGCGGCGGGTACGGAAGGGCGGCTACGGCTACACCGCGCCCGGCCCCTTCGGCGAAGCGGTGGAGACCGCCAGGGAGCAACTGCGCTGGGGCGGGACGGAAGAGGCCTGGCACACCCTGCTGACGGCGATGCCGCAGTGGCGGCCGGCCGGTCCCGACCAGCTCGCCCCGCTCGGCCTGCTCGCGGACCCGCTGCTCGGGACGCTCTTCACCCCCGAGCACGGCGCGGAACTGCTGGCCACTCCCAGGGGCGAGGCGGCCGGCCCGGCCCCGTCGCCCGCGTCCGCCCCGCCGGACGGCCTTGCCTGGCTGACCCGGCCGCAGCGGGGCCAGGGCCCTGCCGGGTACCGCTTCGTCCTGGTGGAAGGGGCCGGGCCGGCCGAACTGCCCGCGCTGATCGGCGCCGACGGCGCCGCCACCGTGCTGCACGAGCCGATGACGGCGTGGGAAGCACGGAGCAGGCTGCTGAAGATCGGGGAGAGTTCGTCGTACGACGATCGGGCGGTGGTCGGTGTCGGCCGGGCCGGCGACGGCTGGAGCTTCGCCTTCGACGGGCAGCCCGGCCCCTTCAGCGAGCGGCGGTTCACCTCGCCGGCCGCGGCCGCCTCGGTCCCGGGCCGTGCGGTGGTGGTGTGGAGTACACCGCCCCACTCGGCGGGCCGCCCCGCCCTCTTCCGCCTCTCCGTCGCGGAACGCGGCGAGGAGCGGTACGCCTTCACCGTCAAGGAAGCGGAGCACGGCCCGCTGATCCAGCGGACCGGCCAGATACCCGCGGCGCTCGACCCGGATGCCTTCACCACCGACGGCATCTTCGTCGAGTCCTGGGCCCTGGCCGCGCTCGCCGCGGAGTTCGGCGTCTCACTGCCCTGCTTCGCGCTGACCCGGGGGCGCCTGCACACCTTCATCACCCGGTCCTGGATCCGCCCGCCGGGCCCCGGCGAGGGCTACGTGGTGATGCGCGTCGGCATGGCGCAGCCGCCGGGCTGACCCCGGCCGGAACGCCGGGCGCCGCCTCCCCGGGGGAGAGGCGGCGCCCGGAAGCGCCCCGGGATCGTATACGTCAGTCGGTCAGATTGACCGCGCGGGCGGACGTCGCGCCGATCTCCGAGGCGATGTCGGTGAGCACGCCCGCGGGGATCGTGGAGTCGACGGTGAGGGCGACCAGCGCGTCGCCGCCGGCGGTCGACCGGGCCACCTGCATCCCGGCGATGTTGACGCCGACCTCGCCGAGGATGCGGCCGAGGGTGCCGACGACGCCGGGGCGGTCGGTGTAGCTGAGGAACGCCATGTGGTCGGCGAGCACCAGGTCCACGTCGTAGTCACCGATCGCGACGATCTTCTGCACGTTCTTGGGACCGGCCAGGGTGCCGGAGACCGAGACCTCGGTGCCGTCGGCCAGGGTGCCGCGGACGGTGACCACATTGCGGTGGTTGGGGGACTCGCTGCTGGTGGTCAGCCGCACCTCGACCCCGCGCTCCTGGGCGAACAGCGGCGCGTTGACATAGGACACCGTCTCGGCCACCACGTCCTCGAAGACGCCCTTGAGCGCGCTGAGTTCGAGGATCTTGACGTCGTGCTGGGTGATCTCGCCGGAGACCTCGACATCGAGCCGGGCGGCGACCTCGCCGGCCAGCGCGGTGAAGATCCGGCCCAGCTTCTCGGCCAGCGGCAGGCCCGGCTTGACATCCTCGGCGATGACGCCGCCCTGGACGTTCACCGCGTCCGGCACCAGTTCACCGGCGAGCGCCAGCCGTACCGAGCGGGCGACCGCGATCCCGGCCTTCTCCTGTGCCTCGTCGGTAGAGGCACCCAGGTGCGGGGTGGCCACCACGTTGTCGAACTGGAAGAGCGGGGAGTCGGTGCACGGCTCCTTGGCGTAGACGTCCAGGCCCGCGCCCGCCACCCGGCCCTCCTTGAGCGCGGAGGCCAGCGCCTCCTCGTCCACGATGCCGCCGCGCGCCGCGTTGACGATCCGCACCGACGGCTTGACCTTGTGCAGCGCCTCGTCGCCGATCAGGCCGAGCGTCTCGGGGGTCTTGGGCAGGTGCACGGTGATGAAGTCCGACGACTCCAGCAGCTCGTCCAGCGTCAGCAGCTTCACGCCCATCTGGGCGGCGCGGGCGGGCTGGACGTACGGGTCGTAGGCGACGACCTTCATGCCGAAGGCGGCCATCCGCTGGGCGACCAGGACGCCGATCCGGCCGAGGCCGACCACGCCGAGGGTCTTCTCGCTCAGCTCAACCCCGGTGTACTTGTTCCGTTTCCACTCGCCGGCCTTGAGCGCCGCGTTGGCGGGCGCGATGTTGCGGGCGGTGGCGATCAGCAGGCCGCAGGCCAGCTCGGCGGCGGTGACGATGTTCGAGGTGGGGGCGTTGACGACCATCACGCCGGCCTTGGTGGCGGCGGAGACGTCCACGTTGTCCAGGCCGACACCGGCCCGGGCGACGACACGGAGCTTGCGGGCGGCGGTGACCGCCTCGGCGTCCACCTTGGTGGCGCTGCGGATCAAGATGGCGTCGACGTCGGCGATGGCGGACAGCAGTTCGGCTCGGTCCGCGCCGTTGCAGTGCCGGATCTCGAAGTCCGGCCCGAGCGCGTCCACCGTGGCGGGCGACAGCTCTTCTGCGATGAGTACGACAGGCTTCTGGCTCACGTGGTCCTCACTTGTCCTTCGTGGGCGGCCGGGTCCCGTTCGACCGCTCCAGGGAGGCGGGAATGGCATGCCGCGTGGAAGACGCACGACGCTGTGAGCCTGACGCGCTGGTTAAGGCAGTGTATCGGCGGGCCTCTTCGGCGCCTTCGCCGAAATGGAAGGATCACCCGGAGGGGTTGCCGCTTCGTACAAACCCGCCGGCTCACAGCAGTCGGCGGCCCGCACGAAGCGGCGTCCGTGGGAGGGGCCCGCGCGGGACCCGTCCCGATACCTCACCCGGAAGGGTTACGCCTCTTCGTCCACCCAGCTCATCAGCTTGCGGAGCTTCTTGCCGGTGGTCTCCAGCAGGTGGTTCTCGTCGGCCTTCTTGTACTCGTTGTAACGCGGCAGGCCGGCGTTGTACTCGGCGATCCAGTTGTTGGCGAAGGTGCCGTCCTGGATCTCGCCGAGGATCTTCTTCATCTCGGCCTTGGTGTTGTCGTTGATGATGCGGGGGCCGGAGATGTAGTCGCCCCACTCGGCGGTCTCGGAGACCGACCAGCGCATCTTCTCCAGGCCGCCCTCGTACATCAGGTCCACGATGAGCTTCAGCTCGTGCAGGCACTCGAAGTACGCGATCTCCGGCTGGTAGCCGGCCTCGACCAGCGTCTCGAAGCCGGCCTTGACCAGCGCCGAGGTGCCGCCGCAGAGCACCGCCTGCTCACCGAAGAGGTCGGTCTCGGTCTCCTCGGTGAAGGTGGTCTTGATGACGCCGGCCCGGGTGCCGCCGATGCCCTTGGCGTACGACAGGGTCAGTTCGAAGGCCTTGCCGGTGGCGTCCTGCTCGACCGCCGCGATGCAGGGCACGCCGCGGCCTTCCTCGTACTGGCGGCGGACCAGGTGGCCGGGGCCCTTGGGGGCCACCATGCACACGTCGACGCCGGCCGGCGGCTTGATGAAGCCGTAGCGGATGTTCAGGCCGTGGCCGAAGAAGAGGGCGTCGCCGTCCTTGAGGTTGTCCTTGATGGACTCCTCGTAGACGCGGGCCTGGATCGGGTCCGGCACCAGGATCATGATGACGTCGGCCTCGGCGGCGGCCTCGGCGACCGTCACCACGCGCAGGCCCTGCTCCTCGGCCTGCGCCTTGGACTTGGAGCCCTCGTGCAGACCGACGCGCACGTCGACGCCGGAGTCGCGCAGCGACAGCGCGTGGGCGTGGCCCTGGCTGCCGTAGCCGATGACCGCGACCTTGCGGCCCTGGATGATGGACAGGTCTGCGTCGTCGTCGTAGAACAGCTCGGCCACTTCGGGTCTCTCCTTGGATCGGGTTGTACGACCCACCCTAGGACGGGCGGGCGAAGGAAGGTTCTGCGGTCTCGCGATACGGATCGGCGGTGCCGGCCACTGGGCGGTCGCCGGTCGGTCGCCGGCCGCCCCGACAGGTACGCCTCGACCGGTCGGCCTGGGCGGAGTTAGGCGGAGCGGTCGAGGGCGCGCAGCGAGCGGTCGGTGATGGAGCGGGCGCCGCGGCCGATCGCGATGGTGCCGGACTGCACCAGCTCCTTGATGCCGAACGGCTCCAGCATCTTGAGCATGGCCTCCAGCTTGTCCGCGCCGCCGGTGGCCTCGATGGTGACCGCCTCAGGGGAGACGTCCACCGTCTTGGCGCGGAAGAGCTGGACGATCTCCACGATCTGCGAGCGGGTCTCGTTGTCGGCCCGCACCTTCACCAGAACGAGTTCACGCGCGACGGCCGCGGAGGCGTCGAGTTCGACGATCTTCAGCACGTTGACGAGCTTGTTGAGCTGCTTGGTGACCTGTTCCAGCGGGAGTTCGTCGATGACCGCGACCACGATGGTGATGCGGGAGATCTCCGGGTGCTCCGTGGTGCCGACCGCGAGCGAGTCGATGTTGAAGCCGCGCCGGGAGAACAGGGCGGTGATCCTCGCCAGGACACCGGGCTTGTTCTCCACCAGGACGGAGAGGGTGTGCTTGGACATGTCGCGTCGTTCCTTGTCTCTGCCGGTCTGTCCCGGTCGCGGATCAGTCATCGAAGCCGTCGCTGAAGTCCGGGCGGACGTCGCGGGCCGCCATGATCTCGTCGTTGGAGGTGCCGGCCGCGACCATCGGCCACACCATCGCGTCCTCGTGGACGATGAAGTCGACCACCACCGGGCGGTCGTTGATGGAGTTGGCCTTGGCGATGACCGCGTCCAGTTCGTCCGGGGACTCGCAGCGCAGACCGACGCAGCCCATCGCCTCGGAGAGCTTCACGAAGTCCGGCACCCGGGTGCCGCGGTTCTGGATGGAGCCGACGCCCTGGGTGGAGCCGGGGACGCTCTCGGCGCCGGAGTGCAGCACGGTGTTGGAGAACCGCTCCCCGTAGAAGAGGTGCTGCCACTGGCGGACCATGCCCAGCGCGCCGTTGTTGATGATGCCGACCTTGATCGGGATGTTGTTCAGCGCGCAGGTGACCAGTTCCTGGTTGGTCATCTGGAAGCAGCCGTCGCCGTCGATCGCCCAGACGGTGGCGTCCGGCATGCCGGCCTTGGCGCCCATCGCGGCCGGCACCGCGTAGCCCATGGTGCCGGCGCCGCCGGAGTTGAACCAGGTGCCGGGCTTCTCGTACTTGATGAACTGCGCCGCCCACATCTGGTGCTGGCCGACACCGGCCGCGAACAGGGTGTTCTCCGGGGCGAGCTGCCCGATCCGCTCGATCACCTGCTGCGGGGAGAGGCTGCCGTCGGCGGGCAGGTCGTAGCCGAGCGGGTAGGTGTTCCGCCAGAAGTTCAGGTGCTCCCACCAGCCGGTGTAGTCGCCCTTGCGGCCGGCCTCGTGGTCGGCCTGGACGGCGACGATCAGATCGGCCAGCACCTCGCGGGCGTCGCCGACGATCGGCACGTCCGCGGTGCGGTTCTTGGAGATCTCGGCCGGGTCGATGTCGGCGTGCACGATCTTGGCGTTCGGCGCGAAGGTGTCGAGCCGGCCGGTGACCCGGTCGTCGAAGCGGGCGCCGAGCGCGATGATCAGGTCGGCCTTCTGCAGCGCGGTGACCGCGGAGACGTCACCGTGCATGCCGGGCATACCGACGTGCTGCGGGTGGCTGTCGGGGAAGGCGCCCAGCGCCATCAAGGTGGTGGTGACGGGGGCGCCGGTCAGCTCGGCGAGGATCCGCAGCTCCGCGGTGGCGCGCGCCTTGAGCACGCCGCCGCCGACGTAGAGCACCGGGCGGCGGGCCTCGTTGAGCAGCCGGGCGGCCTCGCGGATCTGCTTGGCGTGCGGCTTGGTCACCGGGCGGTAGCCGGGCAGGTCCTGCTGCGGCGGCCAGGAGAAGGTGGTCTCGTTCTGCAGCGCGTCCTTGGCGATGTCGACGAGCACCGGGCCGGGGCGGCCGGTGGCGGCGATGTGGAACGCCTCGGCGATGGTGCGCGGGATCTCGGCCGCGTCGGTGATCAGGAAGTTGTGCTTGGTGATCGGCATGGTGATGCCGCAGATGTCCGCCTCCTGGAAGGCGTCGGTCCCGATCGACTTGGAGGCGACCTGGCCGGTGATGGCGACGATCGGCACCGAGTCCATGTGGGCGTCGGCGATCGGCGTCACCAGGTTGGTGGCGCCGGGTCCCGAGGTGGCCATGCAGACCCCCACCCGGCCGGTGGCCTGGGCGTAGCCGGTGGCGGCGTGGCCCGCGCCCTGCTCGTGCCGGACGAGCACGTGCCGGACCTTCACCGAGTCCATGAGCGGGTCGTACGCGGGCAGGATCGCGCCGCCGGGGATACCGAATACGGTGTCCGCGCCGACGGCCTCAAGCGAGCGGATGAGGGACTGCGCGCCCGTCATGCGCTCGGCGGGGGCGGCGGGCGCCGCGCTGCGGGTCCGCGGTTGCGGATGGTGGGACCCGTTGGCCTGCTCGGTCATCTGCGTTCTCTTCTCTCGAAGATAAGGGTGCTGAGAGGGTGCCGCAGTAGTGCCTCAGCGATGCCGGAGAGCCGCTGGAGGGGTGCTGCGAGGTGGTGCCAGGGGTGGTGCCGGGTGGTGCGGGGCAACAAAAAACCCCTCGTGCCGTGAGGCAAGCGAGGGGAGCGCGTCGGTGCGGGCGAGGCGGTGAGGGCCTCGGTCAGCCGACGCGCTTTCCAAGTACGAGAATTCGGGTGCGCATGGCTTTGACCTTCCTCCGGTCCCCTGTCGGGTGTCAAGCCGGTGGGACAGGCGTCTCAGCATTTGAACGTCTGCCGGGCAGTGGCAGGGGCCGGGCGGTGACCTGCTCCCGCGGCGTTTCCGCTGGTACGGGGTAGTGGCCCCGGCCCAGTGAACCACGCAGCCGGTGCTCGTCCAGCGGCCCGGAGAACGCCATGCCGAGGCCGTGCAGACAGCCCAGCTCGCGCAGCGTCTGCACCTGCTCGGGCCGGTCCAGGCCGTCGGCGACGGTACGGATGCCGAGGTCGGTGGCGATCCGGAGCAGTCCGCCGGTGATCGTGCGCAGCCGGCCCGACTCGACGACGCCCTCGGTGAAGGAGCGGTCCAGCTTCACCACGTCGACCGGCAGGGTGCGCAGTGCGCCCAGCGCGCCGTGGCCGTCGCCGAAGCCGCCGAGCGCGATCCGCACCCCGAGTCTGCGCAGCGCCCCCAGGCGCCGCTCCAGCTCGTCGGGAGCGAGGTGCGGGTCGGCGCCCGGCAGCTCAAGGATCAGCCCGCCGGGGGGCAGGTCATGGCGGCGCAGCAGTGCCTCGACGTCGCTCTCCGGCACCCGGCGCGCGGACAGCCGTACCGTGACGGGGATCCGGTGGCCCGCGCCGTACCGGATCGCGGCCTGCCGTACCGCCTGCTCCAGTACCCACCGCCCCGCCTCTAAGCTCCGGTCCGGGTCCTCGGCGGCGCGCGGGAACTCCGCCGGGGTGAAGGCGATGCCTTGCGAGGACCGCCAGCGGGCCTGCGCCTCGACGCCGCTGATCCGGCCGCCGGAGAGCTCGACCACCGGCTGGTGCAGCAGGGTGAACTCCCCGTCGTCGAGCGCGCGGCGCACCCGCCCGGCCAGTTCGGTCCTGCGTACGGCGTCGGCCTGCATTTGCGGTGCGAAGAGCTCCACCTGGCCCTTGCCGCCCTGCTTGGCGCGGTACATCGCCAGGTCGGCGTTGCGCATCACCTCGGTGGGGGTGGCGCCTGGCTCGGCGAAGGCGATGCCGATGCTGGCGCCGACGCTGACCTCACCGCCGTCCACCCGGTACGGGGCGGACAGGACGCTGCGCAGCCGGTCGGCGATCTCCCGGACGTGGCTCTCGCGCACACCGGGGTCGCTGCCGTCCTGGCCGGTGATGAGGGCCGCGAACTCGTCGCCGCCGAGCCGGGCCGCGGTGTCGCCGGCCCGCAGCGCGTCCTGGAGCCGGCGGGCCGCCTGCACCAGCAGGTCGTCGCCGGCCTGGTGGCCCGAGGTGTCGTTGACCGCCTTGAAGCCGTCGAGGTCCACATAGAGCACCGCGGCCCGGCCGTCCGAGGCGCGGCGGCCGGCCAGCGCGCGGCCGACGCGTTCGGTGAACAGCGCCCTGTTGGGCAGGTCGGTGAGCGGGTCGTGCGAGGCGTTGTGCTGCAACTGGGCCTGCAGACGCACCCGTTCGGTGACGTCCCGGCTGTTGAAGATCAGGCCGCCCTGGTAGCGGTTGACGGTGGACTCGACATGCAGCCAGTCCTCGATGCCGCCCCGGGGACCCTTGGCGCCCTTGCTGTCCCTGGTGCGGTCGGTGCCGCTGGCGCCGTCGGTGCCGTCGGCGGCGTCGTCGGCGCCGGCCCGCTTGCGCTCCTTGCCGCGCCCGCGCCCCGACCGGATCCGGCACTCGATCCGGGTGACGGGTTCCTCGCTCGGCGGGGCGGCCAGGAAGCGGCGCACCTCGTGCAGCACCCGGCCGAGGTCGTCGGGGTGGATGTGGGCGGCGAGTTCGGTGCCGATCATCTGCTCCGGGTCGTTGCCGTAGACGCCCTGCGCGGCGGGGCTGACGTACCGCAGCACTCCGCTCGGCGCGGCGATCATGATGACGTCGCTGGAACCCTGCACCAGGGAGCGGAAGTGGTTCTCCTTCTGGGCGAGTTCCTGGGTGAGGCTGATGTTGTCGAGCAGCATGATGCCCTGCCTGACCATCAGCGCCAGCACCACCGTGGCGCCGGTGATCAGCACGACGCGGTCGCACCTCTGACCCTTGATGATGTTGTAGAGGATGGCCAGGGTGCAGACGGCGGCGGCCAGATAGGGGGTGAGGGCGGTGAGCGAGCCGACCGACTTGCGGGTGGCGCCGCCCGGCCTGCGCGGGGGGTGGACATGGGTGCCGGCCCACGGTGCGAACGCCATCAGCATCGCGCCGGCGAACCAGCCGGCGTCGAGGATCTGGCCGGAGCGGTAGTGGGCGCGCAGCAGCGGTGAGGTGAAGAGCGCGTCGCACAGGACGGTCAGCGCGAGGGCGGCCAGCGCGGTGTTGACGGCCGCGCGGTTGACCGCCGAGCGGCGGAAGTGCAGCGCCAGCACCATGCTGACCAGCACGATGTCCAGCAGCGGATAGGCAAGCGAGACCGCGATCCTGGCGGTGCTCGGTCCGTCCGAGCGGGTGGCCTGGGCCAGCGCCAGGATCCAGGACAAGGTGAGCAGCGATCCGCCGATCAGCCAGGTGTCGAGCCCCAGACAGACCCAGCCGGCCTTGGTCACCGGGCGCTTGGCGAGCACCAGCAGCCCGATGATGGCGGGCGGGGCGAACAGCAGGAAGCAGACGTCGGCGGCGGAGGTCTGCGGCACGGGCTCGCGCAGCACCACTTCGTACCACCCCCAGATGCCGTTGCCGAGGGCGAGCATCGCGGAGGAGAAGCCGAAGAGCAGCCAGGCCGGGCGGTGCGGTCCGGCCACCCGGCGGGCGTAGAGCAGCGCCGAGACGGTGGCGGCGACGGAGGCGGCGGAGAGCCCGAAGTCCCCCATGATCAGGGCGAGTTCGGCGGAGCCCCAGCCGAGGGAGGCACCCGTGGTGTACCCGGCGCAGAGCAGCCCCACCAGCAGCTGCGGCAGCAGGCCGGTCCGGCCGCCGTGCGCCGCGGCCACGGCGAGCGCGGCTCCGGCAGCGCCGCCGGTGCCGCCGCGGGCAGCGCTGCCGGCGGCGGTCACGGCGCGCCCCGGCGCTGTCGGCACGGCCGGTCCGGCCGCGGGATGATCAGGTGTGCGCGGTACATCGCCCGTCGCCCCCCTTGTTTGCTCGTCGTTCACGCGCCGCGATCGCGTCCTCACGGCCGCCGCGTGCCCCCGGAAACGGACGATACACCAGATTCGTCACTCAGCGATAGGTCTCCTCTACTGAGCGTAATCACAAGGGTGTTGGCGGACACGGCGTGCAGTCACCCGGGGCCGTTCGGCACTTCCCCGGGCCACCGGTCCGTCAGCTCGTCGCCACCACGTTCGCCAGCGGTTCACCGGCCGCGAACCGGGACAACTGGTCACGGATCAGCCGGTGTGCCCGCGGTCGGAACGCCGAGGTGCTGCCGCCGACGTGCGGGCTGATCAGGACGCCGGGCGCGTGCCACAACGGGTGCCCCGGCGGCAGCGGTTCGGGGTCGGTGACATCGAGTGCCGCGAGCAGCCGGCCGGACTCGGCCTCGGCGAGCAGCGCCTTGGTGTCCACCACCGGGCCGCGGGCCATGTTCACCAGCAGCGCGCCGTCCTTCATGGCGGCGAGGAAGGGCGCGCCCACCAGCCCGCGGGTCTGCTCGGTGAGCGGGGTGGTGAGCACCACCACGTCGGCGGCCGGCAGCAGGCCGGGCAGCTCGTCCATGGCGTGCACCGGACCGCGCGGCCCGGACCGCGCGGTGCGCGCGACACGGACCACGTCGCACTCGAAGGCGGTCAGACGGTCCTCGACGGCCGCGCCGATCGAGCCGTAGCCGACGATCAGCACCGTGCGGTCGGCCAGCGCGGGGTAGAAACCGGCGTACCACTTCTCGTTGTCCTGGCCGTGCACGAAGCGGGGGATGCCGCGCAGCGACGCGAGGATCAAGGTGAGGGCGAGTTCGGCGGTGCTGGCCTCGTGCACCCCGCGGGCGTTGCACAGGCTCACGCCGGGCGGCAGTTGGCCGAGGTGCGGCGCGATGTGGTCGACACCGGCGCTCAGCGTCTGGATCACCCGGACGTTGCGCATCCGCGGCAGCGGGAGCGCGCCGGCCGCCGGGCCCTTCATGTAGGGGACGACATAGAAGACGGCGTCCTCGGGGTCGGCGGGGAACTCCTCGTCGGTGCCGTCCCAGTGGACGTAGCGGTACGCGTCCGGCAGCCCGTCGACTTCCGCGGGCGGGACGGACAGCCACACCTGGGGGCGCGGGTCGCTGCTCTGGTCGGTGCTCCGGTTGTTCTGGCCCTGGGTTGAATCGGTCATGGTCAGGAGGCTATGGCACAGTGGGGCGGCGCAAGGGAGGTCACACGGGTGGAGCGCAGGACGGTCGGGGCGACGGCACTCCACGTGGGCGCCGTCGGTCTGGGGTGCATGCCGATGAGCTGGGCGTACAGCAGCTCGCGGCAGGACGGCGAGGAGTCGCTGCGGGCGGTGCGCACCGCGCTCGACGCGGGCACCACACTGCTGGACACCGCCGACATGTACGGCCCGTTCACCAACGAGCTGTTGCTGGGGCGGGTGTTGAAGGAGCGGCGGGCCGACGCGTTCGTCGCCACCAAGTGCGGGCTGCTGGTCGGCGAGCAGCACATCGTGGCCAACGGCAGCCCCGGGTACGTGCGCAGGGCCTGCGACGCCTCGCTGCGGCGGCTGCAGACCGACACGATCGACCTCTTCCAGCTGCACCGGGTCGACCCCGAGGTGCCGGTGGAGGAGACCTGGGGCGCGATGGCGGAACTGGTCGCGGCCGGCAAGGTCCGGGCGCTCGGCCTGTGCGCGGTCGGCGCGCGGGGCGACCGCCGCACCGGGGCCGCGCTGCACGACGAGACGATCCGCCATCTCCGGCGTATCCAGCAGGTGTTCCCGGTCGCCTCGGTCCAGGCGGAGCTCTCGGTGTGGGCCCCGGAGGCGCTGGACGAGCTGCTGCCGTGGTGCACCGCCCACGGCGTCGGCTTCCTGGCGGCGATGCCGCTGGGCAACGGTTTCCTCACCGGGACGCTCACCCCGGGCGGCGGTTTCGAACCGGACGACCTGCGCGCCCGGCATCCGCGCTTCACCGCGGAGATGATGGCCGCGAACCAGCCGATCGTGGCCGGGCTGCGGCGGGTGGCGCAGCGGTACGGTGCGACCGCCGCGCAGGTGGCGCTGGCGTGGACGCTGGCGCAGGCGCCGGGGGTGGTGCCGATACCCGGGGCGAAGTCGGCGCGGTGGACGGTGGAGAACGCGGGGGCGGCCGGGCTGACGCTGAGCGCGGCGGATCTGGCGGAGATCGCGGAGTTGCCCGCGGCGCGGGGTTCATGGGAGTAGACCGGGTCCGTCTTTTGTCCCATCCTCCAAGCCGCATAGGGCAATTCAACAAAAAGTCTTTACGAGCCTGTAACGCGCATCGCGACGCGCGTAGACCAGAGTGTCGCCAACTCCCGCTGTCCGCACCGGAATTCGAAAGGACCCATCCGTGCGTCAACGTCTTCTCCCGCTGGCCGCCTCGCTGGTGGCGGCAGTGGCATCACTCGCTGTCACCGTGCCGTCCGCCCAGGCCCACACCGCGAGACACCCCGGCGGCCACCACCCTGCCCCGAACGCCTGCTCCCCCTCGGTGACGATCGACAGCTTCACCGACAAGCTCGACAAGACCACGCTGGACGGCGTGCCGGTCGCCGAGCTGTCCGGCCTGACCTACGACACCAACGGCCATCTGCTCGCGGTGGACGACGGCTCGTACCTGTTCACCCTCGACGCCCACAGCTTCAAGCCGCTTGCCGTCCAGCCGCTGGCCAACAAGGACGGTTCGCCGCTGGACTCCGAGGCGGTGGCGGTGGACCGCGACGGCACCCGGCTGGTGACCGACGAGACCCAGCCGTCGATCGTCCGGTTCAGCCGCTCCGGGAAGCCCCTGGAGACCCTGCCGGTGCCGGACTCCCTCAAGGTGGCACCCGCCGGCCGGGCGACGCACAACCTGACCTTCGAGGGAATGGCCCTGCTGCCCGGCGACCGCACCCTGGTCGCCTCCATGGAGGGCGCGCTCACCGGCGACAGCCCCGACATCCGCCGCTTCCAGACCTGGGAGCGGGTCGGCAACTCCGACCGCTTCCGGCTCGGCCCGCAGTACGCCTTCCGGACCGACCCCGGCCTCGACATCCCCGACATCACCTCCACCGGTGACGGCCGGCTGCTCGTCCTGGAGCGGACCTACACCCCCAACGTCGGCAACACCGTCCACCTGCACGTGGCCGACCTGCGGCACGCGACCGACGTCAGCCGCATCCAGAACCTGACCGACGACCGGCGCGGGGTGCGGTTCGCCGGCGGATCGCTGCTCGCCGACATCGGCGCGTGCCCGTCACTGGGCGCCACCACCAAGCAGGTCCAGCCGAACCCGCTGCTGGACAACATCGAGGGCGTCACCGTGACCGGGCACACCCGGGACGGGCGCCTTGGGGTGCTGCTGGTCAGCGACGACAACGAGAACCCGGTGCAGACCACCCGGCTGTACTCGCTGACCGCGAAGCTGCCCCGCCCGTAAGGCCGGTGCCGCAGCCGGACGCGTGCGGACCCCGCCCCGGCGGTCCGCGCGCGCCCCGGGCGACCCCCGGGACGGCCCCGCGACCCGCACCGGGCGATCGGCTTCGCGTGGCCCGGGCCCCCGGATCCCCGGGACGGACCGGAACGCCGCGCGGGGTCGGGTCCATGTGTGGTGTGCTGGGTAGGTGACCACCGTGAAGGGAACCGCTCACCGTAACCGCCGTGCCGCACTCGGCGTGGCCGCCGCCGGGACCTCGGCGGTGCTGCTGCTGGCCGGGTGCTCGTCGAGCGGGCCGCTGCTGCCGACCGCACCGCCGTCGTCATCAGCGGCCGGCTCGACCGGGGCGAGCGCGCCCGCGACGTCCCAGCCGGCGCCGAGTGCCAGCCCTTCGCCGGCACCCGCGAAGGGTACGGCGAAGGTCACCGGGACGGTGGCGACCGGGCTCAGTTCTCCCTGGGGCCTGGTCCAACTCCCGGACGGGTCACTGCTGGTGGGCTCCCGCGACAGCGGGCGGATCTCCCGGGTCGACGTGGACAAGCACACCGTCACGCAGATCGGCACCGTGCCCGGGGTGGCCCACACGCAGGGCGGCGAGAACGGGCTGCTGGGGCTGGCGATCTCCCCTTCCTTCGGCTCCGACCACCTGCTCTACGCGTACTTCAGCACCGAATCCGACAACCGGATCGTGCGGATGCTCTACGACCCCTCGCGGCCCCGGGGCGAGCAGCTCGGGGCGCCCGACACGATCCTGCGGGGCATTCCGACCGGGACGCTGCACAACGGCGGGCGGATCGCCTTCGGGCCGGACGGCATGCTCTACGCCGGTACGGGCGAGACCGGGCAGCGCGGGCTCGCCCAGGACATGAAGACCCCGGCCGGGAAGATCCTGCGGATGACGCCGGACGGGCAGCCGCCGAAGGACAATCCGACGCCGGGCTCACTCGTCTACTCCCCCGGGCACCGCAACGTCCAGGGGCTCGCCTGGGACGCCCAGGGCAACCTGTGGGCCTCGGAGTTCGGCCAGGACACCTGGGACGAGCTGAACCTGATCAAGCCGGGCGGCAACTACGGCTGGCCCACGGTCGAGGGCATCGCCCACCACGCGGGGTTCATCGACCCGGTGGAGCAGTGGCACACCGACGAGGCGTCCCCCAGCGGGATCGCCTACGCGGCGGGCTGCGTCTGGATGGCGGGCCTGCGCGGTGAACGGCTCTGGCGCATCCCGCTCGACGGCACGAAGCCCTCGGCGGCGCCGCAGTCCTTCTTCAACGGCACCTACGGCCGGCTGCGCTCGGTGATCGCCATCGACGACCACACCCTGTTGCTGACCACCAGCAACACGGACAACCGCGGCACCCCCAAACCCGCCGACGACCGCATCCTCCGCGTCTCCGTCACCTGATCCCCGACGGAACCGCCCCACAAAGGGGCGCGAGGAACCCACCACCGCCCGACACCCGACCACCCACGGAACCGCCCCCCCAAGGGGCGCTGGGGGCACCCCCGGACGAAGTCCGGGGGAGGAACCGCGCGACCAGCCACGACGGCGCCGCACCGTGCCCCGCGACCGGCCCACCCCCCTCCCGCTCAGCCCGCCGCAGCGAACAGCTGGAGCCGGTGGGAGAGCGCAGCGGCCTCCCCCCGGGTCGAGACGGAAAGCTTCGCGAGGATGTTGGAGACGTGAACGCTCGCGGTCTTGGGCGAGATGAAGAGCTCCTCCGCGATCTGACGGTTGGTGCGGCCGTCGGCGACCAGGCGGAGCACCTCGCGCTCGCGGGCGGTGAGCCCGAGCGGATTCGCGGGCGCCTGGGTCAGGGCGAGCCGCGCCCGCTGGGCCAGCCGGGTGACGCGGTCGGCCAGTGGCGCGGCCCCCGCCGCGGACGCCGTGCCGTGCGCCGCCGCCAGCAGTCCTGCCGCGTCAGCACGCCGGTCCGCCCCGCAGCCGAGCAGCGCCTCCGCGTACCGGTACCGCACCTCGGCCAGCCGCACCGGCCGCTCCTGCTGGACGAAGGCCGCCTCCGCCGCCGCCCACAAGGACACCTCGACGCGCCCCTCCGCCCGCGCCAGTTCCGCCGCAAGCAGCAGCGCGTACGCGGCGCACAGCGACGTGGGCCGGGGCAGTTCCTCCGCCGCGCCGCGGATCCGCCGCAGCACCTCCGGCGCGGCCGGTCCCGGGCTGTCCGCCTCGGCCGCCGCGCCGGCCACCAGCAGCGGCCAGCCGAACCGGGTCGTCCCGGCCGGGAAGCCCACGTCGACCGCGGCCAGCAGCTCCCTCCTGGCGTCCTGGAAACGCCCCTGGGCAACCGCCAGTTCCAGCGCCAGCGCCCGCATCGGGATCAGATGCTGCGGCTGCGTGTCGTACCGCAGCAGCTCCGCCGCCGCCGCGTGGCCGCGCACCGCCCCTTCCGTGTCGCCGACCGCCAGCCCCACGAACGCGGTGTACATCTCGATCCCGGCCCGCAGGAACGGCCGCTCGGCCGAACACCGTGCCTCGCTCAGCGCGACCGCGGCCTCCGGGAAGCGGCCGAGCGCGTAGAGCGACTCCGCTTCGTTGGTGAGCAGCCAGGAGCGGGTGGTGTGCACCATCCCCTCGCCGATCAGCGTCCGCGCCTCCCGGCTGAGCCGCAGCGCCTCCGCCGACCGGCCCGCGCCCTCCAGCACCGACGAGAGGTTGCCGTAGGTGCGGGCGACGAGTCCGGGCGACGGTTCGCCGGCGAGCAGCCGCCGTACCTCCTCGACCTCGGCCAGGCCGCCTTCGATGTCGCCGCCGTCCGCCTGCAGCAGCCCGAGGGTGACCCGGGCGTGCAGTTCGGTGTCGCGGGCGCCGGCCAGGCGGGCGAGTTCGACCGCGCGGCCGGCCGCCGCGACGCCGTCGCTGCCGGACTTGTGCACCGCGATCCAGCCCGCGATCATCGCCATCACCTCGGCGTGCGCGGCTGACGGGGGCAGCCCGCGGACCAGCTCCCGGGCCCTGGACAGTTCCTCCCAGCCGTCGCCGCGGCCCAGGTCCTCGGTGAGCCGGGACCGCTGGGACCAGAACCAGGCGGCCCGCAGCGGATCGACGGTCCCCTGCCGCTCCATCTGCCGCAGGGCCCGCTTGGCCATCGCGTAGGCCCGTTCGGGCTCCGCGCCGAGCCGGGCGGCGACGGTGATCTCGGCCAGCAGGTCGAGGAAGCTCAGCGGGGTGGCGGCGTCGCACGTCTCGCACGAGGGATACGCCTCGGCGTAGTCCAGCGGCCGCAGGGCC
Source organism: Streptomyces sp. NBC_01476 (assembly GCF_036227265.1). NCBI lineage: Bacteria > Bacillati > Actinomycetota > Actinomycetes > Kitasatosporales > Streptomycetaceae > Streptomyces > Streptomyces sp. NBC_01476. The sequence continues at coordinate 5,961,686 of NZ_CP109446.1, read as the reverse complement.
GCCCGTACCTCCCCGGGTGCTTCGTCCCACAGCTCCAACGCCCGCTCCAGCAGCCGGAACTGCTCGGCGTAGGCATGCCGGTGCCGGGCCTCGACGGAGGCGCGCAGCACCGCGGGCAGCGCCTTGGCGGGGTCGTGCGCGGCGTACCAGTAGGTGGCCAGCCGGGTGGCGCGTTCGTCGGCGCGGACCAGCGACGGGTCCGCCTCGATCGCCTCGGCGTACCGCCGGTTGATCCGGCTGCGCTCCCCCGGCAGCAGGTCGTCGCCGACCGCCTCGCGGACCAGCGAGTGCCGGAAGCGGTAGCCGTCGCCGCTGTTGTCGGGCAGCAGGATGTTCGCTCCCACCGCGCCGCGCAGCGCGTCGATCAGCTGGTCCTCGCCGAGCCCGCAGATCGCTGCGAGCAGCCGGTACTCGACGGTGTTGCCGCCTTCGGCGACGAACTTCGCGACCCGCTGGGCGTCGTCGGAGAGCGCCTCGACCCGGACCAGCAGCAGGTCCCGCAGCGATGCGCTGATCCCGGCGGTGGCGCAGCCGCCGCGGATGCCGCACGCCAGCTCCTCGACGAAGAACGGGTTCCCGTCGGAGCGGGCGAAGACCTTGTCCACCACGGCATCCTCGGGCTCGACCGCGAGGATCGCGGCGAGCTGGCGGCGCACCTCGTCGTGGCTGAACCGGGACAGCTCGATGCGCTCCACGGTCCGCAGCCGGTCGGTCTCGGCGAGGAACGGCCGCAGCGGGTGGCGGCGGTGGATGTCGTCGGCGCGGTACGTGGCCGCGACGACCAGCCGGGCGCGCTGGAGCGAACGGAAGAGATACGCGAGCAGTTCGCGGGTGGAGCGGTCCGCCCAGTGCAGGTCCTCCACCACGACCACCAGGGTGCGGTCGGCGGCCAGCCGCTCCAGCAGCCGGGCGGTGAGTTCGAAGAGCCGGACCCGGCCGTCCTCGTCGTGCGGGTCCCGGGCGGCGCGCCCGGCGGTGCCGGGGACACCCAGCTCCGGCAGCAGCCGGGCGAGGTCGGCCTCCTGGCCGGCCGCGGCGGCCGTCAGCTCCGCGCCGAGCGCGCCGTACAGGGCGCGCAGCGCGGTGGAGACCGGCGCGAACGGCAGTCCGTCCGCGCCGATCTCCACGCACGCCCCGACCACGGCGACCGCGCCGCCCGCCCGGGCGGCGGCCAGGAACTCCTCGGTGAGGCGGGTCTTGCCGACGCCCGCCTCACCGCCGATCAGCACCATCTGCGGCCGGCCCCCGTGGGCTGCGGACAGTGCGGAGGCAAGCCTGGTCAGCTCGGCGTCACGGCCGATGAACACGGGGCTGAGGGACTGCGTCTGCACACCGTCGAGCATGTCACGCGGGTCCGGCGCCACGACAGCGATTACTCCGGTGGTCATGCGGCGCCGCGCGGGTGCGGCGCCCGGCGCAGCCGGCCGAGGGGGCGGCGGTGCGAGCCCGGGGAAGGCGCCCCCTCGGCGTCGGTGCGTACCGCCGAGCGGGCCTGGGCCCGGCGGGCGCGGCGCCGGGCGGTACGGGCCGCCTTGGCGTCGCGGGCCAGCCGCCACTCCGCGGCGCGCCGCTGGAGCTCGCTCTGGCGGGCCTGCTGCAGTTCGTAGGCGAACATCCTGTCTTCTCCTTGGATCCGGCTGCTGTTTTCTGTACTCAGCCTGGTCTCCAAGGGGGGTCCCCCACATCGGGCACCTTCCCGAACTTCCGCGGGCCCCGGGTACTCAGGCGCCCGCCTCATCCGCCGGGCGAGTGCCTTAGACGGCGGTGGAACGGCATAGGGCGGTACCCCGTCGGTACGGGATACCGCCCTGGTGGCAGTCTTGCGCCGGTGCGGATGAGCGCCGGATCAGCCCTGCGTCAGCCCTGCGTCAGCCCTGCACGCCCAGCTTCTCCAGCACCAGCTCGCGTACGCGCTTGGCGTCCGCCTGGCCGCGGGTCAGCTTCATGACCGCGCCGATCAGCGCGCCCACCGCGCCCATGTTGCCGCCGCGGATCTTCTCGGCGACGGCCGCGTTGGCCTCGATCGCCTGGTCCACCGCGGCGCCGAGCGCCCCGTCGTCGGAGACGACCTTCAGACCGCGCTTGTCGACCACCTCGTCCGGCTCGCCCTCGCCGGCCAGTACGCCCTCGATGACCTGGCGGGCCAGCTTGTCGTTGAGGTCACCGGCCGCGACCAGTGCCGAGACCCGGGCCACCTGCGCCGGGGTGATCGGCACCTCGGCCAGTTCGGTGCCGGACTCGTTGGCGTGCCGGGCCAGCTCGCCCATCCACCACTTACGGGCCGAGGCGTCGTCGGCGCCGGCGTCGATGGTGGCCAGGATCAGGTCGAGGGCGCCGGCGTTGAGCACCGACTGCATCTCGTGGTCGGCGATGCCCCAGCTCTCCTGGAGGCGCTTGCGGCGCAGCCGCGGCAGCTCGGGCAGGCCGTCGCGGAGCTTCTCGACGACCTCGCGGGGCGGTGCGACCGGCACCAGGTCGGGCTCGGGGAAGTACCGGTAGTCCTCGGCCTCCTCCTTGATCCGGCCGGACGTGGTGGAGCCGTCCTCCTCGTGGAAGTGCCGGGTCTCCTGGACGATGGTGCCGCCGGAGGAGAGCACCGCGGCGTGCCGCTGGATCTCGTACCGGGCGGCCCGCTCGACGCTGCGCAGCGAGTTGACGTTCTTGGTCTCGCTGCGGGTGCCGAACTTCTCCCGCCCGTGCGGGCGCAGCGACAAGTTGACGTCGCAGCGCATCTGGCCCATCTCCATCCGGGCCTCGGAGACGCCCAGCGCCTTGATCAGCTCGCGCAGCTCGGCGACGTACGCCTTGGCGACCTCGGGCGCCCGCTCACCGGCGCCCTCGATCGGCTTGGTGACGATCTCGATCAGCGGGATACCGGCCCGGTTGTAGTCCAGCAGCGAGTGCGAGGCGCCGTGGATCCGGCCGGTCGCACCGCCGATGTGGGTGGACTTGCCGGTGTCCTCCTCCATGTGGGCGCGCTCGATCTCCACCCGGAAGACCTCGCCGTCCTCCAGTTGGACGTCCAGATAGCCGTTGAAGGCGATCGGCTCGTCGTACTGCGAGGTCTGGAAGTTCTTCGGCATGTCCGGGTAGAAGTAGTTCTTCCGGGCGAAGCGGCACCACTCGGCGATCTCGCAGTTCAGCGCGAGGCCGATCTTGATCGCGGACTCCACGCCGATCTCGTTGACCACCGGCAGCGCGCCGGGCAGGCCCAGGCAGGTCGGGCAGGTCTGCGAGTTGGGCGGGGCGCCCAGTTCGGTGGAACAGCCGCAGAACATCTTGGTTCTGGTGCCGAGTTCGACATGGACCTCAAGGCCCATCACCGGGTCGTACGACGCCAGTGCGTCCTCGTAGGACAGCAGATCCGTGACGGTCACAGTCCTCTTACCTCTCGATCCTCAGGTCAGTCCGTCAGGATGTCGTCGTCGTTCATCCGGCGCAGTTCGCGGACGAGCAGGACGACCCCGGTGGCGATGGCGGCGGCGCTGACGACGGCGTCCACCAGCTTGAGCGTGTCGCTCTCGCCGCGTGCGGCCCTGGCCCGCTTGATGTTGGTGACGGCGCTGATCAGCGAGGTGCCGATGGCCAGGTAGGTGCCGGGCTTGCTCTTCTTGAAGCCCTTGGCCTTGGCGACGGTGCTCTTCTTCTCGGCGCTCTGCTTGGTGCTCACAGCTGGGGTGCCTCCTCGAGTAGCGGGTGGCCCCACTTCGAGACGAAGGCGGCCTCGACGGCGGCGCCCACCCGGTACAGCCGGTCGTCCTTGAGTGCGGGCGCGATGATCTGCAGGCCCACCGGGAGACCATCCTCCGGGGCGAGGCCGCACGGCAGGGACATGGCCGCGTTGCCTGCCAGGTTGACCGGGATGGTGCACAGGTCGGCGAGGTACATCGCCAGCGGGTCGTCGGCGCGCTCGCCGATCGGGAAGGCGGTGGTGGGGGTGGTCGGCGAGACGATCACGTCGACCTGCTCGAACGCCTTCTCGAAGTCCCGGGTGATCAGGGTGCGGACCTTCTGCGCCGAGCCGTAGTAGGCGTCGTAGTAGCCGGAGCTCAGCGCGTACGTGCCGAGGATGATCCGGCGCTTGACCTCGGGCCCGAAGCCGGCCTCGCGGGTCAGCGCGGTGACCTCCTCGGCGGAGTGGGAGCCGTCGTCGCCGACCCGCAGGCCGTAGCGCATCGCGTCGAAGCGGGCCAGGTTGCTGGAGCACTCCGAGGGGGCGATCAGGTAGTACGCGGCGAGCGCGTAGGTGAACGACGGGCAGGAGAGCTCGACGATCTCGGCGCCCAGCTCGCGGAGCAGTTCGACCGACTCGTTGAACCGCTGGACGACACCGGACTGGTAGCCCTCGCCGCCGAATTCCTTGATCACGCCGACCCGCAGGCCCTTGACGTCGCCGCTGCGGGCGGCCTCGACCACCGGCGGGACGGGGAGGTCGACGGAGGTGGAGTCCAGCGGGTCGTGCCCGGCGATCACCTCGTGGAGCAGGGCCGCGTCCAGCACGGTACGGGCGCAGGGGCCGCCCTGGTCGAGCGAGGAGGAGAAGGCGACCATGCCGTAACGGGAGACCCCGCCGTAGGTCGGCTTGACGCCGACGGTGGCGGTGACGGCGGCGGGCTGCCGGATGGAGCCGCCGGTGTCGGTGCCGATGGCCAGCGGCGCCTGGTACGAGGCCAGGGCCGCGGCGCTGCCGCCGCCGGAGCCGCCGGGGATCCGGGTGAGGTCCCAGGGGTTGCCGGTGGGGCCGTAGGCGCTGTTCTCGGTGGAGGAGCCCATCGCGAACTCGTCCATGTTGGTCTTGCCGATGATCACCACGCCGGCGGCCTTGAGCTTCTTGGTGACCGTGGCGTCGTACGGCGGGATCCAGCCTTCGAGCATCTTGGAGCCGACGGTGGTGGGGACGCCCTCGGTGGTGAAGATGTCCTTCAGCGCCAGCGGGACGCCGGCCAGCGGGCCGAGCGGTTCGCCGGCGGCTCGCTTGGCGTCCACGGCGCGGGCCTGGGCCAGCGCGCCCTCGCGGTCCACGTGCAGGAAGGCGTGCACCTTCTCGTCCACGGCTTCGATCCGGGCGAGGTGGGCCTCGGTGACCTCGACGGCGGTGAGCTCGCCGGCGGCGATCTTCGCGGCGGTCTCGGCGGCGGTCAGCCTGATGATGTCGGTCACGACTCCTCCCCGAGGATCTGCGGGACCTTGAAACGCTGCTGTTCCTGCGCGGGGGCGCCCGACAGGGCCTGCTCCGGGGTGAGGGACGGCCGTACGGTGTCCGGTCGCATCACATTGGTCAGCGGCAGCGGGTGCGAGGTCGGCGGCACGTCCTGCCCGGCCACCTCCGATACCCGGGCGACCGCCCCGATGATGTCGTCGAGCTGCTGTGCGAAGTGGTCCAACTCTTCGCCGGACAGCTCCAGCCGGGCGAGCCGCCCGAGGTGGGCGACTTCCTCGCGCGTGATGCCAGGCATGCGTTTGCGATCCTCTGCGGGGTTGGGTGTCGTCAGTGCGACTCAATCCTACGTTCCCACCCCCAACCCCCCGCACCCGCTTTCCCCCGCCGCGCCGCCGCTGGCGGTGACCGGCGGACCGCGACCCCGCTGGCCGCCGGTTCGGCACCGCCGGCAAGGCACGATCCGCGTCCCGCCGCGGCGGCGGAGCAAGGGGGCGCCCTCTCGCCCCCAGCAGCCCCCGGGGTGAAGAGCGCCGACGCCCGGAACCGTTTTTCCGCCGCGGCGGCGGGACGGCCGACGGCGCGGGAACCGGCGGTGTCCGGCGGACCGCAACCCGCTGGCCGCCGGTTCGGCACCGCCGGCAAGGCACGATCCGCGTCCCGCCGCGGCGGCGGGGCAAGGGGGCGGGCCCGCCGGGGGGCTAGGTGGGGCGGGCGGAGGGGCGGGCGTCGGCTATGGGGGCGTGTTCGGGTTCGGGCTCGGGCGGGGGGAGGAGGGCGGGGCGCTGCCAGCCGCGGGTGCCGCGGGCACGGAGCCACGCCGTGGCCTCGTCCGGCGGCATCGCCGCGGCGACCAGCCACCCCTGCACCGCATCGCACCGCAGCTCCCGCAGCCGCTCCCACGTCTCGTCGTCCTCGACGCCCTCCGCGACGACGAGGAGCCCCAGCGAGTGCGCCAGGTCGATCGTGCAGCGGACGATCTCCGCGTCCTCCGGGTCGATGACCAGCCGGGCCACGAACGACCGGTCGATCTTCAGCTCGCTCACCGGCAGCCGCCGCAGATGCACCAGCGAGGAGTACCCGGTCCCGAAGTCGTCGAGCGACATCTTCACGCCGTGCCCGGTCAACCCGTTGAGCGTGTCCGCGGCCTGCTGCGGATCCTCCAGGAGAACCGTTTCGGTGATTTCCAACTGCAGTGATCCCGGCGGCACTTGATGCCGCGCCAGCCGCGCGGCGACCGCCCCGGCGAACCCCGGACTGTGCACGTCGCGCGGCGACACATTCACCGCGACCGGCACATCGAGCCCCATCGCCCGCCACTTGGCGATCTGCGCCAGCGCCGTCTCCAGCACGTACTCCGTGAGCTGCGGCATCAGCCCGGACGTCTCGGCCATGCCGATGAACTCCTCCGGGTTCACCCGCCCCCGCTCCGGATGCACCCACCGCACCAGCGCCTCCAGCCCGGCCACCTGCCCGTCGAAGCGGACCTTCGGCTGGTAGTGGAGTTCGACCTGCCCGGAGTCCAGCGCCCTGCGCAGATCCCCCAGCAGCCCGAGCCGGTCGGGCGTGTTGGCGTCCCGCTTCGCCTCGTACACCTCGGCGCCGCTGCGGTCCCGCTTCGCCTGGTACATCGCCACGTCCGCCCGCCGCAGCAGCCCTTCCGCGTCGACCGCGTGGTCGGGGAAGACCGCGACCCCGGCGCTGGCCTCCAGCTCCAGGGTCAGTCCGTCCAGGCTGAGCGGTGACCCGAGGGCCGCCACCAGTGCCCTGGCCACCCGCTGCGCCCGGGTCGGAGAGTCGCAACTGGGCAGCAGCACCGCGAACTCGTCCCCGCCGAGCCGGGCCGCCTCCGCGCCCCGCGGCAGCGCGAGGCGCAGCCGGTCGGCGATCTGCAGCAGCAGGCGGTCACCGGCCAGATGCCCGAGCGTGTCGTTGACCGAGCGGAACTTGTCCAGGTCGATCAGCACCAGGGCGACCCGCTCGCCTTTCTCCTGCGCGGTGTCGAGGGCGCTCCACGCCCGCTCCAGCAGCCACTGGCGGTTGGGCAGGCCGGTCAGCGGGTCGCGCAACTGCTCCTCGGCGCGGGCATGCGCGATCCACATCGTGGAGTCCAGCGCGATCAGCGGCACCGCGAAGAGCGGGAGCAGCAGCGGCCGGTCGCAGCCGACCACCAGGATCAGCGGTGCGATGCCGAGCAGCGCGCCGCCCACCATGCCCTGCCGCAGCAGCGCGGTCCTGGCCACGGTCGGCAGTCCGCCGCCGCGCGGGGCGAAGGTCCACCACAGCAGCGCCCGGGTGCCGGCCAGGTACGCCAGCGCGGCGACGACGATGATGCCGGTGGCGGACGGGGTCCACTCGTCGGGCCGCCACGGGTTCTCCACCGAGGGGTGGGCACCGAAGAGGTCGAGGACGACCGCGCCGGCCCCGATGCCGAGGATGTCGATGGCGGCGTGCAGCGCGGCCTGCCGCCACCGGTGCCGGCGGGCGGCGCCGACCAGCAGCACCACCGCGAGGCTGACCAGCACGGCGGGCACCCAGCCGTAGAGCAGCAGTACCGCCAGCGTGAGGGCGGCGCCGGAGCCGGTGCCGCCCCACCACCGGTCGCGGCCCATGGCCACCAGATGGCCGACGATGATCCCGGTGAGTACGGCGAAGGCCCAGCCGATGGTGCCGCCGGGGAAGAGCGCACTGCCGTGGTGCAGCATCCGGATCACACAGACCGTCAGCGCGCCTGCGGCCACTGCCGGTACGGCCATGCGGAGGAAGGGCCGGGGGACCGCGGGGAGTACGGGCACGGGTGGGCTGCCGGCCAGCGGCACCCCTCCGGCGCTCTCCGTCGCTTCCATGCCCGTCCCTCTCCCAGCCTGGTGACGCAGGTGACCCGCCACGCCGGAGCCCTCGGCCCCGGCCTCCCGGCCGGCTGCAAGGTTGGTTCCCGGCGGGCGCGCTCCTCAACAGTAGGCCGGAAGACGCCCCCTCGGGCACCGATCCGCTGCCATTGCCCGAATGGGAGCAGGGCAATCACCGTATTCTGATATGGGCCGATCGGGTGACATGTTCGGGTTATTCCGCTGGATTCGCCTCTTCTTCTGCTGCGGATTCCACCGGATTCACCGCGCGCTCCCGCGCGGCGTCTGCGCCCTGCCCGAGCAGCACCTCGAAGCCTTCCTCGTCCAGGACCGGCACCTTCAGCTGTACTGCCTTGTCGTACTTTGAGCCGGGGTTGTCCCCGACCACCACGAAGTCCGTTTTCTTGGAAACCGCGCTGGTGACTTTCGCGCCTCTGCTGCCCAGGGCCTCTTTTGCGCCATCCCGGGTATGCCCGGTCAGCGTTCCGGTGACCACCACCGTCACCCCTTCGAGTGGCCTCGGCCCTTCGTCCGAACCCTCCTCGGTGAACGTCACCCCGGCGGCCCGCCACTTCTCGATGATCTCCAGATGCCAGTCCTCGGTGAACCACTGCTTCACCGACGCGGCGATGGTCGCCCCGACACCGTCGACGGCGGCGAGTTCCGCCTCCTCGGCGTTCCTGATCCGGTCCAGGTCGCGGAATTCGCGGGCCAGCGCCTCGGCCGCGACCGGGCCGACATGGCGGATCGACAGACCGGTGATGATCCGGGCCAGCGGGCGGTCCTTGGCGGCCTGGATGTTCTCCAGCATGGCCAGCGCGTTCTTCTTCGCCTCGCCCTTCTGGTTGGCGAAGAAGGTGACGGTCTTCGGCTCGCCGGTCTCCGGGTCGCGTTTGGGCAGGCCGGTGTCCTGGTCCAGGACGTAGGAGCGGATCGGCAGCAGTTCCTCGATCTTCAGGCCGAAGAGGTCGCCCTCGTTCTCCAGCGGGGGCTTCTGCGGCTCCAGCGGCTGGGTGAGCGCGGTGGCCGCCACATATCCGAACGCCTCGATGTCCAGGCAGCGGCGGCCGGCGAGGTAGTAGAGCCGCTCGCGCAACTGGGCGGGGCAGGTGCGGGCGTTGGGGCACCGCAGGTCGATGTCCCCCTCTTTCATGGGCTGCAGCGGGGTGTGGCACTCGGGGCACTCGGCGGGCATCACGAACTCCCGCTCGCTGCCGTCCCGCAGGTCCGCCACCGGGCCGAGGATCTCCGGGATCACGTCACCGGCCTTGCGCAGCACCACGGTGTCGCCGATGAGGACGCCCTTCTTCTTGACGACCTCCTGGTTGTGCAGGGTGGCGAACTCGACCTCGGAGCCGGCCACCGTCACCGGCTCCACCACCGCGTACGGGGTGACGCGGCCGGTGCGGCCGACGCCGACCCGGATCTCCACCAGCTTGGTGTTGACCTCCTCGGGCGCGTACTTCCAGGCGATGGCCCAGCGCGGTGCCCGGGAGGTGGAGCCGAGCCGGCCCTGCAGCGGGATCTCGTCGACCTTGACCACCACGCCGTCGATCTCGTGCTCGACGTCGTGCCGGTGCTCGCCGTAGTAGGTGATGAACTCCCGCACCTCGTCGAGCGAGCCGACCACCTTGTTGTGGCGGGCGGTGGGCAGGCCCCATGCGTGCAGCAGTTCATAGGCGTGCGACTGGCAGTCGATGGTGAAGCCCTGGCGGGCGCCGATGCCGTGCACCACCATCCGCAGCGGGCGGCCCGCGGTGATCCGGGGGTCCTTCTGCCGCAGTGAACCGGCCGCCGCGTTCCGCGGGTTGGCGAAGGGCTTGTCGCCGCCCTCGACCAGCCGGGCGTTCAGCTCCTCGAACTTCTCGCCGGGGAAGTAGACCTCGCCGCGGATCTCCACCAGTTCGGGCACCTTGTCGCCGGCCAGCCGGTCGGGGATGCCGGTGATGGTCCGCACGTTGGGGGTGATGTCCTCGCCGGTGCGGCCGTCGCCGCGGGTGGCGGCGCGGGTCAGCCGGCCGTTCTCGTAGGTGAGGTTGACGGCGAGGCCGTCGACCTTCAGCTCGCACAGGAAGTGGTACGGGCTGCGGTCGTTGTCCGGCGGGCCCAGCTCGGCGGCCACCCGGTCGGCCCAGGTGGAGAGTTCCTCGTCGGTGAAGGCGTTGTCCAGCGACAGCAGGCGCTCGCGGTGCTGGACGGAGGTGAACTCGGTTTCGTACGCCCCGGCGATCTTCTGGGTGGGCGAGTCGGGGGTGCGCAGGCCCGGGTGCTCCTCCTCCAGCGCTTCCAGCTGCCGCAGGAGCCTGTCGAAGTCGGCGTCGCTGACGACCGGTGCGTCATTGACGTAGTAACGGAAGCGGTGCTCCTCGATCTGCTCGGCCAGCCGGGCGTGCCGCTCCCGGGCCTCGGCGGGGATCTCCGCGGGCTGTGCGTCCTCCAGGGCTGCCACGATTCCGTCCTTCCTCGGTCAGGCGTCGCTCAGGGCGTCACTCAGGGTTGTCGACGAGCGAGCGTGCCGCCTTCGCGCAGTGCACCAGGGCGGCACGGGCATAGGCCGGCGAGGCCCCCGCCAGACCGCAGGCCGGGGTGACGGCCACGGAGGACCCCAACGCCCCCGGTGCCAGTCCCAGCCTGCGCCACAGCGCCCGAACACCACTGACGCTACCGGCAGGGTCCGACAATTCTGAGTCCAGGCCCGGCACGACACCGGCGAAGAGGGCGGTGCCGCCCTCCGCGGCCTCACCGAAGGCGTCCCAGTCACGTTCGGTGAGCAAGGAGAAGTCGAAGGAGAGGCCCGCCGCGCCGGCCCGGCGCAGCAGGGTGAAGGGGACGTCGGCGGCGCAGGAGTGCACGATCACCGGGACGCCGGCGGCCTCGATCAGCTCCCGCAGCCCCGACTCGACCACGGTCCTGTCGACCGACCGGTAGGTCCGGTAGCCGCTGGCGGTCCTGACCCGGCCGGTCAGCACATCGGTCAGCAGCGGTTCGTCGAGCTGCAGGACCAGCCGTCCGGCGGGCACCCGCCGGGCCAGGTCGGCCAGGTGCAGCCCGATGCCCTCGGCGAGTGATCCGCGCAGGTCGCGGTAGGCGCCGGGGTCGCGCAGCGCGGCCTCGCCGTTCCGCGTCTCGACGCTCGCGGCCAGCGTCCACGGCCCGACCGCCTGCACCTTCAGCGGTCCTTCGTACCCTTGGGTGAACTCCTCCAGCGCGTCCAGGTCCTCCCCCAGCCACGCCCTGGCCCGCTTGGTGTCCCGCCCGGGCCGGTCGCCGAAGCGCCAGCCGCTCGGCTCCACCCGCGCGTACAGCTCGACCAGCATCCCGAGCGTCCGCCCGATCATGTCCGCGCCGGGCCCGCGCGCGGGCAGCTCCGGCAGGAACGGGAAGTCGCCGGTGGCCTCCACCGCGACCCGCGCCGCCTCCCGCGCGTCGGTTCCGGGCAGGGAGCCGACCCCGGTCGCGGCGCCTTCGGGCAGCTTGAACTCAGCTTCGTTGCTCACCCGGGAAGAGTACGAGACGCTCCGCCGCCCTTCTGCCGGGTGCGGGCCGCCGGCCGCCCGGCGTCGGCTCTCAGGGCGGGCCGTTCCAGATCAGGGAGAGGTGGACGCCGTAGACCGCCGAGGCGACGGCGGCGGCGGACAGGGTGTACGCGATGGTGCGGATGTGGGTGCGGGCCAGCGCCCGGGCCACCGGGACGAGCAGCGGGAAACCAGGGAGCAGGAAGCGGGCGCGGGCGATGTAGGCGCCCTTGCCGAAGGTGAGGACGGCCAGCAGCGCCATGCTGAAGACCAGCAGCGGCAGCGGCTGGCGCTGCGCGAGGCAGAGCGCGCCCAGCGCGAAGGAGGCGACGACCACGAGGGTCACCACGACATACGCCACGGGTACCTCGCCGCCCCGCTGGCCGAGGAAGACCCAGCGGATCCGGCGCAGCAGATAGCCGCCTTTGCTGAGGCGGTTCCCCCACGCCTCCTGCACCGCGAAGTACCCGTCCGCGCGGTGCAGCCGCAGCCCCACCCAGGCGACGAACGCCGGCCAGCCGGTGGGGGCGAGCAGAGCGCCGAGCGCGGGCCGCCACACCGGCTGCCACCACGGCCGGCCCGCGGTGCGCTCGCGCAGGCCGCGCAGGGCGGCGAGGCCGGCGGTGAGCGAGATCGCGGCGGCGACGGCGACGCCGGTGGGGCGGGTCAGCCCGGCGAGCGCCGCGAAGAGGCCGGCCCGTACCCAGTGCCGGCCGAGCGCCAGGTGGAGCGCGGCGGCGCACAGCGCGGTGAAGAGCGACTCGGTGTAGGCCATGCTCTCCACCACCGCGTGCGGCAGGCAGCCCCAGAGCACGGCGAGCACGGTGCCGGTCCGCCGGCCGTGGAGCCGGTTGCCGACGAGGAAGATCAGCCAGGCGGCGGCGAAGGAGGCGTCCAGCGAGACCAGCCAGGAGGACCTGGCGATGCCGAGCGGGAGTACGGCGTCGGCGGCGCGGCACAGCCACGGGTAGAGCGGGAAGAAGGCGAGGTTGCTCCAGGCGTGCCAGGTGTGCGGGGTGCCGGTGACCGCGCGGTCGTAGCCGTGCTCGGCGACCATCTGGTACCAGCGGGCGTCCCAGGATCCGTAGAGCACCGTGCCGGGGGACTCGCCGCGCCGCCCGGCCAGGTAGGTCAGGAGTCCGATGCCGAGGAGGCGGGCCGCCGCGTAGCCGAGCAGGGCGGGTCCGGCGAGCCGCAGCGCGGCCTCACCGCGGCTGCGGAGGCCGGGCCGCGCCCCGCCGACGCCCCGCCGGGCGGCCTCTGCGGTGGCTGACGCCATGGTCGGTCCGCTCCCTCGGATCGCGGTGGTGGCGCGGCCGACGCTACGCGGGAAAAGCGGACGAACTTCTCATATGCCAAAGTCTCGGCAGCGGATCCACCCGCCCGGACGACGGAGACCGGACGACCGGACGACCGGACCCGGGCGCCGGCGAACCCGCCGCGCCCGCCCGCCCGGCCGTGGGCGGGCGCCGGATCAGTGGCCGGGGCGGACCGTGAGGTCGGTGAGTTCCGCGTCGCGGGGAAGGTCGAGAGCGGTGAGGACGGCGGTCGCCACCGACGCGGGGTCGATCCAGCGGGACGCGTCATAGGCCGCGCCCTCCTGCCGGTGGACCTTCTGCTGCATGGGGGTTGCGGTGCGGCCCGGGTAGACCGTGGTGACCCGGACGCCGTTGGCGTGCTCCTCGCCGCGCAGCGAGTCCGCCAGGGCCTTCAGGCCGTGCTTGCTGGCGGCGTACGCCGACCACTCGGGGGACGCGGACAGGCCCGCGCCGGAGTTGACCATGACGACGTGGCCGCGGGAGAGCCGGAGCTGGGGCAGCAGCAGGCGGGTCAGCTCGGCCGGTCCGATCAGATTCACCGCGAGCGTCTCCTGCCAGATCTTCGGCGTGAGATCACCGACCGGCCCGAGTTCGACGACGCCGGCCACGTGCAGCAGCGAGTCCAGCCGGTCCGGCGGCGACTGGTGGCCCAGCGCCCAGGACAGCCGGGCCGGCTCCGCGAGATCGCCGACCAGCGTCTTCGCGCCGGGGAAGCGCCCGGCCAGCTCCCTGGCGCGGCCGGCGTCCCGCGCCAGCAGCCACAGCTCGTCGCCGCGCTCCAGCAAGCGGCCTGCGACCGCCGCGCCGATACCCGAACCCGCGCCGGTGACGAGGTGCACGCTCACCGCTGCTCCTGGACGTAGTTCGTCAGATAGGTCAGGGCCGCCTGGCCGTCCTCGGCGAAGTACACCATCTCGGAGAGCGGCAGCGGCAGGAAGCCCTCGGCCTCCATCCGGCGGAACTGCTGCTTGAGCCCGTCGTAGAAACCGGCGGTGTTGAGCAGGACGACGGGCTTCGCGTGCAGCCCGTGCTTGCGCAGCTCCAGGATCTCGGTGGCCTCGTCGAGCGTGCCGGTGCCGCCGACCATGATCACGATCGCGTCGGAGCGGAGCAGCAGTTCGGCCTTGCGGTGCGCGAGGTCCCGCGCGATCACCATCTCGTCGGCGTTCGGCCGGGCCACGTGGTGCAGGAACTCCACCGAGATCCCGACCAGCCGGCCGCCGGCCTCCTGGGCACCGTCCGCGACGACCTTCATCAGCCCGGAGTCGGAGCCGCCCCACACCAGGGTGTGGCCGCCGGCACCGATCAGCTTGCCGAACTCCCTGGCCGGCACGGTGTACTGCTCACTGAGTTCGGCGGCCGACAGGAAGACACAGATGTTCATACCGCCACCGGCGCCCGGCGCTGCGTGGTGGCGATCGTCGCCGAACCGACGACGCGCGTGCCGTCGTAGAGCACCACCGCCTGGCCGGGGGCGATGCCGCGGACCGGCGCGGCGAAGTCGACACGCAGTTCGCCGTCGCGCAGTTCGGCGGTGACCGGTACGTCCTCGCCGTGGGCGCGCAGCTGGGCGGTGTACGCGGCCGGGCCCTGCGGCGGGGTGCCGCACCAGCGCGGGCGGATCGCGGTGAGGGCCGTCACGTCCAGCGCCTCGGCCGGGCCCACGGTTACCGTGTTCCGCACCGGGGAGATGTCCAGGACGTAGCGGGGCTTGCCGTCGTCCGCGGGCACACCGAGCCGCAGGCCCTTGCGCTGGCCGATGGTGAAGCCGTACGCGCCGTTGTGCGTGCCGACCCGGGCGCCGTCCTGGTCGAGGATCTCGCCCTCGTCGGTGCCGAGGTGCCTGGCCAGGAAGCCCTGGGTGTCGCCGTCGGCGATGAAGCAGATGTCGTGGCTGTCCGGCTTCTTCGCCACCGCCAGGCCGCGCCGCTCGGCCTCGGCCCGGATCTCGTCCTTGGTGGTGAGGGTGTCGCCGAGCGGGAACATGGCGTGCGCGAGCTGCCGCTCGTCCAGGACGCCGAGCACATAGGACTGGTCCTTGGCGGCGTCGCTGGCCCGGTGGAGTTCGCGGGTGCCGTCGGCGGCGGTGACGACGGTGGCGTAGTGGCCGGTGCACACCGCGTCGAAGCCGAGCGCCAGCGCCTTGTCGAGCAGGGCGGCGAACTTGATCTTCTCGTTGCACCGCAGGCAGGGGTTGGGGGTGCGGCCGGCCGCGTACTCGGCGACGAAGTCGTCCACCACGTCGGCGCGGAACCGCTCGGCGAGGTCCCATACGTAGAAGGGGATGCCGATCACATCGGCGGCCCGCTGGGCGTCGCGCGAGTCCTCCACCGTGCAGCAGCCGCGTGCGCCCGTGCGGAAGCTCTGCGGGTTGGCCGACAGCGCGAGGTGCACGCCGGTGACCTCGTGCCCCGCCTCGGCGGCCCGCGCGGCGGCCACGGCGGAGTCGACTCCACCGCTCATCGCCGCCAGCACCCGCAGCCGCTTTGTCTGCCCCTCATGCCCGTCAACCCGAATCTCGCTCACCCGACCAGGGTAACGGCCCCGCCTCCCGGCCCCGCCCCAATAAAAGGGCGGGCGGTCCGGAAGACTAAGCGTTCGCTCAGTGTTGTCGCGAAGAGCCTGGACAACCGACACCTACCGATGGGTAACATCAGACTCATGGCAACTGCAGCGGCCCGCGTGGCCATCGGGGACAGCGAGTTCGACCGGGACACGGCGGTCGTGCCGAGGGCCGGCGAACCGGGGACGTACGACACCGGACTGTCGGCGGGCTGGACGATCATCTCCGCGGTGAACGGCGGCTATCTGCTGGCCGTCATCGGGCGCGCGCTGCGGGACGCCCTGCCGCACCCTGACCCGCTGACCATCACCGCGCACTACCTCACCGCCTCGCAGCCGGGCCCTGCCGTCATCAGGACGCAGACCGTACGGGCCGGGCGGACGCTGTCCACCGGGCAGGCGTCCCTCTTCCAGACCGGCGAGGACGGCCGCGAGGTGGAGCGGATCCGGGTGCTCGCGGCCTACGGGGACCTCGACGCGCTCCCGGACGACGTCCGCACCTCCGCCGCGCCGCCGCAGATGCCGGGCTACGAGCAGTGCGTCAGCTCCAAGGACGCCCCCGACGGCGGCCCGGTGACCGGCTCCACCGCGATCCTGGACCGTCTCGACCTGCGGCTCGACCCGGCGACCGCCGGCTGGGCGCTCGGCGCACCCTCGGGCGCGGGGCGGATGCGCGGCTGGCTGGGGCTGGCCGACGGGCGCGACCACGACCCGCTCTCGCTGCTGCTCGCGGTGGACGCGCTGCCGCCCACCGCCTTCGACCTCGGCCTCAAGGGCTGGACCCCGACCCTGGAGCTCACCGTGCACCTGCGCGCCCGTCCGGCGCCCGGCCCGCTCCAGGTGGCGCTCAGCACCGGCAACCTGGCCGGCGGCCTGCTGGAAGAAGACGGCGAGCTCTGGGACAGCGCGGGGCGGCTGGTCGCCCAGTCCCGGCAACTGGCCAGGGCCCCGCGCGGCTGACACCTCCGGCCGGCCCTCACCATCTCCCACCGGCTCCCACCGGCCCGGCCGCCCCCGTGTGCGCGGCCGGGCACCGCCGCCGCCGTAGAATCGGTGCACCATGGCCTACCTCGACCACGCCGCCACCACGCCCATGCTCCCGGAGGCGGTCCAGGCGATGACCGCGCACCTCACGGTGACCGGGAACGCCTCCGCGCTGCACGCCGCCGGGCGGCGGGCCCGGCGTACCGTCGAGGAGTCCCGGGAGACGCTGGCCGCCGCGCTCGGCGCCCGGCCGAGCGAGATCGTCTTCACCGGCGGCGGCACCGAGTCGGACAACCTCGCGGTGAAGGGCCTGTACTGGGCCCGGCGTGCGGCCGACCCGCGGCGGACCCGGATCCTGGCCAGCCCGGTCGAGCACCACGCGGTGCTGGACGCGGTGTACTGGCTCGCCGACCACGAGCACGCGACCGTCGAGTGGCTGCCGGTCGACTCCTTCGGCCGGGTGCGGCCGGAGACGCTGCGCGCGGCCGTCGAGCGGGCTCCCGACGATGTCGCCCTGGTCACCGCGATGTGGGCCAACAACGAAGTCGGCACCATCCTCCCGGTCCGCGAACTCGCCGAGGTCGCACGGGAGTTCGGGGTGCCGATCCACTCCGACGCGGTGCAGGCGTTCGGCCAGACCGAGGTGGACTTCGCGGCCAGCGGCCTGGACGCGCTGACGGTGACCGGCCACAAGATCGGCGGGCCGTACGGAGTGGGCGCGCTGGTGCTGCGGCGTGAGGACACCCCCGTCCCGCTGCTGCACGGCGGCAATCAGGAGCGCAGCCGCTCCGGCACCCTGGACGTGCCCGCCATCGCCTCCTTCGCCACCGCGGCGGCCCTCGCGGCGGAGCGGCAGCCCCGCTTCGCCCGTGAAGTGGGCGCGCTGCGGGACGAGTTGGTACGGGGGGTGCGGGCTGCGGTGCCGGACGCGCTCCTCAACGGCGACCCGTCGCCCGAGGGCCGGCTGGCCGCCAACGCGCACTTCACCTTCCCCGGCTGCGAGGGCGACGCGCTGCTGCTCCTCCTCGACGCCCAGGGCATCGCCTGCTCCACCGGATCGGCCTGCACCGCCGGGGTGGCCCAGCCGAGCCACGTGCTGCTGGCGATGGGCGAACCGCCCACCCACGCCCGCGCGACGGTGCGCTTCTCGCTCGGCCACACCACGACGGCCGACGAGATCACCGAAGTCGTACGGGCGATCGGCCCGGCAGTCGAGCGCGCCCGGGCAGCCGGCCAGACCTGAGACAGCGCCCCTGAGCGGGGCGAGGAACCGGGCGAACCACCGCGGACCCGCCGGGAGGACCGGACACACCCCGGCGGGCGGCCTCGCGTGGTCCCGGCGCGGCTCGGCGAACGGCGGAGGGGCGGGCCCGCGGGCCCGCCCCCCTGAAAACAGCCTTCCGGCGCCCCCGCGCGGCCCCCGGAAGGGCCGTCAGACGGTCGCCGTCTGCTCCGCCGGCTTCAGACCGGCCGCGTTCTCCGGGTGGTGGCAGGCCACCTGGTGACCCGGGGCCAGCGCCACCAGCGGCGGCTCCTGCACCGCGCAGACCTCGGTCGCCTTCCAGCAGCGGGTGCGGAAGCGGCAGCCGCTCGGCGGGTCGACCGGTGACGGCACGTCGCCGGTCAGCAGGATCCGGCCGCCGGACGCGCCCTCGCCGCCCTCCAGCTGGGCCTTGCGCCGCTTCGGGTCCGGCACTGGCACCGCCGAGAGCAGCGCGGTGGTGTACGGGTGGAAGGGCGTGCTGTAGAGCTGCTCGCGGTCGGCGAGTTCCACGATCTTGCCGAGGTACATCACCGCGATGCGGTCCGAGACATGGCGGATGACCGACAGGTCGTGGGCGATGATCACATAGGTCAGGCCCAGCTCCTCCTGCAGGTCGTCCAGCAGGTTGACCACCTGGGCCTGGATGGAGACGTCCAGCGCGGAGACCGGCTCGTCGGCGACCACCAGCTTGGGCCGCAGCGCCAGCGCCCGGGCGATGCCGATCCGCTGCCGCTGCCCGCCGGAGAACTCGTGCGGGTAGCGGTTGTAGTGCTCGGGGTTGAGCCCGACCAGCTCCAGCAGGTCCTGCACGTCCTTCTTGCGGCCCTGCTCCGAGACGACCTTCTGCAGCCGGAACGGGGCGCCCACGATGGTGCCGATGGTGTGCCGGGGGTTCAGCGACGAGTACGGGTCCTGGAAGATCATCTGGATGTCGCGCCGCATCGGCCGCATCTCGCCCATCGTCAGGTGGGTGATGTCACGTCCGTCGAACTCGACGCGTCCGCCCGTGGGTTCGAGCAGCCGGGTGATCAGCCGGCCCATGGTGGACTTGCCGCAGCCCGACTCACCGACCACGCCGAGGGTTTCGCCGGCTCTGACCTCGAAGTCCAGCCCGTCCACGGCCTGTACGGCGCCGGCCTTCCGGCGCAGCAGGCCCTTGGTGATCGGGAAGTGCTTGACCAGCCCCTCAACCTTCAGCAGCGCCTCCCCCGACGGCTGCCGGGGCACCGAGTGGTGCGGCTCGGGCGTGCTCGCGGGCGCGTCCTCGCCGAGGGCGGCGCCGGCCGGCGCGGGGCGCTCCGCCACGGGTCCGCCCGCGCCCTTCTCCATGGCTTCGTCCACGCCTTCGTCCTGGCCTTTCACAGCTTCGGCTCTATCTCTTCGGTCCAGATCCTGGCCCGCTCGTCGTCGGCCAGGTGGCAGGCGACGACATGCCCTTCGCCCACGTCCCGCAGCTCGGGCACGACCGTCTCGGACGATCCGCCGTTCAGCCCGGCGTACGGGCAGCGCGGGTGGAAGGCGCAGCCGCTCGGCACGTTGATCAGACTGGGCGGGGTGCCCTTGATCGGGTTGAGCCGGTCGATGCGGTCCCGGTCCATCCGCGGCATGGAGCCCAGCAGGCCCCAGGTGTACGGGTGCTGCGGCTCGGTGAACACCTTCTCCGCGGTGCCGCGTTCGGCGGCCCGGCCGGCGTACATCACCAGCAGGTCGTCGGCGACCTCGGCCACCACGCCCAGGTCGTGGGTGATCATGATGACCGCGGAGCCGAACTCCTTCTGCAGATCGCGGATCAGGTCCAGGATCTGCGCCTGCACGGTGACGTCGAGCGCGGTGGTCGGCTCGTCGGCGATCAGCAGCTCGGGGTTGTTGATCAGCGCCATCGCGATCATCGCGCGCTGCCGCATACCGCCGGAGAACTGGTGCGGGTAGTCCGCGAACCGCTTGCGCGGCTCGGGGATGCCGACCCGGTCCAGCATCTCGACGGCCCGCTCACGGGCCTGCGCCCGCGAGACCTTGTTGTGCACCCGGTACGCCTCCACGATCTGCGCCCCCACCGTGTAGTACGGGTGCATCGCGGAGAGCGGGTCCTGGAAGATCATCGCCATCTTCTGGCCGCGCAGCTGCCGTACCCGGTCCGGGTCGGCGGCGATCAGCTCCTCGCCGTCCAGCCACACCTCGCCGGAGATCCGGGCCTTGGCCGTACGGTGCAGGCCCATCAGGCCGAGCGAGGTGACCGACTTGCCGGAGCCGGACTCGCCGACGATGCCGAGGGTACGGCCGCGCGCCAGCTCGAAGCTCAGGCCGTCGACCGACTTGACCACGCCGTCGTCGGTGTCGAAGTGGATCCGCAGATCGCGGACCGACAGAAAGGATTCCTCAAGGCGGGCCGGTTCGCCGGCGGGCTTGAGCAGCTTGTCGGCGGGGCTCACGAGTACCTCACGCGGGGGTCGAGGGCGGCGTAGGCGAGGTCCACCAGCAGATTGCAGACCACGACGAAGAAGGCGACCACCAAGGTCACGGCCATCACGATCGGGAGGTCGTTGCTCTGCACGCCCTGGATCGCGTAGGCGCCCATGCCCGGCAGGGAGAAGACCTGCTCGGTGATGACCGCGCCGCCGAGCAGCAGACCGAAGTCCAGGCCGAAGATGGTGACGATCGGGGTGAGCGCCGAGCGCAGCCCGTGCTTGACGACGACGGTCCGCTCGCGGAGGCCCTTCGCCCGCGCGGTGCGGATGTAGTCCTCGCTCATGGTCTCCAGCATCCCCGCTCTGGTGAGCCGGGCGTAGAGCGCCGAGTAGAGGAAGGCCAGCGAGCACCACGGCACCAGCAGGTTCCACGCCCAGTCCGCCGGGTTCTGGGTGAAGGGCACGTAGGTCATGCCGTTGCTCCACAGCGGCCACTGCACGGTGAAGATGCTCAGCGCGAGGATGCCGGTGAAGAAGATCGGCAGCGAGACGCCCATCAGCGCGATGCCCATGGAGACCCGGTCGAGCAGGCTGCCCCGCTTGAGCGCGGAGGCCACGCCGATGGCGACACCGGTGATCACCCAGATCACCGCGGCACCGATGGCCAGCGAGAAGGTCACCGGGATACGGGACTTCAGCTGCGGCCAGACCTCGATGTGGCTCTTGAACGAGTAGCCGAAGCACGGTGCGTTGCAGTGCACCGGATCGGGGCCGTAGTGGTAGTCGGCCCCGGCCACCAGCGCCTTGATGAAGTGCCAGTACTGCTCGTAGAGCGGGAGGTCGAAGCCGAGGTTCTTCTTGATCGCCGCCACTGCCGCGGGGTTGGCGTCCTTGCCCACGTACTGGGTGGCGAGCTGGGTCGTGGTCTGGCCGCCCAGCCGGGGCACCAGGAAGAAGATCGCGAAGGTGATCGCGCTGACCACCACGAGCAGCAGTATCGCGGCGAACACACGTCGGATGAGGTAAGCGGTCACGGCCGTCCGGCGGGCGTCCGCCGGTCCGGGATTGCCGGACCGGCGGACGCCGGAGCCTTCACCTGCCTTTCGGTGCGTACTTGGGCCTTGCGGCTACTTCGAGGAGCCCAACAGCAGGTAGTCGTACATGCCCAGGTACGCCTGGGTGACCGTCACATTGGTGGCGGACGCCGGGCGGTAGAGCAGGTTCTTGCGGTAGATCAGCGGCACCACGGAGGCGTTCGCCATGACCATCTTGTCGATGTCGCCCCAGGCCTTGGTGCGCGCGGCGGCATCGGTGTTGGCGATCGCGGCGGCCAGCGCGTTGTTGATGGCCGGGTCGTTCAGCTCCATCAGGTTGTTGCCGCCGGACGGCTTGATGGCGCTGCCGTCGATGATCTGGTCGAGGAAGCCGTAGCCGGTCGGCCAGTCGGCGCCCCACGCCATCATCATCATGCCGATGTCGTGCGAGTGGACGTAGTCCGGGACACCGGCGTAGTTGGAGAAGTACTTGTCGGCCGGGAACGTCTGGATCTTGACGTTGATGCCGACCTTCTTCAGCGCGGCCTGGATGGCGGTCGCGCCGTCCACCTCGGTCTGCCGGTCGGTACGGGCGGTCAGCGTGGTGGTGAAGCCGTTCGGCTGCCCGCAGGCGACCAGCGCCGCCTTCGCCTTGGCCACGTCACCCTTGTTGCCGGGCGTCGCGTACTGGTCGAACTTGGTGTAGCCGTTGACCGACGGCGGCAGCAGCGTGGTGGCCACGTCGCCCTTGACCGCGCCGCCCTCGGCGTTGACCACCGACTCCTTGTCGACCGCGTACTGCACGGCCTTGCGGCAGTTGACGTTGTCGAACGGCTTCACGTTCAGGTTCAGCGCCATGTACGAGGTGGCGCCGGCGATCGCGTCGTCGGTGCTGGCGAGCCGCTTGGGGTTGCCGAGGATCTTCGACTGGGTCTCGGCGGCAACGCCGGTACCGGCCATGTCGACGGTCAGGTTGTCGGCCAGCAGGTCGTTGTCGATGGTCCGCTGGTTGACGTTGAACCGGAGCACGTACTTGTCCGGCAGCGCGGTGCGGATCGGGTCGGTCGCCTTGTCCCACTGCGGGTTGCGGACCAGCGTCGCGCCCTTGCCCTCGGAGTACGAGGCGAACTTGTACGGGCCGGTCGACTGGATGTGCTGGACGTAGGTGGCGCCGGTGTCCTTGGACTGCTCGACCGGTGCGGTCTGCGAGAACGTCGCCAGGTAGTCGAAGTCCGCGAACGGCTTGGCCAGGTGGAAGACGATCGTCTGGTTGTCAGGGGTCTCTATGGAGGCCAGCCCGGTGGGCGACTTGTCCTTGTAGGGGCCCTGGTACTTGTCGCCGCCCTCCAGGTACGCCTTGAAGTACGTGGGGCCGTTGGCCATCACGTCGGGCGCGAAGTTGCTGCGCTCGATCGCGTACTTGACGTCCTTGGAGGTCACCGGGGTGCCGTCCTCGAACTTCACACCGGTCCGCAGGTGGTACGTCCAGGTCTTCGCGTCGGCGCTGGCGGTGCCGAGCCCGGTGGCCAGGTCGGGGACCACGGTCAGACCGTCCTTGCCGGCGGCCGGCTTGAAGGTCAGCAGCGAACGCGCGTAGAGGCGGGAGAAGTTCTGCACCCAGCCGTAGTACGTGTTGCCCGGGTCGAGCGAGTCGGGGCCGCTGGAGTGGTCCAGCGTCACCGTGCCGCCCTTCTTGTCGGACGCGTTGACGATCGACGTGAGCGCCTGGTCCTTCTTGCCGGCGCTCGATTTGCTCCCGCCCGAGCCGCCACAGGCCGACACGCCGAGCGCCATCGCCATGGCGAGCGCCAGCGCGGAGGTCACCTTTCTGGTGTTCATACCGGGTTACGCCCCTCATTTCCTTTTAGTCACCGGGTCGGCTGTGGTCGCCGTACGGCACGCTGAGTGCCACGCCGGGGTCGATGGATCGCTGCGGATCACTTGCTGCGCGGGTCGAGGGCGTCACGCAGCCCGTCGCCGAGCAGGTTGAAGGCCAGCACCGTGATGAAGATCGCCAGGCCGGGCACGAACATGTACTGCGGGTCGGACTGGTAGACGTCCACCGCGCTGGTCAGCATGCCTCCCCAGGAGGCCTGCGGTGGCGCGATGCCGACGCCGAGGAAGCTGAGCGCCGCCTCGAAGAGGATGTTGGTCGGGATCAGGAGCGTCGAGTAGACGAGGATCGGCGCGACGAGGTTCGGCAGCAGCTCCCGGAAGAGGATGAACGGGCCGCGGGCGCCCATGCCGCGCGCCGCCTCCACGAACTCGCGTTCCCGCAGCGACAGCGTCTGGCCGCGGACGATCCGGCCCATGTAGGGCCAGTTGAAGAAGCCGATGACGAAGATCAGCACGCAGATCCGCAGCGGCAGCCCGTTGAGGCCGAACGCCCCGTCCTGCAGCGAGGCGGAGATGGAGATCGCGAAGAGCAGCAGCGGGAACGCCAGGAAGACGTCCATCAGCCGGCTGATCAGGCTGTCCACCCAGCCGCCGTAGTAGCCGGCGATGACGCCCAGCACGGTGCCGATCACATTGGACAAGATGGTGGCGCCGGTGGCGACCAGCATCGAGATCCAGGAGCCCTCGATGATCCGGGCCAGGATGTCGCGGCCGAACTTCGGGTCGACGCCGAGCGGATGCGCCCAGCTCATACCGCCCCAGCCGCCCTTGGGCGCGAGCAGTTCGGGGTCGACCAGATTCTGGTGGAAAGCGTTGGGGTCGAGATCGAAGACCATCTCGATCGGCTTGGCGAGCACCGCCAGCAGCACCAGCAGGATGACCACCACACCGCCGGCGATCGCGACCTTGTCGCGTTTCAGCCGCATCCAGGCGATCTGGCCCAGGGAACGGCCTTCGATCGCCTTTGCTCCGACACCCTCCAGAACAGCCTCAGGTTGCGCCTGATTCTGCCCTTGGGTGGTCTCTATCGGTGCGGTCATGGTGAGACTGACCCCTCTCGCCGGCGGGTTACCGGCGCGCGCCCGCCGCGGTAGCGGCTTCTTACACGAACCGCGCTGCCGGAACCTCTGTCTGCCGTTGTTGGACAGATGACTGACCGAGCCACGTCACAGCGCCTTCTTGCCGCTGGATTCTGGTTGCGTTCCGCGATCACCCGCCAGCCCTGACCGGGAACGGATGCGCAACTGTGATGTGGTGATTCTTCGACCGTTACCCCCGCGTAGTCCGGGGTACGGTCGTCTGGTGAACGAGCGGCTGCGCGCGGTGTACGCCCTGATGATGCCTCAGGCCCGGGAAATGGCGGGCCTGCACGAGTACGACGGCAGGGTGCAGGATCTGTCGCCGGACGGTGTGCGGCACGCGGTGGCGGAAGTGGTCCGGGCCCGCCGCGCCGCCGGCCGGCTGGACGACGATCACGACGAGGCGCATCTGCGGGTGTTCGAGAAGTCGCTGCGGACCCAATACGGTGATCTTGAACTCCACCGCCGCGACCCGTACCCGCATCTGTCCAACCTTGAGCTGGCCTGTTACGACCGGCAGTACGCGCCCCGCAAGGAGCGGGCCAAGGCCCGCCGCAAGCATCTGGCCCGCTGGCCGGAGGCGATCGACGCGTCACTGGCCGCCCTCGACCGGGTGAACGCGCCGGTTGCCGCCGCCCTGCTGGGCTCGGCCCGCGGGCTGGCCGCCGACCTCGATCCGGACCAGGGCCCGGCCGAGGCCGCGGCGCTCGGCGCGCACGCCCGGCTGGTCGGCCGGCTGGAGTACGCCGCCGAGCACGGCGACCCCGACCCGCGGCTGGGCGAGAAGGCGCTGGCCTCACTGATGGGCACCCAGGAGGGCCTGCGGGTCGACCTGGAGGCGCTGGCGGCCGACGCGGCCCGGGAACGCGACCGGCTGACCGACCTGCTCACCGACGCCTGTGGGGCGCTCGACCCGACCCGTACGGTCGACGAACTGATCCCCGGCCTCCTCGCCGACCACCCGGATGCCGACGGGGTGATCGCCGAGGCGGCCCGGCTCACCGACGAGGTGATCGCCTTCACCAAGGAGCACGGGCTCGCGCCGTACGCCGACGGGGAGTGTCTGGTCGGCCCCGCACCGCCGTCGCGCCGCTGGTCGATGGCGATGATGACGTGGGCGGCGCCGGGTGAGTCGGAGTCACCGTCCTGGTACCACGTGACACCGCCGGAGCCGGAGTGGCCGGCCGAGGAGCGCGAGGAGTGGCTGACGGTGTTCAGCCGCACCAGCCTGCCGTCGATCACCGTGCACGAGGTCTCCCCCGGGCACTTCGCGCACGGCAGGGCGCTGCGCCGGGCCCGCGGGC
This sequence comes from Streptomyces sp. NBC_01476, assembly GCF_036227265.1. Taxonomy (NCBI): domain Bacteria; kingdom Bacillati; phylum Actinomycetota; class Actinomycetes; order Kitasatosporales; family Streptomycetaceae; genus Streptomyces; species Streptomyces sp. NBC_01476. Next base: position 5,936,317 of record NZ_CP109446.1, on the reverse strand, counting down.
CGGTCCGCCGCACCCTGCACAGCCTCTCCTTCTCCGAGGGCTGGGCGCACTACGTCGAGGAGGTCTGCCTGGAGGAGGGCTTCCGGGCGCACGACCCGCGGTTCGCGATCGGTGTGGCGCTCGAAGCGCTGGTCCGGGTCACCCGGCTGACCTGTGCGATCGGGCTGCACACCGGCACGATGAACCTCGAAGAGGCCACCCGGCTCTTCATGCGCGACGCCCATCTGGCCCGCGCCAGCGCCGCCTCCGAGGCCCGTCGCGGCACCTTCGACGCCGGCTACGGCCGCTACACCTGGGGCAAGCTCGAAATCATGCGGCTGCGCGAAGAGGCCAAGCGCACCTGGGGAGCGGACTTCTCCCTCCCGCGCTTCCACAAGTCCCTGCTGGCGCTGGGGAGTCCGCCGCTGGGGCTGCTGGAGGGGATCTTCAGCCGGGAGAAGTGACCGCCGCGCCCCGCGGTTCAGCGGCGGGACGGACCCCAGGCGGCACCGGCGCTGTACGCCTCACGGTCGAAGAACGGCTGGTCGTTGGCGCGCATCCACATGCCGACCGGGTCGTACGCGTCGGCCATCGCCACGGTGGAGACCGCGAGTCCTTCGGGGACCCCGGTGACCGCCTGCTGCATCATCAGCCGGACCGCTTCGACGGCCTGGGCGGAGGAGTCGTAGACCTCGACGCCGATGGCCAGGTACGGCTCGCCGAGGGCCGGCTGGACCCAGGCCCGGCGCAGCGAGCGGACCGCCGGGGTGCGGTGGGCGGCCTGAGTGAGAAGCGCGTAGAACTGCGGGATCTGCAGCGAGGGTTCGCCGATCTGGAGCGGGCCGGCCGGCAGCAGGTCGAGGCCGACCGCGATCCGTCTCAGGTCAGGCCAGGGGATGCCGACACCGCCGCCGGGGGCGTGCGGATTGAGCCAGAGCCCGCACCGGTCGGGGTAGAGGGTCAGGGCGATGTCCCGCCCGGAGACCACCTCGTGCTCGCGGGTCCAGCCGCTGGCGGCCAGTTCCCGGGGCGAGGTGCAGCAGGGGGCGTAGCCGTGGCCGTTGATCTCCATGCTGCCGTACTGGGCGTCGGCAGAACCGGGCACACCGTGCCAGAGCAGCATCCACACCTCGCCGGCGGCGAGCGATCCGAGCAGGTTCTCGTAAGCGTCGAACCGGCCCGGGCCCACCTGGAGCAGCATCTGCTCCATATGGCCGGCCGCCGCCGCGCCGCCTTGCGCGCCCGCGATCACGTGGGACCGCCCCTTTCCCTGCTCCGGTGTGCTGCTCTTGCGACTCTTGCGAGGGGTCCGGCTGGTGTGACCGCCCGATCCTCCCGGCGCACGGTGATACGCCGACGAGCCCATCAAATCAGGTCGAGTGTTCCCGGTGGAACGGTGACCGACTCAAGCCGGAGTGCGTAATTACGGCGTATACGCGGCGTATACGTGTTCGGCCGGCGACGGGGTGCTACCGCCGGGACGGGCGGGGCGCGGGCCGGGTCCCCAGTAGGCGGCCCGTCGGCGGCCTGCCAGCGGCCCCGTCGGCCGCCCCGTCGGCTTCCGGCCCGGCCGCTCAGTCGCGGGCGAAGAACGGCGGGAGCCGCTCCAGCATCCAGTCGCTCACCGGGTCCTGGGCCACGTCGAGCAGGATCAGGTGCGCCTGCCAGGGCAGCGGCACCGCGCCGAGCGCCCGGCCGATCGCGTCCATCGCGAGCGCCCGGTCCTCCTCCTGCCAGCGGTCCAGCTCCACGCCGACGAAGAGCTCGGGCGGCGCTTCCTCCACCGAGGCGAGCGCCCGGCGGGCGGTGAGCACCACCGGGGTGACCGCGAACTCGGCGGCGGCCGCGGCCAGGAAGTCCACCGGCTCGTCGGCCGGCTCCGGCTCCCAGAGCCGCACCCGGGCGCCCGACCGCGGCTCTCCGTACCCGCCGGGCTCCGCCCGGCACAGGTCGGCCACCGCGGCCGGCGGCAGCGGCACTCCGACGGCGCCGCCCGGGTTCACCGCGATGCCGACCAGCGGCGGCAGCCCGCGGGCGAACTCGTGCACCGGCGCGATGGTGCAGGACATACCGTCCGCGGCCTGCCGGAACTGCTGCTCGGAGCTGAAGACCGGCACATAGGGCGCGCCTTCCAGCTCCATGGTGGGCAGGTCGAAGCCGGGCAGCCGCGGGTGACCGCCGTTCGGCAGCGGCACCCACACCCGGGAGCGGCTGAGCACCTCCAGCAGCCGGGGGGTGGCCGCGGGGTTGCCGAGGCTCGCGGTGAGCACTTCTTCCAGCTCGTTGGCCGGCCATATGTACGGTGTGTACGGTGCCGGAATCTCCATGTCCACCCTTGTCCGCCCATGTGCCACTGACCTGCTGCCGGGAAACCCTAGCGGCTGCCGGGCCCCCGGGCATGCCGCCTGCGGGCATGCAATGATGTGCGGACAACTTGCATACCGGCCGTTCGAGGCCGCGCGGGAGAGTTCCGCCCCGGCCGGGGCGGGCGCCGAAGGAGCAAGCCCTCCCTTGAATCTCTCAGGCACAGATACCGCGCGGGCGAGGCAGATCTGAAAAGCGGACCGGCTCTTTGTACGTTTGACGCGTACCGGACCGGTCCCACCCAAGGTGCAAACCGCTGGCCCCGCCGGGTCACGGTGAACCTCTCAGGTTCCGATGACAGATGGGGAGGCCAGGTTCACCGCTTGGCCACGCCACCCGTCGATCCGTCTGGGAGCCCTTTTCCGATGAGCGAACCCCTGAGCGAGCCCCTGAGCGCGCCGCGCCACACCGCGCTGGACGCGCTGCACCGCGCGCTGGGCGCCACCATGACCGACTTCGCCGGCTGGGACATGCCGCTGCGGTACGCCAGTGAGCGCGAGGAGCACCAGGCGGTACGGACCCGCGCCGGCCTCTTCGACCTCTCGCACATGGGCGAGATCACCGTGACCGGCCCGCAGGCGGGCCAGGCGCTGGACTACGCCCTGGTCGGCCACCTCTCGGCCCTCGCCGTCGGCCGGGCCCGTTACACCATGATCTGCGCGCCCGACGGCGGCATCCTGGACGACCTGATCGTCTACCGGCTGGCCGACGAGGAGTACATGATCGTCGCCAACGCCTCCAACGCCCGGACCGTGCTGGACGCGGTGACCGAGCGGGCGGCCGGCTTCGAGGCGCGGGTCCGCGACGACCGGGACGCGTACGCGCTGCTCGCGGTCCAGGGTCCGCAGGCGCCCGGCATCCTCAAGGCGGTCACCGACGCCGACCTGGACGGCCTGAAGTACTACGCCGGGCTGCCCGGCACGGTGGCCGGCGTGGAGGCGCTGATCGCCCGCACCGGCTACACCGGCGAGGACGGCTTCGAGCTGTTCGTGGCGCCGGCCGACGCCGAGCGGCTGTGGCAGGCGCTGACCGAGGCGGGCCGGGCGGCCGGCCTCGTACCGTGCGGGCTGTCCTGCCGGGACACGCTGCGGCTTGAGGCGGGCATGCCGCTCTACGGGCACGAGCTGACCACGGCGCTGACGCCCTTCGACGCGGGCCTCGGCCGGGTGGTCAAGTTCGACAAGCCCGGGGACTTCGTCGGCCGGCAGGCGCTGGCCGCCGCGGCCGAGCGGGCCGCCGCCGAGCCGCCGCGCACGCTGGTCGGGCTGGTCGCCGAGGGCCGCCGGGTGCCGCGGGCCGGCTATCCGGTGACGGACGGCGCCGGCGCGGTCATCGGCGAGGTCACCTCCGGGGCTCCGTCACCGACCCTCGGGGTGCCGATCGCGATGGCGTACGTGGACGCGTCGCACGCGGCGCCCGGGTCTGCCGGGGTCGCGGTCGACATCCGCGGCGCCCAGGAGCCGCACCAGGTCGTCGCGCTGCCCTTCTACAAGCGCGAGCGCTGAGTTCCGTTCCCTGCCGCGGCCTCCGCGCCACGGCCATCCGTTCCCTCCCGCGGCCTCCGCGCCGCGGCCACCCGTTTCCGCACCGCCGCGTGCCCCCGCGCGAGCACTCCGACCCATCCGGGAGAATTCCGTCATGAGCATCAATCCTGAAGCACTGCGCTACAGCAAGGAGCACGAGTGGCTCTCCGCCCCCGCCGACGGGGCCGCCACCGTGGGAATCACCTCGCACGCCGCCGACGCGCTCGGTGACGTCGTCTTCGTCCAGCTTCCCGAGGTCGGCACGACCGTCACCGCGGGCGAGAGCTGCGGCGAGCTGGAGTCGACCAAGTCCGTCAGCGACCTGTACTCACCGGTGTCCGGTGAGGTGACCGAGATCAACCAGGACGTGGTGGACGACCCGTCGCTGGTCAACTCGGCGCCTTTCGAGGGCGGCTGGCTCTTCAAGGTGAAGGTGTCGCAGGAGGGCGCGGAGCTGCTGTCCGCAGCCGAGTACGACGCGTTCATCGCTGCCTGAGCGGCGGTTCCGGCCTCGGGTTCCCCGGCTCCGGGTTCTCCGGCCTCTGGTTTTCCGGCTCCGGGTTCTCCGGCCTCGGCTTCCCCAGCTCCGGCTCCGGCTCCGGCTTCCGGCCCGCGCCCGCGTCCCCCCGCGTCCGCGCGCCCTCGTGTCTCCGCGCCTTTCGTGCCTCCCGACCAGGAAGTTTTCATGTCCCTGCTGACCCAGTCCCTGCATGAGTTCGACCCGGACGTCGCCGCCGCGATCGACGCCGAGCTGCACCGCCAGCAGTCCACCCTGGAGATGATCGCCTCGGAGAACTTCGCTCCGGTGGCGGTGCTCGAAGCCCAGGGCTCGGTGCTCACCAACAAGTACGCCGAGGGCTACCCCGGCCGCCGCTACTACGGCGGCTGCGAGTTCGTCGATGTGGTCGAGCAGCTGGCCATCGACCGGGTCAAGGCGCTCTTCGGTGCCGAGGCCGCGAACGTCCAGCCGCACTCGGGCGCCCAGGCCAACGCGGCGGCGATGTTCGCGCTGCTCAAGCCGGGCGACACCATCCTGGGCCTTGACCTGGCGCACGGCGGCCACCTGACCCACGGTATGAAGATCAACTTCTCCGGCAAGCTCTACCAGGTCGCCGCGTACCACGTGGACGAGAAGACCGGCCTGGTCGACATGGCGGAGGTCGAGCGGCTGGCCAAGGAGCACCGGCCGCAGATGATCATCGCCGGCTGGTCGGCGTACCCGCGGCAGTTGGACTTCGCGGAGTTCCGGCGGATCGCCGACGAGGTCGGCGCGTATCTGCTGGTCGACATGGCGCACTTCGCCGGACTGGTCGCGGCCGGGCTGCACCCCTCGCCCGTGCCGTACGCGGATGTGGTCACCACCACGACCCACAAGACCCTCGGCGGCCCCCGCGGCGGTGTCATCCTCTCCACCGCCGAGCACGCCAAGAAGATCAACTCAGCGGTCTTCCCCGGCCAGCAGGGCGGCCCGCTGGAGCACGTCATCGCGGCGAAGGCGGTGGCCTTCAAGGCGGCGGCCACCGAGGAGTTCAGGGACCGCCAGACCCGTACGCTGGAAGGCGCCAAGCTGCTCGCCGAGCGGCTGGGCCGCCCCGACGTCACCGAAGCGGGCGTCTCGGTGCTCTCCGGCGGCACCGACGTCCACCTGGTGCTGGTCGACCTGCGCGACTCCGCACTGGACGGCCGCCAGGCGGAGGACCGGCTCCACGAGGTCGGTATCACCGTCAACCGCAACGCCGTCCCGAACGACCCGCGTCCGCCGATGGTCACCTCGGGCCTGCGCATCGGCACGCCGGCGCTCGCCACGCGGGGGTTCGGCGCGGCCGATTTCCGCGAGGTGGCGGACATCATCGCCGAGACGCTGAAGCCGTCGTACGACCCGGCGCCCCTGCGGGAGCGGGTCTCCGCACTGGCCCGGAAGTACCCCCTCTACGCGTGATCCCCCGCCCTCGTGGAGGCCGGCATCTGCAAGGGGCGCGAGGGGCGCCCCCCTGCAGATGGCCTCCTCCGCGAGGGCACCCAGGAAAGACGGGTGCGGCCGCTCACGAGGCAGACTGGACCCGAGACGTCAGGAGCCGCACGCCATGGCCATTTCCGTATTCGACCTCTTCTCGATCGGCATCGGCCCGTCCAGTTCCCACACGGTGGGCCCGATGCGGGCGGCCGGGATCTTCGCGCACCGCCTGAAGAACGAGGGGCTGCTCACCCACACCGCGGCCCTGCGGGCGGAACTCTTCGGCTCCCTGGGCGCGACCGGCCACGGCCATGGCACCCCGAAGGCCGTCCTGCTCGGTCTGGCCGGCCACTCCCCCCGTACCGTCGATGTCGAGACCGCCGACGACGAGGTCGCCGCGGTCGGCGCCACCAAGCGGCTGAACGTGCTGGGCGCCCACGAGATCGCCTTCGACCCGGACACCGACCTCGTCCTGCACCGGCGGCGCTCGCTGCCGTACCACGCCAACGGCATGACCCTCTTCGCCTACGACGACGCGGGCGCGGTGCTGCTGGAGAAGACGTACTACTCGGTGGGCGGCGGCTTCGTGGTGGACGAGGACGCGGTGGGCCAGGACCGGATCAAGCTGGACGACACCGTGCTGCGGCACCCGTTCCGCACCGGCGACGAACTGCTGCGGCTCTCCCGCGAGACCGGGCTGTCGATCTCCGCGCTGATGCTGGAGAACGAGAAGGCGTGGCGCGGCGAGGCGGAGATACGGGCCGGGCTGCTGGAGATCTGGCACGCCATGCGGGAGTGCGTGCAGCGCGGGATGACCCGGGAGGGCATCCTGCCCGGCGGCCTGAAGGTACGCCGCCGGGCCGCGCAGTCGGCCAGGCAACTGCGCGCGGAGGGCGACCCGGCGGTGCACGCCATGGAGTGGGTGACGCTCTACGCGATGGCGGTGAACGAGGAGAACGCGGCCGGCGGGCGGGTCGTCACCGCCCCCACCAACGGCGCCGCCGGCATCATCCCGGCCGTGCTCCGCTACTACCTGGACTTCGTGGCCGACCCACGGATGCCGCAGGCCGACCAGGACGACGCGGTGGTCCGCTATCTGCTGGCGGCCGGCGCCATCGGCATGCTCTTCAAGGAGAACGCCTCCATCTCCGGCGCCGAGGTCGGCTGCCAGGGCGAGGTCGGCTCCGCCTGCTCGATGGCCGCGGGCGGCCTGGCGGAAATCCTCGGCGGCACGCCGGAACAGGTCGAGAACGCGGCCGAGATCGGCATGGAGCACAACCTCGGCCTCACCTGCGACCCGGTCGGCGGCCTGGTCCAGATCCCCTGCATCGAGCGCAACGGCATGGCCTCCGTCAAGGCCGTCACCGCGGCCCGCATGGCCATGCGCGGCGACGGCCGCCACCATGTCTCCCTGGACAAGGTCATCAAGACCATGAAGGAGACCGGCGCCGACATGAAGGTCAAATACAAGGAAACCGCCCGCGGCGGCCTCGCGGTGAACGTCATCGAGTGCTGACCCGGTAGGCCCTGACCTGGGACTTCCCGTCTTTCAGCTCTGTCGGAGCCTTCCGTGCCTGCCCGGCGGAATGTCCGTCGAATGTCTGGGCCGCGGTCATCGCGGCCGCCGGCTATCGGGGCACCGGCTTCCTCGTTCCGCACCGCCGCGAACGCGGCCGGACCGAACTGCCGGCTCGGAACGAGGAGCACGACACCTCTCATCGCAACGTCCGGGCCCGCGTCGAGCACGCCTTCGCGCGGATGAAGTAATGGAAGATCCTCCGAGACTGCCGCGTCAAAGGCGACGGCGTTCACACCGCCACGCTCCACAGCGCCCAGCTGCACAACCTCGCCCACGTGAGCTGGCTCCCGCCCCGTACGAGACTTGAGAGGCCCAAGGAAGGTGATTCCCCACCTCGCCGCTCGGAGGACGTTCAACCGATACAGAACTCGTTGCTCTCGATGTCCAGCATCGGGATGAACAACTCGTTTTCCTCATCGGCGTACAGCGTTTGTGCATGGGCCGCACCGAGCGCGACCAGTCGTGCGCACCCCGCTTCGAGCGCGGCAAGGCGCTCATCTCCCACAAGCCCGGTGCTGACCCGGACGTCGAGATGGACCCGAATTCTTGACGATCTTCCCTTCCGGGACACGCTGGAAATACAGGCGCGGGCCCACGCCTGAGGGATCACTGCAGGCGAACTATGATCGCCGCTTTTCCGAAGGCAGTGTCAATCTGCCCACTTGATGCTCCCGTCAGATCGAGAACGGTGAAATTCATTCCAGTCTTGAGATACAGATGAGACCGGATGGAACCCAGCATTTGCCGCATGTTACCTCGCGCCCACCCCGTCGGACCGCCAACCGCATCATAGGAGTCAACATAGTCGGGTGCATTAGTGTCAACGTACCCGTGGAGGTCTCCACTGGTAAATTACGGATCTGCCCGCAACCGGTCTGCCGTAGCCGGCTCATCTCCCTTGAGGGCAGAAGTCGGGCATATGCCTCCACCGGTGTTATGCACCAGGATCGGCGTGGTCCCGGCGAGTACACAGCACGCGTGGATATCGGCGACGGTCAGGTTGTACATAAGCACTGCCTGGCTAAGGCAGAGGTGCTCTCCTCTGGAAATGATTCGAGAGGAGAGCACCTACAGTTGCCAAATCGCCAGTCCACAGGATCCGAGGTCCTTATGTGAAATCATGGATCAGTCGTCAACCAGGAAGTCAAGGCCGGACAGCAAGTAATCGCCGAACGAAAAAACGGCGGCGAGCTTTTGGTACCTCGCCCAAGATGAACGGTCCACCGGTAGGAAATTGGAGAGATAAATCCTGAGCAAAAGTCTAAACGCCAACTCTGGAGAAGCCGACCGCGCGCAAGATTCGAGCGATTGGCGCAGCCTTTTCACGTCCGACTGTTGAGCTTCACTGCGTCCGCCATCAGGAAATGCGAAAGATGCGGCAGCAATCACCTCACACACACTAGATGCAACACTCGAGGTGCTCCACAGAGGATCGACATCAACCGGCACACCCCCATAGGACTGCTGCCACTGGCGACAGGCGGTGCTCACACGCCAAAGGAAGTGGCGCCCTTTCTCCGGCGCATTGAATCGGTAATTCCCGCCAGTTGCCATCGTCCATAGCAGTTCGATCTGACTATCGCCCAGCGGCGAATCGATCAGCACGACTACGTCGTGCTCAAGTGCAGCCGCCTCCTGCTGTAGCGACTTACTCGCGACCAATTCCTGCCCAACTGAAAGGTAGGCAAAGGCGACCCCCTCTACCGACCCCAGATGAGCCCAGTCTTGATGGAAGAGTGCGGCTAGTCCCGTTAGCCCGAAGTCGAAGCTAGTAAACCTCTCCATGACTTACTCTCACTTAGGATAGAGGGTCGAGATATAGAACCCGCCAGGATATCCCTTAGCTCGCGTCAATTGGATGAAATAACCGTTCCCTGCCGCAGAGCTGGATCCATCCGAACGGAAGGTAGTGCCCAGTGAATTATTCGCCCCAAACCTTCCAGAGAAGGTAAGCTGCTGATTGGGTCCACGCAACCAGTTCTGAATTCGACTTGCATTATTTGCAGTAGCATAATCAGCGACCTGCTGAGCAGTTTGCCGATCCACAAATACGCTATTCATACCGCCCGGCTTGCGCGCCGCCAGGGAAATCGCCTCTTGGTCCGAAATTCCAACATGCTCGTCGAGTGTGTGCGCCACTCCAGGAAAGTCGTTACCTGCTCCCGTGAGACAGGAAGAATTGTGAACCAGTACCGGGGTCTCACCGACGAGTACATAGTACGTGTGCAGGCGGTCAACGGTGAGGTCATAGGTGGTGATGGGCCGGGTGTAGCTGCGCACCGCAGCGATGAGCAGCGCAGGCCCGTTCGGCTGGCGGAGGTGTTCGCCCGCGCGGAGTTGGGAGGCGTCTACCCAGCGGGCGCGGGTGATGTCCCAGTAGGGGTGGTTCTGAGTCGAGGTGATCTTGCGGTTTCCCGAGGCCGTGTGGACCGTGAGGTCGGTGAAATCCCGGTCCGATGTGGTCGTAATGACGTTGGTGACGTTTTCCGATTGGGTCACACCAGTGAGGGGGTCGGTGGCCTCAATACGGTCGCCCTTTTTCACTGTGGCGATGGGCTTGTGTTTTCCATCGGCCATGAGGACTTGGGTGTCGGCCGCGAAACTGTGTGTCGCGCAGAGACCGGCCTCTTCCGCTCCGAAGTCCGCAAGTTCTTCGTTGGACAGCTTCGATGCCCCGCCTCCGACCACCCCACCTCTTCCCATCAGCATCTCAACACTCGCGTCTGCCATTATGGCTTGCTCTACATCTTTCGCACCGGCTTGATGCAGATCGGCGAGGATGAGAAACTCAAGGTTTTCAAGATGGCGTATCCACGCGAGAACCACCGACAGCGAAATAGGCGTGTCGTAGGCAGTTGGATCTTCGCAATCATAGTCGAAGCCATTGCAGTCTTTGAGAATTTGCTGATAGAAAAGCTGCCGGAATTTGGAGAAATTCCTCATGTTATTGCGGATGACGACATTGGGGTAGATCTCGGTGTACCCGGTTTTTGTCGTCGGATCGGACTGCCTCATGTCCTGGCACGTGCGATCACATTTGTTAGCGTTGGGGTCACATTGGTCGGTGTCGCCGCAGTGGTAGTTGTCAGCGCTGCCGCCGCCGGCCGGCGAGGCGTCGCTGCTGCAGTCGGAATCCCCGTTCTGGCCGCACTCGGATCGCAGCCCTGTCGGGTCGCTGTTGCTGACGGGGCTGTTGCCGGCGTAGGCGTAGCCGTTCCACTGCTGGGGCTGGGACGCGTCCAAAAGAGGGTCAGGGTTGAGGAAGCGGCCTGTGGTGGGCTGGTATTCGCGGGCTCCGAGGTTGGTGAGTCCGGTCGCAGGGTCCTGCGTGCCGCCGACGAAACCGTGGTCGCCGGCCCATGAGGTGGGCTGGGTACCGCGGGGGTTACCGAACGGATCCGCGGGACGGCGGCTTTCGGCGAGGGTGATGGAGTCCAGGGCGAGGGTCGCGGTGCCGTGAAGGTCGGCGATCTGCCAAGTGAGATTCGTTCCCTCGCGTACAGCGGTGATGCCGTTGGGCAGGGTGTAGGTGCGGGTGTCAGTGAGAGCGCCGCCGGTACCGGTGTCGAGGACGAGTTCGTCTCCGCCGAAGGTGAGAGTGGTTTTGCCGGGGTCGCGGCGCAGAAGTTGGTTCCCGTTTGCGTCGTAGAGGTAGCTGGTTTTCCCGGCGGTGCCGGCGGTGGTGACGTCGGCAAGTTCGTCTTCGGGACTCCAGTCGAGGGTTGTGGTGCCTGCGGTGGCGGTGAGTGCGGTGGTGTTGCCGAGGGCGTCGTATTGGTAGGCGGTGGCGCCCGGGTTGTTAGGGCCGGTGCTGGTGGTGGAGAGCAGCGCGTGCGGGCCGCCGGTGCCGCCACCGGTGTTGGGCGCGGTGGTAGGCGTGTTGGGCTGGCCGGGCTGTCCGAAGACCTGCGTGGTGACGATGTCCTTGGTGGTGTCGCCGCCGGTGTCGTGCTGGGTCAGGCCGGTGCGGTTTCCCAGAGAGTCATAGGAGTATGAGGTCCAGTACGCCGCGGGCCCGCCGACAGTGGTGTGCCCTGGTGCGGCGCCGCTGGTCGGGGTGGTGTTCTTGCAGCCGCCAATATTCGGTACTTCGGGCTGGGGTTCGGTAGTCGTGCTTCCGGTATCGGTCCAAGCCGCGGTGAGCCGGCCGAGGTAGTCGTTGGTGAAACACTGCAGGTCGGTCTGGGAGGGGGTGTTGTCGGCGATGTTCTGGACTGCGGTGATCTGCCCTGCGGGGTTGCGGAGGTAGGTGGTCTGCTGAACCTGGCCGGTGGAGGAGGCCTGCTTGTCCAGGTAACTGGACAACAGCGACCCGGTGGCCAGGTCATAGTTGTCCGTGGCGACGATCTCGGTGCCCCATGGATTGACGGTGGTGCGGATGGGGCGGCCGAAAGCATCGTAGTTGGTGGCCAGGTCGTACGTAGTGGAGCTCCCGAAGGTGAGCAACGGACCGTTGACGTCGTACGTGTAGTTGACCGTCTCGGCCGGCAGGTCGCCGCGAGCGTCGGTGTGCGATGCCTTGAGTGCCCCGGTGATCGGGTCGTAGATCTCCTGGGTCGTGAAGGGGCCGGCGAGTTTGCCTTCCGACGAGGGCAGGGTGAGCTTTGTGCCGGTGGACCGGTAGCCGATGTCGTAGCCGGTACTCTCGGTGCTGTACGCCTTAGCAGTGTCGCCGTCGACATACCGCGTGGACTTGACGGGCTGTCCCTTGGCACCAGGCAGGGTGTCGTAGGTCCAGGCGGCTTGCAGGACCGGGGTCGTTGACGGATCCGTGGTGCTGTGCTCGGCGGTCTTGCGGCCGAGCAGGTCATAGTCGTAAGACAGGGTGACCTTGCGAGCGTCCGTTGTCGTGGCGAGTCGGCCGTCGGAGTCGTAAGTCTGGGTGGTGGTTCCGGTGTCCGGATCAGTGACGCTTGTCTGGCGGCCTCGCAGGTCGTAGGAGTAAGTCCAGGTGTCCTGGTTGCTGGCGTCGGTGCGTGTGTCCGGGTTGCCGGACGGGGTGTAGGTGTACGTGGTGACGTCGGCGTCGCTCGCGCGGCCGGTCGGTGATGGTGTCCGGTATTGCCAGAGCTGACTGGCGCGTCCTGCGGCGTCGGTGATGACGGTGGTGGCGGTGCCTCCGGTCGGCGGGGTGGTGTCGGTCTCGTCCACGCCCGGGTACGCCGTGGTGGTTCGCCACTGCTCGATGGCGTAGGAGGAAAAGACCGTGGCCGTGGCGCGGTCCTGTCCGTCGTACACCGTGGATGTTTCGTTCGGGACTTGGTCGTCGTCTGCCGAGAACAATCCCGAGCCGGGAGCGGCACTGTCGTCATACCAGGGGCCGCGGGTCTTGACGGCACGGCCGTGGGAGTCATAGACGGTGTCGGTGAGGATCCGACCGTGATAAGCGGAAATACCGGGTGTGGTCTGTGTTTGGCGGGGTCGTCCGACACCGTCGAAATATTGGACGGAAAGGCTGTACCGTGAGCCGTCGTTCATCAGGGCTGCTGAGGTGACCGATGAGGGCCCGGCAGAACCGTTGACGGCATAGGTGTAGGTCTGGTTCGGGTTCTGCGTGGTGGTACGGCCCGGCGCCCACACCTCCACAAGGCGGCCCAGCGCGTCGTAAGACTCGGTGGTGACGTTACCGTTGATGTCGGTGGCTGTCAGCGGCAGGCCTCGAGCCACATCCAGGGTGGTAGTGGAGGTCCAGCCGGTGGCGCTGCCCGGAGCAGGGCTGGTGACCGTGATGGTAGCCGGTAGTTCTCCGGCGCTGGCTGACGTGTAAACGGTCGATGTGGTCGCGCCCTTGGTGTGCTGCGCGTCGGTGGCGTTGGGGTCGGTGAGCGAAGTGACCCGGCCGTAGCTGTCGTAGGTGGTGCTCGCGGTAGTGGCGTACACCGGCTGACCGGATCCGTCGTAGCTGTCGAGAACCTGGACGGAGCTGACTTCACCGAGAGCGCCGGCGGATCCGAAGGCCAGCCCGTCGTAGATGGTGCGGTTGTCTGCGACGGTGTTCGCCTTTGTGCCCGTCGCGGAGCACGCTCCTGAACCTGTCAGGGTCTTGACCTCATCCGGCAGTCCCGTCATCAGGGGGTTGCTGCTGGCGGCATACAAGGTGAGGGTGCACTGTTCCGGCTGGTCGTCGGCAACCTCATCCACGCTGATCGTGCGGTTCGCGTGACCGGAGTCGGTTCGTGTGGTCGTTACCGCTGTGCGCCACGTGCCGTTGGCTTTGAGACCCTTGGTGGTGACGACGGAGACGGTTGAGTCGTACCGGGCGACGAGATCCGGCAGCCCTGTCCCTCGCACGTGGGTGGCTGTCGCGGCGGACGGGGCGGTCGGGTTGCTGACCTTGTAGGCAGTCACTCTCCCGCCCGCCCGGTCGTAATTGTCTGTCTCCAGTACCTGTCCAGAGAGCCAATCGGCATCGGTGACGTGCTCGCCGAGGCTGTCGGCGACCGTGACGCTTCGGGTTCCGCCGGCTGTCTTGTCCCCGTCCATGCCCTGCAGGTACGTGGTGAGGGTCTGCGTTATCGGGCCATCCTTGCCGGAGCCCGTAGTTGCGGTGACGGATGCGTAGCCGCGGAACTGGCCCCAGGTGCGGGTCTTGGGGTCGGTCAATTCACTGTCGTCGTAGTGCCAGGCAGCCGCGCCGTAAGCGTAGTGGGTAGCGACCGATGTAGAGCCGGAGACCGGGTCGTTCTCGGTGACGGAGTCGACCTGGTAACGGTTGAACCAGTCCGAGGCCGGGTTGGCGCCATATGCCGTTCCCGGTGGGTACCACATAACGTTGTAGCAAGCCATCGTGTCGGTGTCCGCGGAGGCGGGCATGACGTGGTTGATCCGGGAGCAGGCCGGCAATTTGTAGTCGACCTGGATCTGCTCGCCGGACTCGGTGGTGATGGTCTGGATGCGCGGCCGGTTGAAGATGGTCGGTGCGGGGACGAGATTGGTGCCGTCGACACGGTTGGGCATTTCCGTCGGTGTGAAGGTCACCGGAGGCAGCGGAACCGTAGGGGCACCGTCGTCGCCGGTGCGTTCGATGGAGTCCAGCCACATGGTCGGCTTGTTGCCGTCGGACGGATCCGGGTAGCTCTGGTTGAGGGTGTAGGTGTCGACATTCTTGAGCGCACCGGCGGACTGCACCTGCGTGGTGATGGACTTCAGGCGGATGTTGGACCAGAAACTCGGACCATAGTTGTTGCACGTGCCGGTTGCAGCGCAGTTCTGGTCGTACGGCACGTCTGGCCAGTGCGCGGCATTCGTGGTTCCCAGAACGGCTTTGTCGCAGCTGAAACCGCCCGTGGTCGAGCAGCGGCCCTCAGCCGCTGGGGTGAAGACGACCTTCGCCGCCGGCTTGAGGGTTCCCTTGGCCGTCACCTGGTCGGACAGTCGCTGCCCGTAGGCAATCGAGGAAAGGGCCCCGCCGCGGGTGTAGGAGGTCAGCGTTCCGACGCCGGAGTTCTGGCCGGCGCCACGCTTGTAGTAATTCGACTCGGCGCTGTAGGTGTAGGTGGTCAAGTTACCGTGCGGGTCGACCGCGTAGTCCAGGTTGAAACGCCACCCCATCTGGCACCAGGACGTGTTGCCCTTGGCGGAGTCGTAACAGGGGTCGGTGCTGTTGGGCGAGTACACCGGCTCTGACCAGGCCGAGTTGGTGGCGGCGTCGGTCTTGTCTCCGCCGGGCAGGTGGTTGAGGCCGAAGTAATAGACCGTGCCGGAGGTCGTGCTGACCTTGATGTACTCGCCACTGGAGGTTCCGTTGGACGCGCCGGTGAGGAACTCCACCTTGGAGCCGTTGTCGTCCTGCAGTCGCCATGTCCCGGTGGTGTCGTCGCGGACGAGTTCGCTGGAATGCCCGCCGAGGGAGAGCGTGGCGTTGTACCCGCCCCAGCACATATCGTTCGAGTGCGCGAGTCCCGCCACCAGGTCACATGATTTGTAGGAGCGCTCGACGTAACCCGGGCTGTAGTCCCATCCGTCGCCGATCCAGGATGCCTGGGCATTGGTCGACGAGGTCCGTCCGTCCACGGACGACGAGTCGTAGGACAGCGCGACGGTCGGGGCGTCGCTCGCGATGGCGGGCGGTACCTGGATCGGGTAGCTGTAGGTGAAACCGCCGTTGCTGGATCCAGCAGTCCAGTTGGAGCTCGGAGTCAGGCTGGTGGCCGCGTAGGTGCCGCCGCCGCCGCCAGAGCTGGTCTGCGGAGCCAAAAGGAGGGCCGGGGTCTCGATAACGGCCGCGCTGCCGGACTGGGCGCCAGCCGTTCTCTCGGTGGGAACCGTAACGTCGGCTACGAGGCGGTGCGTTGCCGGGTCGTATCGCGAGGGGACCGGGGTCTGCTTTTGACAGGCGGCATTCTGCGGAGTGCTCAGGGCGCACTGCGGGAGTTCGACAAGGTGGGAACGCGCGGCGGCATCACCGCCGAAGGCCGCATCGAGCTGGCTGACGTCGACACCGATTTCGACCTCGCCGGCGGGCCCGACAGTGCTGCGGGAGACAGCGACCACCGGCGCGTGAAAGCCGGCCTTGGCGGCCGTGGCTGTCGCGACCACGTTGACGCTGATAGGCGTGCCCGCGGCCGACGGCGTGATGGTCGCCGTCCCGCCAGCCGCGGTGGTTGTCCTGGCGGGTTTGGCGGACGGGCGGATCCAGACCGGCAGGAGGCCCGCACGGGACGGCAGCGGCCGGCTGCCCGTCGAGGCGGCCGGAACGGCAACTCTTGCGGCGCCGCTCGCCGAGGACGCGGCAGCCGGCCCTGCCCATGCTTTGGGTACCGGATAGTGCGGCTCAAGGTGCGACGGAGCGGGCATGTTCGTGCCCTTGACCGAGGCCGTCCGCGGCAGCGGCGTATCCGAGGGCGACCAGATTTTGTGCGGATCAGCCGGTTTGGCTGCCTCAATTGCCTGGGCCGACACCGGAGCCAGCAGCGTGGCCATGGTGGCGAGCACCGTGAACACGCCCAGCCATCCCGAACGGCCACGACGTGCGCTTGGACGCACTCGTCCCCAACCCCCCACGGGTTCCCCCTCGCATGCAAAGGGCCGCCAGGTTGACTCCCAGCGACCACAGACGGGCTGAATGTAGCGAACGGATCGAACATTTGATCAATTCTCGGTCCGATCTTTACAACACCTTTATCTTTGCCACTCCTGCCAAATGGGACAGTCCACCGAGTAAGGGCATGTATCGGAGTTACGCGCTTGACGGGCGTCTGGCACATGCACTTACTGTGCGACTTCCACGGGTGTTTGTTCGAACACTCGCACAAGGGGAGGGGACCCGATGGGGGGCATCGGCATGTCCGCACGCGCTGTTCGCCGAAGGCATCCGGGACGCAAGACCACCGGAGCGCTTATCGCGCTCGTACTGTCCGGCGCCGCACTGATCAATGTGGCGGGCCCGGCACACGCCGATGGCCCCGGCCCGGGAGACGGACACATCACCGGGCTACCGGCCGATGCGGGTCCTGAGGACCAGGCGATGGCCCAGGCCCAGGCGTCCGGGCAGCCCGTCGTCGTCGACGCGCTCACCACGCCATACGCGCAGACGACCGCCAATCCGGACGGCACCTTGACGCAGAACAGCACAGTCGAGCCGAGCCGCGTGGAACTCGACGGCTCCTGGGTTCCGATCAATGCCGACCTGCAAACGAACTCCAGCGGAACCCTGTCGGCCAAGGCACCCCTCAACGCCCTGACGCTGTCCGGCGGAGGAACCACACCGCTGGCGACGCTCTCCAGTCCCAGCGGCAAGTCCCTTTCGATCACCATGCCGTTCGCGCTGCCGGCGCCGACCCTGGACGGCGACACCGCCCTCTACGCCAACGTCCTGCCGGACGTCGACCTCGACGTCACGGCAACGGAGTTGGGCGGCATACGGGAGGTCCTCGTGGTGAAGACCGCCGCCGCGGCGGCCGACCCCGGCCTCACCACACTGCACCTGGCCACCACCGGCGCCGGGCTGACCATGCAGACCGACGCCCAGGGCGGCCTCCAGGCCGTGGACGCTACCGGCGCCCCCGAATTCGTGGCCCCCGCACCGACCATGTGGGACTCCAGCACCAACGGAACAGCCGCCCCGGCCACTGCCAAGGTCACCAGCGTCATCACCCCGCAAGAGACTGACGGGGCCGACAGCAGCACCACCGAGGGACCCGGCACCGGCGCCCGGACCGCCACCATCCCGGTCACAACCAGCGGCGACAGCGTGAGTCTCACCCCTGTCACCGATGTGCTGCACGGAGCTGACACCCACTATCCGGTGTTCATCGATCCCTCTTACATCCCATGGGAAACCGGAGACCCGAGCTGGACGTGGAGTCAGTCCGCCCACCCCAGCTCTGACAACTTCGACTTGTACGGCTCCTCGCACTCAGCACAGCCCGGACTGGGCCTGTGCGGCACCTACCCCGATGGCGGAAGTTGCGTCCCGTCCGACAAGGAACGCACCTACTACCAGTTCAACCTCGGCAATCTCCACGCCACCGAGGACACCATCGGTTCGGCGACACTCCGGGTGACCCAGACCTACTCCGCCGACTGGAGCTGCACCAACACCTACGCCGTGCACGCGTATTACTCCAACAACGCCATCGGTAGCGGTACCAACTGGGACAACCAGCCGGGCGGCAGTTCGGTGGGCGCCGCAGACAATGTCGGGGGGACCGGCTCCACCGGATGCAGCGGCAACGTCGACTTCTCCTACAACACCATCTCCGCTGTGCGCGACATCCTCGACAACACCGATCCGAAGACCCTCACCTTTGCCCTCTATGGCGACGAGTCGAACGAGAACGGCTTCAAACGCCTCTCCAACAAGGCCCTTCTCACCATCACGTACGACTCCCTCCCCAACCTGCCGACCAACTTCACCGCCACGCCAACCCCGCAATGGGCGTCAGCCCACACCACCCAGCCCTGTGAATCCACCGCCAACTCAACCACCAGTGCGTTCGTCGGAAACCCGGGCTCGCAGGGTCTGACACTCCAGGCGAAGGTCTCCAGCCCCACCAACCCGCCACAGCCAGTGCGCGGCTCGTTCGACATGTGGGACGCGGCCGGCACCGTGGACACCGGCTACACCGCCTCTGGCAACTCGGTCTCGTTCACCGTCCCGCTGAGCAAGCTCGCCGACGGGGACTCCTACGGCTGGGACGTGGCAGCCGACGACGGGATCCTCACCTCCGCCGCCGCCCCTAGTACACACTGCCACTTCCGCCTGGACCTGACCCCACCCAACGTCAGTATGCCCACCGAACCGACCCAGATCGCCTCCAGTGCTCTCGCCAGTACCTTCCCTCCAGCCGGCAACGGCCAGACCACCGGGCTACATACCGGGCAGGGAGGATACGTACCCTTCACCGCGACCGACCCCGCACCGCACGGCCCCAGTTCCGGACTGGCATGTCTGCACTGGAGCTTCGACCCCACCCTGGCCGACGCCGGCTGGCAGTGCGGATCCAACTTGCCGACATCGGCCGGGCTGGTAGCGTTCCCCGCCCATTGGGGAACCAACATCCTCTACGTCCAGGCGGAGGACAACGCCGGAAACTTCTCCGGCATCGCCTCCTACGCCTTCTACGTCCCGTGGAATCCGCACGGCCCCCAACCGGCCTTCGGTGACACCACCGGCGACGGCTCGCCCGACATTGTCACCCCCGGCAGTGACGGCAACCTCTACGCCCATTCCGTTCCTGGCAACACGGCTGCCATCAGCCCCGCTGTATCCCTCGCAGCGAAAGCCCCCGATTCACCGGCCGGTGACACCTGGAAGAACTACCAGATCACCCACCGCGGCAGCATGCGCCTGGACTCGCACGTCGACGACCTGATCGTCCACAAGAGCGGCGCCTCCCAGCTGTACTTCTACAACAACCCCGGCAACACCGGAGCCGACGGCCGTTTCGACGTGTCAGCAGTCCTCTCCAAGCCCGCGTGCAGCAACTGCACCGGCTACGCCACCGACTGGTCCACAACCCTCCAGATCTCGGCACTCGGCGACGCCTCCACGACGCAGCTCAAGATCGACGGCAACTTCGACTCCTACACCGGCCTCCTCACCACCGAAACCAACAGTGCAGGCGACGCCGGCCTCTGGTTCTACCCGACCATCTCCCCCGGAACCTTCGGCGAGCCCGTGTGCCTGTCCACCACTGGCTGGAAGAACGAGGACCTCGTCTCCCCCGGTGACACCTCCGGCAGCGGAAAACCCGGCCTGTGGGCCCGTGACCGCACCACCGGCGCAATCACCGCTTACACCTTCACCACAGGCACCCTGACACCACTGGACCCCTTCGGTGACCCCTTGCCGTACACCGTGCCGACCGTGACTGCCATCGCCTCCGCCACGACAATCGGCAGTCTCCCCCCGGCCGGCGACCCGACAATCGGCTCCGACGGTGACCTCACTGGGGACGGCATCTCCGACCTGTGGTCCATCTCCAGCACAGGCTCCCTGACAGTCCGTCCCGGCACGACGGGAAACGGAACATCCACCAGCGCCGTGACCGGTTTCGACCCCCTCTTCACCATCGGTAATGCGGCCAGCAGCTCCGACCAGTGGTCCCTGAAGAACACTCTGACCGACACCGACGCCCAGAACCCGGCCACCGCGTTCGGCGGCACCGGCTGGGGCCCAGACCACACCGGCGAGGCACCCGGCGCCGCAACCTTCAACGGCACCACCGGCTACCTCAAAACCGCCCACCCAGCCCTGGACACCACGAAGAGCTACACCGTCTCGGCTTGGGTCAAGCTCAACACCCTCACCTCAACCCAGACCGCCATCAGCCAGGGCACCGTCAACCATCAGGCCTTCTATCTCGGCTACCACGCCGGCCTCTCGTCCTGGTACTTCATGACCATCACCAGCGACGCAGTGACCACCAACTTCTCAACCGCCAGCGGCGGCACTCCCACCACTGGCACCTGGACCCACCTCGCCGGCGTTTACGACGCCGACTCCAACGTCATGTCGCTCTACATCAACGGCACCCTCACCAGCAACGCCGCCCTCAACACCACCCCCGTTTACAACTCGTCGGCGCCCCTGAACATCGGCGCCACCCTCACCCTCGGCAGCAGCACCCCTTCCAACCAGGTCAACGGCTCTATCGCCGACGTCCGCACCTACCCCGCAGCCCTCACCGCCGATGAAGTCACAAGCCTCTACACCGCCTCATAACCACACGGCCCCGGCCCCTGCTCCCGCAAACAGCGGGGGCCGGGGGCCATCCCAAAACCAAAAAGGCCGCGAAAAACAGCTGTGCACAGGGATTTTTCAGCACCTCCGAAGAAGAGTCCCGAGCCGGGTCCTTTGATGAGACGGGCCCGGAGCCGGGCCGCTGAGGTATCGCTCGCTTCTGCCATGCGTGATCAGGTCCCCACCGAGCCCGCTACCGACCGCTCCCCCACCCCCACGGCAACGGTGCCCCCCTGCCCGTGCGGATTCGCCGCCGCAGGTGGGGCGTTGCTTCCGGTTGCCGGCCCCGGGCGAGGGGGCGGCAGGGGGCGCTGGGCGCATCGGTGCGGTGGTGGGGCGCGGAGGCAGGCAAGAGCACAGGCGGGAGCGCGGAGGCAGGCAAGAGCACAGGCGGGAGCGCGGAGGCAGGCAAGGGCACGGGTAGGGGGTGGTGGGGCTTGGTTAAGGTGCACGGGTGACCACCGATCTGACGCTGCTGCCGCGTGTCGCCTATCGCGGGCAGGAGGTCACCGCACCCCGGCTCCGCGGTCTGCTCGCGCTGCTCGCCGGTGAGTTGCGGACCGGCTGCGGCACCGAGCGGCTGGTGGCGGGGCTGTGGCGGGAGGAGTTGCCGGAGCGGCCGGGAAAGGCGCTGCAGGTGCTCGTGTCCAGGGCGCGGGCGCAGTTGGGCGCCGATGTCCTGGTCAGCACGCCGAACGGATACCGGCTCGCCCTCGCCGAGGACCAGGTCGACAGTTCCGCCCTGCTGCTGCACGCCGCCGCGAGCGCGGACCGGGCCAGGGCCGGGGACCACGCCGGGTCGCTGGCCGCGGCCGAGGCCGGGCTCACGCTGTGGGAGGGCGCCCCCGACGGGGCCGGCGACACCGACGACCCGGTGACCGCGCTGCGCACCGAGCGCGCCCCCGTCCGCGGCACGCTCGTCCGCGCGCGGGCGCTGGCGCTCGCCCGGCTGGGACGGCACGCGGAGGCGGCCGGGCCGCTGGCGGTGGCCGCCGCGGAGCATCCGCGCGACGAGGAGGTGCTCGCCGAACTGCTGCGCGGCGAGGCGGCGACGGCGGGCCCGTCCGCCGCGCTCATCCGGTACGAGGCATACCGCCGTCGCCTGCGCGACGAACTCGGCACCGGTCCGGGCGCCGGGCTCAGGGCCGTACAGCAGGAGTTGCTCCGCGGCGAGTCGCCGGTGGTGCGCCACGGTGTGCCGCACGAGCCGAACCCGCTGCTCGGCAGGGACGAGGACATCGCGGCGGTGGAGCGGCTGCTGCGCGCCTCCCGCGCCGTCACCGTCACCGGCCCCGGCGGCCTCGGCAAGACCCGGCTCGCACACGCCGTCAGCCGCCGGGCCGGGCAGCGCGTGGTGTATTTCGTGCCGCTCGCCGGCGTCACGCGGGACGAGGACGTGGCCACCGAGGTGGCCTCCGCGCTCGGCGCCGGCGAGCGGCGGCCCGGCGCCGTGAGCGGCCACGCCCAGGCCGAACAGGTCTCCGGCATCCTCGGCGTGCTCGGCGCCGGGCCCGCGCTGCTGGTCCTGGACAACTGCGAGCAGGTCGTGCGGGGCGCCGCCGGCCTGGTACGGGCCCTGGTGTCGTCCTCGCGGGAGCTGCGGGTGCTGGCCACCAGCCGGGCCCCTCTCGGCCTGACGTCGGAGGCGGTGTACGCACTGCCGGAGCTGGGCCTCGACACCTCCGTCGAGCTGTTCTGCCAGCGGGCCAGGGCCGCCCGGCCCGGCGTGCTGCTGCCGCCGGACGCGGTGGCCGGGCTGTGCCGCCACCTCGACGGGCTGCCGCTCGCCGTGGAGCTGGCGGCGGCGCGGGTACGGGTGCTCTCGGTGCCGGAGATCGCCCGCCGGCTCGGCGACCGGTTCGCGCTGCTGCGCGGCGGGGCGCGGGACGCGCCGGAGCGGCACCGCACGCTGCACGCGGTCGTCGAGTGGAGCTGGAACCTGCTCGCCCGGGACGCCAGGGCCGCGCTGCGTACGCTGTCGGTCTTCCCCGGCGGCTTCTCCGGTGCGGCGGCGGAGCAGGTGCTCGGCGAGGACGCGCTGTTCCTGCTGGAGCAACTGGCAGGGCAGTCGCTGCTGACCGTCACCGACACCGAGGCCGGCGTGCGGTTCCGGATGCTGGAGACGGTACGGGAGTTCAGCGCCGCCCGGCGCGCGGAGGCCGGCGAGGAGGACGAGGCCGTCAGCCGGTTCCTCGCCTGGGCACGGGACTTCGGCGCCGCACACCACGACTTCCTCTTCGGCCCGGAACCGCGGGCGGCCTGGGAGCAGGTCAGACCCGAGCAGGACAACCTCGTGCTAGCCCTGCGGCACGCCCTGGCCCGTACGGACGGCCCGGCCATCGCCGCGCTCACCGCCGTCCTCGGCGCCCTGTGGTCCACCGACTCCAACTTCCCCCGCCTCGCCGCCCTCGCCGCGGACACCGGGCCCGCGCTGTCGCACTACTACCCGGGACCCGACTGCGTCGAAGTCGCCCGCGCCGCCGCGGTGGTGTGCACGGCGGGCCTGCTCATGGGCCACGGCCCGCGCGCCGTACGCCAGCTCGTCACCCTCCGCCGGCTGCCGCCGGCCCCGGCGGACACCCTGCTGCGCGCCGGCGCGGTGGTGCTGAGCGCGGTCCCCGAGATGGTGCCGCCCGGCTACGGCGTGCTGCGGGAACTCTGCGGCAGCGGGCAGCCGCTGGTCGCCGGCATCGCCGAGAGCATCGCCACCTACGTCTGGGAGTACGAGCACGACATCGACCGCGCGCTCGCCTCGGCCCGCCGGACGATCACCGAACTGGCCCCGGCCGGCAGTCCGTCCCTGCAGCTCGTGGGGCATTCCCGGCTGAGCGAGCTGTACTTGCGGCTGGGGCGGGGCGAGGAGGCGTACCAGCACCTCAAGGCGGTGCTCACGGTGCTGCCGCGGCTCAACGACGGGCGGGACTACGTCTTCATCCGCTCCTCCCTGGTCCTCGCCTGCCTGCAGCGCGGCGACCCCGACGAGGCGGAGTTCTGGCTGCGGCAGGCGGAGAACGACACCAGCGCCCGGCAGGACCCCTTCTACCGTCCCGACCTCGGCGGGCGCGCCGAGATCGCGCTCAGCCGCGGCCTGACGGAGGCCGGGCTCGGCCTGTGGCGCGGCGCCGTGGAGCGGATGCTCGCGGCCGGTCCGGCCGGCAACGGCGAGGTTCCGCTCGACCCGTGGGCGCTGCACATCCAGGCGGTGGCGGTGACGGCCCACGCGTACGCCGGCCGTGCCGAGCTGGAGCTGGTCGCGGGGCCGGCCGGCCGGCTGCGGCAGGCGCTGCACGCCCTGCTCTCCGGTCCGTCCCACTCGCCCGCGCAGCTCCCCGTGATCGGGACGGTGCTGCACGCCCTCGGCATGGCGGGGCTCGCCTGCGGTGACACCCGCGCCGTACGGATGATCGCGCTGGCCGAACGGCTGCGGGTGCTGCGGGAGTTCCAGCCGACGATGTCGGCGGCCCGCGCCCGGCAGGCGGCGCAGGACGCCGGGCGGGCGGCGTACGCCGACGCGGTGTCGGAGTACGCCGCCCTGGAACGCGACGAGTTGCGGGCGGCGGCCCGCGCGCTCATCGCGGACCGCGGTTGAACAACGCCGTCGACCAGCGGTGGCCGAGCGCGGCCAGGACGACGCACCAGGCGATCGCCAGCCACCAGTTGTCGCCGATCGCGGTGCCGAGCAGCAGGCCGCGCAGGGTCTCGATGGCGGGCGTGAACGGCTGGTACTCGGCGACCGGCCGGAACCAGCCCGGCATCGCGTCGGCCGGGACGAAGGCGCTGGAGATGAGCGGGAGGAGGATCAGCGGCATCGCGCTGTTGCTCGCCGCCTCGGCGTTCGCACTGGCCATGCCCATCCCGACCGCGATCCAGGTGAGCGCCAGGGCGAAGAGCGTGAGCAGCCCGAACGCCGCCAGCCACTCCACAGCCGTGGCGCCGGTGGACCTGAAGCCGATGGCCACGGCGACGGCGCCGACCAGGACCACGCCGGCGAGCGACTGCAGCACGCTGCCGACGACGTGCCCGATGATCACCGAGCCGCGGTGGATCGCCATCGTACGGAAGCGGGCGATGACGCCCTCGGTCATGTCGGTGGCGACGGAGACCGCGGCCCCGACCACGGTGCCGCCGATGGTCATCATCACGATGCCCGGGACGATGTAGGCGATGTACGCGGAGCGGTCCGCGCCGCCGCCGATGCCCGCGCTCATCACGTCGCCGAAGACGTAGACGAAGAGCAGCAGCAGCATGATCGGTGTGAGCAGCAGGTTCAAGGTGAGGGACGGGTAGCGCCGCGCGTGCAGCAGGTTGCGGCGCAGCATGGTGTTCGAGTCGCGTACGGCGAGGGACAGGGCGCTCATCGGACTGCCTCCTTGGGCTGGTCGGGCAGGTTGGTGCCGCCGGTCAGGGCGAAGAACACGTCGTCGAGGTCGGGGGTGTGCACGGTCAGCTCGTCCGCCGCGATGCCGGCCGAGTCCAGCCGGTCCAGGACGGAGCGCAGTTCGCGCTGGCTGCCGTCGCTGGGGATCCGCAGCGACAGGGTCTCGTCGTCCCCGGTGGCGTCGCGCAGGGCGACGGCGGCGGACCGATAGGCGGCCGGGTCGGCGAAGCGCAGCCGCACGTGGCCGCCCGGGACGAGCCGCTTCAGTTCGGCGGCACTCCCCTCGGCGGCGATCCTGCCGTCGCTCAGCACCGCGATACGGTCGGCGAGTTCGTCGGCCTCCTCCAGGTACTGGGTGGTGAGGAAGACGGTGACGCCGCCGGAGACCAGCGCGCGGATGATCCCCC
This sequence comes from Streptomyces sp. NBC_01476, assembly GCF_036227265.1. Classification (NCBI taxonomy): domain Bacteria; kingdom Bacillati; phylum Actinomycetota; class Actinomycetes; order Kitasatosporales; family Streptomycetaceae; genus Streptomyces; species Streptomyces sp. NBC_01476. Next base: position 5,910,947 of record NZ_CP109446.1, on the reverse strand, counting down.
ACATGGTGTGGCGGCTGCGCGGGTCGAGGCCGGTGGTGGGCTCGTCGAGGAAGATGATCCGCGGGCTGCCGACCAGGGTCATGGCGATGTCGAGGCGGCGCTTCATGCCGCCGGAGTAGGTGGCGGCGGGCTTCTTCGCGGCCTCCGCCAGGTCGAAGCGCTCCAGCAGTTCGGCGGCGGTGCGGCGGCCCTCGCGGCGCGGGAGGTGGTGCAGGTCCGCCATGAGGAGCATGTTCTCCTCGCCGGTGATCAGGCCGTCGACGGCGGAGAACTGCCCGGTGACGCCGATCGCGGCCCGTACCGCCTGCGGGTCGGTGGCCAGGTCGTGGCCGCCGACCCGCGACTCGCCGGCGTCGGCGGTGATGAGGGTGGAGAGGATCTTGACCGCGGTGGTCTTGCCGGCCCCGTTCGGGCCGAGCAGCGAGAAGACCGTCCCGGCCGGCACCGACAGGTCGATGCCGTCGAGGACGGTCATGTCCCCGTATGCCTTCCGCAGCCCCTTGGCCGCGATGGCGAGTGCGTGCGATGCCGTTGTCGTCATGGCACGCAGAGTGCGGCAGACCGCATTCACCGCGGTTTCAGCACGGTTTCAGCGCGCTGGAACCGGCCGGGCGTGCGTCCGTCGGGGGGTCAGTCAGGGGGGCCGCCAGGGGTGGGCCCGTCGGGCGTGGGTCAGTCGGGAGTAGGTCAGTCGGGGGTGGCGCGGAAGCGGGCGGCCAGGGCCGGGGAGCGGTAGCCCGTCGAGGTGCCGGCCAGCCAGCCTTTGAGGTTGGGGGCCTCCAGGGGGCCGCCGCCTGCCAGGTAGAGGCCGACGAGGAAGACAGCGGCCACCACGGTGATCACCAGCGTGATCAGCACGCTGAGATGGAAACCGTGCACCAGCGTGTGCCGGGTGATCGCGAAGTGCAGAAGGACCGGTCCCACCAGGAACGCGGCCTCCGACCGCACCAGCTCCACCAGGGCGAACGTCGGGCCCAGTTGCAGGGCGGAGACCGAGAAACCGGCGAGGAACAGCCCCGGGGTCACACCTGCGCCCGCGCCGTACCCGAGGAAGAGGGCGGCGACCGCGGTGACCGGGGAGGCGTTGGACGGGGTGACGGCCAGCATCACGGCGGCGCCCACCGCGACGCTCACCAGGCCGGAGAGTGCCATGACCGGCGTCCACCGGGTCCGCATCACCCGCCGGAACAGCAGGGCGGCGATCACCACCCCGAGGATCTGGGGGGCGAGGAGCGATCCGACCCGCAGGGGGGAGTAGCCCGCGACGTCCAGCAGATAGACCTGTGCCAGTTCCAGCAGCGTGGTGAAGGTGGCCCCGACCACCATCGCGTTGAGGGTGCCGGTCACCGGCAGCGTGTTGCTGATGACGCGCACCGGCATCAGCGGGGAGGCCTTCCGGAACTGCCCCACCACCAGGGCGACGCCGATCAGCAGACCGACGACGACCGGGACGATGAACTCGGGGTCGCTGAACGAGCCGCGCGACAGCCAGGAGACACCGAAGAACGGCAGTGCGGTCGCGCCGAAGGCGAGCGGGATGGCCAGCCAGTCGAAGCCCGCGCGGCGGGCCGGCGGCTCGTTGCCCTCGAAGGTCAGGGCGCCGACGGTGAGACCGATCGCCGCGAGCACGGTGATCGAGGTGTAGAGCAGCCGCCAGCCCCCATTGCTGCCGACCAGTCCGCCGATCAGCGGTCCTGCGGTCACCATGCCGAAGAGTCCGAGGCTGATGACGGTGGCGGTGGTCGGCAGCCGTTCGACGCCGTGCGTCGTGACCAGGGGCGGCAGCGCGCAGACCAGGAGCATGCCGGTGAAGAAACCCTGGAGGATCACACCGGTCGCGAACTGGCCGATGCCGGTGGCGCTGAGCGCCAGCACGGAGCTCACCACGAAGCCCGCCTCGCACAGGAGGTAGACGTGGCGCCGGGCCAGCCGCAGGGTGAGGTCCGCCGCGACCACGGCGCCGAACGCGTACCCGGCGTTGGACATGCCGCCGGTCAGCTGCAGCTCGAACCGGGTGGCGCCCAGGTCGTGCATGAGCAGCGGCTGCATCAGGGTGGTGGCAGTGGTGAGCACCAGGTAGGGGCTCAGTGCGAGCAGTGCGAGCGTGACTGCCGCGGGGTAGTTCCCGGCGAGCGGGACCCCGCTGAAGAGCTGCCGCACGGAGCTGCTGGACCGCATGGGCACCTTTTGAGTCGGGGACGGCCAGGGGAGCCCAGCGTACGTTCCACGCATTTCCTGCCAGAACCGACACGCCGTCACCGAGGCGGCGACACATGGTGCCGGGGCTCCGGAAGTCCGGGACGTCCGGCCGGGTCAGGGGAGGACGCCGGCTGCGACCGGGGTGGTGCGCCGCAGGCGGATCGCGTCCTGGCTCGGCTGTGCGCCGAACTGGCGGCGGTACTCGCGGCTGAACTGCGAGGCGCTGTCGTAGCCGACCCGGTGACCGACCCCGGTGACGTCCTTGGGGTTCGTGGCCAGCAGCAGCCGGGCCTCCTGGAGCCGGATCTGCTTCTGGAACTGGATCGGGCTCATCGCCGTCACCGCCTGGAAGTTGCGGTAGAAGGCGGAGACGCTCATCCCGGCCAGCTGCGCGACGTCCTCCACCTTGAACGGCTGCGCGTAGTGCTCACGGATCCACCGCACCGCCCGCGCGATATGGCTGAGGCTGCTGTCGGCCAGGCCCAACTGGCGTACGACGCCGCCCTGTTCGCCGGTCATCAGCCGCCACAGGATCTCCCGTTTGACGAGCGGGGCGAGCACCGTGCGGTCGCGGGGCCGGTCGAGCAGACGCAGCAGCCTGATCACCGCGTCGAGCAGTTCGTCGGAGGCGTCACTGACCGCGATGCCCGACACCGCGCCCTGGCCGTCGCGGGGGACGTCCTGCGGTCCCGCCTGGAGCAGCAGCTCGGCGACCATGGCGGGTTCCAGCGTGAGCCCGAACCCCATGGCCGGGTGCTCCGGGTCGGCCTCGGTGAACTGACCGGTGACCGGCAGGTCCATCGAGGCCACGAGGTATTGCCCGGCGCGGTACTCGAAGACGCGGTCGCCCAGCGCGAGGCGTTTGGCGCCCTGGGCGATGACCGCGAGCACCGCGCCGGACATCGCCGGGGCCGGCGGGTCCGCCCGGTCCACCTTCGAGATGAGGACGCCGTCGATGGCGGTGGTCCAGTCGGCCCGCGCGTGCCGGGCCAGCAAGGTACGGAACTCGTCGAGGTGCATGCCTCCATTGCAGCACCCGACCGGGCCGCTGCTCCAGGGGGCGAGAGGATTGTGCAAGCAGCGGCGAGCATCGTTCTACCGTTTCCGCAGGTCACGACGGTTCAATGGAATCACTGGAATCCAGGGGGCAGGCAAACGGCCCCCGATCCAGAAGCGGACATCCACAGCCCGTCGGCAGAAGAGGACAACGATCATGAACGCCACCTACGGATTCAACGCCACCCTGACCGCCCGGCCCGGCGCGGGCGACGAACTGGTCGAGCTGCTGCTGACCGGTCTCGACGAGGGCAGCCCCGGCGCGAGCGAGTACTGCGTCGTCTACCTGGTCAGCCGGTCCGCGTCCGACCCCGACATCGTCCATGTCACCGAGGGCTGGACCAGCGAGGAGGACCACCACCGGATCTTCGCCGGCGAGGCCGCGCAGGCCATCGTGGCGCGGATCGGGGGCATGCTCGCCAAGGAGTCCGAGTACACCGACTACGTGCCGGTCCGCGGCAAGGCCGCCTTCTGAGGGATCCGTGCACCGGTCCTTCCGCGCTCCGGCCCGGCGGCCCGCCGCCGGTGTGTCCGGAAAGCCCCCCGAACCACCCGTATCCCCCGCACCTCCTGCGGGCCCGCTCGACCGGCGGCAGCGCCGGTCGACCGGCCCGCTCCCCGCCCGACCAGCCGGCACCACCCGACCCAGCCATCACCATCCGACGAAAGACGGCCGCCATGACTCTCGCCCGCCCCGACCTCGACCCCGAACTGCGAGCGCTGCTCGCCGACATGCCGCTCATGAGCGAACTCAACGCCGACCTGCTCGCGCAGCTGCGCCTGCTGCCGTCGGCCCCGGCCGACCCCCTCCTGGAAGGCCGCGCCGTCGACCGGCGCGAGGTCACCGTCTCCGGCGCGGACGGGGCGGAGATCCCGCTGTCCGTCTTCAGCCCCGCCGGGGCCGACCGCCCCACCGGGGCCCCGTGCGTCTACTGGATGCACGGCGGCGGGATGGTGATGGGCGACCGATTCGCCCAGCTCGACATCCCGCTGGAGTGGCTCGACCGGTTCGGCGCCGTCGTGGTCACCGTGGACTACCGGCTGGCGCCGGAGGCCACCGGCACGACCCTGGTCGAGGACTGCTACCAGGGGCTGCTCTGGGTCGCCGAGCACGCCGGCGAACTGGGCATCGACCCGGCCCGTATCGTCGTCGCGGGCGCCAGCGCCGGCGGTGGGCTCACCGCAGGACTCGCCCTGATGGCCCGCGACCGCGGGGCCCCGGCGATCGCCGCGCAGGTGCTGATCTACCCCATGCTCGACCACCGCAACGTGACGACCTCCAGCCGGCAGTACTCCGGCACGCCCGGCGTGTGGACCGGCGAGATGAACGAGTTCGGCTGGCGGTCCGTGCTCGGCGACACCGAGGACGGGCAGGTGTCCGGTTATGTCTCCCCCGCGGTCGCCGACGACCTCTCGGGTCTGCCGGACACCTATATCGACGCCGGCTCGGCCGAGGTCTTCCGTGACGAGGACGTCGCCTACGCCACCCGCATCTGGGCGGCCGGCGGCCAGGCGGAACTGCACGTCTGGGCAGGCGGCTTCCACGGATTCGACGCGCTCTACCCGCAGACCCGCGTCTCGGCCGCGGCCCGCCGCGCCCGCACCGACTGGCTCGCGCGCGTCCTCACCCCGGCCCCTGCCGCCTAGGCGCCGGTGGCCGCGCCGGTCCGGAATGCCCCCTCGGGCGGTGCGTGAGGGGGCATTCCGGGCGGGCGGTCACGCGTTGGGGTCGAACGGGATTCCGGACGGCATGGAGTGGGCGAGGGCGTACTCGAAGTCGCCGTCACCGATTTTGATGGTGGCTTCACCGAAATCGGCGTTCAGGAGTTTGTCGCGGAATCCGGCCGGGTATCCGTTCCAGCCGACCAGGCGCGGATAGAACCAGCCACCGGTGGCGTTCTCCGGCGGTTCGTCGTTGTTGTTGGCGAAACGGAAGTCGTGGGTGGAGACGCCATCCTTGTGGTAGACGATCTTCGGGTGGGTGCCGTCGAACCGTACGGCGGAACTCGCGGCCACCTGGTAGCCGGAGTGCTGCGACACCGAGACGTACTGCACCTGGTTGTTGTTGATCCAGACCACGACGTGCTCCCAGTCGTGGGTGTGCCCGATGGCCGCGGGGCCGAGCGTGGCCTGGTCCTTCTCGAAGTAACTCGCGTACACCACCGCGCACCAGTCGTTGTTGCACTTCTCGCGGGAGTACGTGTTGGCGTTGGCCAGTTGGGCGTAGTCGTGGCAGTGGCCGTTGACGTCGCCACCCAGCTTGAGGCCGGGGTTGATGGTGCCGTCGGCGCCTATCGCGGCGGTGGCGTAGCAGCCGTCGGTGTCGTAGTCGTAGGCCGGCGAGAAGGTCTGTTCGAGTCCGTCGGCGTTCTGCGGCAGCAGTTGCAGGACGTTGGCATGGGCGTTCGCCGGGAGCGCCAGGACCAGCGCCGCGGCGCCCAGCGCGCTCGCCAGGGCGGACCGGCGGACCCTTCTCGGCCGCGCCGGACGGACTGCCGCTTTTCCGGATTTCTTCGTCGATGACCGCATGCTGCGCACGCCAGCTCCTCAGCAATCAGTGGGGGGATTTCCGCGCCGTGGGAGGACAGCGCATTCATCACAACGACATCCCCGCTATTTTGCAAGACCCCGTCAGGAGGGAGAAGTGAGGGCAACTGAACACCGGCGCACCATTGTCTGAACACAAAAACCGCACCGCCCGTCAATAGGGGGCCGACAAGGGAGTCCATAGCGGACCAAAAGCACGGGCAGGGGGGCGCCGCGCGTCACCGCCGGCCCGCTTTGCGATGGTGGGGGTGTGCGCCCGGGCCGTTCCGGGGCCGTGGGAGAACGTCGGAAGGACATCGCGTGGACCTCCAGCTGACCGGCAAGCGGGCCGTCGTGACGGGCGGCAGCCAGGGCATAGGGTTCGCGGTCGGTCGGGTGCTGGCCGCGGAGGGCGCCGATGTGGCCCTCGTCGCGCGCGGCGCGGACCGGCTGGCCGAGGCGGCCGGGCGGATCGCCGCGGAGAGCGGCCGGCGGGTGATCGCGGTGCCTGCGGACACCGGTGACGACGCGTCGGTGGCCGCCATGGCGCAGGAGGTGCTGCGGGAGTTCGGCGGGGCCGACATCCTCGTCAACTCCGCGGCGACCGCGAGCAGCGGCAGCTTCCCCGAGGACGCGCTGGAGGCCGAGATCAACGTCAAGGTCCGCGGATATCTGCGGACCGCGCGGGCCTTCGCGCCGGCCATGACCGCCCAGGGCTGGGGCCGTGTCGTCAACATCAGCGGGAGTGCCGCCCGGCAGACCGGTTCGCTGGTGGGCTCGGTGCGCAATGTCGCGGTGGCCGCGCTGACCAAGAACCTCGCCGACGAGCTGGGCCCCCAGGGCGTCAACGTGGTGGTGGTGCACCCCGGCATGACCCGTACCGAGCGGACCCCGCGGACGCTGGCGACCATGGCCGGCGCCCGGGGCGTCACCGTGCCGGAGCTGGAGGAGGCCATCGCCGCGGGAGTGTCCATCGGCCGCATCGTGACCGCCGAGGAGGTCGCCGACGTCGTCGCCTTCCTGGCCAGCCCCAGGAGCGTGGCGCTCAACGGCGACCCGGTGATCGCCAGCGGCGGCGCCCGCGGGCCCATTCACTACTGACGGCGCCGAAGGCCGCGGGCCGCCCGGAAAAGAGTTCGGAATTCAACTGAACGTTCCGGGAGGCCGCTTCCGTGTAGGGGGAGAACACCGGCGACCCGCGACCTGACGGAAGAACGACATGACCGAAGACGCCCACGCGGCCGAGCAGCACAGCGGTCGCTTCGAACCGCCGCTCACCGGGAGCACCCCCGTACGGGGCCGGCAGCCGGCCGGGAGCTGGCTGTACTCGATCGACCCCGGGTACGACCCGGACGGCGCGGTGCCGCCGCACGCCGTGATCGGTGCCTGGCCGGTGGACGCGCACGGCGGCGCGGGCGAGTTCGTGACGAACCCGGACTACCGGCCCTCGCCGCTGAGCCTGCTCTTCTCGGACCCGGCCGCCGGGCCGGACCACGCGCCGGGGCTGCCGACCGACCCGGTGGACGCCGCGATGCGCGCCGCCGCGAGCGGACAGGGCTCGCAGGCCACAGTGCTGGCCGCGCTGGCCGGTGCCACGGTGTACCTGCCGGCGGACGCCACCGGTGAACCGACCACGTACCAGGACGAGGACGGCCCGTACGTCACGGTGCTGACCGACCCCCGGCAGGCCCCGCCGACCGCTTCCCGGCTGCTGCCGCTCGACAGCGCCGGACTACTGGCCCTGCTGCCGCGGGAGACCGCCCTGTGGATCAATCCGGAGAGCGACGTGTCGATGGGGCTGTCGACCGTGCAGCTCCGGGAGACCCTGGCGAACGGCGCCGCGGATCCGCTGCCCTGCGTCCCTCCCACGGGGCAGTCCTCCGTCGGGCGCTGAACCCGCGGCGCAGCCGGCAGGGCCCCGGCCCGGCGCGGTTCACCGTCCGGTACGGTGACGCCCTGCGCCCCTGCCGCCGGGCCCGGACGGCACAGAAACGGCACTGATTCGGCACTGCGCCCTGCCTACGGTCTTCCCTCAGAGACGGAACACCCCGCTGAGGAATCAGGACCATGAAGACACGTGTGGCGGCCTCCCATCCTCCCGCACCGCGCCCCGAACTCCTGCACTCGCTGGTGACGGAGCACCGCAAGGCGCTGACGGCCTACGCGGCCCGGCTGCTCGGCGACCACCACATCGCCGAGGACATCGCCCAGGAGGCCCTGATCCGGGCCTGGCCGCACACCGACCGGCTGTACAGCACGGAGGGGTCGATACGGGGCTGGCTGCTCAGGGTGACCCACAATCTGGTCGTGGACCGGCTGCGCAGTCCCGCGGTGCGGTACGAGACGATCGACGCCGGGGCCCACGACCTGACCCAGCGGGACCACACGGACGCGGTGCTCGCCTCGGTCGAGTCGGCCCGGCTGCTGCGGCTGCTCTCCCGTGAACACCGCGAGGTGCTGGTGCACACCTATCTGTGCGGGCGCACCGTGCAGGAGACCGCCGGCCTGCTCGGGGTGCCGGCCGGGACCGTCAAGTCCCGCCAGCACTATGCCCTGTTGAAGCTGCGGTCCGACGTCCGGGCGACCGCGGCCTGAACGAATTCCGCCCGGGTGTGAACCTTCCCGGGCCGCGTTCCGTGTAGGCCCCGTGAGTCACTGTCCCTCCGCGGTCGCGCCGGCCGGCGAGACGGCGGAGCGCTGAAGCCCATGGCCGGCATCCCGGTCCGCCGGTCAGCGCGCGGTGACGTCCTCGGCCAGGCGCCGCAGCCGCTCCCGTACGCCTGCCGCGTCCGGGTGGTCCAGGCTCTCGTACAGCTCCAGGGCCTGCCGCCAGACCTCCTCGGCCTGCCGTGGCGCGGACCGGGCGTGGTGGCTGTCCCCGGCGTGCACCAGGGTGTCCGCCTCCAGGCTGCGGTCCCCGATCCGGCGGTAGAGGTCGATCGCGTGCCCGTAGCCGGTGAGCGCCTCCTCGTAGCGGTGCAGGTGGTGCTGGGCGTAGCCGAGGCTGTCCCAGGCGGCGGCCTCGCCGCTGAGGTCGGCGATCTCCTGGTGCTTGGCGACCGCCTTCTCGCAGTGGAGGAGCGTCGCTTCGTAGTCGCCCATCAGCAGATGGGTCCAGCCGATCTCGTTGAGGACCGCCGCCTGCCCGCTGGCGTAACCGGTCGGCACGTAGCACTCCGCCGCCAGCCGGTAATGGTCGAGCGCGCGCTCGTGGTCCTTCATGACATTGGCCAGGAAGGCGCAGTAGCGGTGGGTGCGGCCCTGTCCGATCGGGTCGTCCAGGATGCCGAAGAGCTCCAGGGCCTGGGTGAGGTGGCGCTGCGCTTCGTCGTGCGCGCCGAGCCGGCACGCGGCGAAGCCCAGCGCGCGCAGCGCGTTCGCCTGGCCGGGCAGGTCGCCGGTACGGCGGGCGGCCTCCAGGGCGGTGGTCTGGATGTGGTGCTGCTCCTGCCAGCGCCCGTGCCGGTCGAGGAAGAGTTCCAGGGTCGCGGCGAGTTTCCAGCAGGAGCCGTCGCCGGCCGCCGAGTGCCGCGCGGCCTGCTCGACCATCGCCAGCAGCACCTGCCGCTCGCGCTGGAACCAGTCGGCCGCCTCGATCTGCCCGTCGAACGCCTGCGGGTAGACGCCGTCGGGCAGTTCCGGCAGGGGCACCCGCTCCCGGTACGGGGCGATCAGCGCGTCGGCGGTGTGCGCGCTGTGCAGATAGTGCTCGACCATCCGCCGGCGGGTGGCGGCCCTGGTCTCCTCGTCGTCCTGGCCCTCGCACTGCTCGGCCGCGTAGGCCCGCAGCAGTTCGTGGCAGCTGAAGCGGCCGGGACCGTACTCGGTGAGCAGATGGTGCTCGACGAGTTCGGCGAGCAGGCGGCGTGCCTCGCGCAGCGGCACTCCGGCGACGCTGGCGGCGGCCGGCGCCGCTATGTCGGGGGCGTCGTGCAGGCTGAGCAGCCGGAAGAGCCGCGCGGCGGCCGGGCTGAGGGCCTGGAAGGACCAGGAGAAGATGCTGCGGGCGTCGGTACGGGTGTCGTGGGTGGCGAAGGCGTCCAGGCCGCCCTGGCTCTCGCGGAGTTCCGCGGCGATGGCGGCGAGCGAGAAGGTCGGGTGGAGTACGGCCCTGGCGCCCGCGATGGCGAGCGCCAGCGGGAGACGTCCGCAGAGGTCCACGATGGCCTCGGCGGCGGCGGGTTCTGCCGCCACCCGGTCCGCGCCGAGCCTGCGGACCAGCAGTTCCACGCCTTCGGCGCGGGTGAGCAGGCCCAGCGGGATGAAGCGGGCGTTGTCGGCGACGACGAGCCCGTCGAGCCGGTGCCTGCTGGTGATGATGGCGAGGCAGCCGGCCGCCGCCGGGAGCAGCGGGCGCACCTGCTCGGAGTCGCGGGCGTTGTCCAGCAGGATCAGGAACCGCCGGCCGGCGAAGAGGCTGCGGTAGAGCGCGGCCAGTGCGTCCGGGCGCTCGGGCACCTGGCTGGGCCGCACGCCGAGGGCGTCGATCACGTCGCGCATGGCGTCGGGCGAGCTGAGCGGTGGCAGCCCGGGGTGGAAGCCGCGCAGGTTGATGTACAGCTGGCCGTCGGGGAAACGGTCCGCGATCGTCCGCGCCCAGTGCACCGCCAGCGTGGTCTTGCCCACGCCCGCCATCCCGCTGATCGCCCCGATCACCACCGGGGCATGGGCGCCCTGGTCGTCGGGCGCCAGCAGCGCCTGGGAGTGGGCGAGTTCGTCCGCGCGGCCGACGAAGGAGGAGATGTCGGCCGGGAGCTGGGCCGGCCGGACGGTGAGTTTCCCGGTCTCCGGCGGCCCGGGAGCCGCCGCCGGGGCGGGCGGGGCCGCGCCCTGGCGGAGCACCTGCTGGTGGGCGGCGCGCAGTTCGGGGCTCGGGTCGACCCCGAGTTCCTCGGACAGATCGGCCCGGACGGTGTCGTAGAGCCGCAGCGCCTCGGCCTGCCGGCCGGTGGCGCCGAGCCCGGTGACGATCCTCGCCTGCAGTCCCTCGTCCAGCCGGTGCCGGCCCGCCGCTGCCCGGCGCAGGGCGTCCAGGACGTCCTCGGCGAGCGCGGAGACCTCCCAGGGGGTGGCGTCGGCGGCTTCCCTGACGGTGGCGGCGTACTCGTTCTCCACGGCCACGAACACCGGATGGTCGCGCAGGTGCGGTATGCCGCCGACGGTGACCGGCCCCCGCCACAGGCGCAGCGCCTCGACGAGCAGCGCGGCTCCCCGCGCCGCCTCGCCCGCGGCGATGGCGCGCCGCCCCTCGCCGCGCAGTTCGCGGAACCGCGCGAGGTCGAGGGAGCCGGAATCAGCCACCAGCCGGTAGCCGCTGCCGGTACGCAGTACGTGGCTGCCCTCGGCTCTGGGCGGCAGGCCCGGTTCCAGCAGCCGGCGCAGCCCGCCGATGTGGCGGTGCACCACGTTGACCGCGCTGTCCGGCGGGTCGTCGTCCCACAGCAGGTCGACTGCCTCGTGCACGGTGACCGGCCCCGGGGCGCGTACTGCCAGCAGGGCGAGCAGGGCCTGCTGCTTCGGGGGGCCGAGCGCCAGTTCCCGGTGGTCGCGCCAGACCCGGACCGGGCCGAGAACCGTGTACCGCAGTGCCGTCAGCATCGCTCGAAGATCCCTGCCGCTGTCCTTCTCGTTGCCTCGTCCGGACCAGCGGCGGCGAGCCGCCTGTGAACGAATCACCCTTTTTCAGGGATCGAACGATACACCGGTGACCCCGGCGCGGGGCGGCGTTCCGCGCAGAAGACCCGCCACCACCGATGACAGACCGCAACTCGGGCGGTCTAAACTTCCTCCGCAATGGCTTGTGCGAAGGTGTCCGAAACAAGCCCACTCATGCCCAATCCCGAAGGGTATTCGGCACTTTGATAAGCATGGAGTCAGTTACCAAGCGGTACCCGGACGGCACGACGGCGGTCGACCACCTGTCGCTGGAGATACCGGACGGCGCGATCACCGTCCTCGTCGGACCCTCCGGCTGTGGGAAGACCACGACTCTTCGCATGATCAACCGGATGGTCGAGCTGAGCGAGGGCCGGATCCTCCTGGACGGGGCGGACATCCGCGACCAGCCGGTCAACACGCTGCGCCGGTCGATGGGTTACGTCATCCAGAACGCCGGCCTCTTCCAGCACCGCACCATCGTCGACAACATCGCCACCGTCCCGCGCATGCTCGGCTGGGACCGCTCCCGGGCCCGCAAGCGGGCGATGGACCTGATGGAGCGGGTCGGTCTCGACTCCTCCCTCGCCTCCCGTTATCCGTACCAGCTCTCCGGCGGGCAGCAGCAGCGCGTCGGGGTGGCCAGGGCGCTGGCCGCGGACCCGCCGGTGCTGCTGATGGACGAGCCGTTCTCCGCGGTCGACCCCATCGTCCGCAAGGTCCTCCAGGCGGAACTCCTCCGGATTCAGGAGGAATTGGGCAAGACGATCGTTTTCGTCACCCATGACATCGACGAGGCCATCCGGATCGGCGACATGATCGCGGTCATGCGGACCGGCGGCGAACTGGTCCAGTTCGCGCCCCCGGACGAGCTGCTCTCCGCGCCGGCCGACGCCTTCATCGAGGACTTCCTCGGCACCGACCGGGGCATCCGCCGGCTGTCGTTCTTCACCTCGGCCGGCCTGGAGCTCACCACCTCGCCGATCGTCGCGGTCGACTCCACCGCCCAGCAGGTCGCCGAGCGGACCAGCCCGGAGCTGCGGTACCTGCTGGTCACCGACACCGACGGCAGGCCGCTGGGCTGGGCCGAGGCGAAGGCGCTCAAGGCCGGCGGCGGGAGCGTCCCGCGCGGCGAACTCCTCTCCCACGGGCGGCCCTTCGAGTTCGGCCGGGAGTCGCTGCGGGACGCGCTGGACTCCGCGGTGCTCTCCCCCACCGGCTGGGCGGTCGGCGTGGACGGCGAGGGCCGGGTGGTCGGTGTCACCTCGCAGGAGTCGATCGCGGGCGCCATCCGTACCGCGCACGCCGAGCGCGGCACCGAAGCCACCGGACGGCGCGACCCGCGGGCCGTGCGATGAGTGCCTACTTCGACATTCCGAGCGACCTCCAGCACTCCTACGCCGGCCTGATCGGGCTGCACCTGAAGGAGGCGCTGGTGCCGGTCCTCGGCGGCCTGGTGGTCGCGCTCCCGCTCGGGCAGCTGTGTGTCCGCTTCAAGTGGCTCTACTCGCCGGTGCTGTGGGTGACCACGGTCCTGTACGCGATCCCGTCGCTGGCCTTCTTCGTCGTGCTCATCGACTACACCGGCGCCACCGAGACCACCGTGATGATCCCGCTCGCCGTCTACAGCCTGGTGCTGCTGATCCCGGCGATCGTGGACGGTGTCCGCTCGGTGCCGGAGGAGACGCTGGCCGCGGCGACCGCGATGGGGTTCGGGCCGGCCAGGAAGTACTTCCTGGTCCAGTTGCCGGTGGCGCTGCCCGCGATCATGGCCGGGGTGCGGCTCGCGGTGGTCTCCAGCATCAGCCTGGTCAGCATCGGCGCCCTGATCGGCAACCAGGGGGCACTGGGCAATCTGCTCACCGACGGGCTCTTCTACCACCGCACCCCGCTCATCGTGACCTCGGTGGTCACCACGGCACTGCTGGCCATCGCCGTCGACGGCCTGCTGGTGCTGGTCCAGTTCCTGCTCACCCCGTGGGTGCCGCGCGGCGCCCGGCCCGGCCGCGGCGGTGTCCGGTTCCGGTCCGCCGCCAGGGAACCCGAGCCCGCCGCGGTCGCCCTGGAGGACGCCGTCCGATGAACGTCCTGCACTTCATCAACGCCTTCTACTCCGACAGTGCCAACTGGCACGGTGCCGACTCCGTCCCGCACCGGCTGCTGCAGCACGTCGAGTACAGCCTCGCGGCCCTCGGCATCGCGGCCGCCATCGGCCTGCCGATCGGGCTGCTCACCGGCCACACCGGGCGCGGCGGCTACGCGCTGGCCGCCTTCTCCACCGGCGCCCGCGCACTGCCCAGCTTCGGCCTGCTGGTGCTCATCACCGTCTGGTCCGGCCGGATCGGCATGACGCCGGCCATGATCTCGCTGGTCGCCCTCGCCATCGCGCCGATCCTGGTGACGACGTACGAGGCGGTCAGGAACGTCGACCCCGCGCCGGTGGACGCCGCCCGCGGGATGGGCATGAGCCCGGCGCGTGTCCTGTTCCAGGTGGAGATCCCGGTGGCGCTGCCGCTGATCCTCAGCGGGCTGCGGTCCGCGGCCGTCCAGGTCGTCTCCACCGCCACCATCGCGGCGTACGTCAGCCTCGGCGGCCTCGGGCGCTACATCATCGACGGGCTGGCCCAGCACACGTACACGAAGGTGGTCGGCGGCGCGAGCCTGGTGGTGGCGGTGGCGCTGGCCACGATCGCCCTCTTCTGGGTGGCGGGCCGGCTCATCGTCTCGCCGGGCGTGCGCCGCGGCTGACCGCACCTCGCCGCGTACGGGCACATCGGGGGATGTGCCCGTACGCGGCCGGTGCGGCCCCGCGGCGCCCGGTCAGCCCTCGACCCGGCTCAGCGCGAGTTCCAGGACGACCAGCAGCGCGTCGCGGACCGAGCCGCGCTCACGGGCGTCGAAGGCGATCACCGGCACCTGGTCGGCGACGTCGAGCGCCCAGCGGACCTCGTCCAGTTCGTGCTGGATCCGGCCGTCGAAGGCGTTGACCGCGACCGCGAACGGGATCTCCTTGTGCTCGAAGTAGTCGACCGCGGCGTGGCAGTCGTCCAGCCGCCGGGTGTCGACGATCACCAGTCCGCCGATCGCCCCTTCCACCAGGTCGTCCCACATGAAGCCGAAGCGTTCCTGGCCCGGGGTGCCGAACAGGTAGAGCTTCAGGGCCTCGTCGATGGTGATGCAGCCGAAGTCCATGGCGACCGTGGTGGTCGTCTTGTCGGGGGTGTGGGTGAGGTCGTCCACCCCCGCCGCGACCTCGGTGATGTCGGCCTCGGTGGTGAGCGGCACGATCTCGGAGATCGACCGGACGGTGGTGGTCTTGCCGACGCCGAACCCGCCCGCGATGACCATCTTGACCGGCATCGGCGGCCGGGTGGCGGTCTGCTGGGCAACTCCGCCCGCCAGCGGTTCAGGTGTCACGGAGTGTCCCTCGGGAGTCGGGGATGGCACGGAGACCATCGATAACCCTTCGCAGTACTGACGGGTCCTGGGCCGCGTCGGTGTTGGGTACGTACACCGACAACTGGCCACTGGACTGGAGGTCCTCGGCGAGGACCCGGACCACGTTCAAATGGAGCCGCAGCCGGGCGGCGGCCTCCGCGAGCGACTGCGGCTGCCGGCACAGGGCGACGATGTCGTGCTGCTCGAAAGCGAGCCGGCCGAGCGCCTCGATGCCCGCGGCCGTGGTCACGACCTGGGTCTCGACCGGCATCGGCGGCCCCGACCTGGCACCCGTCACCCGGCCCGCGGTGACCAGGAACGGCCGGATCGCCGGGGCGCGTCCCGCCGTACCGGGCGGTGGCTCCGGGAAGGCGTCCTCGCCGACTGGTCTGTCACCCGTCGTCATGGGTGTCCTTCCTGGCTCCACCGGTCCCGGACGGGTCACCTGGTCGGCGCGGAACCGACACTGTTCTTGAGTTCGAGCACGAGCTGCGGGCTGAGCGCCGAGCCGGCCCGGTTGGCGAAGACGGTCATCTCGTAGGCGATGTTGCCGAGCTTCGCCTCCTTGGAGGTCACCACGCCGAGCACGGCGCCGCTGCCGATCGCGGAGACCAGGACGTGGCCCTGCTCCAGATCGATGATGACCTTGTTGAGGCCGCCCAGGCCGTAGTTGCCGGACGCGCCGGCCGCCAGGCTGGTCATGCCGGAGACGATGGCCGCAAGCCGTTCCGAGTCCGCCGGGTCGCGCAGTTGCGAGACGGCGATCAGCAGCCCGTCCGAGGAGACGGCGATCGCGTCGACCACCCCCGCGGTATCGGTGGCGAATCGATTCAGCAGCCAGGTGAAGTCGGCTGCCGCGGCGCGCAGATCACCGGGCGCGGCCTGCCCGGCCGGGGTTTCACCTGTCGGCGTTGTCACTGTTCCGCTCCTTCCGGGGACCCTGGTCCGTTGATCGTTCTACCAGCAGCCGCGGCGTCACGGTTCGCCCGCTCCACCGCCGCTTCGAATTCGTCGAGTTCCGAGCGGACCTCTTCGGCGTCCACGGCGCGCGGCGCCAGCAGTGCCGCACGCCGCTCGGCGTCGGTGACCGTCGTCCGCAGCGTGGCGCCGCGCACCCGGCGGCGCAGCGGGCGCACCGTACCGTCGTCGTCGCCCCGCGGCCCGTCCGGCGCGGCGCCGCGGACGGCGAGGGGTTCCGGCGCGGCGCCACGGGCCGCGGAGGGGGGTTCGGGTGCGCGCTCGTGGCCGCGTGCCTCGGCGCGCTCGTACGGGCGCTCGTCGGCGTGCTCAGTGCCTGAGGAAGGGCCTGAGGAAGGGCCTGAGGAAGAGCCCGAGGAGGGGCCAGAGACGGGCGTCTGGGCGCCGGGGACGCGCCGTGGCAGCCCGCCGGTGTCCGGCCGCCGCTCGGCCGCGGGCCAGGGGGCGCCCGCGGCGGGCGCGCCGGCCGGGGGCTCCGGCCGGGCCGCTGCGGGCTCGGCCCAGCGGGGCACGGCAGGCTCGGTCCGGGGCCGGGAGGCGGCGGCCGGCAGCGCGGTACGCGGTTCTGGCAGGGGGACCTTGGCTCCGGCTGCGGTCCGGCCGTGGCCGTCGGACCGGGAGCTGTTCTCCATGGCGCGCTCCCGTTCGTCCGGCGCCGTGAACGGACTCATCAGCAGCATCAGCGCTGCGGGGATCGTCACCCGGCTGGTGACACCGCCACCAGGGGTCCGGGAGAGCGTGACCCTGATGCCCCAGCGGCGGGCCACGCTGCCGACGACGAACAGACCGAGCACCTTGGTGGGCGCCAGGTCGAGCCGCTCACGGCGGATCAGCCGGGCGTTCTCCTCGGCGAGGCGCTCCGCGCTCATGCCCAGGCCGTGGTCGGAGATCTCGATCAGCGCGCCGTCGGAGCTGTTGCGCACCGACACCTCGACCGGGCTGTGGGCCGGTGAGAAGGCGACCGCGTTCTCCAGCAGTTCGGCGAGCATCAGCGTCAGGTCGGCGATGATGTCGGGCGCGACGGTGACGCTGGTCTCGGCGAAGAGCGCGACCCGCTGGTAGCCCTCGATCTGGCCCAGGGCGGCGCGGACGACGTTGGTGAGCTCGGTGGGGCTGGCGTCGAGACCGGCCTCGCGGATGCCGGCCAGCAGCATCAGGCTGTCCGCGTTGCGCTGCAGGCGGACCGCGAGGTGGTCGATCCGGTAGAGCCGGTCGAGCAGTTCGGTGTCGGTCTCGCCGCGTTCCAGGGCGTCGATCAAAGTCAGCTGACGGGCCGTCAGGTTGCTCACCCGGCGGCCGACGTTGCCGAACATCTCGGCGACGTTGCGGCGGCTGAGCACCTGGCGCTCCAGCAGGGCCGCGGCGGTGCTCTGGACCCGGTTGAACGCCTCGGCCAGGTCGCCGAGTTCGTCCCGGGCGGTGACCGGCACCTCGCGCAGCCGCAGCGGGCCGGCGTAGGCGGCGTCGTCGTCGGCGACCCGGGCGAGCTCTTCCCCGGCCACCTCGGCGACCTGCGTCGCGGCTCCGGTGAGCGCCTGCACCGGGCGGACCACCGAACGGCGGATCGCGACCGAGAAGGTGAGCCACAGCACGAAGCCGGCCAGCGCGCCGAACAGCAGCCAGGCGGCACGCCACCACGCGTCGTCCGACGCCCGGTCGGCGCGGCTCGCGACCTGGCTGATCAGCGAGTTGGTGATCCGCAGCCGGGACTCCGCCTGCTGCTGGTAGGTCGGGTACTCCCGCAGCGCCGCGTTGAAGGCGGTACGCACCTCGGTCGGCGACTTGGCGACCAGCGCGCTGGGGTCGACCTGGAGTCCGGCGTACTGCAGCGCGACCTGGTTCCAGGAGGGGTTCTGCTCGATCCCGCCGAGCTGGGTGAGCTGCGCCTCACTGGCGAACCGGCCGAACCTGCTGACCTGGTAGGTGTACTGCTGCGTGTAGCCGACCGCGCCGACGAACTCGATGAGGGCGTTGGTGTCACCGGTCTGCGCGGAGAAGACGCTGGTCTCCAGCGAGCTGTGCGCGGCGTCGGCGCGCAGCAGCGAGTCCAGCAGGCTGCCGGTGACGCCGGCCGGGTTCGACTTCTGGTCCAGGCCGAGGCCGTCGATCAGCTCGTCCACGATCGCGGTGTACGCGGGGTCGATGTTGTCCGCCGGCAGGTAGCTCTGCTCGATGGTGGAGCGCAGGCTGCCCAGGCCGTTGATCTCCTTGAGCACCTGGGCCTCGGCGGCCGGCAGGTGCGAGCCGAAGGTCGAACGGACCGTGTCCGTCTGGGCGTCGACGGCCTTCATCGCCTTGAGGTAGGCGTCCAGCGACGGGCGCCTGCCGCTCTGGGCCGACTCGTAGCGCACCGACAGCAGGATCGCCTGCTGGTGCTCGGTCTCGACCCGGTCGATCAGTTCGGCGACCGTGCGGCTGTTGCGGACCAGCCGGGCCGCGGCGGCCGCGTCCCTGGCCTGTCCGGTCAGACCGGTGATCACATAGGCCAGCAGCAGCAGGACCACCACGAGTGGCACACCGACCAGCACATTGAGCTTGCGGCGGAACGGCCACCTGTCGGCGAAAGCCCGCAGGCCGCCCGCGCCGTCCGGCTCGGGAACCGGCCGTGCCGGAGCGACCACCTCGTCCACGGACACCAAGCCTCCTGCGTGACGTCGCCGACAACCGGAAAGGGTTGAGGCGCGCATTGACTGCTTCTGCCTGTTACCGACCCGAAACGACCGGTTCGGCACGGCAGTTGTCTGGGCCCCGTGACCAACGTCCGGGAGACTACCTCGTCTTCGCCGCCTGCACCTGACCGGATCATCAAGTCTCTGTTACGGACCGGCGTCCGGTTGTGATCCACCGTGGCCGATTCACGCCGTAGCCGGTCCGTAACACTGATCGTAACCAGACCGCTCTTGACGGAGATCGAACCGGCTGGATTGGATCGCTGGGTAACTCGCGTATGAGCACACACGTTCCCTTGACGTAACCTCCGACCCCGGAAGCGGAAACCGTGACTTCTCCCGTGATGAGCGCCTGGTCCAGCCCGAGACGCCTGCGTTTGGCCGGGGTGGCTGTAGCAGCCGTCGCGACCGCGGCATCGCTGACGAGCTGTTCCTCGTCCTCCTCCGACAGCCCCAAGGACCCGCTGGCCGGGTCCAAGGCGAGCGGCGACACCGTGGTCGTCGGCTCCAACAACTTCGCCGAGAGCATCCTGCTCGGGGACCTCTACGGGGAGGTGCTCAAGTCCAAGGGGATCAAGGTCACGTACAAGCCGAACATCGGCAGCCGCGAGACCACCTACGGGCTGCTCAAGAACGGCACCCTGACCGTGCTGCCGGAGTTCAACGGCGCACTGCTCGCCTACCTCGACCCCAAGGCCGCGCCGACCTCGGAGACCGCCACCAACGCCGCGGTCACCGCGAAGCTCGACCCGAAGCTGGGCCTGCTCAACTCGGCCCCGGCGCAGGACAAGGACTCCATCACGGTCAACGCGGCCACCGCGAAGAAGTACCACCTGACCTCGGACTCCACCATCGCCGACCTCGCCCCGGCCGGCCCGGAGATCACCATCGGTGCCTCTCCGGAGTTCCAGACCCGCCAGCAGGGTCTGGTCGGCCTGAAGTCGGTCTACGGTCTGACGCCCAAGGCTTTCAAGGCACTTGACGCCGGCGGCCCGCTGACCGAGGCGGCGCTGAAGAACGGCAATGTGCAGGCGGGCGACATCTTCACCACGGACCCCACCATCACCAAGGAGAAGTTCGTGGTCCTGCAGGACCCGAAGAACCTCTTCGGGTTCGAGAACGTGATCCCGCTGGTCTACAAGTCCGGGCTGTCGCAGGCCGGAGTGGACGCGCTCAACGCGCTGTCCGCGAAGCTCGACACGGCCGCGCTGCTGGACATGGACGCCCAGGTGCAGAGCGAGAGCAAGGACCCGCTGGTGGTCGCGAAGGCCTGGCTCTCCTCGGTCGGCCTGGTCTGAGCCTCGGCATCCGGCCGGCGCGGCACGATGGGAACAGCACCGGAGATCCCGCGGCACCCCGCGAAGGCACCCTCGGCTGAGGGGGCCTTCGTGGTGCTGGACGGCGCCGGCCTGGACGCCGGCGCCGTCGCCCGGCTCGCCGACGGGCTGGCCGAACCCACCGTGCCGCCGGCCGCGGTGGCCAGGGCCGAGCGCTCCTGGCACACCGCACAGCGGCTCGCGGCGGCGGGCCGGATGTACGGGCGGGACACCGGCGTCGGCGCCAACCGGATGGTGTTCCTCAGCGACGCGGACCGGGCGGGCCAGGATCTGCGGCTGCTGCGCAGCCACGCGGGCGGCGTCGGCGCCCTGCTCCCGGCCCGCCAGGTCCGCGCGATGCTCGCGGTGCGCGCCAACCAGGTGCTGGCGGGCGGCTCGGGGCTGCAGCCCGCGATGGCGCAGGCGCTCGTCGAGGCGCTGCGGCTGCGCGTCCATCCGGCGGTCACCGAGTACGGCGCGGTCGGCACCGGTGATCTCACCGCCCTTGCGCAGACCGGGCTCACCGTCATCGGGGAGCAGCCGTGGCTCTCCGACGACGCGCCGCGGCCTGCCGGCTCCCCGCGGGGCGGCGCCGCGGACGCGCCCGCGGCCTTCGCGGTGCCCGCGCCCGTCGTGCCCTCGCACGGCGACGCGCTGGCGCTGATGAGCAGCAACGCCCTCACCCTCGGGCAGGCCGCGCTCGCCTGCCACGACCTGGACGTCCTGCTGCGCGCCTCGCACGCGGTGGCGGCCCTGTCGCTGACCGCTGTCGGCGGTTCCCTGCAGGCGTACGCGGCGCCCGTGCACGCGGCCCGGCCGTACCCCGGGGTGGTCCGCGCGGCGGCCGAGGTGCGCCGGCTGCTCGGCGCCCCGGAACGGCCGGCGGCGGCCGGCCGGCGCATCCAGGACCCGTTCGGCTTCCGCGCCTTCCCGCAGGCACACGGCCCGGCGCTCGACGCGGCAGGCGCGCTGGGCCGGATCCTGGCCATCGAGGTCAACTCCGCCTCGGAGAACCCGCTGATCAGCGACGAGGGGCCGGACGGCGGGCCGGCCGCCTATCACCACGGCGGTTTCTTCGCGGCGCCGCTGGGGCTGGCGGTGGACCACCTCTGCCTCGCCGTCCTGCAGACCGCCCAGTTGTCGGTGGCCCGGCTCTCCGGCTTCGGCGACCCGGACATCACCGGGCTGCGGCCGTATCTGGCCCAGGGCCCGGCGGGCAGCTCCGGGATGATGATCCTGGAGTACAGCGCCAATTCGGCGCTCGCCGAGGTCCGGGCGGGCGCGATGCCGGCCTCCGCGGGCCACGCCGTCATGTCCAGGGGACTTGAGGAAGCGGCCAGTTTCGCCTCCCAGGCGGTCCGCCAGGCGCTCCGGGTGGTCGACGCCTACCGTGCCGTGCTGGCCTGCGAACTCGTCGCGGCGGTGCACGCGTTGCGGCAGCGGCCGGAGCGGCCGCCGGCCGGTCCGCTCTTCGCCGTACTCGACGCGGATCTCCCGCACTTCGCCGAGGACCGTCCGCTGACGGCCGACGTCGCCGCGGCGGCGGACCTGCTGCCGGGGCTGGCCGCGCTCTGACCGCGCTCCGGCCCGGCCCTGGGCGGTGGCGCGCCGTTGTCCGGGGAGCTGCCGCGCTCCTAGGGTGTGCCGCGGGACCCGTCGAGCAGAATGGAGTCGCACGTGCTGAGCAAGCAGCAGGCAGCCGAGGCCGTCCGCCAGGCGAAAGTGACCACCGGCGTCACCTGGGCGCAGCTCGCCGAAGCGGTCGGTCGGCCGCTCGCCTGGACCACGGCCGCGCTCCTCGGGCAGCACCCGATGAGCAAGGACGAGGCCGCCAGTGCCGCGTCGCTCCTCGAACTCGGCGACGACGCCGCGCTGGCGTTCCAGCTCCAGCCCACCCGGGGTGCGCTGGAGGCCGCGGTGCCGGTCGACCCGACGATCTACCGGCTCTACGAGGTGATCCAGGTCTACGGGCCCACCATCAAGGAGCTCATCCACGAGAGCTGCGGCGACGGCATCATGAGCGCGATCAACTTCCGGCTGGACGTGCGGCGGGTGCCCGACCCGGCCGGTGACCGGGTCGTCATCACCCTCGACGGGAAGTACCTGCCCTACCAGTGGTGAGCGGCGCCCCCGGTCAGGGTCAGGCGACGGTGAGCGTGCCCTTCATGAAGGTGTGGATGGAGCAGATGTAGGGGTAACTCCCCGCCTTTCCCGGCGCGGTGAAGGTCGCGGTCTTCCCGGCCGCGATGTCGCCTGTGTCGAACGCCTTGGCGCCGGTGGCGGTCACCGTGTGGGTGGTGGAGTCCTGGTTCATCACCGTGACCTCGGTGCCGGGGCGCACGCTCAGCGTGGCCGGGCGGAAGGCGAAGTTCTTGATCACGATGGTGGCCGCGCCAGCGCCGGACGCGGAGGCCGAGGCCGACGCGGAGCCGGTGGTGGCGGGGGCCGAGGTGGTGCTCGATCCGCCTCCGCCGCCGGAGTCGGAGCAGCCGGTCACGGCGAGCAGCGCGCCGGCGAGCACGGCGCCCGCGAGGCGCCGGCGCGGCAGGAGGGTGCGGGTGTCGATCACGCGGACCTCACAGGTGTGGGGGCGGCCCGTTCACATCGGCGGGCACTCTCCGACACGTTGACCGGCCCGCCCCGCGCCCGGACCCCCGCCGCCCGCGACACAACCCGCACTTTCACCCACCGGGCCCATTACGCGCCTTCGCCGGGGGCGGGAACCGGCGGGCGGGCGGCGTCACGAGTGACCGCGAGGCCGCCGGCGGCTATACCGCCGTCAGGATCCGGGGGCCCGCCTCGGTGATGGCGATGGTGTGCTCGATGTGGGCGGCGCGGCTGCCGTCGGAGGTGCGCAGGGTCCAGCCGTCGGGGTCGGTGACGTACGTGTTGCGCCCGCCGGACATCAGCATCGGCTCGATGGCGAGCGCCAGGCCCGGACGGAGCGGGAAACCGCGGGCCGGGCGGCCGAAGTTGGGGACGTGCGGGTCCTCGTGCATCCGGCGGCCGATGCCGTGGCCGCCGAAGTCGGTCGGCATACCGCAGCGGACCTCGGCGGCCACCGTGCTGATCGCGTGCGAGATGTCGCCGATGCGGTGCCCCACGGTGGCCGCCGCGATGCCGGCGTCCAGCGCGCGCTGGGTGGCCTTGATGAGGCGTACGTCCTCCGGACGCGGGGTGCCGACGGTGAAGCTGATGGCCGCGTCACCGGTCCAGCCGTCGAGTTCGGCGCCGCAGTCGATGCTGACCAGGTCACCGTCGCGCAGCCGGTAGCCGTCCGGGATGCCGTGCACCAGCGCGTCGTTGACGGAGGCGCAGATCACCGCGGGGAAGGGGGTGGGCGCGAAGGACGGCCGGTAGCCGAGGAACGGCGAGCCGGCGCCTGCCTCCTTCAGCACCGTACGTGCCGCCTCGTCCAGGTCCAGCAGCGCTACGCCGACCGCCGCCGCCTCCCGGGCGGCGGCCAGCGCGCGGGCCACCACCCGGCCCGCTTCCCGCATGGCATCCAGCGCCGCCTCGGACTTGATCTCGACCATGACAGTGCCTCTCGTCAGGACTCCAATTCTTATACCGGTATTTGTATCACGTGCCACCGGGTGCGGCGGGTCTAGGATGGGGCCATGGTGAGAACCCCCTTGACGCCCGAGGAGTGGCGCCGCGGCGAGCGGCTCGGCGCGCTGCTGCGCGCTGCCCGCGGGGACCGCAGCATGGTGGACGTGGCCGCCGCGGCCGGGCTGTCCGCGGAGACCCTGCGCAAGATCGAGACCGGACGGGCCCCGACCCCCGCGTTCTTCACGGTGGTCGCACTGGCCGGGGCCCTCGGGCTCTCGATGGACGAGCTGGCCGCCGCCTGTGCGGTGGAACCCGAGTTCAGCGCGCCGCTCTCCGCCTGACCCGACGCCCGGCCAGGAGGTACGACCGGACGGAAGGTACGACCGGGCGCCCGACCCGGCGCCCGGCCGGAAGGTGCGGCCGGACGCTTGGCCGCTTCCTCAGGTTCCCCGGGCGCGACCGCTCAGCGGGTGTACTCCGCCAGCAGCCGGCGCGCCTCCACCGACTGTTCGTGGCCCGCGCCGAGCGCCCGTGCCGCGTCCGGGACCAGGTCCCGCAGCAGGCCGATCGCGCGCACGTGGTGGCCGGACTTCTCGGTGTTCCAGGCGAGCATCCGCCGTGCTTCCAGGGTGTGTTCGTGGCGCTCGCCGAGCGCCTCGTTGAGGTCGGGCACCAGCTTGCTGAGCAGCCGTACCGCCCGGGCGTGCCGGCCGAGTTCTCCTATGTTCCAGACGAGGAAGCGCCGTGCCTCCAGGACGTCCTGGTGCCGGCGGCCCAGCAACCGGGTGGCGTCCGGGATGAGTTCGAGCAGCAGCCGGACCGCTTCCGCGGGACGGCCGGCGGCGCCGAAGTGCCAGGCGAGCAGGCGCTGCGCGGTGAAGGTGGTGCGGTGGAAGTGGCCGCAGGCGAACTGCAGATCGGGGATCAGTTCCTGCCAGAGGCTTATGGCCAGCGCGTGGTCCCCGGCCGCGCCCACATGCCGGGCGAGGGCGCGGCGTGCGGTGAGGGTCTGTTCGTCGTGCGGGCCGCGCAGTTCGGTGAGGTCCGCGGCGGCGGCCCACCATAATCGGACGACCTCGGCCGGGGGCCGCCCGGCCCCGGCGATGTCGCCGCCGCCGTAATGCCGCAGGAGCGCCGCGTACCCCGGGTCGTCGGCGGCCGAGGGAGGCGGGGGGCACGGATGCGGTCGCCGGGTGGTGACGCCGGCCAGTGCCGCACCGTGCAGGCCGGTGGCGATGGCGCCGAGCCGGCGGTAGACGGAAGCCGCGTCGGCGGGGCGGGCGTCGGGGTCCTTGGCCAGCAAGTCCAGGATGAGCGTGTCGAGTTCGACCGACAGGGAGTCGTTGCGGCTGCGCGGGGCGGGCGGTGCGTCGTGCACATGGGCGACGGCGACGGCCAGCGGGGAGCCCTCCTCGGCGAACGGCGGGGTGCCGGTGACCATCTCGTAGAGGAGGCAGCCCAGCGCGTAGAGGTCGGTACGGTGGTCCACGGGTTTGCACAGGCACTGCTCGGGGGCCATGTACGCGGGGGTGCCGCTCAGCGTGTCCAGGCCGCCGAGCGCCGCGTACGCGCCGTGCTCGCCGACGACGCCGTGCTCGCCGTACTCGCCGTCATCGCCGCGGACGTCATCACCCGGCCCGCCGTCACCCTGCCAGTCGTCACCCTGCCAGTCGTCGCGGTACTCGACGAACTCCCCGCCGGCCACGGGGAGCCGGCCCGGCCCGCCCGCGCCGTCCGTGGCCGGGTCCCCGGCGGGCGCGCCGGCCGGGGGCACGGACCCGGCCGCGCCGGCGACCGCCGCCGTCCCCGACTCCCTTTTCCCCAGGGTCCGTTCATCACCGTGTTCGCCGATGAAGCGGGCGATGCCGAAGTCCACCAGTTTCACCAGGCCGTCTCCGGTGATCAGCACATTGTCCGGCTTGAGATCGCGGTGGACGACGCCGACTCCCGGCGCGTGCGCGGCACCGAGCGCCAATGCGATCTGCCGGGCCCAGTCCAGCGCGACCGAGAGTTGCGGCATTCCGTCGGCCAGCACCCCGGTCAGCGGGCGCCCGTCGACCAATTCCATGACGATATACGCGGCGGTCTCACCGTCATATGCCGCCTGCCCGAAATCGTGCACGGTGACGATATGCGGGTGGGACAATCGCCCGGCCGCGGTGGCCTCCCGCCCCATCCGCTCGACGAGGACCGGATCGGTGTGGTCCAGCACGACCTTGACCGCCACCGACCGGTTCAGCTTGAGGTCATTGCCCTGCCACACCGCGCCCATGGAGCCTTTGCCGAGCAGCCGCACCATCTGGTAGCGGTTGTCGAGAATCACGCCGGGCTTCATCGGCGTCCTTTCCTCCCGGCCGAACCTGCGATTCCGCACGAGGTTTCGGTGTGCGCGCATACGGGGGCGGCCGCAGGAGTCGGCGATACGTTCGCGCCCGTTGACGAAACGATAAGGCCATCCCCCGCCTTTCGTGGATCGGACGGAAGAAGACAGCACTCTACGACCGGTAACGGCTGTACGCGTTCGCGGATTCGTTCCGTTACGGCGCACG
Source organism: Streptomyces sp. NBC_01476 (assembly GCF_036227265.1). NCBI lineage: Bacteria > Bacillati > Actinomycetota > Actinomycetes > Kitasatosporales > Streptomycetaceae > Streptomyces > Streptomyces sp. NBC_01476. The sequence goes on along the minus strand of NZ_CP109446.1, from coordinate 5,885,009 downwards.
GAAGGAGTTGGTGTTCGAAGATTTTCCGAACGGACGCAACTCACTTCCCGGCCGCCCCGGCCGACGCCGTGCTGGGTTCGCGATCCGCGTCAGGCGTCCTTCCGGGGGTGCCCGGAAGGCGGGGGGCGCTCGGTCAGCGCGGTGGCGGTGGCGGTGAGGTGGGCCACGAGCGCGCCGGCGGCTGCCTCGCCCTGCCGGCTCAGCGCCAGTTGCTCAAGCCGGCGGTGCTCGGCCAGGTAGTCGCGGGCCGGGGCGCTCACCGCCGACCACCGGCGGGACAACTCGCCGGCGGTCCACAGCCGTTCGAAGGTGTCCAGCAGCACCTCGTTGCCGCACTCGTCGAGCAGTGCACGGTGGAACCCGTGATGAGCGGCGGCCCACGCGTCCGAGAAGTGGACATCGCCGTCGTGCTCGTACAGCGGTGTGCCCGCGAGCCGGTGGTGGGCGGCGCGCACCCGCGTCTCCCCCTCCAGGTCGCCGCGGCCGACCGCCATGCGCAGCATCGTGGGTTCGACCGCCGCCCGCGCCTCGGCGATCACCTGCCACCGCGCGTCGCCCGCCTCGGGAACCACGAACCCCCGGTTCGGCAGCCGTTCGGCCAGCCCCTCCCCGACCAGCCGCAGCAGGCACTCGCGGACCACCGCGAGGCTGACGCCCAGCTCACCGGCCAGTTCCTGCGGCTTCAGCGCCTGGCCCGGGCGGAACTCGCCGTGCAGGACCGCCGCCCGCAGCGACGCGTACGCCCGGACCGACGGCGCTTCCTCGTTGTCGCGCTCTCTCATGAAGCCGACACTCGCCCGGGCCACCCTCACCGGCACCGCGGAAACCCCGGCGGGTTGGGGGTCACTCGCCAGCAGGGGCGACCGGTCGGCGCTCGGACGGGACGGGATCGGACGGACCGGTTCGGACGGGACGGGACCAGCGCGGACCGGCGCCGACCGGCGCCGACCGGGCGCGTCAGGCCGCCGCCGCGGCCTCGGCGATCTGGTCGGGCGCGGGGGACAGCCGCGGCGCGGCCAGCGTGATGGCGATGTTGACCACGGCGAAGGCCGCGGCCACCAGCAGCCCGCGGTGGAACCCCTGCACCAGCGCGTCCGTCTGCCCCGTACCGGAGGCGACCGCGTCGTTGACCCGGGAGGTGGACAGGGTGCTCACCACCGCGAGGCCGAGCGCGCCACCGACCTGGTTGAAGGCGGTCACCACGCCGGAGGCCGAACCGGCCTCGTGGTGCTGGACATCGACCACGGCGGCGATCTGCGCGGGCACGCCGACCCCGATGATGCCGGCGCCGAAGAGGATGAGTCCGGGCAGCAGCCGGCCGGCGTACCCGTCGTGCGCGCCGGCCTGGGCGAGCAGCACCAGCCCGGCGAGGCTGAGCAGCGCGCCGCCCAGTTGCACCGGCTTGGTGCCGAACCGGCCGACCAGCGGCGTGCAGAGCACGGCGGCGGCGATCGCCGCGCCGCCCATCGGCAGGAACTCGACGCCGGCCCGCAGCGCGGAGCCGCCCCGCACCTGCTGCAGGAAGATCGCGGTCAGGAAGAACATCGACAGGAAGGCCGCGCCGTTGAGCGCCAGCGCGCCACTCGCGGTGCTCAGCGCGCGGGACCGCAGCAGCCCCAGCGGCACCAGCGGGGCCTTGGCCCGCGCCTCCACCAGGACGAAGCCGGTCAGCAGCAGCACACCGCCGGCCAGGAAGCCGATCACCTCGGGCGACGACCAGCCGACGGGTTCGGCGCGCACCACGCCGTAGACCAGGGCCAGCAGGCCACCGGTCCCGAGGACCGCCCCGAGCAGGTCGAAGGAGCGGTTGCCCCGGTGCGGCGCGATGTGCCGGACGAAGACGGGGGTGACAAGGACCAGCGCGACCACGATCGGCACATTGACGATGAACACCCAGCGCCAGCTGAACGAGTCGACCAGCAGGCCGCCGGCCACCACACCGAGGGTGCCGCCGAGGCCGGCCAGGCCGCCCCAGACGCCCATCGCGATGTTGCGCCGCCTGCCGTGCTCGAAGGTGACGGTGAGGATGGACAGCGCGGCCGGCGACAGCAGCGCGCCGCCGAGGCCCTGGACCGCGCGGGCCGCGATCAGCAGGCCGGGTGAGCCGGCCAGGCCGCCGGCCAGCGAGGTGACGCCGAACAGGGCGAGGCCGGCGATGAAGACCCGGCGTGACCCCAGCAGGTCGGCGGCGCGTCCGCCGAGCAGCAGGAACCCGCCGAAGAGCAGGGTGTAGGCGCTGATCACCCACTGCAGGCCGTCGGTGCTGAAGCCGAGGTCGCTCTGGATGTCGGGCAGTGCGACGTTCACGATCGTGACGTCGAGCACCACGATGAACTGGGCGAGGGCCAGCACGGTGAGGGTGGCCCAGGGACTGCGTCGCATGACGTTTCTCCACGTAGGTATACGACGTATGCTTACGGCGCCACCATACAGCAGTTGTTTACGACGTATACCTTGACCCCGGGCGGCCCCCAGCCGATGTGTACGCTGTACACACCGCCAGGGCCCAGCGGCCGGGCGGTGGAGCGGGAACGACGGATCGAGCGGAAGGCGGACACCATGGCTGCCCAGCGGCGCCTGAACCGGGACGAGCTGATCGCCACCGCACTGGCGGTGGCCGACGCCGAGGGCCTGGAGGCGCTGACCGTCCGGCGGGTGGCCCAGCAGCACGACGTGACGCCGATGGCGCTCTACCGGCACTTCCAGGACAAGGACGGGCTGCTCGACGCGGTCGCCGAGCGGCTGCTCGCCGACGTGTCCGTCCCCGCCCCCGACGGCCGGCCGTGGGACGAGCAGCTGAACGACGTGCTCATCGCGATACTCGCCGGACTGCGCCCGCACCCCAACGCCACCATCCTGCTCTTCACCCGCATTCTGAACTCCGAGCCCGGCCTCGACCTCACCGAACGGGTGCTGGCGCTGCTCGCCGACGCGGGGATGTCCACCGAGCAGGGCGCCGAGATGGCCTGCCAGACTCTGGCCTCACTGGTCACCCTGGTCATCTCCGAGCCGGGCAGGACCGGGACCGCCGCCGGCCCGGAGCAGCACGAGGACGAGGTACGGGCCAGGCGGGCCGCCCTGCTCGCGCTCTCGCCCCGCCGCCACCCGCATGTGGTGGCCGCGGCCGACGCGCTGGCGGAGTGCGCGAGCGAAGAGGCGTACTACCGGCGGGGCGTGGAGCTGATCATCACCGGGATGCGCGGGATCCGTCCGGAGCCGGCCGCCGTCTGACCGCGACCCGGCCCTGCCCGGCACGACGGACCAGGACCAGGCAGCGCCCGACGGCACGCGACGGCACCCGACCGCGCCCGACAGCGCCCGCCCGTTCCCGCGGACGAGTCGGACAGTGAACACCGAAAGGCGTCGAGGTCAGGCAAACTGTCGCGATCAGCACCCAGATTTAACCTGAGAACTCCTTCTGCGGCACGATCTACGCGCGTATCTTTTGCCGGGATCGCGCGTTCCCTCACGGGCTGACGCGCCGTCACCGCGGTGGACCGGGGCGCCGTTCGCACCTTCGCGTGCGTACCCGACCCCGTCGCGCACCGCCGTAACGTCATGTCGTCCGCACGAAGGAGAACTTCTCCGGTGTCGCACCCCTCCGAGGCCACGCCTCGCCCCGCGAGACCCGGCCAGGCCCGGTTCCGCAAGCGCGTCCTGCCGATCGGCATAGCCGGCGCCGTCGTTCTGGCCGCGGCCGGCCTGAGCGTGAACGCCGCGATGGCGTCGCCGTCCGCCGACGCCCTGATCGCCGAGGTGTACGGCGGCGGCGGCAACTCCGGCGCCACGTACACCAATGACTTCGTCGAGCTCGGCAACGCCGGTGGCACACCGGTGGATCTGAGCGGCTACAGCGTCCAGTACCTGCCCGGCGCGCCCACCGCGTCCTCCAAGTGGCAGGCCACCGCGCTGACCGGCTCGCTGGGCGCGGGCGGCCGTTACCTGGTGCAGGAGTCGGCCGGAACCGGCGGCACCACCGCGCTGCCGGCGCCGGACGCGACCGGCGCCATCAACATGTCCGGCACCACCGGCACGGTCGCCCTTGTCACCGGCAGCGACCCGCTGACCTGCCTCAACGCCGCGGACTGCCTGGCCGATTCACGGGTCAAGGACCTGGTCGGCTTCGGCACCGCGCTGGTGCACGAGGGCAGCGGCGACGCCGCCGGGGCGAGCAACACCGCCTCGGTGGCCCGTAACGCCTCGCTCGCCGACACCGACGACAACGCGGCGGACTTCACCGCGGGCGACCCGACCCCGCAGAACTCCGGCGGCGACGGCGGCACCCCGACCGGGCCGCCCACCACGCCGCCGACGACGCCCCCGACCTCACCGCCCACGGCGACCGAGGCGAAGATCCACGACATCCAGGGCGACACCCGGACCTCTCCGCTGAACGGCAAGGCGATCAGCGGCGCGACCGGCATCGTCACCGGCGTACGGGCGTACGGCTCCTCGCAGGGCTACTGGGTGCAGGACCCGCATCCGGACGCCAACCCCCGTACCAGCGAGGGCATCTTCGTCTTCACCGGCTCCACCACCCCGCCGGTGAAGGCCGGCGACAGCGTGTCGGTGGCCGGCACCGTTCAGGAGTACTACCCGGGCGGCGCCGACACCGGGGTGCAGTCGACCACCGAGCTGACCAAGGCGACCGCCACGGTGGTCTCCAGCGGCAACAAGCTGCCCGCGCCGGTCGTCATCAACGACCGCGACGTGCCGGACGCGTTCGTACCGAGCGCCGGCGGCGGCACCATCCAGGACCTGCCGCTGCGGCCGGACGAGTACGCGCTGGACTTCTACGCCTCGCTGGAGGGCATGAACGTCCAGATCGGCGACAGCCGGGTGGTCGGCGCGACCGACCAGTACGGCGAGCTGTGGGTGACAGTCAAGCCGAAGCAGAATCCGACCAAGCGCGGCGGGACCCTCTACACCGGTTACGACGAGCCCAACTCGGGCCGCCTGATGGTGCAGTCGCTCATCCCGACCGCCACCGAGGCGTTCCCGGTGGCGAACGTCGGCGACACGCTGCGCGGCACCACCGCGGGACCGCTGGACTACAACCAGTTCGCCGGTACGTACTCGATCGCGGCCCGCACCATCGGCACGGTCAAGAGCGGCGGCATCAAGCCCGAGGTCACCGAGAAGCCCTCCTCGGGTCAGGCCACCATCGCCACGTACAACGTGGAGAACCTCGCGCCGGGCAACCCGCAGTCGAAGTTCGACGCGCTCGCCCAGGGCCTGGTGAAGAACCTGCGCTCGCCCGACATCGTGGCGCTGGAGGAGATCCAGGACAACAACGGCGCCACCGACGACGGCACGGTGGCCGCGGACCAGACGCTGCAGAAGCTCACCGACGCGATCGCGGCGGCGGGCGGCCCGCGGTACTCGTGGCGCGAGATCGACCCGGTGAACGACAAGGACGGCGGTGAGCCGGGCGGCAACATCCGGCAGGCGTTCCTCTTCAACCCCAGGACGGTCGGGTTCGTCGACCGCCCGGGCGGGGACTCCACCACGGCGGTCGGCGTCACCGGCACCGGGAGCAAGACCGCGCTGACCGCCTCCCCCGGCCGGATCGCGCCGAACGACCCGGCGTGGAACTCCAGCCGCAAGCCGCTGGCCGGTGAGTTCACCTACCGCGGTGAGAAGCTCTTCGTGATCGCCAACCACTTCGACAGCAAGGGTGGCGACCAGGCGATCGACAGCCGCTTCCAGCCGCCGGTGCGCAGCTCCGAGGTGCAGCGCAACCGTCAGGCGATCCTGGAGCACGACTTCGTGCAGCAGATCGAGCAGGCCGACCCGCACGCGAATGTGGTGGTGCTCGGCGACCTCAACGACTACCAGTTCTCGCCGGCGGTGCTCAGCCTCACCGGCAACGGCAAGGTCCTCACCGACCTGGTCAACACCCTCCCGGCGAAGGAGCGTTACTCCTACGTCTTCGAGGGCAACTCGCAGGTCCTTGACCACATCCTGGTCAGCCCGAACCTGAAGCACGTGGACTACGACGTGGTCCACATCAACTCCGAGTTCGCCAACCAGACCAGCGACCACGACCCGCAGATCATCCGCGTGAAGCCGTAACCCCCAACCAGCCGGCACCCCACGGGGCGGACCTCCTACCGGAGGCCCGCCCCACCTTTTGCCCCGTGCCCGGACACTGCCCCCGCCCGCCCCCGTGCCGGTCCCGGTAGCGCGGGGGCTCGCCGCCGCACCCGCGCACCTCCGGCACCGCCCTCGGGGCTCGCAGCCCCCGCGCACCCGCGGACGCGGGCGTCGCCGCGCCCGACTCGCGCCCGCAGCACGGGCCGCGCCACGCCGCTGCCGCGCCGGTCCCGGCGGCCGGGGGGATTCCGGTCCGCCCCCGGAGGGAAGCGCTTTCGCGGGTGAGGGGTGGGGCTGACGTGGGAGTTGTGGCTGATGTCTTGACGTGGGTTGGTGCGGGCACTAGACAACTCCCTGACCGAGAGAGCGCTCTCAGCCGTTTCCCCCCACCCTGCACACGGTCCCCCACCCGGTCAGGAGAACGTCATGAACGCCATGCCAGGCCGTCTTTCCCGGCCGGCCCCGGCGCGCGCCGCCGGGCCGGTCCGCGCTCGGTCCGCCGCCGTGCCGCACTCCGCGGCCGGCGTCGCGCACACGGCCGCCACCGCGCACCGCCTCCACGCGCCCTGAGCCGCCGGAAACGGTTACGCGTCCAACCGGCCCGCCCCACCCGCCCGTTCACCGGCTCCGCGTACGCGGCCACCGACCGCGGGCGGCCGGCCCGGACAACCCGTACGGCCCCGAGGCGGCCGCACCCCCCACAACAGGCTCTTCGGACAGGAGACCCACGCATGTCCACCGGACCCGCACCAGATCTGGAACCGGCCGCGCACGACCCCGGCAGCGGCGCCCCGCGCCCGCACCGCCGCCGCAACCGGCTGCGGCTCACGCTCGCCGCCTTCACCGTCGGCGCGCTGAGCCTGGCCGGCTTCACCGCCGCGTCCGGCACCGGTGGCGCGGCCACCCCGGCCGCCGCCGCGGCCCCCAACGCGGTACCGGCCCCGCCGGCCGGCTTCACCACCACCTGGAGCGACGACTTCAACGGCGCCGCCAACACCGGCGTGGACGGCGGCAACTGGAAGTACGACACCGGCCCGGGCAGCAGCTTCGGCACCGGTGAGATCGAGACGATGACCAACAGCACCGCCAACGTCTACCAGGACGGCAACGGCCACCTGGTGCTCAAGGCGCTGCACTCCGGCACCGACCCCCGGTCCGGCTGGACCTCGGGCCGCATCGAGACCCAGGCGGCCACCTACGGCGCACCGGCCGGCGGCGTGGTCATGATGCAGTCCTCGATCCAGCAGCCGAACCTGACCACCGCCAACGGCGCCGGCTACTGGCCGGCGTTCTGGATGCTCGGCTCGACGCTGCGGTCCGGCGTGGGCTGGCCCGGCTCCGGCGAGGTCGACATCCTGGAGGACATCAACTCCCGCAGCTCGGTCTTCGGCACGCTGCACTGCGGTGTCGGCCAGGGCGGCCCCTGCAACGAGACCACCGGCATCGGCTCGGGCGAGCGTGCCTGCGCCGGCTGCCAGACCGGCTACCACACCTACGCCGTGCAGATCGACCGCTCGACCTCGCCCGAGCAGATCCGCTGGTACCTCGACGGCGCCAACTACTTCACCGTCAACTCCACCCAGGTGGACGCGACGACTTGGGCGAACGCGGTCGACCACCCGTTCTTCATCATCTACGACCTGGCCATGGGCGGCGGCTTCCCCGACGCCTTCGGCGGCGGCCCCAACGCGGCCACCGTCAGCGGCGGGCAGATGAACATCGACTACGTGGCCGTCTACAACAAGGGCCCGGGCAGCGGCAGTACGACCACTCCCCCGCCCGCCGGCAGCAACCTCGCCCAGGGCAGGCCGACCACCGCGTCCTCGACCGAGAACGCCGGCACCCCGGCCTCCGCCGCCACCGACGGCAACACCACCACCCGCTGGTCCAGCGCCTTCAGCGACCCGCAGTGGCTCCGGGTCGACCTCGGCGGAACGCACACGATCAGCCAGGTGAAGCTCAACTGGGAGGCGGCGTACGCCAAGGCGTTCCAGATCCAGACGTCGAACGACGGGACCAACTGGACCACTGTCTACTCCACCACCACCGGAACGGGCGGCAACCAGACGCTCAACGTCTCCGGTTCCGGCCGCTACGTCCGGGTGAACGGCACCCAGCGGGCCACGCAGTACGGCTACTCGCTCTACGAGTTCCAGGTGTTCGGCAGCTGACAGCCGGGCGGTGACGGGGCGGGCGGTGGCCGCAGGGCCGGCGCCCGCCCCGCCGCGATCACCGTCAGGCACGCTCCAGGAAGGCGAACTGGGCGCGCTTGTCCGGGAGTTGGACCACCGGGCCGAGGGTGAAGCCGGTCCGCACCATCCGCCGCACGGCCCGGTCGTTGCGGGCGTCGGGCTCCACGACGATCCGGCGGCAGTCCGGGTCGGACAGTACGAAGCGCAGCAGCACACCGAGCAGGGCGGAGGTGTAGCCGGCCCGGCGGGGCACCTGGGGGTCGGGCGGTCCGAGCAGCAGGTGCACTCCGACGTCGCCGGGCCGCACCGGGTAGAAGTCACCGATCGGATCCGCCTGCGGCTGGTAGGTCTGGAAGAGCGCCACCGGCCGGCCGTCCAGCGACACCAGATAGGCGTGGTGGGTGTCGAGCGAGTCGAGGTAGGCGTAGATCTCGTGCACCCGGGCCCGGTCCGCGTCCCGCATGCCCCAGAAGGCCGCGCGCTCCTCGGTGACCCAGCGGTGCAGCAGGCCGGTGTCCCGTTCCGGCCGCACCGGGGCGAGTGTGACGGTTCCGAATGGCTCGACGCGCTCCTCGTACACGGTGGTGGTGCTCATGGTGTGGGGTGCTCCTCGGTGAGTGTCAGCAGGTCGAAGTCGGTGACCACGGGGACGAGTTCGCCGCTCAGCCAGTGGGGCAGCTGATCGTCGCGGTGCGGTGTGCCGGGGACGCCGTCGGCCCCGAAGGGCACGATCCAGCGGCTCTCGGCGCGGTCGGCCAGGTCCCAGACGAAACGGGCGGCGGACCCGCGTGCGCTCGTGTGGGTGACGCCGGGGACGCTGGAGGTCGACAGCACACAGTCGTGGTCGCCGCCGAGGCCGGGCGCCGGGAGAACGGCGCCGGGCAGTGCGGACCAGGCGGCGAGCCGGTGCAGGTCCTTCCAGGCGGGTCGCCCGGGTCGGGCCGCCACCTCCTCCAGGGCCGCGCGGACGATCGCGGCCCGGTCGGCGGCCGGCAGCGGCCCGCGGGTCAGCACGCTCTCCAGCGCGAACCCGATCCGCGGCAGCGGCGCGAGCCACGGCTGGAAGACCCCGGGGTACGGCGGCGGTCCGGTGAGCGGGGCGAAGGCCGGGTGGGCGGCGAGGCCGCGCACCACGGCCGTCCGCAGCTCGGCGTACGCGGCGGCGTCCGTACTGTCCGCGTCCATCCGGCGCTCCCAGCCCAGGAGTTGCCCGCGCAGCCGGGCCGCGCCCGGGCTGAGGGCGGCGGGCGTGAGGGCGGCCAGTTCGGCCAGCAGCGCCTCGGCGCCGGGCAGATACGTATCCGCGTGGATGGCGGTCATCTCCTTGGCGGTCCAGCCGCGGGAGGCGGCGAGCAGTCCGGCGATCCGGCGGGCGCGGTGCGGGGCGGCGAACTCCACGCCCAGCGGGGCCGCGAGGCCGCGTTCGTTCGCCATCACGGCGAAGCCGCCGTGGACCGGGGCCTCGGGCAGGGGCGCGTCCGTGGGTCCCCACGCGTGGCGCGGCTCCCACGCGGGCACCACCCGCAGCCCGTTGCCCGCGTCCCGCAGCGGCACCCGCCCGGCCACCCGGTGCAGCACTCCGCCCCGTGTGTCGGCGGCGAGCACGACGTTCACCGGCTCCGCCCAGGCGTCCAGTGCCCGCCCCACGTCCGCCACGGTCCGCGCCGCCAGCAGCGCGGGCAGCGCGGCGAACCCCAGGTCCCCGGTGACCCGCACCTCCCACCGCAGACTGACCGCATCCCAGCCGGCCGGCGCACCGTTTCCGCCCGCCGGGAAGCGCGCCCCGTCCGCCGGGAAGGGCACCGCGTCCGCCGGGGACGCGCCCGCGATCACCGGCCCCCTGGCGGTTTCGAGGACGGGTACGCGCAGCGGGGCCGCACCGGCGATCTCCACCGTCTGCGTACCGGCGGCGACCCGTTCCCAGCCGTCCGGGCCGAGGGCCTGGAGCGAGCCGGCCCGGTCGCGGAGCCGTTCCGCGTAGAGGTCCTGGTTGTCCGCCATCGCATTGGTGATCGCCCAGGCGACGTGGCCGGTGTGCCCGAAGTGGGCGATGCCGGGGACGCCGGGGACCGCCAGGCCGACCACGTCGTACTCCGGGCAGGCGAGGTGGATCTGCTGGTAGACGCCCGGCGCTTCGATGAGGCGGTGCGGGTCGCCGGCGATCAGCGGCGCCCCCGAGGCCGTCCGCTCGCCGGTCAGCAGCCAGCCGTTGCTGCCCGCGGTGCCCGTGCCGTCGGTGGCGAAGTACGCGACGGCCGCCTCGCCGAGCCGCCGTCCGACCATGTCCCGCCAGAACTTCGCCGGGAAGCCGGAGAAGAGGATGTGTGTGGAGATCCAGACGGCCAGCGGCGTCCACGGCCGCCAGCGGCCCGGCGCGAGCCCGGTCGCCGCGAACTCCGGTGCGCGCCGCACCCCTTCGCCGAGCCCGGCGTTGACCCCGGCCGCATAGGCGCCCACCCACCGCGCGGTCCGCGCGTCGAGCCGGGCGTGGCAGCGCCGGGCGGTGTCCTCGATCATCGCCTGCCGTGCGAAGACGTCCCAGCCGACGGCCTGCGGTCCGAGGAAGGCGGCCGTCGTGCCGGCCGCCCGGTGCCGCTCGGTCTCGATCTGCCAGGCCCGGTCGTGCGCCGCGTTGCGGCCCTGCGCATGGGCGAGCGCGAGGGCGCTCCCGGCCCGGAGGTGGGGTATCCCCCAGTCGTCCCGGTAGACCTCGCTGCGCACTCCGGCTCCCTCTGTCGTTTAGGTTAGGCTAACCTAACTCAACGCCAGACGCCGGAGACCGCAGCGAGGGAGACGACCATGGGGCACGGCTGGGAAGGCGTGGTGCTCAAACTCATCGGCGCCAGGAACTTCACGTTCACGGTGACCGCCACGCAGCAGGTCACCCCGCGCTTCCACCGCCTGCGGCTGACCGACGGCGGACTGCTCGCCGCCCTCGGCACCCACCCGACCATGTGGGTACGCCTCTGGTTCGAGCACCAGGGCAGGCCGCACCAGCGGGCGTACACCATCACCGACCCGGACCCCGGACAGGGCACCATCGGGCTGGAGTTCGCCCTGCACGACGGTCCGGCCGCCGACTGGGCGCGCGCCGCGGAGCCCGGCGACACGATCACCGCCACCGTCTACGGCACCGGCTTCACCGCCCCGGCCCCGCCGCCGTCACGGCTGATCCTCATCGGCGACCCGGCCTCCCTGCCCGCCGTCAACTCCCTGCTGGACGCGCTGCCCGATGTCCCGGCCACCATCTGGTTCGAGACCCCCGACCCGGCTGACGAGGCCCTCGAACTGCGTGCCGACCCGGTCCGGCACGAGGTGCGCCGGGTCCCGCGCCGGGACGCCGGCGGGCACCTGGTGGCGGAGGTGCGGAACGCACTGCCCGGCCTGATCGGCGACCCGGTGTCGGCGTACGTCTGGATCGCCTGCGACACCGCCACCACAAGGAAGCTCACCCGCTTCGTCCGGTCCGGACTCGGCGTCCCCAAGGAGCGGGTGAAGGCGATGGGCTACTGGCAGGCGACCTGACCCTCCGCCGGCCGTTCGCGGGGCGGCGGCACGGCCCGCCCCGGACGGCCGGCGGCGAAGGACGGCTCAGACGGTGAGCACGATCTTCCCGGTCAGGTGCCCCGACTCGCTGGCCCGGTGGGCCTCGGCGGCCTGCGCCAGCGGGAAGGTCCGGTGGATCGAGACCTTCAGCTTCCCCGCCGCGAGCAGCGCCAGCGCCTCCTCGACGGCCGGTGTGCCGCGGTCCTCCGCCGGGCCGCCGCCGGAGAACCGCACGCCATGCGGACCGGACACCATCGGGTTGGCGATCTCCACCACCCGGTCCGTACCCCCGGTCAGCTCGACGGACGCGGTCACCGCCTCCTCCTGGCCGGCCAGGTCGATCGCCGCGTCCACCCCGTCAGGTGCCAGCGCCCGCACCCGCTCGACGAGCCCGTCGCCGTAGCTGACCGGGGTCGCGCCCAGTGCCCGCAGGTGCTCGTGGTTGCGCTCGCTCGCGGTGCCGATCACCTTCACCCCCCGGGCCACCGCGATCTGGACGGCGACGGTGCCGACGCCGCCGGCCGCGCCGTGGATGAGCAGCGTCTCGCCGGGCCGCACCCCGACCGCTTCCAGCGCGCGGTAGGAGGTCTCGGCGGCCACCGGGATCGCCGCGGCCTCCTCGAAGCTGAGGGTGTCCGGCTTGAGGGTGACCCGCTCGGCGGCGGCGAGCGCCAGCTCGGCGTACGCGCCGGTGGCCGTCCAGCCGAACACCTCGTCGCCCACGACCAGGCCGCCGACACCCTCCCCCACGGCCTCGACCACGCCCGACGCCTCGGTGCCGGGCACATGCGGCAGTTCGACCGGGAAGGCGTCCTTCATGTACCCGGCCCTGATCTTGTGGTCGAGCGCGTTGAGACCGGCCGCGCGCACCGCGATCCGCACCTGGCCGGGCCCCGGGTCCGGCACCTCGGTCTCCTGCGTCACCAGCACGTCGGCGGGGCCGTACTCAGCGAAGGCGATGGACTTCACGGACTTGGTCATGGCTACTCACGATCCTCGAAGAAGAAACGAACTCGGCTCACTCGTTGCTCGTCCAGCATGTCCGGGCGGACCCGGTCACCCGGCCCGTCCTTCGGCCGGTTCGGCCCGGCCGATCGGACAGTCCGCTCCTCCCATGCTCGCCGTACCGTGGAGCGCATGCCCATCGATCCGCTGCCGAACGGCTGGCACCGCCCGCAGGACGCCCTCGCTCTGGCGATGGGAGTCCTCTCCGCGCCGCTCTGCGACACCATGACCGCGTTGTCGGCCGCGCTGGCCGGGCTGGTGCCGCATCTGGCGCTGGCCCGGCTGAGCGGGGTGTGCGCTTTCACCCCGGTGCAGTTCGCCGGGGACACCGCGGTCACCGGCGGAATCACCGGCACCGAGCTGGGCCGGCTGTCCGTACGGGTCGAGGCGGGCGAGCCGTGGCAGGGCGAGGCCGAGCTGGGCGGTGCGCGCCGCCCGGTGCTCGCGGTGGCGTCGGCGCCCGATCCGCTGACGGCGCCCGGGGCGCTGCTGGTGGTGGTCCGCACCTCGGACGAACCGCTGCCGGAGCCGGTGCCGGAGCTGGTGCGGCGGCTGTGGGACCTGGTGACGGTGCACACCGGGCGGCGTACCGCGGAGGCGGAGCCGGCCCAGGCGGCCACCTCGCGGGCCGCGGCGAGCGCCCGTGCCCGGGCCATCGCGGAGCTGACCGACGCGCATACGACGGCGCTGTCCGCGGTCCTCGGCACGCTGCGGGCCGCGTCGCTCGACGACGCCACGGCCCGGCGCGGCGCGGTGGATCTCGCGGTGTCCGCGCTGGTACGGCTGCGGGCCGGTGCGGAACTGGACCGCGAGATGAGCGAGGAGCCGGCCGACGCGGCCTTCGGCCGGCTCACCGAGGAGCTGCGCCCGCTGCTGCGGTACGGCCCGGTCGCGCTCGACCTGCGCGGGCCGGCCTCGCGCCGCGATCTGCCCGCCGACGTCGCGCACACCACGCGGGCCGCGGTGCGCGGCGCGGTGCTGGCGATGCTCGAACAGGGCGAGGGGCTGCGCCGGCTGCATGTCAGCTGGCAGGTGGAGCAGGACACCCTGCGGGTGGTGGTACGCGACGACGGGCCGGGGCTGCTGACGCGTGACGCGCTGGCACCGCACCGGATCACCGACCGGCTGACGGCGCTGGACGGGCGGCTGGTGCTGGACGCGCTGCCGGGCTGGGGTACGACCATCACGGTGACGCTCCCGCTGGAGCCGCCGCAGCCGGCGGCGGTGACGGACCAGGAGCCGCTGCGGTCGCTGCACCCGCGGGAGCGCGAGGTGCTGGAGCAGCTGGCGCTGGGGCGCCGCAACCGGGACATCGCCCGGGCGCTGCACATCAGCGAGTCCACGGTGAAGTTCCATGTGGCGAACATCCTGGGCAAGCTGGGCGCGGGCTCCCGCGGAGAGGCCGCGGCCCTGGCCCACCGCGCCGGCCTCCCCCCGACCCGCCCGGTACACGCGATCGGCACCGCCTGACCGGGGCGGAACCGGGGCCCGGCCCAGGGCGCGGGCCCGTCGGCACGGCGTACGTCCAGGGTCGGCCCCGCGCCTGACCGGGGCGGAACCGGGGCCCGGCCCGGGCGTCATGCCGCTGCGGTCACGGCCTCGGGGCGCAGCCCGTGCGGGCGGCGAAGTGCCGGGCCGGCCTGGTCCGTTCCGACCGCCGTGGGCTCCTTGACGGTGCGAACCGCCGGGGTCTTCTTGTCGGCCGCGAAGACCACCAGCCGCAGCAGCAGGAAGCGGCCGACGCCGGCGAGGCCGGAAGCCGTCAGATAGACGCCCTGCCGGACCCAGACCCCGCCGCCGGGGGCCAGTACGTCGAAGGCGAGCAGCGCGCCGGTGGTGAAGAGGTACGACATCAGGACGGTGAGCCCGCTCGCCCAGTGGTCGCTCCAACTGGCCCCGCCCCGGCGGAAGGTGAACCGGCCGTGCAGCTCGGTGGCGAGCACCGTGGTGGCCACCGTGACCACCGCGTTGGCCGCGATCACCGGCACCCGGTCACCGGCCAGCAGCAGCGCGCCGCTGCCCAGCAGGGTCACCCCGCCGCCGAAGACCACGAAGCGGACGAAGGCGAGGACCGCTGCCGTGGATCCACTGCGTGATCCGGTGGGTGCGGTCAGGACGGCCATCGTCAACTCCTCGGTCCGGGGCGGCCGTCGACGGCCTTGGCGTGCGTGACCGACTCTTCCGCACCACGCCGGACTCTCCTATCCGGTGCATCCCCCATGACGGGTGGGGGTACCCCCACCCCTGCCCTCGGGGAAGGCATGGGGGTCACCCCGTGAACCGTGGTCGCCGGCCACCACCTTCAGCGCCGGAACCCGGCCCGTCATTCCTCCTCACCGGCGCCGGCCGCCGGCCCGGGGCGGCCGGCCCCGGCGGCGGTCAGGCGAAGGCCGCTGCGTTCTGCCGGGCCCAGTCCGCGAAGGTACGGCCGCGGCGCCCGAGGATCTTCTCCACGTCGGGGCTGACCTGCTGCTCGACCGGCAGCGGCGTGCCCAGGATGTCCAAGGTGCCTTCCACCACGGACGGGGGCATGAACCGGGCCATGTGCTCCGCGGCCTGTTCGCGGGTCAGTTCCACGAACCGCACCTCGGCGTCCAGGGCGGTGCCCAGGGCCGCCGCCTGCTCGCGCGGGGTGATCGCCTCCGGTCCCGTCAGGTCGTAGACCTGCCCGGCGTGGCCGGGCTCGCGCAGCACGACGGCCGCCACGTCGGCGATGTCCGCGGGGTGCAGCACCGGCAGCGCGACATCCGCGAAGGGCCAGGCGACCACCCGGTCCTTGCGGACGCTGTCGGCCCACGCGTAGGCGTTGGAGGCGAAGCCGCCGGCCCGCAGGATCGTCCAGTCCAGGCCGGATTCCCGCACCGCCCGCTCGAAGACCTGGAGCGCCTCGTGCGAGCCGGAGTCCGGACGGGTGCCGGTGATCTGGGAGGAGAGCAGGACGACCCGGCGTACCCCGCCGGCCCTGGCCGCTTCGAGGATCTGCGCGGGGTCGCCCGCTCCGCCGAGCAGTTCCCCGGCCAGCAGCAGGAAGAGGGCGTCGCCGCCGTCGAAGGCGGCGCCGAGCGACGGCGGATCGGCGAGGTCGGCCACCACGTACTGCACACCTGACGGGGAGTCGGCGACGGAGGGACGCCGTGACACCGCGCGCACCTCCTCCCCCGCCTCGGCGAGCGCGGCGACCAGCGGGCGCCCGACATTTCCGGTGGCGCCGGTGACGATGATCATCATGAACTCCTTGTTTCTCGGGAAAATCGAATGTCGATCGAACGTCAGCCGATGGCGGCGAGATGAGCGGTGAGGAGGTCCATCCCGGCACCGTCCACGGGGAAGTCCGCCTTGCCGTCAGGGGCCGGCTCGCCGGCCGGGAGACCGGAGCCGATCAGGCGCCGCAGCCCGGCCAGTTCGCCGCACTCCTCCCGGACCTTCACCGCCGCCGCCGCCATCAGCTCCTCGATCGGTGCGGCCAGGGAACGCCATGCCATCGTGAGGTCGAAATCGGCCGGACGCCGTACCGGCTCGCCGTTGAACTGCACGGAGGTCACCCGGCTCACACGGAAGGCCCGCAGGCCGCGGTCGGTCTGGGCGACCAGATACCAGGCGCCGGCCTTGGAGACCAGGCCCAGCGGGTCGACGGTGCCCTTGGTGCTCGGCCTGCCGGGGGCCGCGTAGCCGAGGCACACCTGTAACTCGTCCACGATCGCCCGCACCAGCGCGTCGCGGTGGCCGTCGGAATCGCTGAGCGGATCGCGCGTCCAGTCCAGGTCGTCGATGAAGACGGCCCCGGAGGCGGCCTCGGCGTCCCGCCGCAGCGGCGCGGGCACCGCCTGCATCAGCTTGCGCAGCGCCGAGCGCAGGTCGGGCGTGGCCGCGGCGACCGGCCCGGCCGCCAGGAAGAGCGCCCGGGTCTCCTGCGCGGTCAGCCCGGTCAGATCGGTTCTGGCTCCGCCGACCAGGGACCAGCCGCCGTTGCGTCCCCGTTGCGAGTACACCGGTACGCCGGCCAGCGCCAGCGACTCCAGGTCGCGGCGGGCGGTGCGCTCCGACACCTCCAGTTCCCTGGCCAGCTCCGCGGCGGTGACATGGCCGCGGGCCTGGAGGACGAAGATGGCGGCGACAAGGCGGTCGGCCCTCATGATCAGCCTTTCGTGGAAAGCGGACAGAAGGTGGCCTGTTTGCCCCGGAGACTGGGCCTATGAGCGAAAATCCCAACGAATCCGCCGCCGGTTCTCCGGTGACCGGCCTGTTCTCCGCCGTCGACCTCGCCGTCTCCACCCTGGCCGCCGTCGCACCTGACCAGTACGACAACGCGACCCCCTGCCCCGACTACTCGGTGCGGGACCTGTGCAACCACGTGGTCTCGGTGGTGCGCCGGGTGGGCGTGCTCGGCGCCGGCGGCGAGTTCTTCAGCGTCCCGCACTTCGCGGAGGACACGGCGGACGGCGAGTGGTCCGCCGCCGCGCAGATCGCGGCCAAGGACCTGAAGGCCGCCTGGTCGGACCCGGGCGTGCTGGGCCGGCAGGTCGCCCTGCCCTGGGGTCCGGTGCCCGGCGCCGCCGCGGCCGTCATCTACACCAACGAGCTGGTGCTGCACACCTGGGACATCGCCAAGGGGACGTCCCAGCGGCCCGAGTTCGACCCGGCGATGCTCGCGGCGCCGCTGGCGAACATGAAGCGTGCGGTGCCGGCCGAGAACCGCGGCGGCCCGGTGCCGTTCGGCCCCGTCGTCGAGGTCCCGGACGACGCGCCGGCCATCGACCGGCTCGTCGGCTGGTACGGCCGCCGGCCCTGACCACCCGTCGGGCGGGAGCGGCAGGCCGCGGCCGGCCTCCCGCTCCCGTTCGCGCGCCGGGTGGCGGCGCATGGCGTGGTCACCCATCAGGTGGCGGTTCCGACGGACTGGGCGAACCGGAAGAAGCGGTACGGGTCACGGGCGCGCTTGACGGCCGCCAGCCGGGCGTAGTTCTCGGCGTAGTAGGACTGCTTCCAGTCCACCAGTTCGGGGTCCATCCAGTTCTGGTAGCTCTCACCGTTGGAGAGCGGGTCGACGGTGGCGAAGCCGTTGTCGGCCCAGCTCCTGGCCGACGCCACGTTCTCCGGCGTCACGGCCGCGGGGTCGTTGACGAAGACCCGGTAGTTGACCGCGAAGAGCGTGTCGCGGTGCACGTAGGCGGTGTCGGTGCGGGCCGGGTCGTTGGCCGCGCCGCCGAACATGTGCAGATCGAGGTAGCGGGCTTGGCCGGTGTGGCGTCCGGCGTCGAACGCGCCCATCACGTCGGCCCAGTCGGCCGCGGAGAAGGGCGCCGCGCCGAAGCGGCTGCGCTCCAGCGCGTAGGCGGGACGGGGCAGGACACCGGTGGCGGTCTTCTCCGAGCGCCGGCACTGGTCCTGGGTGAGCGCGCCGCACCCGAAGATCAGCATCTCCAGCGCCTGGTAGGTCAGTGCGGCGTCCTGGCGGGCGATGGCCGCGCCGGTCAGCGCGAGCAGCCGGGACGCCTCGGCGGTGAGTTCGTCCTGGGTCCCCCGGGAGGCGAGCAGGACGTTGACGGCCGGGACCGTACCGGGGGCGGCGTCGGCCTGAACCACGTAGGCGCCGCCGCCGATGGTGCGCGGGGCGTCCACCAGCCACTGGGCGACGCCGTGCAGGACGTCGGGCGAACGGTCGTAGGGGAAGATCAGATTGGTCATCAGCATCTGGTCGCCGGCGTGCGGGGTCACCCGGTAGCGCGTGACGATGCCGAAGTTGCCCCCGCCGCCGCCGCGTATCGCCCAGAAGAGGTCGGCGTTGGTGGTGGCGGACGCGGTGACGGTCCGGCCGTCGGCCAGCACCATCTCCGCCGAGGTGATCGCGTCGCAGGCCATGCCGGTGGACCGGGTCAGCAGGCCGAAACCGCCGCCCTGCAGGAAGCCGCCCGCCGCGACCGTCGGGCAGCCGCCCTCGCTCACCACGAGGTGGTGCGGCGCCAGCGCGCTGAGGATGTCGACGTTCATCGCCCCCGGTCCCAGGTCCACGGTGCCGTCGCCGACGGTGACCGCGTTCAGCCGGGAGACGTCGATGACCAGGCCCTGTCCGGTCGAGTAGCCGCCGTAGTTGTGGCCGCCGCTGCGGACCGCCACCGGGAGCGCGTTGTCCTGGGCGAAGCGGACCGCGAGCGAGACGTCGGCGGTGCTGGTGCAGTACGCGATGGCACGCGGGTCGACCGTGTCGTAGTTGCCGAGTTCGAGCTGCTTGGCGGTGGCATAGGACGGGTCGGACGGCAGGACTATCCGTCCTCCGAAGAAGCGGGCCAGCTGCTGCCACGGGCTCTTGGTCTGCGCGGCGGCGGCGACCGGGAATGCGGCCAGTGCGGCGGCCGCGGTGCCTGCTCCGAGGATGGTTCTGCGACTGATCACGTATGCCCCAGGGGTCGTATCGATCGGGTGGAACCGGCGCCGGACGCTCCGTCTGCCCGGTACGGGGGTTACGGGGGCGGCGCGTCCGGCGCCGGGGGTGGGTGGTGGGGGCGGCGGTGGGCTGCCCCCACCGGTCATGACACCTTTTTGCCGCGCACGCCCTGCTTGACGACGCCGGCCACCATGGCCCGGCCGAGGTCGCGCATCTCCGGCGGGGCCTGCGTGTTGCACCACCAGAGAAACTTGATCATGGTGGGGGTGGTCGCCCGGAAGAAGCGGATGTCCTCGGAGTCCTTCCAGCCGAAGGGCGTGTTCACGGACTCGCAGTTCCGGATCGCCTCGAAGACGAGGTCGGCGGCCTTGTCGCCGTCGATCTCGCCGGCCTCGAAGCGCTCGCAGGTCTCGTGGGTGACGTCGAGGAGGTGCTTGAAGGCGTGGCTGTCGGGCCACCACAGGCCCGGGTAGGGGGAGTTCTCCATCTTCCGGAAGACCTCGTCGTCCCTGCCGCTGATCACGTAGTCCTGGCGGGCCTGGATCAGGCGCATGGTGGCGGGGGTGGTGAAGCACGCCCAGACCCGGAACACCGCGTTCCAGAGGCGGAAGTGGGAGAACGCTATGTACGAGCTGTTGACGATCTTGTCGTTGTAGTCGAGCAGCCCCTGTTCGAGCCGCTCGACGTACGCGAACCGCTCCACCGAGAAGTCGTCGTCGCGCAGCGCCTCCAGCACGCGCCAGCACAGGGCGTCGACCACCTCGAAGGTGTTGGACAGCCCGCGGGAGTACAGCGGGTCGACGAAGCCGGCGGCGTGCGACATCAGGCACCAGCGCTCGCCGACCGTCTGCTTCGAGGAGTACTGGATACGGTCCGTGGAGACCCACTCGCGCACCCGGTTGGCACCCTCGAACTGCCGCTTCACGGCGGGGTACTTGTCGAGGTAGTGCTGGAACTCCTGCTCGGGGGTCAGGTCCTTGGGCCGGGGGTAGACCCGCTCGTCGAAGGTCAGGCCCACGCTGCACAGCGGGTTCCGGGAGTCCTGGTAGTTGTCGAACGGGATGATCCAGAACCAGCCGCGCTCGATGATGTGGTGCAACGTCCCGCCGTGGAAGGGGGATTCGGCGGGCGGGCGCAGCTCCGGCGGGTAGTTGCAGACGTCGTCGTACGGCTTGATGCCGACGTAGTGCGTGAACAGCGAGCGGGCGTGGTGCTTGAGCCGGCTGGGCTGCTCCCGCAGGTCGAACTTCTGGGCCAGCGGCGACCGGAAACCGGAGGCGTCGATCAGATAGCGGGCGCGGAAGCGCTCGCCGTTCTGGCCGGTGACGGTCACCCCGTCGTCGTCGAAGTCGATGTCCGTGGCGCGCCAGTCCTGGCGCACCACGGCGCCGTACTTGGCGGCGACCGCCAGGTAGTACGCGTCGGTGTCCTGCCGGTGCATGTGCGATGCCTCGGTGAGCATCTTCGGGATGACGAACATCGTGGCCTCGCGCGGATCCGGCTCGCGGTCCTCGTGGTGCGAGACGAAGCCGAAGCTCTGCTTGCGGCCGTGGTGGGCGCCGATGTTGGCGGTGATCGCCTTCACGTCCAGCATGTGCTTGAGCTCGGGCACCTCGTAGCGGACCGCGAGGATGTGCAGCCACTCCACGAGCTGCGGGTTCTGCGACTCCCCGACGGAGAACCGGGGATGGTGACCGGCGTCGATGAGCGCCACCTTCGCGCCCTGCTTGGCCAGGATGGCCGCGGTGACGGAACCCGCCAGGCCGGACCCCAGGATCGCCACGTCGCACGTGGTCCAGTCCTCGGCCGGAGGGACCTGCTTGTCTGCGTCTGCTGTGGTGGTCAAGACCGCACTCCTCTTCTGCTAGTTCTCGTCGCGGGGGGCGCCGAACCAGTGGGTCAGTGCGTCGGCCAGGCCGTCGGGCGATCCGTCGGGGCCGGCCCAGGCCACATATCCGTCCGGGCGTACGAGCAGGCTCGCGGCCGGGGCGGCGGGGTCGTGGCGGGTCGCGGTGACGGTGTCCACCCGGTCGCCCCAGGCGGCGGCGGTCTTCCGCAGCTCCGCGTTGTCGTGCAGGTCGAGGACGAGCGGACGACCGGGGGAGAGCAGTTCGTACGTGGTGGTCTTGGTGTCGCTGACGATCAGCTCCTGTTCGGGGAGCCGGCGCCCGAGCAGGGGGTGCCCGGCGGCGGCCGTCCCGTAGACGATGTCGAGGCCGGTGACCGCGCCGACGAGGTACTTCTGCACCTCGCCGAGCTTCATCAGGTCACCGAAGACGTCACGCTGGGCCTGCATCTCGGGGCCGCCCAGATACAGGGAGCGCTGCACGAGGGTGTTGGCGACGATGCCGGCGCCGACCGGGTGGCGTTCGGCCTGGTAGCTGTCGAGCAGGCCCTCGGGGGCGTATCCCTTGACCTCGGCGGCGAGCTTCCAGCCGAGGTTGACGACGTCGCCGACGCCCGCGCTGATGCCCTGGGCGCCGATCGGGAGGTGGATGTGCGCCGCGTCGCCCGCCAGGAAGACCCGGCCCTTGCGGTAGGAACCGGCCTGCCGGCTGGCGTCGGTGAAGAAGCTGGTCCACAGCGGCGTGGCCGCGTGGATGTCCTCCCCGGTGACCCGTTCGAAGGCGTCCGCGACCTCCGTGAAGGACGGTGCCTCCTGGGTGCCGCGGACTCCGGCGCCCCGCTCGAAGACCACCACGCGAGTGGCTTCCGGGCCGAGCGGCAGCACCACGACCATGCCGGCCGGGCCGACCTGGCCGGTCGGGCGGATGGGCACCCGCACCCCGGTGAAGTCGGCCATCTTCATCTCCAGGGTGGCGTCGCTGCCCTCGAAGGAGATGCCGGACAGCTTGCGGACGGCGCTGCGGGCTCCGTCACAGCCCACGAGGAAGCGGGCCCGCAGCCGGGTGACCCCGCCGGGCGTGGTGACCTCGACGGTGACGCCTTCGTCATCGGCGTCGAGGCCGGTCACCTCGTGGCTGCGGCGCAGTTCGGCGCCGAGCCCGACGGCCCACTCGGTGAGGATCTCCTCGGTCCTGGACTGCGGGACACCGCGGACGCCGAAGTTGCCGCCCGGAATGATTCGGTAATCGAGCGGTATTCCGCCGAAATGACCTAGGGGAATGGTGTCGAGCCGGCCGAATTTCGCCAGCAGGCCACGCTGTGCGAACTCCTCGAGGGTGCGGGCGGAAAAGCCGAGCGCGCGGGACTGGCGCATGGGTTCGGCCAGACGGTCGAGCGTGATGACGGAGATTCCCGCCAGTCGGAGTTCACCTGCCAGCATGAGTCCCGAGGGGCCCGCTCCCGCGATTACCACATCGGTGTCAAAGGTGTCCATCGTCCCTCTTTCGGCTGGGGTTTTCTCCAGTATTCCGATGTGGTGCGCGGAGATGAACGGCCGCCGTTACAGAACTCTGACAAATTCGTCAGAGACCGCGCAGCCACTACAGAGGAATTCCGTCCCGGGCCGCCGGGGACCGGCCGGTGCCGGCCGGCCCCCGACAGCGATCTTCGGCGCCCGTCAGTACAGACCGAGCACGCGGTCGACCGCGATCTCGATGACCACGAGTCCGAGCGGTTCCGGTGGCCGTGACCAGTACCGCTTGGTGTACCGGCGCACCCCCTCCCGCACCCGGACCGGGTCGTCCGAGACCGCCGCGCCGCCTTCCAGCGTCAGCCAGCGGCCGCCGTCGACCTGGCAGAGCGAGACCCTGCCGCCCGGCCGGGCCAGTACGTTCTGGGCCTTCCGCCGGGTGCCCACCGTCATGACGCGGGCGAGCCTGGCCTCGGGATCCCAGGTGAACCGGACCGGCGCGGCGTGCGGGGAGCCGTCGGGCCTGATGGTGATGAACGTGCACAGATGGTTCTCGGCGAGGAACGCCTCCGCCGATGGCGACAAGGTCGCCGAGCGCCGCTGCATGGGCCGCCCCTCCCGGATCAGCTCGGATCAGCTCGGACCAGATCGGACCAGATCGGGTGTCAGCCGTGCAGCTGCGAGGGATCGGGGGCGTCCGAGCTCTTGGTGAAGGGCAGCAGCACGAGCGCGACCACGAACGCGGCGGCGACCAGGACCACCCCGGTGAGGAAGGCGTCGTGGAAGACGGTGGTGCGCGCCTGGTGGACCAGTTCGGGCACGCCGTGCGCCTTCGAGGTCAGCTTGTCGAGGTCACGGAAGGCGTAGGTGGCGGCGACGGCCAGGCCGAGCGCGCCGCCGACCTCCTGGCTGGTGTTGATCAGCCCGGCGGCCAGGCCCGACTCGTTCTCCTTGGTGCCGGTGAACGCCACCACCTGCAGCGGTACGAACGACAGGCCCAGTCCCAGGCCGGTGATGAGGAAGGCGGGCAGGATGTCGGTCGGGTACGAGGAGTGCACCGGGGTCCGGTGCAGCAGCAGCATGCCGCCGAGGGTGAACAGCAGCCCGACCAGCAGCACCGGCTTGGCGGCGATCTTGGTGACGAGCTGCGAGGCCACGCCGGCGCCGACGGCCACGATGACCGCCAGCGGTACGTAGGCAAGACCGGTCTTCAGCGGGGAGTAGTCCAGCACCTGCTGCATGAAGAGGCTGGCGAAGAAGAAGAGCGTGACGACATTGCCGAGCAGCAGCAGGGCCACCATGTTGGCGGCGCGCAGCGAAGCGCGGCGGAAGATGCCCAGCGGGATCAGCGGGGCCTTGGCCCGGCGTTCGATCAGGAGGAACGCCAGGATCAGCAGGCCCGCCAGCACGAACCCGACGGTGATGCGGCCGGTGGGCACATCGGAGTCGTCGACGGTCTGGCCGAGGGTGAAGATGAGCAGGACCAGGCCGGCGGTCAGCGCGATGGCTCCGGCGATGTCGAACGAGGAGTTCCGGTCGGCGGCCTTGCTCTCGCCCACGACCATCGGCGCCACGAAGGCACCGATCAGGCCGATGGGCACATTGATGAAGAAGATCCAGCGCCAGCCGGGGCCGTCGGTGAGCAGACCGCCCAGGGTCACGCCGGCCACGGCCGCCAGCCCGCTGAGCGCGCCCCACACACCCAGGGCCTTGTTGCGTTCCGCGCCCTCGGCGAAGTTGCTGGTGAGCAGGCTCAGCGCCGAGGTGGCGATGAACGCGGCGCCCAGGCCCTGCGCACCGCGCGCCACGATCAGCATGACGGCTTCCTGGGAGAGGCCGGCCACCAGCGAGGAGAGTGCGAAGAGCACCAGGCCGGTCTGGAGCATCCGGCGGCGGCCGTAGGTGTCGGCGAGTCGGCCGCACAGCAGCAGGAAACCGCCGAGCAGCATGCCGTAGGTCGTCACGACGTACGGCAACTGGGTCGCGGAGATATCCAGTTTCTGTTCGATCGTCGGCAGCGCGACGTTCACGATGGAGACATCGAGGAACGTCATGAAACCGGCGACGCTCAGAAAAGCGAGGATCAGGCCCGGACGGCGGGCCGGCCCTGCCGCGGCAGGGGAGGAGGTGGCCGTGCTCTGCACGGATTCCGGAATGGACATGACGGCTCCTGCCATCGAGTACGGAACCACGTGGCGCGGCTCCGCGAAGGGGACGAAAAGGGAACGCGGAATTCCGGCGCAAGCGGTGGATCGGTGTTCGGTGTACGCCTTGAGGAAGCTAGCATCCTGAGTAAATTAGGTACCTAGAGGAAAGTGACTCCCCCGGAGGAACCCATGCCCGACACGACCGAGCTCCCGACCGGCCGTTCCCGGCCGGCCGGTTCGACCGCCCCGACGGCGAAGCCCGCGGTGACCCCGCAGCAGGCGTGCCCGATCGGACCGGTGACGGACATCGTCTTCAGCCGGTGGACCACCCCGATTCTCTGGGCGCTGCACACCTTCGGACGGCAGCGCTTCGTCGAGCTCGAGCGCCGGATCGGCACCATCACACCGAAGGTGCTGACCCAGCGGCTGCGGCAGATGGAGCGGGACGGCCTGGTGGTGCGCACCTACTACCCGGAGGTGCCGCCGCGGGTGGAGTACGAGATCAGCGAGCTCGGGGGCAGCCTGGCGCCGCTGTTCGCGGTGCTCGCCAACTGGTCGCAGGCCAACTTGAGCCGGGTCGAGGAGGCCCGCAGGTCGTACGACGCCATCGGGACCTCGGCCCCCGGGCGCCGCTCCTGAGGGAGCGACAGCGCACGGCGGCCGTCCCCGCCGGGACGGCCGCCGCCGGCGCGGCTCGGACGGGCTCAGCCCAGGTCCTCGCCGGCCAGTTCCTGCTGGACCAGTTCCTCCAGGACGTGCATGGAACCGCGGAAGAAGACCAGCGGCTCCTCGTCCCGCCGGTGGGCGCCCACCTCCAGCACCTCGCCGACGACGATGCTGTGGTCCCCGCCGCCGTATTCGTCGACGAGCCGGCAGACGAGGAAGCCGAGCGCCTCCTGGAGGATGGGCAGCCCCTCGGCGGTGCGCTCGTGCGGGGCGTCCTCCAGCCGGGCGGTCTCCCGCCCGGCGAAGGCCCAGGCCAGCTCCTGTTGACGGTGCGTCAGGAAGTTGACGACGAATCCGCCGCTCCGGCGGAGCACCGGGGCCAGGCGGGAGTCACGGTGCAGGCAGAAGAGCACCAGCGGGGGTTCCAGGGAGACCGAGGTGAAGGAGTTCACCGTCGTCCCGGCCGAGTCGCCGGGCGCTCCGGTGGTGATGACGGTGACACCGGTGGCGAAGGCGCCGCAGGCTTCGCGCAGCGCCGTGCTGTCGACCGGCAGACGGGGGACGACACGCTTCTGGGTGAAGTGCTGAATGGCTGTCACGACAGACCTTCTGTGAGGAGGATCTACGGTCGGGTCACGGACCGGCGAGGTCCGCCGTGGCCTTCTCCGGGGTGACGGCGACGAGTTCTTCCCGCCGGGAGAGCAGCGGGGCCGCCATCGCGGTCGTGACGAGCGCCATGATCACCATCATGGTGAACATGCGTCCGTCCAGGACGCCGAGGGTCACGGCCGCGTTCAGGATGATCAGTTCGGTCAGGCCCCTGGTGTTCATCAGCAGTCCGAGGTCCTTGGACTCCCGCCAGCCCATCCCCGACAGCCGCACCGGGACGATCGCGCCGACCAGTTTTCCGGCGCAGGCGACCACCACGATCAGGCAGAGCGCGAGTACGTCCCGGCCGGTCAGCGAACCGATGTCGACCCCGAGGCCGGTGACCACGAAGAAGACCGGCAGCAGGACGAGGCTGACGTCGTCGAGGGGCTTGCGGAGGTTCTGTGCCAGCAACTGGGCCGGCTCGCGCGGGGTGACGAATCCGAAGAGGAAGGCGCCGAAGATCGCGTGGATGCCGATCCACGACGTCAGCCACGCGGAGGTGAAGGCACCGGCGCTCAGCACCACCAGCAGCGCGGGCCAGCGCCCGGCCCCGGCCCAGCGCCACACCAGCCGGGACAGCAGGGGCCGTACGACGAAGAGCATGGCGCCGGTGTACACCAGGCCCCATACGGCGATCCGGCCCAGCTTGGCGTAGTCGCCGCCGGCGCTGACCATGGCGGAGACGTACGCCAGCAGGCACCAGGCGAGCACGTCGTCAACGGCCGCGCTGGCCAGGGCCAGTGAGCCGACCCGGGTGCCCAGCAGCCGGTTGTCGGACAGGATGCGGGCCAGCACCGGAAACGCGGTGACCGACATCGCCGTGCCCAGGAAGACCGCGAAGGGGGCGAAGCCGATGTGATGGCCGGCCACCTCGGCGTGCTCCGGGTAGAGCCAGCCGGCGAGGGCGAAGCCGAGGCCGAAGGCCACCGCGATCGAGGAGAGCGAGGTGACCGCCGCGAGCCGGGCGTGCGGCCGGACGATCCGCTTCTCGAACTCCCAGCCCACGAGGAACATGAAGAGCACCAGGCCGACCTGGGAGACGGCGTTCAGCAGCGGCTGGACGTCCTTGGGGAAGACGGTCCCGGAGGGGTTCCCGGGCAGCGCCCCCAGCAGGCTGGGGCCGAGCGCGATGCCGGCGAGTATCTCGCCGATGACGGCCGGCTGCCGCAGCCGCTTCATCAGCCGGCCGAGCAGCACACCGACCACCAGCACGACGGCGATGTCGACCAGCATGACCGCGGTGAGCATGTCGGGTGCGGTGGCGGCGAGTCCGGTCACGGGGGGCATGGACGCGGGGGAGCTCATGAAGCGGTCTCCTGGGTACTCGGTGGGGAGCCCGTCATCCACACCACGTGGAAGGCGAGCGACGCCAGGCGCCACTGGTCGTCGGGGAGCCGGCGTGCCTCCCCGGTGACGAAGGTGCCGGTGACGAAGAGCGGGGTCTGCGGCGGTCCGTGGTGGACATGCGTGGAGATGAGGTTGGCCCGCAGCCTGACCAGGTCGTCGCCGAGCGGGTCGACCACCGCGGGACCGGCCAGGTGCTGGGTGCTCCGGAAGGCGGACAGGGAGTCACGGTGATAGGCGGCAAGGCCCTCGATACCGGAGTGCCGGCTCATCGGGAATGCGACAACCGCGTCCTCGGTGAACAGCGTCGATGCCCAGGCGTCGTCCAGTTTCTCGTCGTCGAGGCCGATGAGATACCGATGGAGCAGATGGGCCGGCCCGGTGGCCGGTCGGAAGGAATGCATTACCTGAGCATGGCGCCGCGCACGAAGGCCGCCCAAGGCCGTTTGTCACAGATCTGACGAAGCTGCGGAAGACTTGACGACGGCCCGGAAGAGTTGACGAACACGGCGTCAATTCTGAACCGGATGCACTTTTCCGTACGGCGGTCTTCTTGTGATCCTGAGGTCTGGCACCCCGGCAAAGCAATCCACCAGTAATACACCTGATCCTCGAATGGAAGAGAAGAGAGCATGCCGAAGATCGCAGCCGATGGTGAGTACTTGACGGTGCTCAACCTGTTCTCGACCGATGCCCCGGAAAAGCAGGAGAGCCTGCTCAGCGCCATGCGTGAGATCGTCGACTCCGCCGCCTACCCGGGCTGGATCTCCAGCACGGTGCACAGCGGTGTGGACCAGCCCGGCACCGCCAACTTCATCCAGTGGCGCAGCAGCGAGGACCTCGAAGCCCGTTACGCCGGTGAGGAGTTCAAGCACCGTACGCTTCCGCTCTTCGGTGAGATCACCACCGCGATCCGGCTGCTGCAGAACGAGGTCGTCCACACCCTGCGCAGCCCCGCGCTGGGTGGTGTCACCGAGATCTCCCCGACCCGGGACGACTACACGGTCATCGAGGTCCTGAAGGTGGCGGAGAAGGAGCAGGCCGACCTGGTCGACGCGCTCGGCCCGTCCCAGGAGTGGCTGGTGGAGGTGCCCGGCTTCCGCTCCCAGACCGTCCTGCGCGGTCTGCGCGCCCGCGGCGTCGACGGCGCGTTCGTGGTCACCTACGCGCAGTGGGACAGCAAGGAGGCGTACGACGCCTTCCGCGCGGTGCCGGAGGCCGACAGGTCCGCGGCCCGGCAGAAGAGCGAGTCGCGGGTGGCGACGCTGGCCACCGAGCGGGACAGCAACACCTACCGGGTGGTGCACACCCGCTCGGCCGAGGCGTGAGCGCGGCCGGTCCTGCCGTGAACCGGCGCGGTTGACGATGCACTGACGGTGGGCACGGCCGGCACCGGCGCCGGCCGGGTCCACCGTCTGTCCGTGGTGCCCCCGCCGCCTGCCCGGCCCACCGCGGCCGGGGCCGTGGGAGCCGGAGGAGAGTTCCCGGAGCGAACTGTGGAGATGCACGTCCTCGTAGTCGATTCCGATGAGGCCGCAGCCACGCTGCTGGCCGAACGCCTGGTCCGGCACGGCTACCGTGTCAGCCGGGCCACCACCGGCCGCGAGGCGCTGACCGCCTGTGGCGAGGCCGACATCGTCCTGCTCGACCTGGCACTGAGCGACCTCGACGGTCTGGAGGTGTGCGGCCGTATCCGCAACTGGAGCAGCACTCCGGTGATCACCTTCACCTCGGGCGAGACCGAACTCGACCGGGTGCTCAGCCTGCAGGCAGGCGCCGACGACTGCCTGATCAAGCCCTACAGCCACCGCGAGCTGGTGGCCAGGATGCATGCCGTGATGCGGCGGATGACCCGGCCGGCCGACAGTTCCGTGCTCACCCGCGGCTCGCTGCGCATCGACCCGCAGGGCCGGCAGGTGCGGGTGGGCGACCGGACCGTTCCGGTGACCCGCAAGGAGTTCGACCTGCTCTACCTGCTCGCCTCGGTGCCGCAGACCGTGGTGTCGCGGCGCGATCTGATGACCAAGATCTGGGCGGACGAGTGGGCGGCCTCCAGCCGTACCGTCGACACCCATGTCAGTTCGCTGCGCAACAAGCTGGGCAGCCGGGACTGGATCGTGACGATCCGCGGGATCGGTTACCGCCTCGGGGACGCGCTGGAGCGGTGACGGCCGGGCAGTGACCAGGAAACGCCCGGGGCGGGCGGCCCTACCGGGGCCGCCCGCCCCGGGCGTTCGCGCGCCCGTCAGCAGGTGTCCCGCGGAATTAACCCAGGGTTCCCGGGGGTTTGACAAATGCCCTATATCTTGATTGTCGGATTTCGCCGCCGGCCGCCGCCCACCGGCAGGCGACGCGGCACGCATCCGAATATTGCCGCCCGATTAACAAAATGCAACAATCCTCCCTCCGGCGCCATTAAACCAAATGGAATGTAAAGATGGCGTTGGAAGTGTCTTACGGCCTCGGGCAAAGTTACAAGATCAATCGGGAATCGTGGCCAGTTACAATCCGAGAACCGGACTCCCGCGGCCGGATCCGATCACTTTCGCGGCCGGCCCGCGGCGCTCAGGCCGGCCACCAAGTCCCGGCCCCGCAGCCACCGGAACCACCATGTGCCCGCACGTCAGAGGCCGTTGAGCAGACGATTCGAACCCCGGCAACCGAGCTCGGCCCGGCCCCCGCCAGGACCGGCGCCGCCGCTTATCCGTCCGGAAAACCGGCACGTTCGTCCCCCCAAATAGGCCATTGCAAGACGCTTGGAAAAACGTTGACAGAGCAAGCCGAAGGTTTGTATGGTCGCGACGTTGACTTCGCACGGGTCTACCAACTGGGGGAAATTGATGACGCCGGGCATGACGGGAATCTCTTCGTTTTCCGGGCCACCTCCGTTTCCACAGACGTCCGCGCCCACCTGGCGGGTCCTGATCGTCGGGCAGGACACGAGCGAACGGGAGACGCTCGCCGAATGCCTTCGCCGGCGCGGGCACGAAGTCGAAGGTGTGAGCACCGGGGCCGCCGCACTCCAGGCATGCGAAACCGCCGACATCATCCTGCTCGATCTTGAATTACCGGACATCGACGGACTGGAAGTCTGCCGTGACATCCGCGCGCTGTCGGATGTACCGATGATCGCCGTCACCGCGCTGGGCAGTGAACTGGACCGCGTCCTGGGACTCCAGGCGGGCGTGGACGACTATGTCGTCAAGCCGTACGGCTCCCGCGAACTGGTGGCGCGCATGGACGCGGTCATGCGCCGCATACGGATCAGATCGCAGCCGGCCAGAATCGTCTCGCACGGGCCGCTCCAGATAGACGCAGGCGCCCGTGAGGTCCGGCTGCACGGCGAGGAGGTGGAGGTGACGCGCAAGGAGTTCGACCTGCTCTACCTGCTCGCCTCGCACCCCAGCGCGGTCATTCCGCGCAAGCGGATCATGCAGCAGATCTGGGGCGATTCATGGTCCCGGCGTACCGTCGACACCCATGTCAGCAGCCTCCGGGGCAAACTCGGCGGGAGCGACTGGATCATCACGGTACGTGGTGTCGGATTCCGATTCGGCGGTGCCTGAACACGTATCGGCGACGCCCAGGAAAATCCTGCACCGCTTCTTCCGCTCAGCCGGCGGGTTCCGTACCACGGGACCCGCCTTTTTTCTTTCCATGCCCCTTCCAGGCTGTTTCCGGAACGCGGTTTCCGGTTCTTCCGCCGACACTCCCGCCGGCCTCCGTGACCTGAGCGTCTGACATTCATCTGACACAGACATGGCCTGCAGCCGACAAATCGGCAATCCTCCTGCACATCCCGACCGAAGACTGAATCGGAATACCTTGAACGGCGCTGCCTCCCCGGACAACGATGGATTCACGTTCCGTCGCGCATTTCGCCGCGGACTTGTCCTGTGTTTCCGGTCGGCCGATCCCCGGTGCCCCCGGGACGCGGCTGAGAGTGGGGAGTCATCGTGCGTAAGGTGCTCATCGCCAACCGCGGTGAAATCGCAGTCCGTGTTGCCCGTGCCTGCCGGGACGCGGGGATCGCCAGCGTGGCCGTCTACGCCGATCCCGACCGGGACGCGGTGCATGTCCGTGTCGCGGACGAGGCGTACGCGCTGGGCGGTGACACCCCTGCCACCAGCTACCTCGATGCCGGCAAGGTCCTGACCGCCGCCGCGGAGTCCGGCGCGGACGCGGTCCACCCCGGATACGGCTTCCTCTCCGAGAACGCCGAGTTCGCCCAGGCGGTCCTGGACGCGGGCCTGACCTGGATCGGCCCCCCACCGCAGGCCATCCGCGACCTCGGCGACAAGGTGGCGGCCCGTCACATCGCCCAGCGCGCCGGCGCACCCCTGGTCGCCGGCACCCCCGACCCCGTCACCGGCGCCGACGAAGTCGTCGCCTTCGCCAGGGAACACGGCCTCCCCATCGCCATCAAAGCCGCCTTCGGCGGCGGCGGACGCGGACTCAAAGTCGCCAGGACCCTGGAAGAGGTCCCCGAACTCTACGACTCCGCGGTCCGGGAGGCGGTGGCCGCGTTCGGCCGCGGCGAATGCTTCGTCGAGCGCTACCTCGACCGCCCCCGCCACGTCGAGACCCAGTGCCTGGCCGACACCCACGGCAACGTCGTCGTGGTCTCCACCCGCGACTGCTCCCTGCAGCGCCGCCACCAGAAACTCGTCGAAGAAGCCCCCGCACCCTGGCTCTCCGACGACCAGAACGCCCAGCTGTACGCGGCGTCGAAGGCGATCCTCCGCGAGGCCGGCTACGTCGGCGCGGGCACGTGTGAGTTCCTCGTCGGGCAGGACGGGACGATCTCGTTCCTGGAGGTCAACACCCGCCTCCAGGTCGAACACCCCGTCACCGAAGAAGTCTCGGGTATCGACCTGGTGCGGGAGATGTTCCGCATCGCCGACGGCGAAGCCCTCGGCTACGACGACCCGCCACTGCGCGGCCACTCCCTGGAGTTCCGGATCAACGGTGAGGACCCCGGACGGAACTTCCTGCCCGCACCCGGCACCGTCACCCTCTTCCAGCCCCCCACCGGGCCGGGGGTGCGCCTGGACGCCGGGGTGGAATCCGGGTCGGTGATCGGGCCGGCCTGGGACTCCCTGCTGGCCAAACTCATCATCACCGGTGCGACCCGCGAGCAGGCCTTGCAGCGCGCCGCACGGGCCCTGGGTGAGTTCACCGTCGAGGGGATGGCCACCGCGATCCCCTTCCACCGCGCCGTGGTCACCGACCCGGCCTTCAACCCCCAGGACGGGGGGCCGTTCACCATCCACACCCGGTGGATCGAGACGGAGTTCGCCAACACCGTTCCCGCCTTCGCCGGACCGGCCCAGGACCAGAGCGACAACCCCGGCCGCGACACCGTCGTCGTGGAAATCGGCGGGAAACGTCTCGAAGTCT
Source organism: Streptomyces sp. NBC_01476 (assembly GCF_036227265.1). NCBI lineage: Bacteria > Bacillati > Actinomycetota > Actinomycetes > Kitasatosporales > Streptomycetaceae > Streptomyces > Streptomyces sp. NBC_01476. The sequence continues at coordinate 5,852,264 of NZ_CP109446.1, read as the reverse complement.
CTCTGCCGGCCTCGCTGGGGATGACCTTGGCGCGGACCGCGGCGGCCGGCGGCGCCAAGCCGAAACGGCGGGCGACCGCGAAGGCCGCCAGAGCCGTCTCCGGCGACGCCCTCGCCTCTCCCATGCAGGGCACCATCGTCAAGGTCGCCGTCCAGGACAACCAGCAGGTCACCGAAGGTGACCTCATCGTCGTCCTCGAAGCGATGAAGATGGAACAGCCGCTCAACGCCCACCGCTCCGGCACGGTCATCGGCCTCACCGCGGACGTCGGCACCTCCGTCACCTCCGGCGCCGTCATCTGCGAGATCAAGGGCTGACCGACGCTGCTCGGCCCCCCGCTCCTCCCCGCGCGCCGGGCAGGTCCCGGCATGCGCGCGCCCGCACGGTCCGGCCGGAATCCGGTCATCCCCCCTTAAGGAGTCTCACCATGCACAGCACGCTGATCGTGGCCAGGATGGACCCCGGATCGGCCGCGGAAGTCGCAGGGCTTTTCGGGGAGTTCGACGACTCCGAGATGCCCCACCTGATGGGGACGCGCCGCCGCCAGCTCTTCCACTACCGCGGCCTCTACTTCCACCTGCAGGACTTCGAGGCGGACAACGGCGGCCGGCTCATCGAGCAGGCCAAGGGCGACGAGCGCTTCATCCGGATCAGCGACGACCTCAAGCCGTTCATCGAGGCTTACGACCCGGCGACCTGGCGGTCCCCCGCGGATGCCATGGCGACCCGCTTCTACACCTGGGAGGCCGGCGCATGACCGGCCGCCGAGTGGTGATCACCGGGATCGAGGTGCTGGCACCCGGCGGCGTCGGACGCGGCGCTTTCTGGGACCTGATCAGCAACGGGCGCACCGCGACCCGGGGCATCACCTTCTTCGACCCGGCCCAGTTCCGGTCCCGGGTCGCCGCCGAGATCGACTTCGACCCGGAGGAACACGGCCTGTCCCCGCAGGAGATCCGGCGGATGGACCGGGCCGCGCAGTTCGCGGTGGTCGCCGCACGGGGTGCGGTGGCGGACGCCGGCATCGACCTGGGCACGCTCGACCCGTACCGCGTGGGTGTCACGATCGGCAGCGCGGTGGGCGCCACGATGGGCCTGGACGAGGAGTACCGGGTGGTCAGCGACGGCGGCCGGCTGCACCTGGTGAACCACGAGTACGCCGTCCCGCACCTCTACAACTACCTGGTGCCCAGTTCGTTCGCCGCCGAAGTGGCGTGGGCGGTCGGCGCCGAGGGCCCGAGCACCGTGGTCTCCACCGGCTGCACCTCGGGGATCGACTCGATCGGGTACGCGGTCGACCTGATCCGCGAGGGCTCCGCCGATGTGATGGTCGCCGGCTCCTCCGACGCGCCGATCTCCCCCATCACCCTGGCCTGCTTCGACGCCATCAAGGCGACCACGCCGCGCCACGAGGAGCCCGAGCACGCCTCCCGGCCGTTCGACGGCACCCGCAACGGATTCGTGCTCGGCGAGGGCGCCGCCGTCTTCGTCCTGGAGGAGCTGACGGCCGCCAGGGCCCGCGGTGCGCATGTGTACGCCGAGGTGGCCGGCTATGCCACCCGCAGCAACGCGTACCACATGACCGGGCTGCGCCCCGACGGGAACGAGATGGCCGAGGCGATCCGGGTGGCGCTGGGTGAGGCGCGGCTGAACGTCGAGGCCGTCGACTACATCAACGCGCACGGCTCCGGCACCAAGCAGAACGACCGGCACGAGACCTCGGCGTTCAAGAAGAGCCTGGGCGACCACGCGTACCGCACCCCGGTCAGCTCCATCAAGTCGATGGTGGGCCACTCCCTGGGCGCCATCGGGTCCATCGAGATCGCCGCCTCGGCGCTCGCCATGGAGAACAACGTGGTGCCGCCGACCGCGAATCTGCACACACCGGACCCGGAGTGCGACCTGGACTACGTGCCGCTCACCGCGCGCGAGCACCGGACCGACGCGGTGCTCTCGGTGGGCAGCGGATTCGGCGGATTCCAGAGCGCCGTGGTGCTGGCGCGTCCCGACAGGAGGGTGGCATGACGAGGTCGGTGGTGGTGACCGGACTCGGCGTGGTCGCGCCGAACGGGCTGGGGACGGAGGACTTCTGGGCCGCGACCCGCAGCGGTAAGAGCGGCATCAGCCGGATCACCCGCTTCGACCCGGCGGAGTACCCGGCCCGCCTCGCCGGTGAGATACCGGGGTTCGCGGCCGAGGAGTACCTGCCGAGCCGGCTGCTCCCGCAGACCGACCGGATGACCCGGCTGGCGCTGGTCGCCACCGAGTGGGCGCTGGCGGACGCCGAGGTCAGGCCCGGTGATCTGCCGGACTTCGACATGGGCGTGGTCACCGCCAGTTCGTCCGGCGGCTTCGAGTTCGGCCAGGGTGAACTGCAGGCGCTGTGGAGCAAGGGCAGCCAGTACGTCAGCGCCTATCAGTCCTTCGCCTGGTTCTACGCGGTCAACAGCGGCCAGATCTCGATCCGCAACGGGATGAAGGGCCCCAGCAGCGTGGTCGTCAGCGACCAGGCCGGCGGGCTGGACGCGATCGCGCAGGGCCGCCGGCAGATCCGCCGCGGCACCGACCTGATCGTCTCGGGCGGGGTGGACGCCTCCATCTGCCCCTGGGGCTGGGTGGCTCAGCTGGCCGGCGGCCGACTGAGCACCAGCGACGAACCGAACCACGCGTATCTGCCCTTCGACAGCGCTGCCCGCGGCCATGTCCCCGGGGAGGGCGGCGCCATCGTGATCCTGGAGGACGCCGCGGCCGCCCGTGCCCGCGGTGCCCGCGTCTACGGCGAGGTGGCCGGCTACGGGTCGACCTTCGACCCGCGGCCGGGCAGCGGGCGGGAGCCGGCGCTGCGCAAGGCCATCGAGATCGCGCTGGACGACGCGGGGGTGCGGCCCGCCGAGGTGGACGTGGTGTTCGCCGACGCCGCCGCCGTACCGGAGCGGGACAGCGTCGAGGCGAAGGCGATCTGTGATGTGTTCGGCCGCCGCGGCGTGCCCGTGACGGCGCCCAAGACCATGACCGGGCGGCTCTACTCCGGCGCCGCCCCGCTCGACGTCGCCGCCGCCCTGCTCAGCATGGCCGGCGGTGTCATCCCGCCCACCGTCAATGTGCGGCCCGCCGACGCGTACGGCCTTGACCTGGTCACCGACCGGCGCCCGGCCGAGGTGCGTACCGCTCTGGTACTGGCCTGCGGCGAGGGCGGCTTCAACTCGGCGGTCCTGCTCACAACGGCCTGACCGCGACAGACGGCGATCCCCGCAGAAACCACCCGGAGCAGGAACCACCCGGAGCAGAAACCACCAGGAAAGGAAAGACCGTGACAACGAAAGAGTTCACCATCGACGACCTGAGGCGCATCCTCCTGGGCGCCGCCGGCGCCGACGAGGCAGTGGACCTGGCCGGCGACATCCTCGACCAGACCTTCGACCAGCTCGGCTACGAGTCGCTGGCGCTGCTGGAGACCACCAGCTGGATCGAGCGCGAGTACGGGATCGCGCTGGACGACGACCTGTTCAACGACAACGCGACGCCGCGCACCTTGATCGAGGCCGTCAACGCCTCCCTGTCGGTGACGGCGGAGAACGCGGCCTGACCCGCCCGGCGACGGCCGGCGCAGCGCTCCGGTTGTCCGCCCCCCTGCCGGCTGCGGCGGTCCGGTGTGCTGCCCAGTCACCCGGACCGCCGCGGCTGCCCCGTACCACGCGAAGTCACGAGACACAGGAGACGACATGTCCCAGCAGGACCAGCGGGTCGCCCTGATCAGCGGCGCCACCAGCGGCATCGGCCTGGCCTCGGCCCGGCAGCTCGCCGGGCAGGGGTTCCGGGTGTTCATCGGCGCCCGCAGCCCCGAAGGCGTCACCGCCACCGTCAAGGAGCTGCAGGCCGAGGGGTTCGACGTGGACGGCACCACCGTCGACGTACGGTCCGGGCCGTCCGTGCGGGCCTTCGTCCAGGCGGGGGTGGACCGCTTCGGCCGGGTGGACGTCCTGGTCAACAACGCCGGGCGCAGCGGCGGCGGGGTGACCGCCGATATCGCCGACGAGCTGTGGGAGGACGTCATCGAAACCAACCTCAACAGCGTCTTCCGGATGACCCGGGAGGTGCTCAACACCGGCGGCCTGCGGAACAGGAGCTGGGGCCGCATCATCAACATCGCCTCCACCGCGGGCAAGCAGGGCGTCGTCCTCGGCGCCCCGTACTCGGCCTCCAAGCACGGTGTCGTCGGCTTCACCAAGGCGCTCGGCAACGAGCTGGCGCCCACCGGTATCACGGTGAACGCGGTCTGCCCCGGCTATGTCGAGACGCCGATGGCCCAGCGGGTCCGCCAGGGGTACGCGGCGGCCTACGACACCGACGAGGACGCGATCCTGCAGAAGTTCCAGGCGAAGATCCCGCTCGGCCGCTACTCCACGCCCGAGGAGGTGGCCGGCATGGTCGGCTATCTGGCCACCGACGCGGCCGGCTCCGTCACCTCGCAGGCCATCAACGTCTGCGGCGGCCTCGGCAACTTCTGACGCCCTCACCCGCGCCTGCGCCGTATCCCTTCCGCGCCCCGCGCCCCGCGCCCAGCCCCCAGCCCCCAGCCCGCCAGCCCACAGCAAGGAGTTGGACATGCCGACACCATCCACGCCCGCCACGCAGCACCAGGTGGAGCACGAGATCACGGTCTCGGCCCCGGCCGACGCCGTCTACCGGATGATCGCCGAGGTACGGAACTGGCCGCGGATCTTCCCGCCGACCATCTACGTCGACTACGTGCGCAAGACCGAGTACGACGAGCAGATCCGGATCTGGGCCACCGCCAACGGGGAGGCCAAGAGCTGGACTTCGCGCCGCATGCTGCAGCCGGAGCAGCGCCGTGTCAACTTCCAGCAACTGGTGTCGTCCCCGCCGGTCGCCTCGATGGGCGGCGCCTGGATCATCGAGGAGGTGGCACCGGGCGAGTCCCGGGTGCGGCTGCTGCACGAGTACCGGTCGGTCGACGACGACCCCGAGGGCCTCAGCTGGATCGACCAGGCCGTGGACCGCAACTCGCGCTCGGAACTGGCCGCGCTGAAGGAGAACATCGAGGCCGCGCACCTCGCGTCGGAGCTCACCTTCTCCTTCGAGGACACCGTGCGGATCGACGGCCGCGCCGAGGACGTCTTCGACTTCATCAACGAAGCGGGGCTGTGGTCCGAGCGGCTGCCGCACGTGGCGAAGGTGCGCTTCGAGGAGGACGAGAAGGGGCTGCAGACCCTGGAGATGGACACCGTCGCCAAGGACGGCTCGACCCACACGACCAAGTCCTACCGGGTGACGTTCCCGTACCACGGCATCGCCTACAAGCAGATCACCCTGCCGGCCCTGCTGACCCTGCACACCGGCTACTGGACGTTCGCCGAGTCCGACGGCGGAGTGGCGGCCACCTCCCAGCACACCGTCGTGCTCAACAGCGAGAACATCTCTCGTGTCCTCGGCCCGGACGCGACCGTGGCGGACGCCAGGGAGTACGTGCGCACCGCGCTGTCCACCAACAGCCGCGCCACCCTCGGCCACGCCAAGGCGTACGCCGAGGCGCTCGCCCGGAAGACGGGCTGAGCATGGCAGCCGGGGAGGCCGGCCGGGCCGGGCCGGTGGAGGAGACCCAGGTCGTGGTGGTCGGCGCGGGACCGGTCGGCCTGCTGCTCGCCGGTGAACTGCGCCTGCACGGCGCGTCGGTGGTGGTCCTGGAGCGGCGGGAGTCGCCGACCACCGCGTCGCGGGCCACGACGCTGCACGCCCGCACCATGGAGATCTTCGACAGCCGGGGCCTGCTCGCCGACCTCGGGACGCCGGCCAACGATCCCAGGGGTCACTTCGGCGGCGTCCCGATGGACCTCACGCTGCCCACCCGCTACCCGGGCCAGTGGAAGGTGCCCCAGCTCAGGACCGAGGAGCTGCTGCAGAAGTGGGCCGTGTCGCTGGGCGCGGACGTGCGCCGCGGCTGGGAGGTCCGCGCGGTCGCCGACCGGGGCGGGCAGGTGGATGTCACCGCGGAAGCCCCTGGCGGTCCGCGGCGGCTGCGGGCGGCGTACGTGGTCGGCTGCGACGGCGAGCAGAGCACGGTACGCGGGCTGATCGGGGCGGCCTTCCCCGGCCTGCCCGCGCGCCGTGAGCTGCTGCGCGCCGACGTGGCCGGCATCCAGGTGCCGGACCGCCGCTTCCAGCGGCTGCCGAACGGGCTGGCCATCGCGTCCAGGGGACCAAGCGGGGTCACCCGGGTGATGGTCCACGAGTTCGGCCGGCCGGCAGGAGCGCGCACCGGCGCACCGGAGTTCGCCGAGGTCGTCGAGGTGTGGCGGCGGGTGACCGGCGAGGACATCGGCGGTGGCGAGCCGCTGTGGCTCAACGCCTTCGACGACGCGAACCGGCAGCTCGAACGCTACGTGCACGGCCGGGTGCTCTTCGCCGGTGACGCCGCGCACGTGCAGATGCCCAGCGGCGGCCAGGCCCTCAACCTCGGCCTGCACGACGCCTTCAACCTGGGCTGGAAGCTGGCCTCCGCGGTCCGTGGCCCGCGGTCGGCGCCCGAGCTGCTGGAGACCTATCACGAGGAGCGGCACGCCGTGGGTGCCCGGGTGCTGGCCAACATCCGCGCCCAGGGTCTGCTGTTGCTCGGCGGCCCGGAGGTCGAGCCGGTCCGCGCCCTGCTCGGCGAGCTGATCGCGGCCGGACCCGCGCGCGGCCATCTGGCCGGCATGGTCACCGGCCTCGATGTCCGTTACCCGGCCGGCCCGGGGGACCATCCACTGCTCGGGGCCCGGCTGCCGCATCTGGAGCTGGCGACCGCCGGCGGCACCGTCACCACCACCGAACTGCTGCGCCATGGCGGGGGCCTGCTGCTGGACCTCTCCGCGCCGCCGGACACCCAGCTGCGGTGGCTGGGAGCCCTGTGGGCGGACCGGGTCACGACCGTCCCGGTCCGCCCGGAACCGGCCGGACCGCTGGGCACCGGCGGCGCCCTTCTCGTACGCCCGGACGGCCATGTCGCCTGGGCCGGCACCGACCGCGACGGCGCGACCGCCGCCCTGCGGCGCTGGTTCGGGCCCCCGGAGCCGGGGCTGTGACGACGCCGGCACCGGACCGGCGCGGAAACCACTGGCAGAACAACCGAGGAAGGAGAAAACCCGTGAACGCAATGGACATACCGGAGGGGGCCGACGCGATCGGCACCGGCACGACCGACGCCGACGTGATCATCGTCGGCGCCGGTCCTACCGGCCTCATGCTCGCCGGCGAACTCCGGCTGGGCGGCGCCCGGGTCACCGTGCTGGAGCGCCTGGCCGAGCCGACCGGGCAGTCCCGCGGTCTGGGCTTCACCGCCCGCACCATGGAGATCTTCGACCAGCGCGGCCTGCTCCCGGAGTTCGGGAACCCGGAGAAGAGCCCGCTGGGCCACTTCGGCGGGGTGCGCTTCGACTACACGGTCCTGCCCGACGCCCACTTCGGCGCCCGCGGCGTCCCGCAGTCGCAGACCGAGGCCACCTTGGAGCGGTGGGCGACCGGCCTCGGCGCGCGGCTGCACCGCGGCTGGGAGCTGGTGGACCTCGTCAACGGCGCGTCCGGCGTGGCGGTCACCGCGCTCACCCCGGAAGGCGCGCGACGGCTGACCGCCTCGTACCTGGTGGGCTGTGACGGCGGTCAGAGCGTCGTGCGGAAGGCGGCGGGCTTCGACTTCCCCGGCACCGCGGCGACCCGCGGGATGTATCTCGCCGACGTGGTGGGTGGTGGAATACGGCCGCGGCCGCTCGGCGAGCGGGTACCGGCCGGGATGGTGATGGCCGCCCCGCTGCGCGAAGGCGTGGACCGGATCATCGTCTGCCCGCAGGGCGCGCCCGCGGTGGAGCGGACGCGGACGGTGTCGTTCGCGGAGGTCGCCGCGGCGTGGGAGGGCATCACCGGGGAGTCCATCGCGGACCGGTCGGCCGAGTGGGTCAGCTCCTTCTCGGACGCTGCCCGGCAGGCCACCGAGTACCGCCGCGGCCGGGTGCTGCTGGCCGGTGACGCGGCGCACATCCATCTGCCGGCCGGCGGGCAGGGTCTGAGCACCGGTGTGCAGGACGCGGTCAACCTCGGCTGGAAGCTGGCCGCGGTGGTCCAGGGCTGGGCCCCGGAGGAGTTGCTGGAGACCTATCACAGCGAGCGGCACCCGGTGGGGGCCAGGCTGCTGATGAACACCCGGGCCCAGAACCTGGTCTTCCTCGGCGGCCCCGAGTCCGACCCGCTGCGCGAGCTGTTCGCCGGACTGATCGGGGTCGAGGACGTCAGGCGGTATCTGGCCGGTGTCGTCAGCGGCCTGGACATCCGGTACGACGTCGGCGGTGACGGCGGCCCGCTGCTCGGCCGCCGGATACCGCCCAGGACGCTGGTCTCGCCCACCGGGGAGACCAGCACCAGCCGGCTGCTCCACTCCGCCCAGGGGGTGCTGCTCGACCTGACCGGCGACCCGGAGGTGCAGGCGGTCGCGGCCGGCTGGAAGGACCGTGTGGTGCTGAGCACCGCGACGCCGCGGGACCAGGAAGCCTTCGGCGGCGCTCGCGCCCTGCTGGTGCGCCCCGACGGTCATGTCGTGTGGGCACCCGGGTCGGCGGCGGGCGCCGGGGGTCTGACGGCGGCGCTGAGCCGGTGGTTCGGCTCCCCGGTGGCGGGGTGGGAGCCCCGCCCGGGCGCCGGGGCGGTGGCGGTATGACGGTCACCGGAACGGCCGGAGCCGGCCCCGCCCGGAGCCCGTTGGCGGAACTGAGCGCGATCAAGGAGCAGGCCCGGCAGGGGCCCGGCCCCGACGCCACCGAGCGCCAGCACCACAAGGGCAAGCTCACCGCCCACGAGCGGATCGAACTGCTGCTGGACAAGGGCAGTTTCACCGAGGTCGAGCCACTGCGGCGGCACCGCGCGACCGGCTTCGGGCTGGAGCAGAGGAAGCCCTACTCGGACGGTGTCGTCACCGGCTGGGGCACCGTCGAGGGCCGGACGGTCTTCGTCTACGCGCATGACTTCCGCATCTTCGGCGGCGCGCTGGGCGAGGCCCACGCCGAGAAGATCCACAAGATCATGGACATGGCCATCTCGGCGGGCGCGCCGCTGGTCTCCCTCAACGACGGGGCCGGCGCCCGCATCCAGGAAGGCGTCTCGGCGCTGGCCGGTTACGGCGGCATCTTCCGGCGCAACACCCTTGCCTCGGGGGTCATCCCGCAGATCTCGGTGATGCTCGGCCCGTGCGCGGGCGGTGCGGCCTACTCGCCCGCGCTGACCGACTTCGTCTTCGCCGTACGGGACATCTCACAGATGTTCATCACCGGCCCCGACGTGGTCAAGGCGGTCACCGGCGAGGAGATCAGCCAGAACGGCCTGGGCGGCGCGGATGTGCACGCCGGGGTCTCCGGGGTGGTCCACTTCGCCTACGACGAGGAGGAGACCTGCCTGGCCGAGGTGCGTTTCCTGCTGTCGATGCTCCCGCAGAACAACCGCGAACTGCCGCCGCACAGTGCGAGCGACGACCCGGCCGACCGCCCGGGTGACGCGCTGCTCGATCTGGTGCCGGCCGACGCCAACCGCTCGTACGACGTCCGCCGGGTGATCGAGGAGATCGTCGACGACGGCGAGTCGATGGAGGTGCACGCGGCCTGGGCGCCCAACCTCGTCTGCGCGCTGGCCCGGCTCGACGGACATGTGGTCGGCATCGTCGCCAACCAGCCTGCCGCCATGGCCGGGGTGCTGGACATCAAGGCGAGCGAGAAGGGCGCCCGGTTCGTCCAGTTCTGCGACTCGTTCAACATCCCGCTGATCACCCTCGTGGACGTGCCGGGCTTCCTGCCCGGGGTGGACCAGGAGCACGAGGGCATCATCCGGCGCGGCGCGAAGCTGCTCTACGCGTACTGCAACGCGACCGTCCCGCGGGTGTCCGTGGTGCTGCGCAAGGCGTACGGCGGCGCGTACATCGTGATGGACTCCCGCTCGATCGGGGCGGACGTGGCGCTGGCCTGGCCGACGAACGAGATCGCGGTGATGGGTGCGGAGGGCGCCGCCAATGTGGTCTTCCGCCGGGAGATCGCCGCGGCCGAGGACCCCGAGGAGATGCGCCGGCAGAAGATCGACGAGTACCGCAGGGAGCTCGTCCATCCCTACTTCGCCGCCGAGCGCGGCCTGGTGGACGACGTGATCGACCCGCGCGAGACCCGCCGGGTGCTGTGCAGGACCGTCGGCATGCTCTTCACCAAGTCCACCGCGCTGCCCAGCCGCAAGCACGGCAACCCCCCGCAGTGACGCGGGAGCCGGGCCTGCGGCGGCGAGGGCCGCGGCCCGACCGGACCGGAAATCGGAACGGAAATCGGAACGGAATACACCACGACCGGATGAGGGGCACCGATGGACGAACAGACCAGGGACGTCGCGGACCTGTTGCGGGTGCACCGCGGCGCGGCGAGCGTCGAGGAACTGGCCGCGCTGATCGCCGTACTGCGCTCACGGACCGGCGCCCTGGACGCCGAGCCGCATCTGTCCGCACACGGCTCCCTCCCGCTCGCGGGCTGGCGCCGCCCGGAGCGGCACTCCGCGTATGCCGACCCCCGCGGGTGGCACCGCGGGCACGGGGTGTGAGGTGCCTGAGGTGACCGGGGTTCCGAGGCCGCGCACCCGGTGGTGGGCGCGGCCGGCGCCGCCGCAGCGCAACTACCGGGTCCGGCGCGACTGGGCCCGGTGGCTGGGCCGGCAGGCGGTGGAGTGCGTCCGCTACTCATGGAGCGCGTGCATCGAACTGGGCCGCGCGCAGTGCGGCGGCGTCCTGGAGGAGGAACCGGCTCCCGGCCACCCCGAGCGGATGCCGCAGCGGACCGAACCGCCGCTGGACGCGAGCCCGCGCTAGTGAACAGCGGCCGAACGTCTCTCCGGCCACCGTTTGCAAGGTGGTGGCGCACATCACCCTTGCTTTGTGGAGAGATTAGTCCGCTTTGTCGTTATTCTTCCGGAAAGAGAATTTGCCCGCGTCACGGCGCCGTGCCAGAGTCGGTGTCAACGGCCACCGCGACCCGGGCTCGGCCGTTCCACAGACGCCGCGGCACACCCCCTGCTTCGCGGCGGTTCCGAAGAGGCCCTTCCGCAGTCACCCCCCGGACGCGAAGGGCCTCTTCGCTGCGTCCGTCCGCCCGCGCCCGCGCTCCGCGCCGCTCAGCGCTCAGTGGTCAGCGGTCAGGTCAGCGGTCAGCGACCCGCAGTTCGAACCAGGTGGTCTTGCCGCGTGCCTGCAGATCGACGCCCCAGCGGTCGGCCAGCTTGTCCACCAGGAACAGGCCGCGCCCGCTGGTGTCCATCGCGCGCACCGGCATCAGGCACGGTAACGCCCGTGAGGGGTCCCGCACTTCGACCCGCACCCAGCCGCGCCGCCGCCGTATCCGCAGCCCGAAGGTCTGCGCGCCGGTGTGCCGTACCGCATTGCCCACCAGCTCCGAGACCAGCAGTTCCACGGTGTCGCAGAGGTGCGGCAGACCCCACAGCCGTACCACCGACAGCGACAGCCGGCGGGCGGTGGCCGCCGATTCGGGACGGGACGTGAGGTGGACCTCGGCGACCGATGGGTCACCGGGGTCCTCAACTGCTTTGGCGGCGGCGTCATCGGCGAGGGCGGGCGATCCGCCCGCCCCCCCGGCCGCCTGCTGCGGCTGTTCCGCTCCACCCCGTCCCGGCATGCCTTCATGATGGCCGCCATGGCCGGATCGCGTGGCGCAACCGGGGGAATTGATGCGGCGGAATCGGCCCCCGCGTCCGATCCATCCCGATGATCACCGCACGCTCGGTCAGCGCGCGATCACTGGAAGCGCGCTTTGCCCGGTCCGTCCTCGACGAAGCTGCGCATGCCGGTCTCCCGGTCGGCGGTCGCGAACAGGCCCGCGAAGAGGGTCCGTTCGATCGTCAGGCCGGTGTCGAGGTCGGTCTCCAGGCCCGCGTCCACCGCTTCCTTGGCCGCCCGCAGCGCGTACGCGGGGCCGCGGGCCAGCCGCTCGGCCCAGGCGCGTGCCTGCGGGTAGACCTCCTCGGCCGGCACCACCCGGTCGGCCAGGCCGATGGCCAGCGCCTCGGCGGCGGTCACCATCCGCCCGGTGAAGATCAGGTCCTTGGCCCGCGCCGGGCCGACCAGCCGGGCCAGCCGCTGGGTGCCGCCGGCGCCGGGGATCAGGCCGAGCAGGATCTCCGGCTGGCCGAACGTGGCGTTCTCCGCGGCGATCCGGATGTCCGCGCAGAGCGTCAGCTCACAACCGCCGCCGAGCGCGTAGCCGTTGACCGCGGCCACCACCGGCTTGGGGATACGGGCCACCGCGGTGAAGGCGTCCTGCAGCCCGCGGGCGCGGTCCACCATGTCCTGGTACGACATGGCCTGCATCTCCTTGATGTCCGCGCCGGCCGCGAACACCTTCTCGCCGCCCCACACCACCACGGCCCGCACGTCGGACCGCCGGCCGGCCTCCTCGGCGACCTCCCTGAGCCGGTCCTGGGTGGCGATGTCCAGCGCGTTCATCGGCGGCCGGTCCAGCCGGACGGTGCCGACGGCGTTGTCGACTTCGAGCGTCACAGTCATGCCCGGAGCGTACGCGGACGGCCCGCCCCCGGACGAGCGGGGGCGGGCCGGTCGGGTCGCTCAGCGGGCGGCTCCGGTCAGGAAGTCACCTCGGGAGCCGGCTTCAGGAGTTCCACTCGGACCACGAGAGGTTCCAGCCGTTGAGGCCGTTGTACCACTGGACCGTCCGGTCCTTGGAGTTGGTCACCTGGACCACGTCGCCGAGCAGCGAGTGGTTGTAGAACCACGCGGCGGGCGTGTCCGGATTGCCCGCGCCCTGGACGTCCTTCAGGCCGACGCAGCCGTGGCTGGTGTTGCTGTTGCCGAACACCGAAGGCGCCGCCCAGTAGTTGCCGTGGATGAAGGTGCCCGAGTTGGTCAGCCGCATCGCGTGCGGCACGTCCGGGATGTCGTACTCCCCGCCGAAGCCGACGGTGTCACCGTTCATCCGGGTCTTGATGTACTTCTCGGAGATCACCATCTTGCCGTTGTACGTGGTGTGGTCCGGCGCGCCCGAGGAGATCGGGATGGTCTTGATCGCCTTGTTGTCCTTGAAGACGGTCATCGAGTGCTTCGCCGCGTCCACGATGCTCACCTGGCGGCGGCCGATGGTGAAGTGAACGTCCTTGTGCTGCTTGCCGTACACACCCGGGGCGCCCTCGACGCCGTTCAGGTTGAGCGAGAGGGTGACCTTGGTGCCGGCTGCCCAGTAGTCCTGCGGGCGGATGAAGATGTCCTGGTTGCCGTTCCACTTCGCGGCGACCGGTACCGCCGGCGAGGCGGTGACCTTCAGACCGTCCTCGACCGCCTTCTTGTTGGTGATCGGCCGGTTGAAGTGGAGGTAGACCTCCATGCCGACACCGACGGTGGAGCCGTCCTCCGGGGTGAAGAACCCGACGAAGGTGTCCTTGGGGACCACCGTGCTGAAGGTCGAGTGCTTGTCGGACTCCCGTCCCGCCGCGTCCTTGGCCACCGCGTCCACCGTGTACTCGGTGGAGGTGGACAAGTGGTCGCTCGGCACCCACCCGAGGCCGTCGGCGGATATCTCACCGGCCACGGTCGCGCCCTTGTCGTCCTTGACGGTCACCTCGGTCAGTTTGCCGCCGGACGCGGAGACCTTCAGCGTCCCGGTGGTCGCCACGTTGCTCGCGCCGTCCTTCGGAAGGATCGACACCACGGCCGTCGACACCTTCGCAGCCGCGGTGGTGGTCGTGCCACCGGCCGGCTTGCCGTCGTCGCTGCCGCTGCCTGCTTTGTCGCCGCCGTCGGGACCGCACGCGGTCGCCAGCAGCATCACCGCGCCGAGCGCCAGTGCCGCCAGGCCCCTCCTGGTACCCGGCGTCCCACCTATCGCCTTCACTTTCTCCACTCCCCTAGCGCGCGCCAAACACCCGAACTCCCCCTGCAAGCGCAAGACAACCACACGGACAACACCCTCCGGCTCCCGGAAATGTCACCGTTCCGTCCCAGTTGCCGCCGGGCCATCTCCAGGTCAGCGCAGTGCCGAGCCCGCCGCCCACTGCGCCCAGCTCAGATTCCAGCCGCTCATTCCGTTGTCGGGCGACACCGTGCGGTCGGCGGAGTTGAGCACCCGGATCGGGTCGCCGACGAGGGAGTTGTCGTAGAACCAGCCGGCCGGCGTCTCCTCGTCGCCCGGCTTCGCGCCCTGCGTGTCCCGCAGTCCGATACAGCCGTGGCTGACGTTCTGCGTGCCGAAGACGGTGTCCGGGGACCAGTAGTTGCCGTGCACGAAGGTGCCGGAGGTGGTGAGCCGCATCGCGTGCGGCACGTCCGGGATGTCGTACTCGCCGCCGAAGCCGACCGTGCGGCCGTTCATCCGGGTCTTGAGGTACTTCTCGGCGATCACCATGATCCCGTTGTACGTGGTGTGTTCGGGGCTGCCCGCGGTGATCGGGAGGGTACGCAACGGGCGCCCGTCGCGTTCCACGGTCATCAGATGGGTGGCGGCGTCCGCGGTGCTGCGCTGGTCGCGGCCGATGGTGAAGCTGACGTCCTTGGACTGGGTGCCGTAGGTGTGGGGCGCCCCCTGGACACCGCGCAGCCGCAGGTGGAGGGTGACCCGGGTGCCGGGCCGCCAGAAGTCCGCGGGGCGCAGGTCGAGCCGCCGGCTGCCGAACCAGTGGCCGGCCACCGCCACCGCGGGCGACGAGGTGACCGTGATGTGCCGTTCGACGGCGGCCCGGTCGGTGATGGCGTGGTTGAAGTTCAGCGAGACGATCATGCCGGTCCCGACGGTGGAGCCCTTCTCCGGCGAGAAGAAGCCGATGAAGGACTCCCTGGGGGTGGTCGGGCCGGCGGTCGCCATGCCGTCCTTGCTGTCGTGGCCGCCCGCCCCGAAGCCGCATCCGGCGAGCAGCGCCACCGCGGTCACCGCCCCCGCCGCGGCCCGCAGCACCCCGCTCCATGCCCGTCGTCCCACAACCGCCGTCACCCTTACCACTCCTGTCGTCACGCACCGTCAACGATGCGGCGCCCCCGGGGAAACGCGCAGCTCCAACCGGTTCACAAGCGGACACTCATGTGACACTCGACCTTCATATGGGAAAGATGCTTGAAGGGACACGGTCGATCGTGGGGCACGGGACGCCTGCGCGAGCGCACGGCCGTGTCTGAGCCGTGGGAGGAAAACACGTGTCCGAGACACGCGAGCTCAGCCCGGCCGGACCGGTCGAGGGTGTCGCCGGGGCGACCGGCACCGCCCCCAGGCCCGCGCCGGTGGCGCCTCCGCGGCCCCGTACCGGCGACGACGGCCGGCCCGGCCGCGGCGCCGGTCCCGCCACCGCGACGGTCTGGCCGGGCACTCCGCAGCCGCTCGGCGCCCGGTTCCGCACCGGCCCCGACGGCCGGCCCGGCACCAATTTCGCGCTGTGGGCGCGGGGCGCGGAGTCCGTCGAGGTGTGCCTCTTCGACGACGAGGGCACCGAGACCAGGGCGCCGCTGACGGAGCTGACGCACGAGGTGTGGCACGGCTTCGTGCCGGACGTCATGCCGGGACAGCGCTACGGCTACCGGGTGGGCGGCCGCTGGGACCCGTGGACCGGCGCGCGCTGGAATCCGGCGAAGCTGCTGCTCGACCCGTACGCGCGGGCGGTGGACGGTGAGTTCTCGCTCACACCGGAGACGTACGGCCACGTCCGTGACTGGCCGGAGCGTGACGCCGCCGACACCGTGCGCGACAACCGCGACTCCGCGCCGTACGTCCCCAAGGGCGTCGTGGTGGAGGACGACGACGACTGGGAGGACGACCGGCGGCCCAAGACGCCGTGGTCGGACTCGGTGATCTACGAGGTGCACGTCCGCGGCTTCACCAAGACCCACCCCGGGGTGCCGCCCGAGCTGCGCGGTACGTACGCCGGCCTCGGGCACCCGGCCGCGGTCGCGCATCTGACCCGGCTCGGGGTGACCGCGGTCGAACTGCTGCCGGTGCACCAGTTCGCGCACGAGGACCACCTGGAGCGGCGCGGCCTGCGCAACTACTGGGGCTACAACTCGGTCGGCTACTTCGCGCCGCACGCCGCCTACAGCGCCAGCGGCAGCCGTGGCGGGCAGGTCGGCGAGTTCAAGCGGATGGTGCGGTCGCTGCACGCGGCCGGCATCGAGGTGATCCTCGACGTGGTCTACAACCACACCGCGGAGGGCGGCCAGGGCGGTCCCACCCTGTCGCTGCGCGGCATAGACAACCGCGGGTACTACCGGCTCGGCCAGGACCCGCGGGGATACTCCGACTACACCGGCTGCGGCAACACCCTCAACGTGGTCCAGCCGCATGTGCTGCGGCTGATCACCGACTCGCTGCGGTACTGGGTGACCGAGATGGGCGTGGACGGCTTCCGCTTCGACCTGGCGGCGGCGCTGGCCCGCTCGATGCACGACGTCGACATGCTCTCGCCGTTCCTCGCGGTGATCGCCCAGGATCCGGTGCTGCGCCGGGTCAAGCTGATCGCCGAGCCGTGGGACGTCGGCTCCGGCGGCTACCAGGTGGGCGCCTTCCCCCCGCTGTGGACCGAGTGGAACGACCGGTTCCGGGACACCGTGCGGGACTTCTGGCGGGGCGCGACCGGCGACGTCCGCGACCTCGGCTACCGGCTCTCCGGCTCCAGCGACCTGTACGACTGGGGCGGCCGGCGGCCGTACGCGTCGGTGAACTTCATCACAGCGCACGACGGGTTCACGCTGCGCGACCTGGTCTCGTACAACGACAAGCACAACGAGGCCAACGGCGAGGACGGCCAGGACGGCACCGGTGACAACCGGTCCTGGAACTGCGGCGCGGAGGGCCCGTCGGACGATCCGCAGGTGACCGCGCTGCGCGCCCGGCAGATCCGCAACCTGCTGGCCACCCTGCTGCTGTCCACCGGTGTGCCGATGCTGGTGGCCGGCGACGAGATGGGCCGCACCCAGGGCGGCAACAACAACGCCTACTGCCAGGACAACCCGACCAGCTGGGTGGACTGGTCACTGCTGGAGGACCCCCAGTGGCGGGCGGTGCGGGACACCGCCGCCCGGCTGATCGCGCTGCGCCACCGGCATCCCGTGCTGCGGCGCGGCGGCTTCTTCTCCGGCCTTGCCATCACCCCGGAGGGGCTGCGGGACGTCGGCTGGTTCCAGCCGGACGGCCGGGAGATGTCCGAGCAGGACTGGTACGCGCCCTCCTCGACGCTGGGCATGTTCCTGTCCGGGCAGGACATCCCGCAGCGCGACGCCCGCGGGGAGCGCCTGGTGGACGACAGCTTCCTGCTGCTGGTGCACGGGCATCACGAGCCGGTGGACTTCAGCCTGCCCGGCGCGCCGTGGGCCGCCTCGTACGAACTGCTGCTGGACACCGCGGCGGACCAGGACCCGCCGGCCGCAGGGACGGTGGCCGCGGGGGCGCCGGTCCGGCTGGAGGCGCGGTCGGTACGCCTGTACCGGGCGATCCGCCTGTGACGGCTGCGCCGCAGCTCACGCGTGTGATCGAGGGCTTTCGCCGAGCGGCGGGCAACCGGCTGGACGCCACGGAGAGGTCCAGTCCATTCTGGTGCCGTGACCTCTTCAGCACCGCGTTCCGACCGTCAGGCCGACTCCGCCGCCGAGGTCACCCCGGGGCAGTTGGTACCGCTCGGCGACCGCTTGTGGTCCGGCAACTTCCGCTGCTACTTCACCGCCCGCACGGTCGCGATGCTCGGCGACACCATGCTGCCGGTGGCCCTGTCCGCGGGCCTGCTCTCCTACGGCTACTCGGCCGGTGACATCGGCCTGGTGATGGCCGCCACCACCGCCTGCTTCGCCGGACTCGTCGTCTTCGGCGGGGTGTTCGCGGACCGCTTCAACGTCCGCGCCCAGATGATCGGCGCCGACCTGGTCCGGGTCTGCTCGCAGTCGACCGCCGCCTTCCTCTTCCTCACCCACCGGGTGCACCTGTGGGAGATGGTGGTGATCGCGGTGGTCAACGGCACCGCGGCGGCGACCTTCCAGCCCGGCGTGGCCAGCACGATCGTCCGGGTGGCGCGCGATGTGCAGGGGGCCAACGCGGTGACCAGGACCGCGGAGTCGGTGGCGAGCCTGGCCGGGCCGGCGCTCGCCGGCGCACTGGTCGGATTCGCCTCGCCCGGCGTGGTGTTCGCCGTCCACGCGTCCACGTATCTGACCAGCGCGGTGTGCCTGATCCTGCTGCGGCTCGCTCCGCTGCCGGCCAGGATCGGCGCGGCCACCGCGTCCTACCGGGCCGATCTGGCGGAGGGCTGGCGGGAGTTCAGGTCCCGTACCTGGATGTGGTCGGTGATCGTGGTGTGGATGGCGTTCATGGTCTTCGTGATCGGCCCGTACACCCCGCTGGCGGCCGGCCGGCTGATCCCCGAGCACGGCGCCGGCGCGTACGGCCTGGTCAACTCGGCGCTGGGCGGCGGCACCGCGGTGGGCGCGCTGATCGCGATGCGGCTGCGGGCCGCCCATCCGCTGCGGGCCGGGTCGATCGCCCTGTTCGCCACCGCGCTGATGCCGGCCTCGGTCGGCATCGACCTGCCGGTCGGCGCGATCTGCGGCTGTGTCTTCGTGGCCGGCATGGGCACCGCCTACTGGGGCGTCAACTGGTCCACCAGCGTGCAGACTCAGGTGCCGAACGACATCCTGAACCGTATTCACGCCTATGAGGTGGCGGGGTCGATCGCGATGGTCCCGGTGGGCCAGGCACTGGCCGGCCCGGCGTCCACCGCCTTCGGCACCGGCCATGTGCTCCAGGCGGGCGGCGTGGTCGCGGTCCTGGTGGCGGTCGCACTGCTGGCCATCCCAGCGGTACGCAACCTGCACCGCGCCACATCCTGACCCGGCGGCCGCCGCCGGCTCACTTCCCGGCACGGGGCTCCCCGGCCCGCTGTTCCGCCGGGGCCGGCTCTCCTATCGCCGTGCCGCGGAGGTCTTCACCGCCGCAACCCGGCCGCTCGACCCCCGGGGCCGTGGCTGGACGCTGCACCAACTGGCGGCGGCGGAGCGGCGGTAGACGGCGGCGGTGCCGTTGCCGTTCGCCCCGCGGGCCGGCCGGGAGGCGGCACGCGGCTGTCGCGCACCGGCCCCCGGAACCCCGCGGCCCCGGCCGGTGCCGCCCACCGCGCCGCGGACGCGCCCCGGGGTCAGACCAGGCTGTCCCGCCATGCCTGGTGGAGCCCCGCGAAGTGCCCCTCGGCGGAGATCAGCCGGCCGGGGGTGCCGTCCTCCACGATCCGGCCGTCGCGCATCACCAGCACCCGGTCGGCGATCTCCACCGTGGACAGACGGTGCGCGATGATCACCGCGGTGCGCCCGGTGAGCACGGTCCGCATGGCGTGCTGGACGGCCCGCTCGCCGGGGACGTCGAGCGAGGAGGTGGCCTCGTCGAGGATCAGCACCGCCGGGTCGGCCAGCAGCGCCCGCGCGAACGCGACGAGCTGGCGCTGGCCGGCCGAGATGCGCCCACCGCGCTTGCGCACGTCGGTGTCGTAACCGTCCGGCAGCGCCGCGATGAAGTCGTGCGCCCCGATGGCCCGGGCGGCGGCCTCCACCTCCTCCCGGGCGGCGTCGGGCCGGCCGATGGTGATGTTGTCGGCGATCGTGCCGGAGAAGAGGAACGCCTCCTGGGTGACCATGACCACGCCCCGGCGCAGATCGGTACGGGACAGGTCGCGCAGCGGGACGCCGTCGAGGCACACCTCGCCGTCGGTGGGGTCGTAGAAGCGGGCCAGCAGCTTGGCGAGCGTCGACTTCCCTGCGCCGGTCGCGCCGACCACCGCCACCGTCTGCCCGGCGGGCAGCCGCAAGGAGAAGGTGGGCAGCACCTCACCGCCGGTGCGGTAGGCGAACCGGACCTGGTCGAAGACCACTTCGCGGCCGGGCCGCCCGTCGGCCCGCTCGGGCAGCGGCACCGGCTGCTCCGGGTCGGGCACGGTGGGCTCCTGCGCCAGCAGGCCGGCGATCTTCTCCAGCGAGGCAGCGGCGGACTGGTAGGAGTTGAGGAACATGCCGAGCCGGTCGATCGGGTCGTACAGCCGGCGCAGGTAGAGCACGAACGCGGCGAGCACGCCGAGCGCCATGCCGCCGCCGGCCACCCGGTAGGCACCCCACAGCACGATGCCGGCGATGGTGATGTTGGCGATCAGCCGGGAGACGACGACATAGCGTGCCATCTCCAGGATCGCGTCGCCGTTGGCCCGCTCGTGCCGGTGGTTCAGCTCAAGGAAGGCCGCGTCGTTGGGCTGCTCCCGGCGGAATGCCTTGACCGGCCGGATGCCGTTCATCGTCTCGGTGAACTTCACGATGACCGCCGCGATGGCCGTGGACCGCTTCCGGTACGCCACCATCGAGCGCTTCTGGAAGCCGCGGATGGCGACGTACAGCGGCCCGTACGAGATGAGGGTGGCCAGCCCCAGCTTCCAGTCCAGGACCAGGAGCAGCACGGTGATGTAGGCCGCGGAGAGGATGACGCCGATCAGCTCTTCGAGCCCGTCGGTGAGCAGTTCGCGGATGGTCTCCACATCGGAGGTGGCGCGGGCGATCAGCCGGCCGGAGGTGTAGCGCTCGTGGAAGTCGAGGCTGAGCGACTGGGCGTGCCGGAAGATCCGGCCCCGCAGATCGATCAGCACGTCCTGGCTGACCACTGCCTCGATCCGGATGAACCAGCGCTGCAGCACGCCGGAGAGCAGTCCGCAGCCGAGGTAGCCGGCCGCGACCGCGATCAGCGCGCCGTGCCGGCCGTCGCGGACCTGCGGGATGGCGTGGTCGATGGCGTACGCGACGAGCAGCGGGCCGGCCTGGACCGCGGCCTGCTGGACGAGCAGCAGCACACCGGCGAGCCAGAGCCGCCTGCTCTGGCCGCTGAGCAGCGACCGGAGCAGGCGGCGCTGGGCGTTCTTGGGGGCGGGCAGGACGTCCTTGTCGAACGGGTCGACACGGGTGGGCTGTTCGGGTGCCGGGCCGGCCGGCTCCGCCGGTTCTTCCGGCCCGGCGGCGGTCGGTGCTGCCACGGAGGTCATCAGGCGTCGCTCCTCTCCAGCGCGGGGGCGGACTCGTCAGCGGACGCGTCAGCCGACTCGTCAGCGGTCTCGTCGCCGGTCCGAGCGGCGGTCTCGTCGCCCGTCCGGGCGGTGGTCTCGTCGCCCGTCCGAGCGGCGGTCTCGTCGCCGGTCTCGTCGCCGGTCCGGTCGCCGGCGGCCGGTCCGGACGGGGGCCCGTCGGGCGACGCGTCGTCGCCCGACATCAGGTGGCGGTACTCGGCGCTGTCCCGCAGCAGTTCCGCATGGGTGCCGACCGCCGTGATCCGGCCGCCGGTGAGCAGCGCCACCCGGTCGGCGAGCAGGACTGTCGACGGGCGGTGGGCGACGACCAGTGCGGTGGTCGTCCGCAGCACGTCCCGCAGCCCCGCCTCGACCAGCGCCTCGGTGTGCACGTCGAGCGCGGAGAGCGGATCGTCCAGCACGAGGAACCGCGGCCGGCCGACGACCGCGCGGGCCAGCGCGAGCCGCTGCCGCTGGCCGCCGGACAGGCTGAGGCCCTGCTCGCCGACCTGGGTGTCCAGGCCCTCCGGCAGCCGCTGCACGAAGTCGCACTGGGCGACGGCCAGCGCCCGCAGCACCTGCTCCTCGCTCGCCCCGTCCGGTCCCGCGCCCATCTCGACGTTCTCCCGGACGGTGGCCGAGAAGAGCGTCGGCTCCTCGAAGGCGACGGCGACCAGTTCGCGCAGCCGGGCCACCGGGAGTTCGGCGATGTCGGCGCCGTCCAGGGTGATCCGGCCGCCGGTCGCCTGGTGCAGGCGGGGCAGCAGCGCGGTGAGGGTGGTCTTGCCGCTGCCGGTGGCGCCGACCAGTGCCATCGTCTCGCCGGGCCGGATGTGCAGGTCGACCCCGGTGAGCAGGTCGGGGCTGCCCTCAGGGGCATCGGGGTAGCGGAAGCGGACGCCGGTCAGCCGCACGCCGTCCGCCTCGGGCTCCGCCTCGCGGCCCGAGATGTCGGCCTCGGGGGCGTCCATCACATCGAAGTAGCGGTCGGCGGCGGTGGCCGCCTCGTTGCTCATCGCGAGCAGGAAGCCGATGGACTCCACCGGCCAGCGCAGCGCCAGCGCCGTCGACAAGAAGGCCACCAGGGTGCCGGCCGAGAGCTTGCCGTCGGAGACCTGGAGGACGCCGAGCAGCAGCGCGGCCCCGATCGCCAGCTCCGGCAGCGTCATGATGACCGCCCAGAGGTCGGAGAGCAGCCGGGCCTTGCGCATCTCGGTCTGCCACAGCTCCCGGGTCTTGCCGCGGAAGGCCAGCGCCTGGCTGCGGTGCCGGCCGAACGCCTTGACGATCCGGATGCCGAGCACCGACTCCTCGACGAGGGTGGCCAGGTCGCCGGCCTGGTCCTGGGCGCGGCGGGCGGCCAGCGCGTACCGCGTCTCGAAGTACGAGCAGAGGATCACCAGCGGGACCAGGGGCGCGAGCAGCACCAGGCCGAGCAGCCACGACTGCGCGAAGAGGATGGCGAAGCCGATCACGATGGTGGCGCCGTTGACCACCAGGAAGACCAGCGGGAAGGCCAGGAACATCCGCAGGCTCTGCAGGTCCATGGTGGCCCGGGACAGGAGCTGCCCCGACGCCCACTTGTCGTGGAACTCCACCGGAAGGCGCTGCAGATGCCGGTAGAGGTCGCCGCGCATGCCGGCCTCGACACCGGCCAGCGGACGGGCGACCATCCACCGGCGCACCCCGAAGAGCCCCGCCTCCAGCAGCCCGAGCAGCAGCACCAGCGCGCCGCCGAGCCAGACCCCGCCGGTGTCGTGGTCGCTGATCGGGCCGTCCACCATCCACTTGAGCACCAGCGGGATCAGCAGCGCCATGCACGAGGCGGCCACCGCGACCACCGCCGACGCGCCGAGCAGGAACCGGACCGGTCTCACATACGGCCACAGCCGCAGCAGTGAGCGCACGGTCGAGTGCGCGGGTGGCGGGGCGGGTGGCGGGGCGGGTGGGGCGGCTGAGGGTTCCGTGGCAGGCATCACCTCACGACCCTAGGGCCCACCACCGACAGCCCTCATCTGGTTTTCACTGCTGGCGATCTCCCCGCGGCGTGAAGTTGACGCCGGTCGCGGCGCTTTACCCGCCACCGTCGAAGTCCGGCCATCTGTCTCACGGGCTGAGTTGACGCGGCTCCGCACACCACTCACCCGGCGAGGCCGATATGCCATCGCACACCCCTTTTGGGGGCCGGAAAATTTTGCCCGCCCGCAACACGGCTCTCACATCTGCCCGTTATACGGACCTCACGTCCCGTACTCCGAACGATTTCCAGCCATTTCCGGGTCATGCCAATGACATGGACAGGTAAAGGGTGCCACTCTGTGCTCCGCTCCACAGCAACACGCTCCACAGCAATCACACAGCTCTACCCGGGTAGACCCCACCATCCCCATCTGCCCGGACTGTCCCGGCCGCCACCCGCGGCCGCCGCAGAAGGAGTTCACACAGTGCGCAGATCCCCCCGCACGGCTGCCATGGCAGGCGCCCTGATCGCCGGCGCCGCGATGGTCGCCGTGAGTCTGCCCGCCGGTACGGCTTCCGCCAACACCGGCACCAGCAGCTCCCCGGCCGCGTCCGGCCACGTCGCACCCCGGGCCGGCGCGCTGCCGGCCGCCCTGTCCCCCACCCAGCAGTCGGCGCTCACCAAGGCGGCCCAGTCCCAGGCCGCCGCGACCGCCCAGAACCTGCACCTCGGCGCGCAGGAAGCGCTCGTCGCCAAGTCCGTGATCAAGGACCAGGACGGCAGCGTCCACACCCGCTACGAGCGCACGTACGCCGGCCTGCCGGTGCTCGGCGGCGACTTGGTCGTGCACCAGAACGCGGCCGGCGCCACCACCGGCGTCGACAAGGCGACCAACGCCACCATCGCGGTCGCCTCCACCACCGCGGCCAGGAGCGCCGACTCCGCGAAGTCCTTCGCGCTCAGCGCCGCCAAGGCGGACGGCGCGGCCTCCCCGGCCGCCGACGGCGCGCCCCGCAAGGTGATCTGGGCCGCGAACGGCATACCGGCGCTGGCCTGGGAGTCGGTGATCGGCGGTTTCCAGGACGACGGCACGCCGAACCAGCTGCACGTGATCACCGACGCGAACACCGGCGCGAAGCTCTACGCGTACCAGGGCATCGAGAACAGCGTCGGCAACAGCGAGTACAGCGGCCAGGTGAGCATCACCACCACGCACTCCGGCTCGACGTACAACCTGACCGACGGCACCCGCGGCGGCCACAAGACGTACAACCTGAACCACAGCACCTCCGGCACCGGCACGCTCTTCACCGACGCCGACGACGTGTGGGGCGACGGCAACGGGGCCACCGCGCAGACCGCCGGGGTGGACGCCGCCTACGGCGCCCAGGAGACCTGGGACTTCTACAAGAACACCTTCGGCCGCAACGGCATCGCCGACGACGGCCAGGCGGCGTACTCCAGGACCCACTACGGCAACAACTACGTGAACGCCTTCTGGGACGACTCCTGCTTCTGCATGACGTACGGCGACGGCTCCGGGAACACCCACCCGCTGACCGCGCTGGACGTGGCCGGGCACGAGATGAGCCACGGCGTCACCGCGAACTCGGCCGGCCTGAACTACTCCGGTGAGTCGGGCGGCCTCAACGAGGCCACCTCCGACATCTTCGGCACCGGCGTGGAGTTCTACTCCAACACCGCCGCCGACCCGGGTGACTACCTGATCGGCGAGAAGATCGACATCAACGGCGACGGTACGCCGCTGCGGTACATGGACAAGCCGAGCAAGGACGGCGGCTCGAAGGACTACTGGTCCTCCAGCCTGGGCGGCCTGGACGTGCACTACTCCTCCGGCCCGGCCAACCACTTCTTCTACCTGCTCTCCGAGGGCAGCGGCGCCAAGGTGATCGGCGGGGTCAGCTACAACAGCCCGACCTCCGACGGCCTGTCGGTGCCCGGCATCGGCCGGGACAACGCCCTCAAGCTCTGGTACAAGTCGCTCACCGAGCGCTTCACCTCCACCACCAACTACGCGGCGGCCCGCACCCAGTCCCTCCAGGCCGCGGCCGACCTGTGGGGCGCCGGCAGCGCCACGTACAACACGGTGGCCAACACCTGGGCGGCGATCAACGTCGGCAGCCGGGTCTCCACGCCGAGCGGGGTGACCGTCACCAAGCCGGCCAACCAGTCGACGCAGGTGAACACCGCGGCCAGCCTGCAGATCCAGGCCAGCAGCACCAACAGCGGCGCCCTGACCTACAGTGCGACGGGTCTGCCGGCCGGGCTGTCGATCAACGCCTCCACCGGCCTGATCTCCGGCACCCCGACCGCCACCGGCACCTCCAGCGTCACCGTCACGGTCAAGGACTCCACCAACGCCACCGGGTCGGCCTCCTTCACCTGGACCGTCACCAGCTCGGGCGGCGGCGGAGGCTGCACCGCCGGCCAGCTCCTCACCAACCCCGGCTTCGAATCAGGCGCCACCGGCTGGACCCAGTCCACCGGCGTCATCGACAACAGCACCGGTGCCCCCGCCCACGCCGGCTCCTACAAGGCCTGGCTCGACGGCTACGGCACCACCCACACCGACACCCTCTCGCAGTCGGTGACCATCCCCGCCACCTGCACCAGCGCCACCTTCACCTACTACCTGTACATCAGCTCCCAGGAGACCAGCAGCACCGCCTACGACAAGCTCACCGTCCAGGCCGGCTCCACCACCATCGCCAGCTACTCCAACGCCAACAAGGGCACCGGCTACGTCCAGCGCAGCGTCAGCCTCACCCCCTACATCGGCCAGAGCGTCACCCTGAAGTTCACCGGCACCGAGGACAGCTCTCTCGCCACGAGCTTCCTCATCGACGACACGGCGGTCAGCGTCAGCTGATCACCTGATCGGCGGAAGACCCGGAGCGGCGCCCCCACCGCCGGTCCGGGTCTTCCGTTTTTTACCTTTTTCCTACGGTGTGGGGTGAAGATTCCCGGCATTGCCGATCCGTACAGTGCGGGTCTGGACACACCTGCCCCACCAGTAGGAGAGATGGATATGGCAACCGGAACCGTGAAGTGGTTCAACTCGGAAAAGGGCTTCGGCTTCATCGAGCAGGACGGCGGCGGCTCCGACGTCTTCGCGCACTACTCCAACATCCTGTCGCAGGGTTACCGCGAGCTGCTCGAAGGCCAGAAGGTCGAGTTCGATGTCACTCAGGGCCAGAAGGGCCCGCAGGCGGAGAACATCCGCCAGATGAGCTGAACCGCAGCACACAGGGAAGGCCCGCACCGGTCAGGTGCGGGCCTTCCGCGTGGCCGCGGGTCCGGCGGAGCCGCGGCCTGTACAGGAAGCGGCCGTCAGCGCAGCAGGCCGGCGGTCATCCCCTCCGCCTCGGCCGGCGCCGCCACCAATCCCAGCTCGGCCGAGGTGGCCAGCAGCGGATGGGCCGGCAGCACCCGCACGGTGTACCCGAAGGCCCCGGTGCGGTCGAGGGTCAGCTGGCCTTCGTAACTCTGCCGCCCGGCGGAATCCGGGCGGGCGGTCGGCTTGAGCGGGATCACCGTCGGCGAGGTCAGCCGGTCGGCGGCGTCCACCCGCCCGGCCAGCAGCTGGACCTCGACGTCCGCCGGGTCGAGGCCGCCGAGCGACACCTGGGCCCGCAGGGTGAGGGTGGAGCCCAGCTCCGGGGTGGTGCCCTCCTCGACCGCGCCGGTCTCCACATGGTCGACCGAGACCTGCGGCCACTGCCGGCGCACCCGCTGCTTCCAGCCGGCCAGCTCGGCCGCCGCCGGACCCTGTATGGCGCGGTGCGACCGGGCCGCGGGCGCGTACAGCTCGTTGACGTAGTCCCGGACCATCCGTCCTGCCAGCACCTTCGGGCCGAGCGTGGACAGGGTGTGCCGGACCATCTCGATCCAGCGCTTGGGCGCCGCCTGCGGGCCGTGGTCGTAGAACCGCGGGGCGACCTGGTTCTCCAGCAGCTCGTAGAGGGCTGCGGCCTCCAGCTGGTCGCGGCGGTCCTCGTCGCTGAGGCCGTCGGCGGTGGGGATCGCCCAGCCGTTGTCGCCGTCGAACCACTCGTCCCACCAGCCGTCGAGCACCGACAGGTTGAGGCAGCCGTTGAGCGCCGCCTTCATCCCCGAGGTGCCGCACGCCTCCAGCGGGCGCAGCGGGTTGTTGAGCCAGACGTCGCAGCCGGGGTAGAGCAGCCGCGCCATCCGCATGTCGTAGTCGGGCAGGAAGACGATGCGGTGCCGCACCCGGGGGTCGTCGGTGAACCGGACCAGCTCCTGGACCAGCCGCTTGCCGCCGTCGTCGGCGGGGTGCGCCTTGCCGGCCACCACGATCTGGATCGGCCGCTCGGGGTGGAGCAGCAGACCCGTCAGCCGCTCCTGGTCGCGCAGCATCAAGGTGAGCCGCTTGTAGGACGGGACCCGGCGGGCGAAGCCGATGGTGAGCACGTCCGGGTCAAGGACGGAGTCGGTCCAGCCGAGTTCCGCGTCGCCCGCGCCACGCTGCCGCCAGGAGGCCCGCAGCCGGCGCCGTACATCGTCCACCAACTGCTCGCGCAGTTCGCGGCGCAGCTCCCAGATCGCCTGGTCGGGCAGGCCCGCGATGGCCTCCCACCGGTCGGAGCCGCCGATGATCATGGCGTCCTCGGCGGCTTGTGCGCCGGCGTGCTGGGCGGCGAGCCGCTGTACCTCCGGCGCCACCCAGGTGGGCGCGTGCACCCCGTTGGTGATCGAGGTGATCGGCACGTCCTCGGGGTCGAAGCCCGGCCAGAGGCCGGCGAACATCTCCCGGCTGACCGCCCCGTGCAGGGTGGAGACGCCGTTGGCCCGCTGGGCGAGCCGCAGGCCCATCACGGCCATGTTGAAGAGGTTGGGGTCCCCGCCGGGGTACGTCTCGCGGCCGAGTTCCAGGATCCGGCCGATGTCGACGCCGGGCAGTTCGCCGCCGTCGCCGAGGTAGCGGCCGACCAGCTCGCGGTCGAAGCGGTCGATGCCGGCCGGGACCGGGGTGTGGGTGGTGAACAGGGTGCCGGCCCGGACCGCTTCCAGGGCGGTGTCGAAGTCGAGCCCTTCGAGGGAGAGCTCCCTTATGCGCTCCAGGCCGAGGAAGCCGGCGTGGCCCTCGTTGGTGTGGAAGACCTCGGGTGCGAGGTGGCCGGTGATCCGGCAGTACGCCCGCACCGCGCGGACGCCGCCGATGCCCAGCAGCATCTCCTGGAGCAGCCGGTGTTCGCTGCCGCCGCCGTAGAGCCGGTCGGTGACATCGCGTTCGGCGGGCTGGTTGCTCTCCACGTCGGAGTCGAGGAGCAGCAGCGGGACCCGCCCGACCTGGGCCTTCCAGATCCGGGCGTGCAGGGCGCGGCCGCCGGTGAGGGTCAAGGTGACCTCGGCCGGGGTGCCGTCGGCCTCCCGCAGCGGGGTGACGGGCAGCGAGTTGGGATCGAGGACGGGGTACTGCTCCTGCTGCCAGCCCTCCCGGGAGAGGGTCTGGCGGAAGTAGCCGTGCCGGTAGAGCAGGCCGACACCGATCAGCGGTACGCCGAGGTCGCTTGCGGCCTTGAGGTGGTCTCCGGCGAGGATGCCCAGCCCGCCGCTGTACTGCGGCAGGGCCGAGGTGACGCCGAATTCGGGTGAGAAGTAGGCGATGGCGGCGGGCAGGTCACTCTGTTCCTGGTACCAGCGGGGGTTGGTGGTGTAGTCGGCGAGATCCTCGGCCGCGGCGGCCAGCCGGCGCAGGAAGCGCCGGTCGCCGGCGAGCGTGGTCAGCCGTTCCTTGGAGACCGCGCCGAGCAGCCGTACCGGATCGCCCTGGGCGGCCCGCCAGCCTTCCGGATCGACGCCTCGGAACAGCTCCCTGGTCTCCTGATGCCATGACCAGCGTAGGTTCTGGGCCAGCTCCCCCAGCGGGCGCAGAGGTTCCGGCAGGACAGTGCGCACGGTGAATCGACGGATAGCCTTCACACCTCCGACCGTAGCTCCGACGGCGGGGAGCCCGGGAGCGATCTCCACGATCAGCTGGTTCAAACGCTCGAACGGCGGCTCACGGAGGCGTCCCACGGCGGATGGAGGCACCGGCGACGTGCTACCGAAACGCGGGGTCGTGGTGCGTTCACCCGGCGAGTGCGGGGCAGGCTGCCCAGTGGCCCGGATGCACCGATCCGGTGACCCCGCTCACACATCCACATGAGTGAACGCGCAGACTTGCGGTCGCGCGGGCAGGCCAGTCAGGCAGGCCCGTTGCGCCAAGAACAGTTAAAAAGAGCGTGGGGGCGCCGTCCCCCTCCCGTTCCTGGAACTGTACGACCATCGATCAAGTAGTACCCGTCAGCACCCGTACGGCCGACGTCCGCCGTACGTCCCGCCGAGCAGGCAACCGAGTGACACCGAGCGGCACCGAGCGGCACCGAGCGGCACCGAGCGGCATGGTGTCCAGAACATCATCAGTTGTCCATATGACCAAAAATGACCCAAATAGCCTGAATGATCCAATGACCCGAATATCACGAGTTGTACAGGTGAGGCAATGATCGGTCGTATTCCCGTTGTCGATGTCCGCCCGGTCGTGGACTGCGGCCGCCGCCCGGCGAAGGCGGTGGCCGGCGAGACGTTCGAGGTGACGGCCACCGTGTTCCGGGAGGGGCACGACGCGGTTGCGGCCAATGTGGTGCTGCGCGACCCGGCGGGCCGGCCGGGTCCCTTCACCCCGATGCACCCGCTGGAGCCGGGCACCGACCGGTGGGGGGCGCGGGTCACGCCCACCGCCGAGGGCCGCTGGACGTACACCGTGGAGGGCTGGTCCGACCCGGTGGGGACCTGGCGGCACACCGCCGGCATCAAGATCCCGGCGGGCATTGACACCGATCTGGTGCTGGCCGAGGGCGCCCAGCTGCACGAGCGGGCCGCGGCCGGCGTGCCCAAGGGCGACGAGCGGCAGACCGTGCTGGCCGCGGTGGACGCGCTGCGGGACAGCGGCCGGCCGGCCTCGGCCCGGCACGCGGCGGCGATCACCCCCGACGTGGTGGCGGTGCTCGACCGCTACCCCTTGCGGGAACTGGTCAGCGCCTCACGTCCACTGCCGTTGCAGGTGGAGCGGGAGCGCGCGCTCTTCGGGTCCTGGTACGAGTTCTTCCCGCGCTCGGAGGGCGCGGTGGTCGAGCCCGGCCGCGCCCCCCGCTCGGGTACCTTCCGCACCGCCGCCGAGCGGCTGCCGGCGGTGGCCGCGATGGGGTTCGATGTGGTGTACTTGCCACCTATTCATCCCATCGGCAGAGCGTTCCGCAAGGGACCGAACAACAGCCTCTCGGCGGGCCCCGACGACGTCGGCTCGCCCTGGGCGATCGGCTCCGCGGAGGGTGGCCACGACGCCGTCCACCCGGATCTGGGCACGATCGCCGACTTCGACCACTTCGTGGCCCGCGCCCGCGAGCTGCGCCTGGAGATCGCCCTGGACTTCGCCCTCCAGTGCTCGCCGGACCACCCCTGGGTCGGCAAGCACCCGGAGTGGTTCGCCCACCGGGCGGACGGCACCATCGCGTATGCCGAGAACCCGCCGAAGAAGTACCAGGACATCTACCCGATCGCCTTCGACGAGGACTTCGCCGGCCTGGTCCGGGAGACCCTGCGGGTGCTGCGGCACTGGATGGCGCACGGCGTACGGATCTTCCGGGTCGACAATCCGCACACCAAGCCGGTGGTGTTCTGGGAGAAGGTGATCGCCGACATCAACAGGACCGATCCCGATGTGATCTTCCTGGCCGAGGCGTTCACCCGTCCCGCGATGATGAGCATGCTCGGACAGATCGGCTTCCAGCAGTCGTACACCTACTTCACCTGGCGCAACGACAAAACGGAACTGACCGATTACATGCTGGAGTTGGCGCACGGGACGGCAGGCTGGATGCGGCCGAACTTCTTTGTGAACACTCCTGACATCCTCCATGCCTATCTGCAGAACGGCGGCCGTCCCGCGTTCGAGACGCGGGCCGTGCTCGCCGCCACCCTCTCCCCCAGCTGGGGGGTGTACGCGGGGTTCGAGCTGTGCGAGGCGACCCCCGCGAAACCGGGCAGCGAGGAGTACCTCGACTCGGAGAAGTACCAGCTGCGGCCGCGTGACTGGGCCGCGGCGGAAGCGGAGGGACGCTCGCTCGCTCCGCTGCTCACCACGCTCAACCGGCTCCGCCGCCGTCACCCGGCGCTGCGGCAGCTGCGGGACATCACGTTCCACCACGTGGACAACGACGCGCTGCTGGCCTACTCCAAGCGGCGGGACGACGACGTCGTACTGGTGGTCGTCAACCTGGACCCGTTCCACACCCAGGAGGCGACCGTGTCGTTGAACATGCCAGAACTCGGCCTCTCCTGGCACGAGTCGTTCCCGGTGCGCGACGAGCTCACCGGCGAGACCTACCACTGGGGCAGGAACAACTATGTGCGCCTTGAGCCGGGCCGCGCGCCCGCGCACGTGCTGTCACTGCGACCGTCTCCATCGATCGGAGGGTCACTCAGTTGATCGTCAACGAACCCGTTCCTGACACGTTCGAGGACACACCGGCAAAGGACCGAGATCCCGAATGGTTCAAACGGGCGGTGTTCTACGAAGTCCTCGTCCGTTCCTTTCAGGACAGCAACGGCGACGGAGTCGGCGACCTGAAGGGAATCACCGCCAAACTCGACTATCTGCAATGGCTGGGCGTCGACTGCCTGTGGCTGCCGCCGTTCTTCGCATCCCCCCTGCGGGACGGCGGCTACGACGTCTCCGACTACACGGCGGTGCTGCCGGAATTCGGCGACCTGGCCGACTTCGTCGAATTCGTGGACGCCGCGCACCAGCGCGGCATGCGCGTGATCATCGACTTCGTCATGAACCACACCAGTGACCAGCACGAGTGGTTCCAGCAGTCCCGCTCCGACCCCACCGGGCCGTACGGCGACTACTACACCTGGGCCGACGACGACAAGCAATTCCCGGACGCCCGGATCATCTTCGTGGACACCGAGACGTCCAACTGGACCTTCGACCCGGTCCGCAAGCAGTACTACTGGCACCGCTTCTTCTCCCACCAGCCGGATCTCAACTACGAGAACCCGCAGGTGCAGGAGGAGATCCTGGCCGCGCTGCGATTCTGGCTCGACCTCGGGATCGACGGCTTCCGGCTGGACGCGGTGCCGTATCTCTACCAGCAGGAGGGCACCAACTGCGAGAACCTGCCGCGTACCCACAACTTCCTCAAGCGGGTACGGGCGGAGATCGACGCGCACTACCCGGACACCGTGCTGCTGGCCGAGGCCAATCAGTGGCCCGAGGACGTCGTCGACTACTTCGGCGACTTCCGCAAGGGCGGGGACGAATGCCACATGGCGTTCCACTTCCCGGTGATGCCGCGCATCTTCATGGCGGTACGGCGCGAATCGCGCTATCCGGTCTCCGAAGTCCTGGCCAAGACCCCGGCGATCCCGGAGGGCTGCCAGTGGGGGATCTTCCTGCGGAACCACGACGAGCTGACCCTCGAAATGGTCACCGACGAAGAGCGCGACTACATGTACGCCGAGTACGCCAAGGATCCGCGGATGCGGGCCAACATCGGGATCCGCCGCCGGCTGGCCCCGCTGCTGGACAACGACCGCAACCAGATCGAACTCTTCACCGCGCTGCTGCTCTCCCTGCCGGGCTCGCCGATCCTCTACTACGGCGACGAGATCGGCATGGGCGACAACATCTGGCTCGGCGACCGGGACGGCGTACGCACCCCCATGCAGTGGACGCCCGACCGGAACGCCGGGTTCTCCTCCAGCGACCCCGGCCGGCTCTTCCTGCCGACGATCATGGACCCGGTCTACGGGTACCAGGTCACCAATGTCGAGGCGCAGATGAGCTCGCCCAGCTCGCTGCTGCACTGGACCCGGCGGATGATCGAGATCCGCAAGCAGAACCGGGCGTTCGGGCTCGGCTCGTACACCGAGCTGCCGTCCAGCAACCCGGCCGTGCTGGCCTTCCTGCGGGAGGACGGTGACGACCTGGTGCTGTGCGTGAACAACTTCTCCCGGTTCGCCCAACCCACCGAACTGGACCTGCGTCAATTCGCGGGCCGCCATCCGGTGGAGCTGATCGGCGGGGTCCGCTTCCCCGCGATCGGCCAGCTGCCGTACCTGCTGACCCTGGCGGGACACGGTTTCTACTGGTTCCGGCTGCGCCGCGACCAGGTCTGAGGGAGGGGGGCCGGGGCGCCCGGCCCCCCGCGTGCCCGAGGTGCGGGCGCGACCGACCTTTGGCAGTATCCAGAGGGATCCAGAAGTACTCCTCCAGCAGCCCGTACGGCGGTTTCCTGTCACCCGCCCGGGGCAGGCTCCCCCGTGTCGCCGGACAGCCCGCACCCGCCATCCGGGAGGCTGGCGCCCCCGCCGCTCACACAAAGCGCTGGGTGCGCGACTCCCCGGGGAAAGGACGTCATGTCGGACACCTCCTGGACCCGTGTATCCCCTGCTGCGTCAGCAGCTTCCGCCCCGGCCGCGGTGGACCGCGATCTGGAGTCGGGGCTGCTGGACTCCCTCGATCCGCTGCTGCGCCGCTGGCTGCCGCGGCAGCGCTGGTTCGCCGGCAAGGGCCTGCCCATCGGCCGCCTCCGGCTGGCCGCGGCCACCGAGCTGGTGCCGCCCGGCGGGCGGCTCGGCCCGCTGGGACTGCTGCACGTGCTGGTCGACGTGGAGCAGCCGGACCGGCCCGCGGACTGCTATCAACTCCTGCTCGGCGCCCACCCACTGCTGCCCTCGTCGCTGGTCCGTACCTCGCTGGGCACCGCGGTCGGCGGCCCCTACGACGGGCTGACGCTCTACGACGCCCCGCACGACCCCCGGCTGGCCGCGCTGCTCCTCGAACGGCTGCGGCTGCCCGGCCGGATCGGCCGGCTGCGCTTCACCACCGAGCCGAGCGCGCAGTTCCCGCCGGGGCTGACCCCGCGGGTCTCCACCGCCGAGCAGTCGAACACCTCCGTGGTCTACGGCGACGCCTACATCCTCAAGCTCTTCCGCCGGGTCTCCCCCGGCACCAACCCCGACCTGGAGCTGTCGCTGGCGCTGGCCAGGGCGGGCTCGCGGCGGGTGGCGGAGCCGGTCGCCTGGTTCGAGGCGCTGGACTCCGACGAGGACCAGGAGGACGCCCCGGGCACCGGTGACCGCGGCGACGCCAGTGAAGACGCCAGTGAAAAGGGGGCCGCCGGTGACGCCGGTACGCAGCCCACGGCGGGCGAGCCGGTGACGCTCGGGGTGCTGCAGCGCTTCCTGCCGGGCTCGGCCGACGGATGGACGCTGGCCACCGCCTCGGTCGCCGAGGACGGCGACTTCCGCGACGAGGCGGCCGCGCTCGGGCGGGCCACCGCGGAGGTGCACGCCTCGCTGGCCGCGGCGCTGGACGTCCAGCGGCTGGACGGCGCGGCGCTGGAACGTATGGCCGCCGCGATGACACGGCGGCTGGAGGAGACGGCGGCCGAGGTGCCCGCGGTACGACCGTACGCCGCCGCGCTGCGGTCGGCCTTCGACGACCTGGCCAAGCTGGGCGCCGCCGCCGGGACCGACGAGGTGGTGGCCCAGCGCATCCACGGCGACCTGCACCTGGGGCAGGCGCTCCGCGGGCCGGACGGCGAGTGGGTGCTGATCGACTTCGAGGGCGAGCCGGCCCGGCCGCTCGCCGAACGCCGCCGTCCGGCGCCGCCGGTCCAGGACGTGGCCGGCATGCTCCGGTCCTTCGACTACGCCGCGTACCACAGCGGCAACGGCCCGTGGGCGGCCCGCCACCGGGACGCCTTCTGCACCGGGTACGCCGAGGTGGCCGGCCTCGATCCACGCGAACAGCCTGTGTTGATACGGGCCTTCGAGACGGACAAGGCGGTCTACGAAGCCCGGTACGAGGCCAGGCACCGCCCCGCCTGGCTGCCCATTCCGCTCTCCGCCCTCGCCCGCCTGGCCACTTCGGCGGTATGAAGAGGTTGACCGCGGCCCGCACCCGCCAGACTTGCCGATCCGTCCGAGGAGATTCAGCCAGTGACCGCGCGCACCCCCGACTCACCGCAGGACCGTTCCTTCACCCCGCCGACGGCCGGTACGGCGGGCCCGTCCGCCGCGGCGGCGGCTCCCGGGTCGCTCCCGGAGGCCACCGCGCGCGGCTACGACGCCGGCACTCCGCACCCGGGTGCCTCGGGCACGGCGCCGAAGGACGCGGGCGGCGCGGTGAACGGCGGTTCCCCGGCGGAGCCGGCCCCCGCCGCGGCTTCCCCGGCCACCCCGGCTTCCCCGGCCCCCTCTGCTTCCGCCTCCGTGGCGCCCGGCAGGGAGCCCGCCGATGAGCCCGGGCCTGAGTCCGCCGGGCAGCCCGCCGAGCCGGCCGCCGCACCCGTCGAGGGACCCGCCGGTGAGCCCGGTCGGCCGAGCAGCCTGGACGAGGGCGACCGCTGGCGGCTGCTGAACGGCGCCCACCACGACCCGCACGGCCTGCTCGGCGGGCACAAGGAGCCGGGCGGCGTGCGGTTCCGGGCGCTGCGACCGTACGCCCGGGGGGTCGCGGTGCTGGCCGACGGCCTGCGGGCGGAGCTGGAGCCGGAGGGCGACGGCCTCTTCTCCGCGCTGCTGCCGCTCACCGAGGTCCCGGCGCGGTACCGGCTCGCGGTCACCTACGACGACGGCGAGCACATCGTCGAGGACCCGTACCGCTTCCTGCCC
Organism: Streptomyces sp. NBC_01476; assembly: GCF_036227265.1. Lineage (NCBI taxonomy): Bacteria > Bacillati > Actinomycetota > Actinomycetes > Kitasatosporales > Streptomycetaceae > Streptomyces > Streptomyces sp. NBC_01476. The sequence continues at coordinate 5,816,506 of NZ_CP109446.1, read as the reverse complement.
ACGCTCGGCGAGCTGGACCTGCACCTGATCCGGGAGGGCCGGCACGAGCAGCTGTGGCAGGTGCTCGGCTCGGAGCCGATGACGCACGGCGGGGTGGCGGGCACCCGCTTCACGGTCTGGGCGCCGAACGCCCGCGGGGTCCGGGTGGCCGGCGACTTCAACTTCTGGGACGGCACCGGCTTCCCGCTGCGCTCGCTGGGCTCCTCCGGCGTGTGGGAGCTGTTCGTGCCCGGAGTTGCCGAGGGCACCGCCTACAAGTACGAGATCACCCGGCCCGACGGCTCACGCGGGATGAAGGCCGACCCGATGGCCCGCGCCACCGAGCAGCCGCCCGCGACCGCGTCGATCGTCACCTCCTCGTCGTACGCCTGGCAGGACGACGCGTGGATGGCGCGTCGCGCCGACACCCCCGTGCACCGGGCGCCGTTCTCGGTCTACGAGGTGCACCTGCCGTCCTGGCGGCCGGGCCTCAGCTACCGGGAACTGGCCACGCAGCTGCCCGAGTACGTCTCCGAACTCGGCTTCACCCACGTGGAGTTGATGCCGGTCGCCGAGCACCCGTTCGGCGGTTCGTGGGGCTATCAGGTGACGTCGTACTACGCGCCGACCTCGCGGCTCGGCACACCGGACGACTTCCGTTACCTGGTGGACGCACTGCACAGGGCCGGCATCGGCGTGATCATGGACTGGGTGCCCGCCCACTTCCCCAAGGACGAGTGGGCGCTTGCCCGGTTCGACGGTGCGCCGCTCTACGAACCGGCCGACCCGCGCCGCGCGGAACACCCCGACTGGGGCACGCTGATCTTCGACTACGGCCGTACCGAGGTGCGCAACTTCCTGGTCGCCAACGCGATTTACTGGTGCCAGGAGTTCCACATCGACGGCCTGCGGGTGGACGCCGTCGCCTCGATGCTCTACCTGGACTACTCGCGCGAGGGCGGCGCATGGCTGCCCAACGAGCACGGCGGCCGGGAGAATCTGGACGCGGTGGCGTTCCTGCAGGAGATGAACGCGACGGTGTACCGGCGCTGCCCCGGCGTGATCACCATCGCCGAGGAGTCCACCGCGTGGGACGGCGTCACCCGGGCCACCCACCACGTGGGCCCGACCGGTTTCGGGGGCCTCGGCTTCGGTCTGAAGTGGAACATGGGCTGGATGCACGACTCGCTCGACTACATGGCGCACGAGCCGGTGCACCGCAAGTTCCACCACAACGAGATGACGTTCTCGATGGTGTACGCGTACAGCGAGAACTACGTGCTGCCGATCTCGCACGACGAGGTGGTGCACGGCAAGGGCTCACTGGTCAGCAAGATGCCGGGCGACTGGTGGCAGCAGCGGGCGAACGTGCGGGCGTACCTGGCCTTCATGTGGGCCCACCCGGGCAAGCAACTCCTCTTCATGGGCCAGGAGTTCGCGCAGGGCGCGGAGTGGTCGCACGACACCGGGCCGGACTGGTGGCTGCTGGACGACACGTACTCCGCGGCCGGCGACCACCGCGGGGTGCGTGACCTGGTGCGCGACCTCAACGCGGTCTACGGGCGGACGCCGGCGCTGTGGCAGCGCGACACCGACCCGGCGGGCTTCGAGTGGGTCGACGGCGGGGCGGCGGAGGACAACACCTTCTCCTTCCTGCGCCATGACGCGGCGGGCGAGCCGCTGCTGTGCATCAGCAACTTCTCCCCGGTGGTCCGCGAGGGCTACCGCGTGGGCACCCCCGAGGGCGTCTGGCAGCAGGTCCTCAACACCGACCAGACCCGCTACGGCGGCAGCGGCGTCGACCCCGACGGCCCCCTCAAGAGCGAACCCCACCCCTGGAACGGCCGCCCCCACAGCATCGCCGTCACCCTCCCCCCCTTGTCCACCCTCTGGCTCCGCCAAACCCCCTGACCCCCCCACCCCCCACCCGCGGCCGTACGACCACCGCCGGGTCGTACGGCGGGGGCCCCGAAGTGCCGCGGGCCGCTTTCGATCGACCCCGGCGCGACCGGTCAGAAGACCGATTCCGCCTCGTCGATGCGGTCGTCCGGGACGGTTTTGAGGTGGGTGATCGCGTCGGCGAGGGGGACGGTGGTGATGCGGGTGCCGTGGAGGGCGGTCATGTGGCCGAAGGCGCCCCGGTGGGCGGCTTCGACGGCGTGCCAGCCGAAGCGGTTGGCGAGGATCCGGTCGTAGGCGGTCGGGACGCCGCCGCGCTGGACGTGGCCGAGGATGACCGGGCGGGCCTCCTTGCCGAGGCGGGCCTCCAGCTCGCGGGCGAGGGTGGTACCGATGCCGGTGAAGCGCTCGTGGCCGTACTTGTCGATCTCGCCCACGCCGTACTCCATGGTGTCCTTGGCGGGGTGGGCGCCCTCGGCGACACAGATGACGGCGAACTTCTTGCCGCGGGCGAAGCGCCGTTCGACCATCGCCACCAGATCGGCCGGGTCGAAGGGCCGCTCCGGGACGCAGATGCCGTGCGCGCCGGAGGCCATCCCCGCCTCCAGGGCGATCCAGCCGGCGTGCCGGCCCATCACCTCGACCACCATCACCCGCTGGTGCGACTCCGCGGTGGTCATCAGCCGGTCGATCGCCTCGGTGGCGACCGTGACCGCGGTGTCGAAGCCGAAGGTCCGGTCGGTGCCGTTGATGTCGTTGTCGATCGTCTTCGGCACCCCGACCACCGGCATCCCGGCGTCGGCGAGCATCCGGGCCGCGGTCAGCGTGCCCTCACCGCCGATCGGGATGAGCACGTCGAGGCCGTACTCGGCGCACAGCTGGTCGGAGTGGTCGGCGGCCTCCCGCAGCCGCGCCCGTTCCAGCCGGGACGAGCCGAGTATGGTCCCGCCCCGGGCCAGGATGCCGCTGACCGAATTGAGGTCCAGGGGACGGACGCGGCCCTCCAGCAGGCCGACGAAGCCGTCCTCGAAACCGATGACCTCGTCGCCGTGGCCGGTCAGCGCCCGGTGGACGACGGACCGGATGACAGCGTTCAGGCCGGGGCAGTCGCCGCCCGCGGTGAGGACTCCGATGCGCATGAGGTGGTGTCTCCAAGGAGGTGCGGGTGGGACGGCTCGTCGCCGCTCACGGTGGGCGCGATCTTCACTTCTCTCACGGTGACTTCGGCACCAGCGTGCACTCGGTGATCCGCCCGGCGAGATAGTCGTCCACATTGCGGACGGTCGTCTCGACGATCTGCTGCACCGCGTCCACCGTGAAGTACGCCAGGTGGGAGGTGACCAGCACCCGGTCGTAGGCCATCAGCCGCCCGAGGGTCTCGTCGGTCATCACCTCCAGCGCCTTGTCGTAGAAGAAGACGCCCGCCTCCTCCTCGTACACATCGATCCCGACCCCGCCGAGCCGCCGCTCCCCGAGGGCGTCGAGCAGCGCCGCCGCGTCGATCAGGGCACCGCGGCCGGTGTTGACCAGCAGCACGTCGTCCTTCATCGCGCTCAGCCGCCGGGCCCCGATCAGATGGTGCGTGGACGGCATCAACGGCACATGCAGGCTGATCAGGTCGGCCTCCCGGCACAGCCGGTCGAGCTCCACGTACTCCATGCCGAGTTCCTCGCAGGCCGGGTTGGGGGTGATGTCCCAGCCCAGCAGACGCATGCCGAAGCCCCGGCCGATCGCGGCGAAAGCGGTGCCGATCCGGCCGGTGCCGATCACCCCGACGGTACGCCCGTGCAGATCCCGGCCGAGCAGCCCGTCCAGCCGGAGGTCGAAGTCGCGGTTGCGCCGGGCGGCTGTGACGATCCGCCGGTTGAGCGCGGTGGCCAGCGCCCAGGCGAACTCGGCGACCGCGTACGGCGAGTAGCCGGCGACCCGGGCGACGGTGAGACCGAGCCGTTCCGCGTGGTCGAGGTCGATGTTGTTGTAACCGGTGGACCGCTGGGTGATCAGCCGGGTGCCGCCGCGCACCAGCGCCTCAAGCACCGGCGCGTCCAGCGCGCCGTGCACCGAGGTGGACACCGCTTCGTAGCCCGCCGCGAGGGTCACCGTGTCGGCGGTCAGCACCGTCTCCAGGCAGCGGACGGTGTGCCGCGGCGGTGCCGCCGCCTCCAGCAGGGGGCGCTCGTCGCGCTGTACTCCGGTCGCCAGGATCTCCATCGCACCGGCCTCCTCTCGGCCATGCCGCCCCGCCCTCTCCTGTTCACCCTACGTGCACCGCGCAGCGATGCCAGGGCGTTCGTATCGGGGTAATCCCGACGGGGTACACACCTTGCGTGAGCGATGTGCGACCTCACCGGGCGACGCGCGGGCGGGCACGTTAGCGTCGTGCATACATACGTCCACAGGTCGGCGGCGGCAGCAGATCGGAGCACAGGGGTGACGCGCAGCGTCTATGTCACGGGGATCGGTCGCGGCGACGGCCGCCAGGTGGTCGAGCTGGGGGTGATGGAGCTGCTGACCCGGCAGGTGGACCGGGTCGGGGTCTACCGCCCGCTGGTGCACGACACCCCGGACCGCATCTTCGAACTCCTGCGCGGCCGCTACCGGCTCACCCAGGAAGAGGACACCGTCTTCGGCATGGGCTATCCGGAGGCCGCCGCGCTCCAGGCGGAGCAGGGCCAGGAGGCGCTGACCGCCCGCCTGGTCGAGGGCTATCTGCGGGTCGCCGAGTCGTACGACACGGTGCTGATCCTCGGCTCCGACTTCTCCGACACCAATCTGCCCGCCGAGCTGGGGGTGAACGCCCGGCTGGCCAACGAGTGCGGTGCCTCGGTGCTGGCGGTGATAGGCGGCCGGGACCAGAGCGCCGAGTCGGTGGCCGCCGAGGTCCGCAACGCGCACCACGCGTACACCAACCTGGGCTGCGACGTGATCGCGATGATCGCCAACCGGGTGGACCCCGGCCAGGTCGAGGGGGCCACCGGGCTGCTGCGGCACACCCTGGACGTGCCGGTGTACGTCCTGCCCGACGAGCCGGCGCTGGCCGCGCCGACGGTGGCGCAGATCGTCGAGCACCTGGGCGCGGAGGTGCTGCTCGGGGACGACGCGGGCCTGTCCCGGGACGCCATGGGCTTCGTCTTCGGCGGCGCGATGCTGCCGGCCTTCCTGCCCGCGCTGACCCCGGGCTGTGTGGTGGTGACGCCCGGTGACCGGGCCGATCTGATCATCGGCTCGCTGGCCGCGCACGCCGCGGGCGCGCCGCCGATCGCCGGGGTGCTGCTGACCCTGGACGAGAAGCCCGGCCCGGACATCCTGGCGCTGGCCAACCGGCTGGCCCCCGGCACCCCGGTGCTCGCGGTGGCCGCCGGCTCCTTCCCGACCGCGGCCGGCCTGTTCACGCTGGACGGCAAGCTCGGCGCCGGCACCCCGCGCAAGGCGGAGACCGCGCTCGGTCTCTTCGAGACCCACGTGGACACCGCCGAGCTGACCGAGCGCCTCTCGGTGGCCCGCTCCGAGCGGGTCACGCCGATGATGTTCGAACACGCGCTGCTGGAACGGGCCCGCGCGGACAAGCGGCGGATCGTGCTGCCGGAGGGCGCCGAGGAGCGGATCCTGCGGGCCGCCGAGGTGCTGCTGCGCCGTGGGGTGTGCGAGCTGACGCTGCTCGGCGAGGAGGACGCGGTCCGCAAGAAGGCCGGCGACCTCGGCATCGTGCTCGACGACCCGGCGGTGACGGTGGTCGATCCGCAGACCTCACCGCTGCGGGATCGTTTCGCCGAGCTCTACGCCAAGCTCCGCGCCCACAAGGGCGTCTCCTACGAGCTCGCCTACGACGTGGTCGCGGACGTCTCCTACTTCGGCACCCTGATGGTGCAGGAGGGCCTGGCCGACGGCATGGTCTCCGGCGCGGTGCACTCCACCGCGGCCACCATCCGCCCGGCCTTCGAGATCATCAAGACCCGGCCGGACGCCGCGATCGTCTCCTCGGTCTTCTTCATGTGCCTGGCCGACAAGGTGCTGGTCTACGGCGACTGCGCGGTCAACCCCGACCCGGACGCCGAACAGCTCGCGGACATCGCGGCCCAGGCGGCCGCCACCGCGGCCCGCTTCGGCGTGCAGCCCCGGATCGCCATGCTGTCGTACTCCACCGGCACCTCCGGCAGCGGCGCGGACGTCGACAAGGTCCGCACCGCCACCGAACTGCTCCGCGCCCGGCGGCCCGACCTGCTGGTGGAGGGACCGATCCAGTACGACGCGGCGGTCTCCCCCACCGTGGCGGCCGCCAAGCTCCCGGGGTCCTCGGTGGCCGGGCAGGCGACGGTGCTGATCTTCCCTGACCTCAACACCGGCAACAACACCTACAAGGCGGTCCAGCGCTCCGCGGGCGCGGTCGCGGTCGGCCCGGTCCTCCAGGGCCTGCGCAAGCCGGTCAACGACCTCTCCCGGGGCGCGCTGGTGCAGGACATCGTGAACACGGTCGCGATCACCGCGATCCAGGCCCAGCAGGGGGAGACGCAGTGAGCGACACGCACCGGACCGCAGCACCGCAGCCGGCGGCGGCACCCGCGGCCCCGCCCGGTGGCCGGGAAGGCGGGACCGCCGCGGGCGCCACCCGGGTCCTGGTCCTCAACTCCGGGTCCTCCTCGGTGAAGTACCAGCTGCTGGAGATGACCGACCACAGCCGGCTCGCCTCCGGCCTGGTGGAGCGGATCGGCGAGGAGGGCGGCGTCGCGGACCACGCGGCGGCGCTCCGGCAGGTCTCCGCCGAGCTGCGCGGCCAGGGCCTCGGCCTGGACTCGCCCGAGCTGGCCGCGGTCGGGCACCGGGTGGTGCACGGCGGCACCCGCTTCACCGCGCCGACGCTGATCACCGACGACGTACTCGCCGGGATCGAGCAGCTGGTGCCGCTGGCCCCCCTGCACAATCCGGCCAACATCACCGGCATCAAGGTGGCCCGCGAGCTGCGCCCCGACCTGCCGCAGGTCGCGGTCTTCGACACCGCCTTCCACGCCACCATCCCGGAGTCCGCCCACCGGTACGCCATCGACACCGCGATCGCCGACCGGTTCGCGGTGCGCCGCTACGGCTTCCACGGCACCTCGCACGCGTACGTCTCGCGGGCCGCCGCGAAGCTGCTGGGCAAGGAGCCCGCCGAGGTCAACCAGATCGTGCTGCACCTGGGCAACGGCGCCTCGGCGGCGGCGGTCAGGGGCGGCGTCTGCGTGGACACCTCAATGGGCCTGACCCCGCTGGAGGGGCTGGTGATGGGCACCAGGTCAGGGGACCTCGACCCGGCGGTGGTCTTCCACCTGCAGCGGGTGGGCGGCATGAGCACCGACGAGATCGACACCCTGCTCAACAAGAAGTCGGGACTGCTGGGCCTGGCCGGCGCCAATGACATGCGGGAGATCGGCCGCCGGATGGCGGACGGGGACGAGCGGGCGCAGCTCGCCTTCGATGTGTACGTGCACCGGCTGCGCCGCTACATCGGGGCGTTCACCGCGGTGCTGGGACGGGTCGACGCGATCGTCTTCACCGCCGGCGTCGGCGAGAACTCGGCGGCGGTACGGGCCGCGGCGCTGGCCGGCCTCGAAGGGTTCGGCGTCGTCCTTGACCCGGTGCGCAATGCCGTACGGGCCTCGGCCGGACGGCTGATCTCGGCCGAAAACAGCCGGGTGGCGGTCGCTGTGGTGCCCACTGACGAAGAGCTTGAGATCGCCCGCGATACTTACGCCTTGGCGCAGGGTAGGGCTGACGCCCGAGGTCCCGGCGCGGCCGGCTGAGCACGACACCGGCCGTGCGGGGAACGAGCAGGAAGACCGTCAGGACGCGGCGGCCGACCGTCCCCCGACCACGTAGCCCCAGGAATATTCCGGAGCGGAACAAACCGATAGGATAGCGCCCATGCGCCGAGCCAAGATCGTCTGTACCCTGGGTCCCGCCGTCGACTCGTACGACCAGCTGAAGACGCTGGTCGAAGCGGGCATGAACGTGGCCCGCCTCAATTTCAGCCACGGCAGCCACGCCGAGCACCAGGACCGTTACCAGCGGGTGCGCAAGGTGGCCGAGGAAACGGGCAAGGCGGTCGGCATCCTCGCCGACCTGCAGGGCCCCAAGATCCGTCTCGGCAAGTTCGCCGACGGACCGGTGGAGCTGGTCGCGGGCGACGAGTTCACCATCACCACCGAAGAGGTCGCCGGCGACCGGACCCTGTGCGGCACCACGTACAAGGGCCTGCCCGGCGATGTCTCGCAGGGCGACCCGATCCTCATCAACGACGGCAATGTGGCGCTGCGCGTCATCGAGGTCGAAGGTGCCCGGGTCCGCACGCTGGTGGTCGAGGGCGGTGTGATCTCCGACCACAAGGGCATCAACCTGCCCGGCGCCTCGGTGAACGTGCCGGCGCTCTCCGACAAGGACATCGACGACCTGCGGTTCGCGCTGCACATGGGCGTCGACATGGTGGCCCTCTCCTTCGTCCGGGACGCCAAGGACGTCCGGGACGTGCACCGCGTGATGGACGAGGAGGGCATCCGCCTCCCGGTCATCGCCAAGGTGGAGAAGCCGCAGGCGGTGCAGAACATGGAGGACGTCGTCATGGCGTTCGACGCCGTGATGGTGGCCCGCGGCGACCTCGCCGTGGAGTACCCGCTGGAGCAGGTGCCGATCGTCCAGAAGCGCCTGGTCGAGATGTGCCGGCGCAACGCCAAGCCGGTGATCGTGGCGACCCAGATGATGGAGTCGATGATCACCAACTCCCGTCCGACCCGCGCCGAGGCCTCCGACGTCGCCAACGCGATCCTGGACGGCGCGGACGCGGTGATGCTGTCGGCGGAGTCCTCGGTCGGCAAGTACCCGATCGAGACGGTCAAGACGATGTCGCGCATCGTGGAGGCCGCCGAGGAGGAGCTGCTCTGCCGCGGCCTGCAGCCTCTGGCGCCGGGCAAGAAGCCCCGCACCCAGGGCGGCGCGGTGGCCCGTGCCGCCGCCGAGCTGGGCGACTTCCTGGACGCCAAGTCACTGGTCGCCTTCACCAAGTCCGGTGACACCGCCCGCCGGCTGGCCCGCTACCGCGTCCCGGAGCCGGTCCTCGCCTTCACCACCGACCCCGCCACCCGTAACCAGCTCGCGCTGACCTGGGGTGTCGAGGCGTTCGTCGTCGAGCACGTCAACACCACCGACGCGATGGTGGAGCTGGTCGACCGGGAGATGCTCAAGCTCTCCGAGTACGCCAAGGGTGACACCGTCATCATCACGGCCGGCTCCCCGCCCGGCGAGCCCGGCACCACCAACCTCGTCCGCGTCCACCACCTCGGCGGCTGACGCCCCGGGCGCCCACCGCACCCGCAACGCCGCGCGGCCCGTACCCCTTGACCGGGGGCGGGCCGCGTGGCGTTGGTGCGTTGGTACGGGGTTCCCGGGAGACGGCTTACGAGGCGGGCTGGTTGGGACGGACCTGCATGCCCGGGATGGTGAGGTCACCGCCGAACTGGCCGGCCTGAATGACCGTCACATCGGTGAAGAAGAGCTCCGGCAGGGTCAGCGGCGGCGGGGCCTTCGGGGTGAAGGTGATCGGGACGAGCCCGAGCAGATTGCCGCTGAGCGACTCGGTGTAGAGCGTCACCGTGCCGTTGCGGAACGTCGAGGTGGAGCCGGCCCGCGCGATCACGTGCGTTGTCGTGCCGCGCGGTCCCTGGACGATCTGGTGCAGGTCACGGATGTCGATGCCGGAGGCGGTGAACTTCAGGACGTCCTTGACCGTGCCGCTCCAGGTACGGACCTTGACGATGCCGTCGTAGTTCAGTCCGTGCAGGGTCAGGACGCTGGCCTTGAGGGTCCACGGGTCGTCCGGCAGCAGCGGGATGCCGCCCTCGGTCTCCGCGTCGGCGAGCGCCTTCGCGTCGTACGTGGGGCAGGGGTACGCCTGCTTGCCGTCGGCGCTGCCCGGTGTCGCCGTGCCCTTGGTGTCCTTGGTGCCCTTGGTGTCCTTGGGGTCGGCGCTCGCGGACGGCGACGGCGTGCCGGTGGCCTTGTCGGTGAGGCCCTTGACGGCCTTTCCAGCGCCGTCCGTCAGGTCCTTGACCGTCGTGCCCACCGGGTCCGTCGCGGCCTTCGTGGGGGCGCTGGAGGGCTTCGACGGGGCCTTCGTGGCGTCCGGGTCGGGTGTGGCGGCGGGCGGCTTCGGCGCCTGGGTGGTGGGAGTCGGCGTCGGAGCCGGCTTGTTCACACCGAGCAGGCCGCCCAGCAGGTTGCCCAGTCCCAGCGGGTCGAGCGGGTTGGTGGACGGCGTGGGCGTGGCCGACGGCGTCGGCGTCTTGCTCGGCTCCGTCTTCGGCTCGCTCTTCTGTTCGCTCTTCGGTTCGCTCTTCGCCGCGTCGGCGGACTTCTGGTCCGACGCGGAGGGGCTGACCGTCGGGTCGGGCGTATCGGCCTTCGCCTTGCCGCTGTCGCCGTCCGCGTGCTGGGAAGAGCTCGCGGAAGGACCGTCACCCGCGGTGGACTTGCCGGGATCCTCGGCGCCGCCCTTGCCCGCGTCCTTGCTGTCGGCCGTGGTGGGCGAGTCCGACTGAGTGACGCAGGGGCCGGGCTTGAACGAGGGGTCGGACTGGTCGTCGGCCTGAGCGAGGTGGGGCGTCAGCCCCATGCCCATCAGCACCGCGGTGGGCATGGCCGCCAGGGCGACCGCCTTCCCGGCGGGAACGTGCAGTTTGGTCAGCAGTGACTTGCGGGGGGCGGCATGGCGCGGCCCGGAGCTCGTCCTGGCACGGGGCACGCTCTCCCCGGCCGGCTGAGTCTCGTCACCCAGCACGGTGCCTCCCGTTCTCCTCAGTGGTCTCTTCCTCGGGGCGCGCACCCGCGTGGACCGGCTCGGGGTCGGCGTAGGGGCTCTGCGCGGGCACGGTCGGCAGGCCGGTGCCGCCGGCGCCCGCGTAGTAGTCGTCCTTCGAACCCGCCGGGCCCGGCGGCTGGTCCGGCAGTTCCGCCTTCTCACCCGGGTCGTCGGTGGCCGGGACACCGGGCGCCCAAGCGACCGCCAGCGCGCCGCCGAGCAGCGCGAACAGGAAGCCGACCAGGAAGCCGCCGAAGTTGGAGATGACCAGCGAGACCAGCGAGAGCAGGATGCTGGCGACACCGGCGAAGACCCGGACCGCGGACTGGAACCACATGGTCAGCCCGAGCACGAAGAGCAGCACACCGATGATCAGCGATCCGCTGCCGGCCGTGGTCGCCATCCGGATGGTCAACTGCCCGAGCGTGAGGTTCGCGTACGGGAAGTACGCGATCGGCACCCCGGCCACGATGGTCAGCAGCCCCGCCCAGAAAGGGCGTTGCCACCGCCAGTGGCGGAATGCCACACGTCCGTAGCGCAGCCGCGCACTCAGTCCTGTCGACTCGGCGCTCATAGAAAACAGCTCCCTGGGACGGGCGTTTGCGGAGATTCCTCTGTCGGCCTCGGGCGAGCCACGTCCGGCGCGGTTCACCCGAGGCCGCTCAGGCGATGCCTAGTAGCACTCCACCGAAGAGCCGGAGCCCTTGTGGATGCGCAGGCTGAGGCCGGCGAGCTTGAAGGTGCCCGCGCTGGTGGCCCATGCCGTCTGCTTGACCCCGGTCAGGTCGGCCGAGTCGGCTTCCTGGGCGAAGGACTCGGGGTCGGCGGCGTCCTTGCTCTTGACGCCAGGACCCTTGGTCGAGTGGCCGGCCGCGACACCGATGTTGATGTTGTTGAACGTCGCGTCGGCGTCGAGCTGGTCGAGGTCGATGTAGAGGTTGTGGGCCTCGACCTTCTTGCTGCCGTTGCCGGCGGTCAGCACCAGCGTCACATCGCCGATCGGCGTCGGCACGACGACCGACTGGCACAGGCCGGTGATGGTGGCGTCGGTGAACGCCGACACCGCGACCGGCACCGCGCCGTGACCGCTGGGCGCGTCTATCGCGCCGTACTGCTCGAAACCCTCACCGTGCAGGGACTTGGCGGTCACCTTGAACTGCTGCCCGGACACGGCGAACGACGCGGCGAGCGCACCCTGGGCCAGCGCCACGCCTATCGCGGCGGTGGCCGCGACACTCGGCACCATGACGACGGCGAACCGCCGCCATCTGGTACCCCCACGAACGAGCGACTCCATACTTCCTCCTTCTCGGACGTACATCTCCGGCCGGGTTCGTTCGGTCCGGGCCTGGGATGGGAGAAGTGCTACGTCCTCGGAAAGGAGAGCGCCGGTGATCGGGGAGCCGTCCTCCCGGCGGGAGTTGTCCTCCGTGCGGGAGCTACGGACGGCGGCGTCCGAATCTGCGGCGATCACCCCCGAGCGACAACCACTGGCCACGCTCTCGCGCAACCTGCGGGACAGGCTCCATCCGGTGCGGTTCCATCCGTAGGACGGAGACCCCCCTGTCCCGGGGCGGCGGCGGTCACCGCACACCCCACTCGGCGGGGACCCGCGACCGCGGCGCCGACTGGCGGCCGGGCTGTGGCAACGGACCGAGCTTGGCCGATCGTGGTCCATTCCCGGCCGCGGCACAAGGGGGTTCGTTACCAGCGAGTAACGGATGAGCGGCGCAGGCATGACCGCCACGCGGAGTGATATCACGCAGAGTGAGGAGGGTGGTGGCGTGAAAATCCGACATACGCCACGATCGACCAACAAAGTAGGGCTGTACTTTTACCCGAAGTAACAGGGCCCACCGATGGTCACGGTTTGATAAAGTGCGGCCGCCGTGTCGCTAAATCTCCGAGTGGCCACACCCGTCGGACGGACCTCCGCCGGCAACCGGAGGAGGCCCGTCCGGAAGGTCAGAAGAGCACTCTGGCCAGGGCCGTACGTGCCGTGACCACGCGCGGATCGTCCGGGCCGATCACCTCGAAGAGCTCAAGCAGCCGCAGCCGGACGGTTTCCCGGTCCTCGCCGGCGGTCCGCCGGACGGCGTCCACCAGACGTCCGAACGCGTCTTCGACATGACCGCCGACCAACTCCAGGTCGGCCGCGGCCAGCTGGGCCGCTACGTCACCCGGTGCGTTCGCCGCGGCCTCGCGGACCGCCTTCGGGTCGGCGCCCTGCACCCTGCGCAGCAACTCCGCCTGCGCCAGGCCGAGTTTCGCCTCCACATTGGCGGGCTCGTCGGACAGCACGTTCTTGTACGCCTGGATGGCGCCGCCCAGGTCGCCCGCGTCGAGTGCCTCATGGGCGGCGGACAGGGCCAGTTCCTGCGGGGTGGCCGGGCGCGGCGGCGGCGCGGCCTGCGCCTGGGCGGCCTCCCCCGGGTCGACCTCGGGGCCGATGATGCCGAAGCGCTCCTCGGCCACCGAGATCAGCTGGTCGAGCACTTCGGTGATCTGGTCCTCGGGCGCCGCTCCCTGGAAGAGCGGCATGGCCTGACCGGCCAGCACCGCGAAGACCGCGGGCACCCCCTGGACACCGAACTGCTGGAAGAGCGTCTGGTTGGCGTAGACCTCGGCGGTGGCGAGGACGAAGCGCCCCCGGTACTCCCCGGTGAGGCGTTCCAGCACCGCGTTGAGCTGCTTGCTCTGCTCGGCCTGGTCGGCCCAGAAGCTGATGACGACCGGGACCTCGGCGGAGCGCTGCAGTACATCGCTCTCGAAGGTCGCCTCGGTCACCTCGATGACGAGCGGCGAGGCGGCGGGGGCGGTGCCGGCGTCCTGCCGCTGCGCCCTGGCCTGTTCGGCCTTCGCCTTGGCCTCACTGGCCGCCTTCAGGGCGGCGAGGTCGACCACGCCGCTCATGGACATGTTCCGTGGCTGCATGAGGTCAATCCTCCCCCCTCGTGGAGCAAAGCGTGCACAGACCCCGCATCCCCGCCGGTTTGCGGGTCACGTGGCACTGCTGCGGCGCCGGGACGTACGGCGGCGCGGATCCCCATCCGCACCCGTGGCTGTCGCTGGTTTCGCTACGAGTCGTAGCGTAACTGTCCGGCCGGAGAGCCCGCACGGCCGCCCGATGTGATCCCGGTCACTCGTCACGTAACCTACCGGCCGGTATGGTCCGGCGTATGTGTCCGCTCTCCCCGGCCTCCCACAACCGCCGCACCGGCCGCCCCCGGAGCGCCGACGCCGACCGCGCGATCCTGGCGGCGACCCGGGAGGCGCTGGCCGAACTGGGCTGGAGCGGGCTGACGCTGGGCGACGTGGCGGCCCGGGCCGGCGTCGCCAAGACCACCCTCTACCGGCGCTGGGCGGGGAAGAACGAGCTGGTGGTGGACGCGGTGGCGGCGCTCTTCGAGGAGCAGCTGGAACTGCCGGACCTGGGCAGCCTGCAGGCCGACATCCAGGGTGTGGTGCTCCGCTTCGCCGCCCTGCTGGACCGTCCGGAGACCAAGACCGCGCTGATGGCGTGCATCGCCGAGGCCACCCACGACGACGCGCTGCGGCTGCGGATCCGGGACGCGATCGTGGACCGGCAGAAGCATCTGGTGCTGACCGGCCGGGTCCGTGCCCAGCAGCGAGGGGAACTGCCGCCGGACGACGGCCCGGCCGACCCGGCCCGCGACGACCTCATCTTCGACGTCGTCGCGGGCTCCGTCGTCCACCGGGTGATGGTCAGCTCACAGCCGGTGGACGACGCGTGGGCGCTGCGGCTCGCCCGGCTGCTCGTGGTCGGGCTCGCCGGGGTGCACAACGGGCCGTGAGTGGGCGTCCGTCCGGGCCGCAGCGCCTGCCGGCCGTCAGGCCTCGGCCTCCACGCCCGCCACGAAGTGGTCGAACTCCCCTGCCCTGACGCCCTTCACGAACGCCTCCCACTTGGCAGGGGTGGTCACGGCCACCACCTCCGGCTGCTCTGTCTCGCGGATGTAGACCATCCCGTCGTCACCGACGGTCGCTTCGAGGGACACGAGGCTCCTTCCTCGCAGGGCCGGTTGGGTCCGTACGAGGTTACGAGGCAACCGCCGGTAGCGGATCGTGCTTCGCGGGCGATGATCAGAAGCGGGCCGGCTCGGTGTACGAGCCCCACTCCTCCCGCAGCACCCCGCAGATCTCACCGAGCGTCGCCTCGGCGCGTACCGCGTCCAGCATCGGCGGGATCATGCTGCCGTCGCCCCGCGCCGCGGCCAGTATCGCGGCGAGCGCCGCGCGTACCGCCGGCTCGTCCCGGGCCGCCCGGCGGGCGCCGAGCGCCTGCACCTGCTCGCGCTCGACTTCGTGGCTCACCCGCAGGATCTCCAGATCGCCGGTGACCGAGCCGGTGTTGCGGTTCACCCCGACCACGCCCTTCTCGCCCTTCTCCAGCGCCCGCTGGTACCGGAAGGCGGACTCGGCGATCTCACCGGTGAAGTAGCCGTCCTCGATGCCGCGCAGGATGCCCGAGGTGACCGGGCCGATCGGGTGCCTGCCGCTGGGCACCGCCTTGGCGCCCAGCTCCCTGATTCGCTCGAAGATCTTCTCGGCGTCCTGCTCGATCCGGTCGGTGAGTGCCTCCACGTACCAGGAGCCGCCCAGCGGGTCGGCGACATTGGCGACGCCGGTCTCCTCCATCAGCACCTGCTGGGTGCGCAGCGCGATCTCCGCGGCCTGCTCGCTGGGCAGCGCCAGGGTCTCGTCGAGCGCGTTGGTGTGCAGCGAGTTGGTGCCGCCGAGCACCGCGGACAGCGCCTCCACCGCGGTACGCACCACGTTGTTGTACGGCTGCTGGGCGGTGAGCGAGACCCCGGCGGTCTGGGTGTGGAAGCGCAGCCACTGCGCCTTGTCGGTCCTGGCGCCGTACTCGTCGCGCAGCCAGCGCGCCCAGATCCGGCGGGCCGCGCGGAACTTCGCGATCTCCTCGAAGAAGTCCAGGTGGGCGTCGAAGAAGAAGGAGAGCCCGGGGGCGAAGCTGTCCACGTCCATGCCGCGGGACAGGCCCAGCTCCACATAGCCGAAGCCGTCGGCGAGGGTGTACGCCAGCTCCTGTGCGGCCGTCGCCCCCGCCTCGCGGATGTGGTAGCCGGAGACCGAGAGCGGTTTGTAGGCCGGGATCGCGGTGGCGCAGTGCTCCATCAGGTCCCCGATCAGCCGCAGGTGCGGGTCGGGGGCGAAGAGCCACTCCTTCTGGGCGATGTACTCCTTGAAGATGTCGGTCTGCAGGGTGCCGTTGAGCACCGCCGGGTCCACGCCCTGGCGCTCGGCGGCGACCAGGTACATGCAGAAGACCGGGACCGCGGGGCCGGAGATCGTCATGGAGGTGGTGACGTCGCCCAGCGGGATGCCCCGGAAGAGCACCTCCATGTCGGCGGCGGAGTCGATGGCGACCCCGCAGTGGCCGACCTCGCCGAGCGAGCGGGGGTCGTCGGAGTCGCGGCCCATCAGCGTCGGCATGTCGAAGGCGACCGAGAGGCCGCCGCCGCCGGCCGCGAGGATCATCTTGTAGCGCTCATTGGTCTGCTCGGCGTTCCCGAACCCGGCGAACTGCCGGATGGTCCAGGTACGGCCCCGGTAGCCGGTGGCGTACAGCCCGCGGGTGAAAGGGAACTCCCCCGGCCAGCCGATCCGCTCGAACCCGGGCACGTCGGCGCCGGGCGGTGGACCGTACACCGGCTCCACCGGGTCGCCCGAGAGGGTGGTGAAGTCGGCTTCGCGCTTGCGCGCGGAGTCATAGCGTGCCTGCCAGCGCTGGCGGCCTGTCTCGATGCCGTGGGCGTCCATGCTTCCAAATTTACTAGGACGTCCAAGTAAATGTCGATGAGGCGCGGCTCACCACCGCGGCGAGCCGTACCCGAAGGGGGGAGAACGTACGGAATCAGACCTTGACGGCTTCGGTGGTCTCCGGGTGGACCACCTGGGGGGCCAGCTCGCGTGTGACGCGGCGCTCGACGAAGAACGCGGCGGTCGGGACCGTACCGGCCAGCAGCACCCAGACCATCCGGTTGATCGGCCACTTCGCCTTGTTGCACAGGTCGAAGGCGAAGACCAGGTACACCACGTAGAGCCAGCCATGGGCGAAGCCGACGATGCCGGTGACCTTGTCCGCGCCGTCGATGTTCAGGACGTACTCGGCGATGACGGAGAGGGTGAGCGCGATCAGCAGCACGCCCGTCACATAGGCCATCACCCGGTAGCGGGTCAGCACGCTGGATTTCATGGAAACGAGCCTAACCGGTCGGAACACCGCGGCTGAGGCGGGGAGCGGTTACCGCCCGGCCCCAGGTCAGGCCGCTCCGGTCGGTTCCGGGCCGGAGTGGCCGGCCGGTCCGGCCAGTCGGTCCGCGGGTCGGTCCCGCCGGTCCGCGGGTCGGTCCCGCCGGTCAGGCCGCTCCGGCCGTCCGCGGGTCAGTCCTCGTCGAAGTCGCCGGCCGCTATCCGCAGCGGGCGCAGCAGCGCGAAGATCTCGCCGCACTCCTCCTGGTCGTAGACGCCCAGGCCGAAGTCCATCGCCATCAGCTCCCGCGTGGCGGCCTCCACGATCTCCCGGCCCTTGTCGGTGATGGAGGCCAGCGTGCCGCGGCCGTCGTTGGGGTTGGGGCGCTTGTCGACCAGACCGGAGGCGACCAGCCGGTCCACCGTGTTGGTCACCGAGGTGGGGTGGACCATCAGGCGCTCGCCGATCTTGGACATCGGCAGCTCGCCGGCCTTGGAGAAGGTGAGCAGCACCAGGGCCTCGTACCGGGCGAAGGTCAGCCCGTACGGTCTGACCACCGCGTCCACCTGCCCGAGCAGGATCTGCTGGGCGCGCATGACCGAGGTGATGGCGGCCATCGACGGCACGCCGCCCCAGTGCCGCGTCCACAGTTCGTCGGCGCGGGCGATCGGGTCGAAGGGAAGACTCAACGGCTTCGGCACGCGCCAGAGCCTACCCGCCGGTCACCGTACCGGGACGGTCAGCGGGACCGCCCCGCCCGCAGGTGCGCGGCCACCGGTTCGAGCGCGCGGTGGTACGCGGCCAGGTCCTCGGGGGAGATCAGGTCGATGAAGTGGGCGCGGACCGAGGCGACATGCCGGGGCGCGACCTCGCGCATGACGTCCCAGCCCTGCTCGGTGAGGACCGCGTACAGACCGCGGCGGTCGGACTCGCAGTTCTCCCGGCGGACCAGGCCGACCGCTTCCATCCGCGTGATCTGGTGGGAGAGCCGGCTCTTGGACTGCAGGGTGGATTTGGCCAGGTCGCTCATCCGCAGCCGCCGGTCCTCGGCCTCGGAGAGGTTGACCAGGATCTCGTAGTCGTTGTTGGTCAGCCCGAAGGGCTGCAGGTCGCGCTCCATCTGGTACATGAGCAGCCGGCTGACATCGAGGTGGAGGCGCCAGGCCCGCTGCTCGTCCGCGTTGAGCCAGTCGGTGGTGGCGTCGTCCTTGGTCTCGGTCTCCATGAACCGATTCTACCGTCGGTTGAATCACGAAGGACCGCCAGGGTAGCCAACCGATCACGGGCGGTGCGCTGTTGGCCCCGGAAATACCGGACGACGCTGGTCAGCCGCCTGCTCCCGGCACTCCGGGCCCTGCCGTCAGCGGCACCCCACCGGTCGCCAGCTCCCCCATCAGCACCTCGGTGGACTGCATCAGCACCTGTCCCGCGCCGGTGAACTCGAACTGGTGCTCCTCGCCGGAGGCGCCGCCGAGACCGGTGAGCTGCCGGATGCCGCCGAGCACCCCCCGCAGATAGGCGTGGTCGAAGTGGTGGCAGGGCGAGGGGCAGTCCGCCCAGCCGACCACGGCCTGCGGGTCCACCCGGATCGGCGGCTCCACGAAGTGCACGGCGCCGTTGGAGGCGGCCACGAACTTGCCGGTGCCGATCAGGGTGAGGAAGCCGGGGATGATCGACTGCTTGAGGGCGAGCCCGGGCTGGTAGGCGAGCAGGTTGCCGGAGCGGATGGTGAGGTTGCCGTCGTCCAGGTCGTAGGAGTTGATGTCGTACGACCGGTCGGCGAGCAGCATCTTGCCGCGGCCCTGGGCGACGACCCAGTCGGCGGCGTGCATCGGGGAGTGGAAGTTGGCGGCGATCAGGCTGTCGAGCGGGCCGTGGCCGATGCCGTGGAAGTCGATCTGCCCGTAGTAGGCGATCATCTTCCCCTTCTGCAGGAACCACTGGCCGTTCAACTCGACGCTGAACGCGTACGGGTTGACGTTGTCGTCGGAGGGCAGCGAGTACGGGTCGTGGACCACCGGCCCTGCACCGCCGGGCGGCTTGAGCGCGTCGCTCACAGTTTCTCCTCCGACGCCTGGACGTAGACCGTTCCCTGGCCGGACAGTTCCAGCTGGAAGCCCTCGCCGGAGCCGCGGCCGACCATCTCGCGCCAGCCGAGCGCCGTGGTCAGCTTGTTGCGTACCTCGCCGCGGTGGGCGACGTACGCCTGCGGGTCGACGTGCACCGGGCGGCCGGGGGTGATCGGCAGCTCGATGACGCCGCCGTGGGCCATCACCGCGACCGAGCCCTTGCCCTGCAGCGTGGTGGTGAACAGGCCCTGTCCGGTGACCTGTCCGCGTATCACGCCCATCACACCACCCTGCGAACCCATGAACATCGTGCCCTGCCGCAGCGAGCCGTCGAACGCCAGCAGCCGGTCCGCCTCGACATAGAGCGTCTCGCCGTTGAGGTCGACGGTGTGGATGTGGTGGCCGCCGTGCCCGAACATCACCGTGCCGTTGCCCTCCACGGTCATCAACGGCGTCGCCTCGTTGGCCAGCCGGCGCCCGATCATCGCCATGGCGCCGCCCTGCCCGCCGGTGATGCTGGGCGTGAAGGAAACCGCGCCGCGGTACGCGAGCATCGCGCCGCGCTGGCTGAACAGCCGCTGCCCGGGGGTGACGGGCGCCTCCACCATCTTGGCGTTGATCCTGCTGAACGGCACTACAACTGCCCCCCGATCGTGTTGCGTTCGCTGGGCTGGACGTAGACGAGCCCTTCGCCCTCGAAGCGGATCTGGAAGCTCTCGCCGGAGCCCTCGCCCATCAGCGTGCGCCAGCCGATCTGGGTCTGGAGCTGCTGGCGCAACTGGCCGACGTGGGCGACGTACGCCCCGGGGTCCACGATCAGCGGGTACGCGGCGGAGACCCGCAGCACGATCGCCGGGCCGTCGGACATGATCGCGGCCTGGCCGGTGCCCTCGACGGTGGTGGTGAACAGGCCGTTGCCCTGGGAGGCGCCGCGCATACCGGTGAAGGTGGTGCCGGTGCGCAGCGACGGCTCGGTGGCCAGCAGGTTGCTCGCCTCGACGTACAGCTTCTCGCCGCCGAGACGGACCAGGTTGATCTCGGTGGCCCGGTCGGCGAAGTAGCAGGTGCCGTGGCCCTTGACCTCCATCACCGCCATCGCCTCGCCGGAGATGCGACGGGTGACCAGGCCCCGCAGGCCCTCGCCGCCGCCGGTCATCTTCTTGAACGTCATCTCGCCGTCGTAGGCGACCATCGCGCCGTTCTTCGCCTTGACGGCGTCGCCGTTGAGGTCGACGGCGAGCACCCGCGATCCTTGCAGCCGGAAAATCGCCATGTCTCAGACCGTATCCGGGATCAGGCGGGGTCGGCGGTGGATGAGCGCTGCCGGACCGGCAGCGGTTCCTTCTGTGTTCCGCCCGCCTCGCCCGCGGCCACCTCGACCTCCAGCAGCGAGGCGCCGCGGCACTGCGCCTCGAAGGCGGCGTGCCCGCCGCGCAGGCCGAAGAGCCGCTTGCCGATGAGGATGTAGAGCACCGCGAGGATGTTGAGCGCCAGCGTGCCGATCTTGAACCAGCTGAGCTTCTCGGTGAGTTCGTAGACCTCGACCGGCAGGAAGGCGGCCGTCGCCACCACCGCGAGGTACTCCGCCCAGCGCTTGGCGAACCACAGGCCGACGCCCTCGACGAACTCGATCAGCCCGTAGAGCAGCAGCAGGCCGGCCGCCGCGTGCAGGGTGGACTTCTTGTAGTCGAAGACCTTCTGGATGCTGTCGATGACCGGGGAGTGGTCCAGGTCGTAGTGGAAGTGGTCGGCCACCGGGCGGAAGGCGGTGAGGTCGCTCTCGAAGAGCTGGTGGACCGCGTCCTGGGAGTTGCTGAACTTCCACACCGCCCACGCGGCGAGCACCACCAGCACACCGCGCAGCACCCGCTCGACGGCGAGGAACCGCAGGATGAACAGGTCACGCAGCGCCCGGCCGCGGGGCACCAGCGGCGCCAGCTCGGCGGGGCCGCTGCCGTGCGGCTCGCCGAGGACGAAGTCGCCGCAGCGCAGGCAGCGCCAGACCGTGCCCACCGCGGTGCTCGCGTGCAGCCTGTTGCGCAGGCCGGCCTCGTCGGGCGCGTAGGTGATGTGGCCCTTGCGGGAGCAATGGCGGCGGTCCCAGTCGATGCTCATGGTGTCCGGTCCCCCGTTGTCGGCGTTCCATCGGTGTTCTCTGGCGTTCTCTGGCGTTCTCGGGTGTGCTCAGGTGGTGCTCCCGGGCGTTCCCCGGCGGCGGTACGGCCGCCGCCGCGCGCTTCTGCGAAGAGGGACGTTATCGCCCGCCGCGCGGTTGCCGACCCCAGGGACAGCTCATCGATACGGTCCGGTGATAATGGACGAAACCTTGTGATCACGTTCACAAGACCGCTCACCCGTTCCGTACCGCTCGTCGACCGTGAGGTTCCCGTGGAACTGAAGACCGCCGCCGCTCTGCGCCGGCTGCGTTTGATCTCCGCCCCGGAGGCGGTGTCGTTCCTTCTGCTGCTGATCTGCTCGGTGCTCAAGCGCACCACCGACTTCAACGCCGTGCCCGTGATGGGGATGGTGCACGGTGTGCTCTTCATCCTCTACGTGGTCTTCTGGGCGCTGGCCTGGGCCCGGGTCCGCTGGCCGCTGGGCCGGGCGGCGCTGTACGCGGTGCTCTCGGTACTGCCGACCGGCGGGTTCTTCGCCGAGCGGATGCTGGCCCGCGAGTGCGAGGCCGCGGTGGCCAGGGCCCGTACCGCCGCCGGCGAGGTGCCGGCGTCAGAAGCGGTGGGTGCGGCATGATCGTCGCCTTCTCCGTCAGTCCGCTCGGCGTCGGTGAGGACGTCGGAGAGTATGTGGCCGACGCGGTGCGGGTGGTCCGGGAGTCCGGGCTGCCGAACCGCACCGACGCGATGTTCACCTCGATCGAGGGCGAGTGGGACGAGGTGATGGACGTGGTCAAGCGGGCGGTCGCCGCCGTCGAGGCCCGCTCCCCGCGGGTCTCGCTGGTCCTCAAGGCCGACATCCGGCCCGGTGTCACCGACGGGCTCACCTCGAAGGTGGAGACCGTGGAGCGCTACCTGGCCCCGTAACGCCGGTGCTCACGGCAGCCCGCCGCCGGCCAGCGCGACCCCCAGCGGCGTCCGCTCGTACAGCACCTGGTGGCCGTAGCGGCGCGACGCGAGCAGCCCGGCGTCCCGCAGCACCACCAGGTGCGCGGAGACCGAGGACATCGCGAGAGCGTGCCGGTGGGCGAGGGCGGTCGTGGTGCTGGGCGCGTCGAGAGCGGTGAGGATGGCCGCCCGGTTGGCGCCCAGCAGCCGGATCAGCGCGGTCGAGGCGGCCGGGCCGGTCTCCGCCCACAGCCCGCCGATGCCGCGGGCCGGATAGACCACCGTCGGCTGCCACGGCGGGTCGAAGGCGCTGCCCGCCTCCGGCCAGAAGAAGACACTGGGCACCAGGACGAGCCCCTGCCCGCCGGCCTCCGGCAGCCGCGGCACATGGCCGGTGGTGGTCAGCGCCCCGTCGGACCAGCTCAGTTTGGGATGCAGCCCGGTGAAGAGCCGCTGCATGCCGCCGTCCGCCAGCCGCCGCGCGTGATAGGCCACATCGGCCTCCAGGACGGCCCGCAGCCGTGGCCAGTGCGGCAGCAGCAGCGCCGCCCACACCTGTTCGTAGAGGGCGGCCAACTGCCGTACGGCGTCGGCCGGATCGGCCAGCATCGCCCGGCCGCGGCGCATCCGGTCGGCGCCTGGGGTCTGCGCGAGCGCGGCGGCCATCTGGCGGCGGGCGATGTCGGGCGCGGTGGCCCGGACCGTGTCGAGTTCGTCCTCCAGCGTGGCCAGCGGGGCGTCCGGCAGCGGGTGCAGGAAATCCGGACCGTGGCCGTTCTCCGGCGAGAGCAGCCGCAGCGGGGTCAGATCCAGGCCGGCCGCGGCGCCGCGGACCTGCCGCAGCCAGGGCAGGTGGTAGCCGTGGCGGTCGGGGCGGGAGAGCGTACGGATCGCGGCCTGTGTCTCGCGGAGCGGCGAGATGGCGAATCTGCAGCGCAGCAGGTCCTCTGCCGCAAATCGCATGCGAAACGACATCACGACCCCCAAGATTCGGTTCTGGCCGAAAGACTACGACGGGTGGGGCCAATGCCACCAGTGTGATGTCATGACAACGGACAGCGAGCACTCTTCTCGCGGTGGCAACCACCCTTCGCCGGCCGGATCAGCCCCCGCTCCCACCACCCCTGGGAGCAGCGAGGACAGCCGCAGCAAGTACGGTGCGGTGTTCGCGGTCCGCGAGTTCCGGCCGATTTTCGCCGCCCATGTGCTGTCCGTGCTGGGCAGTGTGTTCGCCGAGGTCTCGCTCGCCGTCCTGGTCTTCCGCCAGACCGGTTCCGCGGTGCTCACCGCGCTGATCTTCGCCCTGGGTTTTCTGCCGTACGCGCTCAGCGGGGTGCTGCTCTCCGGCATCGCCGACCGGCTGCCCACCCGTCAGGTGCTGGTCTCCTGCGACCTGGTGTGCGCGGCCTGCGTCCTGGTGATGGCGGTGCCCTCGACCCCGCTGGCGCTGCTCTTCGTGCTGCGTACCGTGGTCTCGATGGTGACGCCGCTCTTCACCGGCGCGCGGGCCGCCAGCCTGGCCGACATCCTGCACGGCGACCTGTTCATCCTGGGCCGCTCGCTGGTGCGGATCGTCTCGCAGAGTTCGCAGATCATCGGGTACGGCATCGGCGGTCTGGTCCTGGTGTGGCTGGCGCCGCGCACCGCGCTGTGCATCACCGTGGGCACCTTCCTGTGTTCCGCCCTGCTGCTGCGGCTCGGCACCCGGGCGCTCGCGGCGCGGGTCTCCGGCACCGGGGCGATGATGCGCGACTCGATCGCCTCGGCCGGACGGCTGCTGAGCAGCCCGCGGATCCGGGCGCTGCTGCTGATGTGGTGGCTGCCGCCGATGTTCTGCGTGGTGGCCGAGGGCGTCGCGGCGCCCTTCGCGGACGCGGCCGGCGCCGGCACGGCGGGCTTCGGCGTCCTGCTCGCCGCGATGCCCGCCGGGACCGTCATCGGGGAGATCGCGGCCGGCACCCTGCTCGACCCGTTGGCGCGTGAGCGGGTCGCGATTCCGCTGGCGGCCATCTCCATGGTGCCGTTCGTCTGCTTCGTGGTGCACCCGACGCTGCCGTTCGCCATCGCCCTGCTGCTCTGTACCGGCCTGTGCATGGCCTACTCGCTGGGCATCGACAAGTGGTTCGTGCTCGACGTCCCCGAGGACATGCGCGGCCGGGCCATGTCGCTGCTCGCCGCGGGCATGATGACCCTTCAGGGCCTGGGCATGACGGTCGGCGGCGCGGTCGCCGAGTGGGTCCCGCCCTACGCGGTCATCGCCGGCGCGGGCGCGGTGGGCACCGTCTCCGTCCTGCCGGTCCTCAAGTCCGTCCGGCACACCCGCCGTATCCAGGCGGCCACCGCCGCCTGACGCCCCACCCCGCCCGCTCCCCACGCGTGACCGGGAAGAGCGCCGGCAGCGCCGGGCCGGGGAGCCGGCGGCGATCCTCGACGCGGCCGACGACGCCGCCCGGCAGCCGGCCCACGGGACCGGAACGGGCCCCGGCCCGCGGTCCGGGGCGCCGGTGGCTCTACTGGCCGGTGAGGCCCGCGACGAGTTCGTCGGCGGCCGCGTACGGGTCGAGGGTGCCCGCGGCGACTCGGGCGGCGAGCGCCGGCAGCTGGGCGTCGCCGTGCAGGGTGCCGATACGGGCACGCAGCGCGGTGACGGCGATCGTCTCGACCTCGCGGGCGGCGCGGGTGCGCCGGCGCTCGGTGAGCGCGCCGCCGGCCTCCAGCCAGGCCCGGTGCTTGTCCAGCGCCTCGATGACCTCGTCGATGCCCTCGCCGCGCGCGGCGACCGTCTTGACGATGGGCGGGCGCCAGTCGCCCGGCTCGCGGGACTCGCCGAGGCCCAGCATGTGGTTGAGCTCGCGGGCGGTGGCGTCGGCGCCGTCGCGGTCGGCCTTGTTGACGACGTAGACGTCACCGATCTCCAGGATGCCGGCCTTGGCGGCCTGGATGCCGTCGCCCATGCCGGGGGCCAGCAGCACCACCGAGGTGTCCGCCTGTGCGGCGATCTCCACCTCGGACTGCCCGACACCGACCGTCTCGACCAGGATGACGTCGCAGCCGGCCGCGTCGAGCACCCGGATGGCCTGCGGGGCGGCCCAGGCCAGGCCGCCGAGGTGGCCGCGGGTGGCCATGGAGCGGATGTAGACGCCGGGGTCGGAGGCGTGCTCGGACATCCGCACCCGGTCGCCGAGCAGCGCCCCGCCGGAGAACGGCGAGGAGGGGTCGACGGCGAGCACGCCGACCCGCTTGCCCGCCTTGCGGTACGCGCTGACCAGCGCCGAGGTCGAGGTGGACTTGCCGACGCCGGGCGACCCGGTCAGCCCCACCACGTAGGCGCCGCCGGTGAGCGGTGCCAGCGCCGCCATCACCTCGCGCAGTTGCGGGGAGGCCCCCTCCACCAGGGAGATCAGCCGGGCGACGGCCCTGGGCCGGCCCTCCCGCGCCTGCTCGACCAGCGTGGCCACATCACTGTGCGACGCGGTGCGCCTCCCGGCACCCGGCGGCGGTGTCGGCGGCCGGCCGTGCTCGCCGGCTCGTTCCTCGCTCACTGTGCGCGTTCTCCCTCTCGACACCGGCGCGCCCTTCGGCTCACGCGCCGGCCGCTGCCGTCTTCCCGGCCACCCGGATGATCAGTGCGTCGCCCTGGCCGCCGCCGCCGCACAGCGCCGCCGCCCCGACCCCGCCGCCGCGCCGCCGCAGTTCGAGCGCCAGGTGCAGGACCAGGCGTGCTCCGGACATCCCGATCGGGTGGCCCAGCGCGATGGCGCCGCCGTTCACGTTCACCTTTTCAGGTGTCACACCCAAGTCCTTCATCGACTGGACCGCAACCGCGGCGAACGCCTCGTTGATCTCGATCAGATCGAGGTCACCGACGGTCAGACCGGCCTTCGTGAGCGCGTGGTTGATGGCGTTGGACGGCTGGGACTGGAGCGAGTTGTCGGGCCCCGCCACATTGCCGTGCGCGCCGATCTCGGCGAGCCAGCTCAGGCCCAGCTCCTCCGCCCTGGCCCGGCTCATCACCACCACCGCGGCGGCGCCGTCGGAGATCTGCGAGGAGGTGCCGGCCGTGATGGTGCCGTCCTTGGAGAACGCCGGACGGAGCCTGCCGAGGGATTCGGCGGTGGTCTCCGGGCGGATGCCCTCGTCCTGGCTGAAGACCACCGGCTCGCCCTTGCGCTGCGGGACCTCCACCGGCACGATCTCGGCGTCGAAGAGCCCGTTCTTCTGCGCCGCGGCGGCCCGCTGGTGGGACAGGGCCCCGAAGGCGTCCTGCGGGGCGCGCTCGATGCCGAGCCGGGCGTTGTGGTGTTCGGTGGACTCGCCCATCGCGATGTTCTCGAAGGCGTCGGTGAGGCCGTCGTACGCCATCGCGTCGAGCATCTCGATCGCGCCGTACTTGTGGCCCTCACGGGACTTGGGCAGCAGGTGCGGGGCGTTGGTCATCGACTCCTGGCCGCCGGCCACCACGATGTCGAACTCGCCGGCCCTGATCAGCTGGTCGGCGAGCGCGATGGCGTCCAGGCCCGACAGGCAGACCTTGTTGACGGTCAGCGCGGGGACGCTCATCGGGATGCCGGCCTTGACGGCGGCCTGGCGGGCCGGGATCTGTCCCGCGCCGGCCTGCAGCACCTGTCCCATGATCACGTACTGCACCTGGTCCCCGGTCACGCCGGACCGCTCCAGCGCCGCCTTGATCGCGAAGCCGCCGAGCTCCGCCCCGGAGAAGCCGCGCAGGCTGCCCAGCAGCCGGCCCATCGGAGTCCTGGCGCCTGCGACGATCACGGACGTACGTGCTGCCTGGCTGCTCATGCTGTGGCCCCTTCGGCAGAAGAGAGATGTTAACGAGGGTTATCTCCAATGTACTGACCGGTAGCGCCGGGGTCACCGGGCGCAACGTGTGATGGCGCGCACGTTGCGTAACCACACGGTCATACGGTGCACTGTGGGGATGCTGACTCGCATCGACCACATCGGCATCGCGTGCTTCGACCTCGACGCGACCGTCGCGTTCTACCGGGCCACCTACGGCTTCGAGGTCTTCCACAGCGAGGTCAATGAGGAGCAGGGGGTGCGCGAGGCCATGCTGAAGATCAACGAGACCCCGGACGGCGGCGCTTCCTACCTGCAGCTGCTGGAGCCCACCAGGGACGACTCCGCGGTCGGCAAGTGGCTGGCGAAGAACGGCGAGGGCGTGCACCACATCGCCTTCGGTACCGGGGACGTCGACACCGACTCCGAGGCCATCAGGGACAAGGGCGTACGGGTGCTGTACGACGAGCCGCGCCGCGGTTCGATGGACTCCCGGATCACCTTCCTGCACCCCAAGGACTGCCACGGGGTGCTGACCGAGATCGTCACCGCGGCAAAGGATCTCAAGGAGCGGCAGAGCACCCTGCACCCCTGACCCAACCCCCGTGCTGCCCGGTAGAGTGACCGGCGGAAGTACCGAGAATCTCACCCGGTTGGCGGGTGAGGACGCCAGGAGACCGATGGGACCGCGGAGTGCGGGGCAACGACAGCTACCGGGCTGACGACCAACTCTCTCTGCTCGACGCCGAACTGGAACGCCTTCGGACCGAGCGGGGCAAGGCCGTCGACCACGCCGACGACCTCGGATACCAGGTCGAGGTGCTGCGCGCCAAACTGCACGAGGCGCGGCGCAATCTGGCCGCGCGTCCTGCGTACGACAACATCGGCCATCAGGCCGACCAGTTGCTCCGCAATGCCCAGATCCAGGCCGACCAGCTGCGCGCCGACGCCGAGCGCGAGCTGCGCGAGGCCCGCGCGCAGACCCAGCGGCTGCTGCAGGAGCAGGCCGAGCACCAGGCCCGCTTCGAGGCCGAGTGGCACGCCGAGGCGATCGCCCGCCGCCGCCAGCTGGACGAGGAGCTCGCCGAGCGGCGGGCCACCGTCGAGACCCATGTCAACGAGAACGTGGCCTGGGCCGAGCAGCTGCGGGCCCGCAGCGAGTCGCAGGCCCGCCGGCTGCTGGACGAGACCCGCGCCGAGACCGAGGCCACGCTGGCCGCCGCCCGCACCGAGGCGGCCCGGGTCGCCGAGCAGACCAGCCAGCGGCTGACCGCGGACGCCGAGACCGCCCGCGCCGAGGCCGAGCAGCTGCTGCGCCGGGCGCGCACCGACGCCGAACGGCTGCTGACCGCCGCCTCCGCGCAGGCCCAGGAGGCCACCAGCGAGGCCGAGCAGCTGCGTACCACCACCCGCGGCGAGTCCGACGAGGCCAGGGCCAGGGCGATCGAGCTGTCCCGGCTGGCCGAGGAGCGGCTGCGGGAGGCCGACGAGGCGCTGCGCACCGCCCGTGCCGAGGCCGAGCGGCTGCGCGACGAGGCGACGGCCGGCGCCGCCAAGCGGCTGGCCGCCACCGAGTCGGAGAACGAGCAGCGCACCAGGACCGCCCGCGCCGAGATCGCCCGGATGGTCAACGAGGCCACCCGCGAGGTCGAGGCCGCCAAGGCGGAGGCCGAGCAGACCGTCGCCGACGCCCGCGCGGACGCCGAGCGGATCCGGGTGGAGGCCACCGAGGCGGCCCGCGCGGCGGCCTCCGAGGACGCCGCCGCCCAGCTGGCACAGGCCGCCCGCTCCGCCGAGGAGATCCTGACCAAGGCGTCCGAGGACGCCCGCTCCACCACGAAGGCCGCCGCAGAGGAGGCCGAGCGGATCCGCCGGGAGGCCGACGCCGAGGGCCAGCGGCTGCGCGCCGAGGCCGAGGCGTCCGCCCAGGAGCTGCGCGGCGCCGCCCAGGACGACACCGAGGAGTACCGGGCCAGGACAGTAGAGCTGCAGGAGGAGGCCCGCCGGCTGCGCGGCGAGGCCGAGCAGCTGCGGGCCGACGCGGTCGCCGAGGGCGAACGGATCCGCGGCGAGGCCCGCCGCGAGGCGGTGCAGCAGATCGAGGAGGCGGCCAGCAAGGCCGAGGAGCTGCTGGCCAGGGCGAAGGCCGACGGCGAGGAGGTGCGGCAGAGCGCCGCCACCGAGGCGGACCGGATGCGTACCGAGTCCGTGGAGCGGGCCTCCGCGCTGAACGCCAAGGCGGAAGAGGCGCTGCGGGCCGCCCGCGCGGAGGCCGAGGAGCTGCGGGCCGAGGCCGAACGGCAGGCCGGCGCACTGCGGGACGACGCAGAACGGGCCGCCCAGGAGCAGCGCGCCGAGGCCGACACCCTGGTGGCCCGGATGCGCGCCGAGGCCGAGACCGACCTGGTGCGCCTCCGCGAGGAGGCCGAGTCCCGGGTCACCGCCGCAGAGCAGAGCCTGCGGGACGCCAACGCCGAGGCGGACCGGATCCGCGGCGAGGCCGAGCAGGAGGCCGAGCGACTCCGGACCGAGACCGCCGAGCGGGTCAGGACCCTGCAGGAGCAGGCCGAGACCGAGGCGGTACGGCTGCGGGACGAGGCGGCCGCGGACGCGGCACAGAGCCGCGCCGAGGGCGAGAGCATCGCCGTACGGCTGCAGGCGGAGGCCACCGCCGACGCCGAGCGGCTGCGGACCGAGGCGCAGGAGACCGCGGACCGGGTACGTGCCGAGGCCGCCACCGCCGCCGAGCGGATCGGCCTGGAGGCAGCCGAGGCGCTGGCCGCGGCCCAGGAGGAGGCGGCCCGCCGCCGCCGCGAGGCCGAGGAGCTGCTGGGCGCGGCCCGTACCGACGCCGAGCAGGAGCGCGACCGGGCCGGGCGGGAGAGCGAGGAGCTGCTCGCCGCCGCCCGCCGCCGGGTCGAGGAGGCCGCCGCCGAGGCGGACCGGCTGGTCGCCGAGGCCGAGCAGCGGTCCGCCGAAATGGTGGCCGCCGCCGAGCAGACCGCCCAGCAGGTCCGGGACTCGGTCGCGCATCTGCACCAGGAGGCCGAGGAGGAGATCGCCGGGCTGCGCTCGGCGGCCGAACACGCGGCGCAGCAGCTGCGGTCGGACGCCCAGGGCGAGGCGGACCGGCTGCACGCCGACGCCAACTCCGAGCGCGAGCGGGCCTCCGAGGACGCGGCGCGGATCCGCCGGGAGAGCCAGGAGGAGGCCGAAGCGGCCCGTTCGCTGGCGGACCGTCAGGTCAACGAGGCGATCGAGGAGTCCGACCGGCTGCGCGCGGAGGCCCGCGAGGACGCCAACCGGATGCGTACCGACGCCGCCGGGCAGGCCGACCAACTGGTCAGCAAGGCGCGCGAGGAGGCCGAACGCCTCGGTATCCTGGCCAGGGACACCCTGGAGAACGCCGAACGGGACGCCGAGAACACCCGGAACGAGTCGCAGCGGATTCTGGACGAGGCCCGCGAGGCGGCCAACAAGCGCCGCAGCGAGGCCGCCGAGCAGGCGGACGAGCTGATCGGCAAGGCGCAGGCGGAGGCCCGGCAGACCGCGGCCGAGGCCGAGGAGCGGGCCGACGCGATGGTCGGCGCCGCCCGCGACGAGGCCGAACGGATCGTCAGCGAGGCCACCATCGAAGGCAACAGTCTGGTGGAGCGGTCCCGGACCGACGCCGATACGATGCTGCGCGAAGCCCGCCAGGACCAGACCGCCATCAGGGAGCGGACCGAAGAACTGCGCTCCCGTACCGAATCCGAGGTCGAGGCCCTGCACGAGCGGGCCCGTAGGGAGGCCGCGGAGGCGATGAAGTCCGTCGGCGAGCGGGTGGACAAACTGGTGGCCGCGGCCACCGAGCAGCTCGCCGAGGCGGAGGCGAAGGCCGCCGAGATCAAGTCCACGGCCACGGCGGAGGCGAGCAAGGTCCGGATCGCCGCCGTGAAGAAGGTCGAGGGCCTGCTCAAGGAGGCCGACCAGAAGAAGGCCGAAGCCGAGCGGGAGGCGGAGCGCGTCAAGGCGGAAGCGCGTGCCGAGGCCGAACGCACGGTGGGCGAAGGCAGAAGAGAACTGGAGATCCTGGTGCGCCGCAGAGAAGACATCAATGCGGAGATCTCCCGTGTCCAGGACGTGCTGGAGGCGTTGGAGTCGTTCGAGGCACCGGGCAGCGCAGGTTCCAAGAGCACCGTAGCCGCAGGTGCCGGCGCCGGAACCACCCGAACGAGCGGCAAGCGTATCGACGATGCTCCACTCGATTGAGCGGACCTTTTTCATACCTGATGCGCAATGGCTCGGTGACACGCCGCCTGGGCCCCTAGGATTCCCTCTATCACCTCACCGGTCTGAATCGACAGGAACCCCATGAGCGACACTTCCTCCCCCTTTGGCTTCGAGCTCGTGCGGCGCGGATATGACCGCGGACAGGTGGACGACCGCATCACGAAGCTCGTCGCCGACCGTGACAGCGCACTGACGCGCATCACCGCGCTGGAGAAGCGCATCGAGGAGCTGCACCTCGAAACCCAGAACGCCCAGGCTCAGGTGAACGACTCGGAGCCGTCGTACGCGGGCCTCGGCGCGCGTGTGGAGAAGATCCTCCGTCTTGCCGAGGAGGAGGCGAAGGATCTGCGCGAGGAGGCCCGCCGCGCGGCTGAACAACACCGCGAACTGGCCGAGTCGGCCGCTTCGCAGGTGCGCAACGACGCGGAGAGCTTCGCCGCCGACCGCAAGGCCAAGGCCGAGGACGAGGGCGCGCGGATCGTCGACAAGGCGAAGGGCGACGCCACCCAGCTGCGGGCCGACGCGCAGAAGGACGCGCAGGCGAAGCGGGAAGAGGCCGACGCGCTCTTCGAGGAGACCCGCGCCAAGGCCGCCCAGGCCGCCGCGGACTTCGAGACCAACCTGGCCAAGCGCCGCGAGCAGTCCGAGCGTGACCTGGCGTCCCGTCAGGCCAAGGCCGAGAAGCGCCTGGCGGAGATCGAGCACCGCGCCGAGCAGCTCCGCCTGGAGGCCGAGAAGCTCCGTACCGACGCCGAGCGCCGGGCCCGCCAGACGGTGGAGACCGCGCAGCGCCAGTCCGAGGACATCGTGGCCGACGCGAACGCCAAGGCCGACCGGATCCGCAGCGAATCCGAGCGCGAGCTGGCGGCGCTCACCAACCGCCGCGACAGCATCAACGCGCAGCTGACCAACGTCCGCGAGATGCTGGCCACGCTCACCGGTGCGGCGGTGGCCGCGGCCACCTCCCCGGCCGACGACGAGCCGATCTCCCGGGGTGTGCCGGCGCAGCAGTCGCGCTGACCCCCGAAGGCCGTCCGGTGGGGGCCCGCACCCGGGTCCCCACCGAGGTTTTCCACAACCCCCGCCCGAAGTCGGGCGGGGGTTTTCCCTGACTTGCTAGCCTCGGGCGCATGATTGAGTTGCAGGGGCTCACCAAGCGGTACGGGGACAAGACCGCAGTCGACCATCTGACCTTCACCGTGCGCCCCGGCGTGGTGACGGGCTTCCTGGGGCCCAATGGCTCGGGCAAGTCCACCACGATGCGGATGCTGCTCGGCCTTGACCGCCCCACCAGCGGGGATGTCCGGATCGACGGCAAGCGCTACGCACAGCTCAGTGAGCCGTTGAAGTACATCGGGGCGCTGCTGGACGCCAAGTCGATCCATGGCGGCCGCACCGCGTACCACCATCTGCTCTGCCTCGCCCAGTCCAACCGCATTCCGCGGTACCGGGTGGACGAGGTGCTGGAGACGGTCGGTCTGACCGCGGTGGCGAAGAAGCGGTCCAAGGGGTTCTCGCTGGGCATGGGCCAGCGGCTCGGCATCGCCGGCGCGCTGCTCGGCGACCCGGAGATCGTGATGTTCGACGAGCCGGTGAACGGCCTGGATCCCGAGGGCATCCACTGGATCCGCAATCTGATGAAGGGGCTGGCCGCCCAGGGCCGCACCGTCTTCGTCTCCAGCCATCTGATGAGCGAAATGGCGCTCACCGCCGACCACTTGATCGTGATCGGCCGCGGCCGGCTGATGGCCGACACCTCGATGGCCGACTTCATCGCGCAGAACTCGCGCTCCTATGTGCGGATCCGCACCCCGCAGGTGGAGCGGTTCAAGGACGTGATGCATCAGGCGGGTCATGCCGTGGTGGAGACCGGCGACGGCTCGCTGGAGATCCAGGACGGCGACCCCGCCAAGATCGGCGAACTGGCCGCCCAGCACCAGCTGGTGCTGCACGAACTCAGCCCGCAGCGGGCTTCGTTGGAGGAAGCGTTCATGCAGCTGACCGCGGAGTCGGTGGAGTATCACGCCGGCGGGGGGATGGGGTCGGGGCCCTCCGGGGTGGGCGCGCTGCCGCCCGCGCAGCTCGCGCCGCCTCCGCAGGCGGGCGACCCGGCACAGCCGGTGCAGGCGGGCCGGCCGGCGCAACCCGGTCAGTCCGTACAGCCGGGGCAGACGGGTCAGCCCGGGCAGCCGGGTCAGCCGCCCGAGAGCCAGCCGCAGTGGGGCGCCGGCTGGCGCAACCCCGGCTCCGGAAAGGGGCGTTGACATGGCAGCCACCTCAGCCGTCCTCCAGTCGGAGTGGACGAAGATCCGGACCGTACGGTCCACCGTGTGGACGCTGGCCCTGGCCTTCCTCGTCACCGTGGCCCTCGGCGCGGTGATCTGCCTGGTCTTCAACAACACCTTCGACAGCCTGTCCCGTTCCGACCGGCTCACCTTCGACCCCACCAACACCGCCTTCTTCGGGATGTCGCTGGGGCAACTGGCGCTGATCGTCTTCGGCGTGCTGGTGATCTCCAGCGAGTACAGCACCGGGATGATCCGCACCTCGCTGGCCGCGGTCCCGCAGCGCGGCGAGTTCTACTTCTCCAAGGTGACCGTGGCCGGCCTGCTGGCCCTGGTGGTCGGCGAGGTGACCAGCTTCATCACCTTCTTCCTCGGCCAGGCCCTGCTCGGCTCGCACAAGGCGCAGATCGGCGACCCCGGGGTGCTGCGCGCGGTGTTCGGCGCCGGCCTGTACATGACGCTGATCGTGCTCTTCTGCGTGGGCGCGGCGACGATGCTGCGCAGCCCGATGCTGGGCCTGGGCGTCCTGATGCCGTTCTTCTTCCTGGTCTCGCCGATCCTGACCGCGGTGCCCAAGGTGAAGAACGTGGCCCGGTACTTCCCCGACCAGGCCGGCCAGAAGATCATGCAGGTCGTCCCCTCCTCCGACGACCACACCTCGTACGGTCCCTGGGGCGGCATCCTGATCATGGCGGTCTGGGTGGCGGTCGCCCTCCTCGGCGGATACGCGGTGCTCAAGCGGCGCGACGCCTGACCCCTCCTCACCGTCCCGCTGCGGAAGTCCGGCGGGCGGGGAGAAGTGGACCCACGAGGGAACCGCGCCCCGCCCGCTACGCTTCCTCCTCCACGGGGCGTGTGCCCCCGTGGCACACGAGGGGCGGAGCATGATCCAGGCAGTCGGCCTGACCAAGCAGTACGGCGCGAAAACCGCTGTGTTCGACCTGTCGTTCACGGTGCGGCCCGGCACCGTGACCGGCTTTCTCGGCCCGAACGGCTCCGGGAAGTCGACCACGATGCGGATGATCCTGGGGCTGGACGCACCCACCGCCGGGCAGGTGACCATCGGCGGACTGCCGTACCGGAGGCTGCCCAACGCACCGCGCCGGGTGGGCGCCCTGCTGGACGCCAAGGCGGTGCACGGCGGGCGCAGCGCGCGGCAGCACCTGCTCAGCCTGGCGCAGCTGTCCGGCATCCCGGCCCGCCGGGTGGACGAAGTGCTCGCTGTGGTGGGCCTGCAGGGCGTGGCGGCCCACCGCTCCAAGGGCTTCTCCCTCGGCATGGGCCAGCGGCTCGGCATCGCGGGCGCTCTGCTCGGCGACCCCGAAGTGCTGCTCTTCGACGAGCCGGTGAACGGTCTGGACCCGGAGGGCATCCACTGGATCCGCCATCTGATGAAGCGGCTGGCGGCCGAGGGCCGCACCGTCTTCGTCTCCAGCCATCTGATGAGCGAGATGGCGCTCACCGCCGACCACCTGATCGTCATCGGCCGCGGCCAGTTGCTCGCGGACATGAGCGTCAAGGACTTCATCGCCCGGCACTCCACGGGTTACGCCCTGGTGCGCACGCCGGAGGAGGGCGAGCAGCGCGAGAAGCTGACCACGGCGCTGACCGAGGCCGGCGGCACCGTACAGCTGGAGCAGGACGGGGCGCTGCGGGTCGGTGTCCTCGCACTGCCGAAGATCAGCGATGTCGCCCACGAGGCCGGC
Source organism: Streptomyces sp. NBC_01476 (assembly GCF_036227265.1). Lineage (NCBI taxonomy): Bacteria > Bacillati > Actinomycetota > Actinomycetes > Kitasatosporales > Streptomycetaceae > Streptomyces > Streptomyces sp. NBC_01476. The sequence continues at coordinate 5,781,369 of NZ_CP109446.1, read as the reverse complement.
GTGCGCCTGTGGGAGCTCTCCCCGCACCAGGCGTCGCTGGAGGAGGCGTACATGCGGCTCACCGGTGGCGCGGTGGACTACCGCTCGGCGCAGGATCCCCGGCAGGGCCTCCAGCCCGCGCCGCACGGGCCGGCCGGGCCCGGCTGGGGGCAGCAGCCCACCGGTGAGGGTCAGCCGCCCGTCGGCTGGGATCAGCAGCCGGCGGGCTGGGGTCAGGCACCGGCCGGCTGGGGTCAGCAGTCCGGCCCGCAGCACCAGCCGCCGTACGCCCCGCCGCCGCAGGGGTTCGGCCCTCCCCCGGTCCCCCAGCAGGCCGCCGCCCCTTCCACCCCCCAGGACGTCCGATGACCACCGCCGCCCCGCAGCCGACGCACCCGTTTCCGCCCGTACCGCAGTTCGCCTCGCAGATCCCGGTCGAGCAGACCCGGCTGTCGCACGCGCTGCGTTCGGAGTGGACCAAGATCCGGTCGGTGCGCTCCACCATGTGGACGCTCGGCGTGATGCTGCTGCTGGTGATCGGCATCAATCTGCTGGTCGTCTGGCCGGTCGCTGACAGCCACGATCCGTCGGTCCCGGTGCTCGCCCCCGGCCTCTTCGGGCTGATGCTCGGGCAGTTGGCGGTGATCACCCTCGGCGCGCTGGTGATCACCTCGGAGTTCGGCACCGGCATGATCCGGACCACGCTCACCTCGTGCCCGCAGCGCTCCCGGGTGCTGGCGGCCAAGGCGATCGTCTTCTTCGGCGTCTCCTTCGTCACCACGACCGTCGCCTGCGCCGTCACCGCGCTGATCAACTACGCCGTGCTGAGCGGCCGGTCGGTCACGCCCGACGAGACGGACTACGCGGGGACGGGGGTCGTCGTCAGAGGCGGCCTCACCTCAGCGGGCGGGTCCCAGTGGCTCGGCGCGACCGTCGGCGTCGGCCTCTATGTGGCACTGCTCGGCCTGCTCGCCCTCGCCGTCGGCACCCTGCTGCGCCACTCGGCCGGCGCGATCACCACCATGCTCGGGGTGGTCCTGCTTCCGCTGCTGGTCGCGCTCTTCCTCCCCGGCAGCCTGCAGTCGACCCGCGACAACATGATCAAGTTCTCCGCCCCCAACTCGCTCGCCTCGCTCTACCGCATCCCGATGATCGGCAGCGACAGCCAGAACGGCCTGCTCCAGCTGGTGGTGCTGGCCTGTGTCACGGCCGCCGCGCTGACCGCCGCGTTCGTGACGCTGAACGCGCGGGACGTCTGAGCCCGGGCGGCGGGCGCCGGGGCTACCGGCCGCCGAGGAAGCCGAGCACCCTGCCGGTCAGCAGCGCGGTGGCATCCGCGTCATAGGACGGCAGGGAGCTGTCGGCGAAGAGGTGCTGGTCGCCGGGGTAGAGGAAGAGCTCCGCGTCGGCGGCCTCGGCCACCAGCGCGCGGGCCGCGTCGAGGTCGCCCTCGCCGGCGAAGACCGGGTCGGCGTCCTTCCCGTGCACCTGGACCGGGACGCCGGCCGGCCAGGCGGCGCCGAACTCCGCCACCGGTACGCAGGACTCGAAGAGGAGCGCGCCGCGGGCGCCGGCCCGGGTCTGCGCCAGCTTCTGGGCCGGGAGCACGCCCAGCGAGAAGCCCGCGTACACCAGCTCGGCGGGCAGCCCCTCGGCCGCCTGGACACCGCGCTCCAGCACCGCGCCGAAGCCGGTCTTCTCGGCGTGGGCCAGCCCCTCGGTGAGCGTGCCGAAGGTGGCGCCGTCGTACAGGTCGGGCGTGTGCACGGTGTGGCCAGCCCGGCGCAGCGTGTCGGCGAAGGCCACGACCCCCGGGGTGAGCCCCTGTGCGTGGTGAAAGAGAAGTACCTCGGTCATCCCCGCAGCCTACGACGTACGCGCCCGCCGCGGGGCTCCAGCGCGGGACGCCGCCCGGGGGGCACGCGGGGAGCGCGGGGCACGCGGGGCACGCGGGCCCGGTCCGTGCCGGGGGCGCGTCAGTACCGGGGGGCGTTACGGGACCGCTGCACCTTGCTGGTGCGGCGGTCCTTCGCGTTCCAGCAGGCGCGGTGCCAGTGGCGGCGGTCGTCGACGCCGGCGTACTCGCGCCAGGCGACGACATGCGCGATGCCGGGCGGGATCTCCTGGTCGCACCCCGGGCACCGGTAGTGCTTCGCCGACGCGCTGCCCGCGATGGGCCGCACGATCCACTCCTCGCCCCGCCACTCCTCGGTGGCGCCGTAGCCGAGACCTGATTCGCGCTCCCGGTCGCCGTCGGGACGCCCGGCACCCCCCGGGTGGTTTCGACGCGGCGACATGGGAGCACCTCGCGCTCTTCTGGGCGGCAGATTTCCCTTCCAGCGTAAGGGGCGCCGCCCCGCGGGCTGAACAGGACGACTCCGGGACATGTGCGGTAGGACTTCCGAAAATCATGAAAACGACCCGAAAGAGGCGTGCCCTTGGCACGTGCCAGGCGTTAGAGGGAACAGGAGGGAGTCTGCGATGCGACTAGGGACATTCGTGCTCGCGGCCCAGTTCCCGGGCCAAGGCCCGGCTGAGGCGCTGCATCGGTCGATACGGACGGCCGAGGCGGCGGAGTGCTCCGGCCTCGACGCGGTCTGGCTGGCCGAGCACCACTTCGTGCCGTACGGGGTCTGCCCGTCGGCGATCACCCTCGCGGGTGTACTGCTGGGGCACACCTCCCGGATCGGTGTCGGCACCGCCGTGAGCGTGCTGCCGACCACCCACCCGGTGGCCCTCGGCGAGCAGGCCGCCCTGCTCCACCTGGTCTCCGGCGGCCGCTTCACCCTCGGTGTCGGCCGCGGCGGCCCCTGGGTGGATCTGGAGGTCTTCGGGGCCGGCCTGGCCGCTTTCGAGAGCGGCTTCCCGGAGTCACTGGACCTGCTGCTGCGCTGGCTGCGCGACCCGGTGGTCGGCGCGGACGGCCCGCGCTACACCTTCCCGCCGGTCCCCGTGGTGCCGCGCCCGGACGAACTCGACGGCTGCGGGCCCCCGTTGGTGGTCGCCTGCACCTCTCCCACCACCGTCAGGCTGGCCGCGGAACGCGGACTGCCGATGCTGCTCGGCATGCACTGCGGCGACGAGGAGAAGGCCGGCATGGTCGCTCTCTGGCGGGAGACCGCGCTGGCGGCCGGGCACTCCCCCGACACCGTCGCCGCCGCGGACCATGTGTCGGCCGGTGTGGTGCAGGTCGCGGACACCCGGACCGATGCCACCGAGGTGCTGCTCAAGGCGATGCCCGGCTGGCTCCAGCAGGGACTGTCCGCCCACCGCACCCAGGACGGCCGGCCCCGTACGATGCGCGATCCGCTCGGCTACGCGGAACTCCTGTGTTCCCTGCACCCGGTGGGGCCGCCCAGATTCTGTGCGGACCGTCTCGCGGCGACCTCGGAGGCCACCGGGATCACCCGGTTCGCGCTGCTCGCCGAAGGATCCGGCGACGTCGACGCCACGCTGGAGAACGTGTTCCGGCTGGGCGGGGACGTGCTCCCGGAACTGGCCTGATCCGGTGCTGATTCGTGCGGACGTCCGGTTTCGGGAGCACGCCTGGTTGCGCGGACCGCCGTTGATCGTTTACGGGACTGGTCGTTCACGGGGCAGGTACGGATCCGATGTGCGGGTCCATTACCGCTCCCGCGCCCCCCTTGCCTCTGGGACCGGCCTCAGCAGTCCCGCAACTCCGGTGACTGGTTGAGCAGTTGGGCCCGGACCGAGGTGAACTTGGCGTATCGCCCGTCCACCGCCGAGTCCAGCGGGAAGACCGCGACACGATGGCAGTTCTGGAAGGCCAGCCGCACCCCGAAGTGGCGCTGCAGGGCGCCACGTATCGCATCGCTCGCCAGTGCGCGGAGCAGCTGACCTCGCTCCTTCTCACTGGGCGGCGGCACTTGGTTGTCGGCGAACTCGCCTCCGTCAACCTTGAGTTGGGCCACCAGTGAGCTGATCATCTCCCACGCGTACGGGAGGGATGTCCGGACGCAGTCGACGAACTCGCGCTCATCGACCTCGCCTCGCTCGGCCTGCTCAAGAAGGGCCGGTGAGACGTCGAGCGACATGGGTACTCCTCTCGTGACCCCCTCCGGGGACGGGGTCTGGGCGTACCCCCAGGCCCAGCGGACCATGGAGGAATGGATACCGGGAGCCGGTTGCCGCCAGCAGCCGCACCCGTGCCCCCCGGCCTTCAACCGTAGGCGCCCGCGGCGCGCCCGCACCAGGCCATAGCGCCCACAACCAGCCATTTTTCGGCTCTTCCGCGGGGTTGGCCGAGTCCCGTGGGTCCGCTCCCACCGGTCGCTCCGCAGTGCCGGGGACCGGGCCGAATCGCGTACGGCGGCCGGGGTCGAGTAGCGTTGCCGACCATGCGTCTCGTGATCGCCCGCTGCTCCGTCGACTACGCGGGCCGGCTCTCCGCCCACCTTCCCTCCGCCACCCGGCTGCTGCTGATCAAGGCCGACGGAAGCCTGTCGGTGCACGCCGACGACCGGGCCTACAAGCCGCTCAACTGGATGTCCCCGCCCTGCACGCTCAAGGAGACCGAGGACAACCTCTGGACGGTCACCAACAAGGCCGGCGAGCAGCTGATCATCACCATCGAGGAGATCCTGCACGACTCCTCGCACGAACTCGGCGTCGACCCGGGGCTGATCAAGGACGGCGTGGAGGCGCACCTCCAGGAGCTGCTCGCCGACCGGATCGAGGTCCTCGGCGAGGGCTGGACCCTCATCCGCCGTGAGTACCCCACCGCGATCGGCCCGGTCGACATCCTCTGCCGGGACGCCGCAGGCGGCACGGTCGCGGTCGAACTCAAGCGCCGCGGCGACATCGACGGTGTCGAGCAGCTCACCCGCTACCTCGAACTCCTCAACCGTGACCCCCATCTCGCCCCGGTCAAGGGCATCTTCGCCGCCCAGGAGATCAAGCCGCAGGCCCGCGTCCTCGCCACCGACCGGGGCATCAGCTGCGTCACCCTCGACTACGACGGCCTGCGCGGCATCTCCGACGACAAGCTCCGCCTCTTCTGAGTCCACGGGCCCGGCCACCCGGCCGGGCAACCGGCCGACGTATCAGGGCCGTTGGCGCGGATCCCGGTTCCGCACCCGCCAGGCCAGTACCAGCAGCCAGAGGCCGACCAGCGCGACCACCGCGCCCAGGACGGCGTACTGCCCGTGCCCGGACATGGACGAGCCGCCCATGGCGCCACTGCCCTGCGCGATCCACACCGCCCCGAGCACCACGAGGACCACCCCGCCGATAGCGCGGATCACCATAGCCGTCCCGTCCTCCGTGCGATCACGTCTGCCGCGGCGACCCCGCGCCCACGCTCAGCCTGGCCCGTCCGGGCCCGCCGGGAGCGGCTGAAAACCTTACGAGACGGGAACGTCGGGGGACGCGGACCTCGGGCGTCCGCCACCGCCGGACCCGCGCGGACGCCGAACGGTCCCCGCAGCGACCGGCGTTGGGCGCGGACCCGGGGGACGCCGGGACCGGGACGGTGGCGCGGAAGGGGCCGGCTGTCCCCGGAGGGCGGCATCACGTGCCCGGCGGGTACCGATGCGCGCCGCGGCGCGGGCCCGGCACGGCACCCACGCCGTACAGTCAACCCCGGACTCGGCCGCAACGGTCCTCGTCCCACGTCCACGACGGGGCCGAGCCGCCCGGCCCCCGGGGCTTCTCAGCCGCCGGTGTCGCCGCCGGCAGCCAGGATCACGTGTGCCTCCGTACGGACAGCTCGGCCCATGCTCTAGCCGACCGGCTGCCCACGTGCTCAGGTAGGACTCACGGTCGCCGTGTCCGTAGGCGAAGGGCTGTCCGTGTCCGTGTCCGTCGGAGTCGGGGACGAAGAAGGCGAAGCGGAAGTCGACGACGGCTTCGTGGTTGGCGGCTTCGTGGTGTGCGAGGGCCGCCCCGGCGACGAGGAGTGCGGGGCCCCCGGAGCCGTGCTGGTCGTACCCCCCGGCGGCGTCGTCAACGAAGAGCCCGGCGTCCCCGTCGTACCGTTCGGGGTCGACGGCGTCACCGTCGTGGACGCCGAGGTCGAAGGCGACGTGCTCGACGCGGCCGGCGGAGCCACCGACGCTCCGTCGTCGGAGGAGGGGGCCGTGTCCGACGGAAGATCCTGCTCGACCGTCTCGATCGGCTTGACCTGGTCGGGGCTGTGGTCGCCGCCCGAGGTCGCTCCCATGGTGACGATCGTGCCGAGGACCGCCGCCAGGACGACGCCCGTGCCGGCCGCGACGAGGTTGCGGCGGGAGCGGAGGACGGCGAGACCGCGGGCGTGCTGCGCGGTGCCGGCCGGCAGCGCCGCCGTCTTGTCGATGACGACCTGGCTCGTGCCCTCGGGCAGGGCGAACGCCAAGGCGCCCGGCGGGAGTTCGAGCGGGGAGGAGGAGCCCGCGCGGTCGTTGACGAGCGCCAGCGTGCGGCGCCCGACGACCGTGCCCTGGCGGTCGGCGAGGGCGCCGCGCAGGGCGATGGACGCCTCAAGTTCCGCGCGGGCCCGGTCCATCCGGTCCGTGCAGAGCGCGAGGACGCCCAACTCGTGGTGGAAGTACGCCTCTTCCGCGACCTCACCGGACAGCCGCGCGGCCTCCTGGCCGATCCGCAGCGCCCGCTCCCACGCACCCCAGTTGAGGGCGGCGGCGAAGACGGGGGCGACAGTCCGGGCGAGCAGGACCGCCGCACTGGCGTGGCCGCCGTCGCGGCAGGCGGTCATCGCGGCCACGATCGCCTCGGACTCGGCGGAGGCGCGCTCCGGGGTGACCGAGGGGTGGCCGGTCCACCAGGCGTAGTGGAGGGCGGCGGTGTGCGCCTGGACGTCGTTGAGTTCGCCGTCGGCGGCGAATGCCGGGCCGAGCTGCTGCACCACGCCGGCCGAGAGCCGGAAGTGGGAGGCGACCGGCACCGCGAGGCCGACGGAGATCAACTCGCCCAGCGCCGCGTCCCCGTGGGTGTCACCGACCAGTGCGGGCAGGTGCGCGGGGTGCGGGCACTCACCGTCGAGCGCCACCGCGAAGGCCAGTGCCTCGCGGGCCGCCTCGCTGAGCCGGGAGGCCAGCAGACCCGCGGGGGCGGCGCTCTCCGCGAGCGACGGGAGCGGCACCTCGGTGGCCGGCAGCCGCAAGGGCAGCGGCGGCGGGGGCGGCGGCGTGCCGGCCATCGGGGGCGCCGTGGGAGCGGCGCCGGCGGGCAGCGGATCGTCGAACCCGGTGAGGTCGGGTATCGGGGGCCCGGCCGGCTCGGGCGGCGGCGAGCCGTTGAGCCACACCGAGTCGTCGAGGTCGGGGTCGAGCGGCTGCCGCATCGCGTCGCGCTGCCGCAGCAGCGCGCCCGCCTGGACGAACCGCAGCGGCAGGCCCTCGGACTCGAACCACAGGTCCGCGGCCCAGGCCGTCTCGTCCTCCTCCAGCCGCCGCCCGGTGACGAGTTGCAGCAGGTCGACGCAGGCGGTCCTGGTCAGCCCGGAGAGCAGCACCTCGACCACCATCGAATCGGCGGCGGGGGCCGGCACATCCGGGGTGGCGGACATCAGGAAGGCGCATTCGGGGGCGGCTTCGAGCACTTCCTCCAGCGCGGCCCCGCCGATCTCCAGGTCGTCGAGCACCACGACGGCGCCCACCTCCGCGAGCAGCGTGGTGAGTTCGGCGTGGCCGGGGCGGTAGCCCTCGCCGGCGTAGACGATCGTGTAGAGGTCGTGCAGCAGGTCGGCCGCGGTGCGGTGGTAGCCGGAGAGCCAGATCACGCCGTCGGGCGCGAGGTCGGCGCAGGCGTTGGCGACGGACTCCAGCAGCGAGGTACGGCCGGCGCCCGACGGTCCTGTGACGCGGATGGAACGGCCGCGGGCCAGCAGCCGGATCAGCCGCTCGCGCTCCTCTTCCCTTTCCAGCAGGGGGACTTCGGGAGCGGGCGGGCCGGGCGGCGGGCTGGGCCGGGCGGCGTTGATCCGGGCGGCGCGCTCCTCCTTGGTCCGGCGGACCGGGGTGCGCCGCTCCTCCGGCGGGCAGGGCACGACCTCGGTGCCGTCGACCGGGTTCACGGTGAGCAGGTAGTCGGCGGTGACCACTCGCGGTATTCGGGCGTTGCCGCCGCTCGGCGTGCCCAGTTCGGGGGCGAGCGGGTCGCGGACCGGGCGGGTCACCTTCGGCAGCGGCATCGTGCCGTCGAAGAGCGAGGTGCCCTCCTGCAGCGGCACCGGCCGGCTCGCGGGCCGGATGGCGAGTTCGCTGCCCGGCGCCGCGGGGAGCACCGGCGGGACCTGGTCGGCCGGCGCCGGGCCGGTGGGCCGCTTGGCGCCGGCCGCGAAGGCGTCGAAGCTCTCGGCGGCCTCGAAGCGGTTGACGGCGGGACGCTGCTCCAGCGGGTCACGCCGTTCCAGGGGCTCTCTGCGCTCCAGCGGCTCGCGCCGGGCAAGGGGCTCCCGCCGGGCCGGCAGGCTGCCGGGCGCCTCGGAGCCGCCAACTGCCGGACCGCGCTCGGCGGGGGCGCCGAAGGCTTCGTTCACCAGGGCGTCGGCGCTGCTCTGCCCGCCCGGGGGGTCGAAGGGACCGAAAGGATCGGAGGGGCCGAAGGAGCTGTCCAGGGCTCCGTCCGAGCCTCCCGCAGGGGACCCGTCAGCGGCGGCGCCGCCCGTCTCCCCGCCCCCGAAGAGATCCAGTTCCCCGGTGCCGCTCAGCGCCGGCTCGTCCACGAATCCGTGCTCCCCTTCGAAGCTCCTGCGTTCCACCCCGAAGGCGTTGAACGCGTCAGACCCTTCGGCCCCTTCGGCCCCTTCAGAACGGTCAGCTCCGTCGCGGGCGGGGGTCCCGGCCGCCCGCTGCGTGTCCTCGGGCAGCCCCGTACCACCCGGCCGGACCGTACCGCCGGGCCGCTCCACCGGACGCTCGTCCGGCCGACCGCCCTGCTGCTCGCCGGTCTGCTGATCCATGCTCTACGACCCCCGGGTGCGTGCCATACGGGGGCATCCTCGGGCGGCTCGGCTGCGCGCTCGCGACAGCGTCGGGCGCCGGCCCGATTCCCCTTCTACGGCGTACGGGGTGCACGCCTCCTGGCCATTGATGCGCAAACTCTAAAGGTTCGCACCCTATCCATGAAGGGCCGGGGGGATGCCGTCCCGGTTACGTGCCGAACGTCACCTTTCGGCTTCGATCGCCAGGATCCGGTGCAGCCGGGTGGCCACCAGCAGCCGCTGCATCTGGGGCGGCACCCCGCGGAGCACGAGCCTGCGGTTGGCCCGGCCGGCCCGGCGGTGGGCGCCCATGATCACCCCGAGGCCGGTGGCGTCCCACGAGTCGAGTTCGGTCAGATCGAGCACCAGGTCGCCGCGGCCGGAGTCGACCGCGGTGTGCAGTGCGGTACGGGCGTCCGCGGCGCTGACCACGTCGAGGCGCCCCCCGACGATCAGCTCGGCGTGGTCGCCCCTGATGTGCATAGTCACTCCCCGAAGCGCTGGCTTGGCCTGCCGGCCGATCCATATGTCTTCACACAACTGACGGTCTGTCGTACAGAGAAGTTGCCGTCTGTGAGCGATCCGCTACCGAATTCACTCCTGCGGGTGACTTCGGCTGGTGCGGCCGGTGCGGCGGGCGCGCGCCGCCCGGTCAGTAGGTGTAGAAGCCCTGTCCGCTCTTGCGTCCGAGGTCACCCGCGTCCACCATCCGGCGCATGATCTCCGGTGGGGCGAACTTCTCGTCCTGCGACTCGGTGTAGATGTTGCCGGTGGCGTGCAGCAGGATGTCCACGCCGGTCAGGTCGGTGGTGGCGAGCGGGCCCATGGCGTGGCCGAAGCCGAGCCGGCAGGCCGCGTCGATGTCCTCCGCCGAGGCGACGCCGGACTCGTAGAGCTTGACCGCCTCCACCACCAGGGCGGAGATCAGCCGGGTGGTGACGAAGCCGGCCACATCGCGGTTGACGACGATGCAGGTCTTCCCGACGGCCTCGGCGAACTCCCGTGCGCGGGCCAGGGTTTCGTCGCTGGTCTTGTAGCCGCGGACCAGTTCGCAGAGCTGCATCAGCGGCACCGGCGAGAAGAAGTGGGTGCCGACCACCCGCTCGGGGTGCTCGGTGGCGGCGGCGATCTTGGTGATCGGGATGGCCGAGGTGTTGGAGGCGAGCACGGTCTCCGCGCCGACGATGCGGTCAAGGGCGCGGAAGATCTCCTGCTTGACCTCGATCTTCTCGAAGACCGCCTCCACCACGAGGTCGGCGCCGGCCGCCGCGTCCAGGTCGGTGGTGGTGGTGATCCGCGCCAGCGCCGCCTCGGCGTCCTCAGGGGTCATCTTCCCCTTGGCGGTGAACTTCTCGTACGACGCCCGGATGCCGTCCTTGCCGCGGGCCAGCGCCTCGTCGGTGACGTCCCGCAGGACCACCTCGTAACCGGCCTGGGCCGATACCTGGGCGATGCCGGCGCCCATCAGTCCGGCTCCGATGACGGCAAGCTTCCGCGCCACGGTCCACACACCTCTCCGTTGGGGTATTGCCGGACCTTAACGTCCGTTCAGCGCCGGACGCGACAGGTTGTCGGGTGCGTCACCATGTGTCGTTGGTCGCACAGTTGGGGTCCGCCCGGTCGCGGCCGGCAGGGCCTACGCTCGGCCGTATGGTCAACCTCACCCGTATCTACACCCGCACCGGCGACGACGGCACCACCGCGCTGGGCGACATGAGCCGCACGGCGAAGACCGACACGCGCATCGGCGCCTACGCCGACGCCAACGAGGCGAACGCGGTGCTCGGCGTCGCGCTCGCCCTCGGCGGCCTCCCGGACGACGTCCGCGCCGTACTCGTCCGGGTGCAGAACGACCTCTTCGACGTGGGCGCCGACCTGGCCACTCCGGTCGTCCCCGACCCCAAGTACCCGCCGCTGCGCGTCGAGCAGTCCTACGTCGACCGCCTGGAGGCCGACTGCGACCACTACCTCGAAGGCCTGACCAAGCTGCGCTCGTTCATCCTTCCGGGGGGCACCCCCGGCGCGGCGCTGCTCCACCAGGCGTGCACCGTCGTCCGCCGCGCGGAGCGCTCCACCTGGGCGGCGCTGGCCGAACACGGCGACACCATGAACCCGCTGACGGCCACTTACCTCAACCGTCTGTCGGATCTGCTCTTCATCCTGGCCCGCACCGCGAACACCTCGCGCGGTGACGTGCTGTGGGTTCCGGGCGAGAACCGCTGAGCGAGCCGGCAGGAAAGCCAGGTGGTCCAGACCTCTTGACCACTGGTCCAGACCTTTCTACGATCTCTGTAGACGCCCTTGGGCGTGCGCATGACAGCTCAAGCAGCAGAGAAGCGCCCCGCGGTTCAGGCTCCATCCCCCCACACGGCCGGGGGTCGACTACGCCGCCCGTCGGCTCCCGGTCCCCGCTCGGAACCGCCGCCTCACGCCACATTCACCCGCTGGCCGGGCGGGGCCGCCTCCAGCCAGGCGAGAAACCCGGTCAGCGCGTCGTCGCTCATCGCCAGCTCCAGTGACATCCCCCGGTGGCGACAGGAGAGCACCACGGCGTCCGAGAGCAGCGCCAGCTCCTCGGAGCCCTGCGGATCCCGGCGGCCCAGCACCTCGATCGCCGGACGGTCGAGCACCCGGCGCGGGCGGGGCGAGTACGAGAAGACCCGGAACCACTCGACCCGGTCACCGCTGTAGCGGGCCACTCCGTAGACCCAGCCCTTGCCGCCGCCCTCCGCGTCCTCGGCCGGGGCGAGCCGCAGGCTGCAGTCGAAGGTGCCGCCCGGCCGCTGGATCAGCCGCCGGCGCAGGCCGAAGACGAAGAGTCCCAGCAGCGCCGCCGCGAGAATCCCGAAGCCCACCTGGAAAGCGAGGATCACGTCCTTCGACCTCCTCGCCTAGGAATGGTTGCCGCCCTTGCTGTGCCGGAGCCGCGGACCGCCCGTTGGGGCAGTCCGCGGCGCCGTTGTCCTGCGGTGACAGCCGGTGTACGAATTCACCGTCCGCCGGTCCTGCTGGGTGGTGCGCGGTACTGAGAGCTACTGAGTCATACGTACACGGTGCGGCCTGTGTTCAGCGCGAACCCGCCGCAGCCGCGGCCAGCCGGACCTCCGCACGGCGCTGGGCGGCCGCGTCGGCTTCCGACCTGGACCGCTCCAGTGCCCGCTCGGCCCTGGCCACGTCGATCTCGTCGGCCAGCTCGGCGACCTCAGCGAGAATCGACAGCTGGTTGTCGGAGAACGAGATGAACCCGCCCTGCACGGCAGCCACCACCGGGCCGCTCTCATCGGTGGTCCTGATGGTCACCGGACCGGATTCGAGCACCCCCAGCAACGGCTCGTGGCTGGGCATGATGCCGATGTCACCCGACGTGGTTCGGGCGATGACCATGGTGGCCTCGCCGGACCAGACGCTGCGGTCCGCGGCCACCAGCTCGACGTGAAGATCGGCCAAGACGGCTCCTCGGGTCGGCATCCACCGCCTGCGGCGGATGCGTAAGACAAAGAATAAGGGGTGCGCGAGGGGGGCGGTCACCTGGGCTGTGCCGGACCGCCCCCCTCGTGCTCGCTACGGCTCCCCGCGTCAGTTGACGCCGAGCTTCGCCGCGTTGGCCTTGAGGTCCTCCAGGCCACCGCACATGAAGAACGCCTGCTCGGGGAAGTGGTCGTACTCGCCGTCGGCGATCGCGTTGAACGCCGTGATCGACTCGTCGAGCGACACGTCAGAACCGTCCACGCCGGTGAACTGCTTGGCGGCGTGGGTGTTCTGCGACAGGAAGCGCTCGATCCGGCGGGCCCGGAAGACGGTGAGCTTGTCCTCTTCACCGAGCTCGTCGATGCCGAGGATCGAGATGATGTCCTGGAGGTCCTTGTACTTCTGGAGGATCCCCTTGACCCGGGTGGCGCAGTCGTAGTGGTCCTGCCGGATGTAGCGCGGGTCCAGGATGCGTGAGGTGGAGTCGAGCGGGTCCACCGCGGGGTAGATGCCCTTCTCCGAGATCGGCCGGGAGAGCACCGTCGTCGCGTCGAGGTGCGCGAAGGTGGTCGCCGGGGCCGGGTCGGTGAGGTCGTCCGCGGGGACGTAGATCGCCTGCATCGAGGTGATGGAGTGGCCGCGGGTGGAGGTGATCCGCTCCTGCAGCTGGCCCATCTCGTCGGCCAGGGTCGGCTGGTAACCCACCGCGGACGGCATCCGGCCGAGCAGCGTGGAGACCTCGGAGCCGGCCTGGGTGAACCGGAAGATGTTGTCGATGAAGAACAGCACGTCCTGGTTCTGCACATCGCGGAAGTACTCCGCCATGGTCAGACCGGCCAGCGCGACCCGCAGCCGGGTGCCCGGCGGCTCGTCCATCTGGCCGAAGACGAGCGCGGTCTGCGGCAGCACGCCGGACTCCGCCATCTCCGCGATCAGGTCGTTGCCCTCACGGGTGCGCTCACCGACCCCGGCGAAGACGGAGACGCCCTCGTGCAGCTTGGCGACACGCATGATCATTTCCTGGATGAGCACCGTCTTGCCGACGCCCGCACCACCGAAGAGGCCGATCTTGCCGCCCTTGACGTACGGGGTGAGCAGGTCGACGACCTTCAGGCCGGTCTCGAACATCTCGGTCTTCGACTCGAGCTGGTCGAAGTCCGGGGCCTTGCGGTGGATCGGCCAGCGCTCGGTGACCTCGGACTCCGCCTCCGGCTCGTTGAGGATCTTGCCGAGGGTGTTGAAGACGCGGCCCTTGGTGACGTCACCGACCGGCACCGTGATGCCTTCGCCGGTGTCGGTCACCGGGGCCTGGCGGACCAGGCCGTCGGTGGGCTGCATCGAGATGGCGCGGACCAGGCCGTCGCCGAGGTGCTGGGCGACTTCCAGGGTCAGCGTCCGCACGCCCTGGCCCTCGCCGGAGAGCTCGGACTGGTCGGCGATGTCGACGTGCAGCGCGTTGTAGATCTCCGGCATCGCGTCGACGGGGAACTCCACGTCGACGACCGGGCCGATGACCCGGGCGACGCGGCCGGTGGCCGTACCGGTCGGGGCCGTTTCAACAGTGGTGGTCATAGTGGTCAGTCACTCCCCGCGCTAGCGTCGGCGAGGGCGCTCGCGCCACCGACGATCTCGCTGATTTCCTGGGTGATATCGGCCTGTCGGGCCGCATTGGACAGCCGCGTCAGCGACTTGATGAGGTCTTCCGCGTTGTCGGTCGCCGACTTCATCGCCCGGCGCCGGGCCGCGTGCTCGGAAGCGGCGGCCTGCAGCAGCGCGTTGTAGATACGGCTCTCGACGTACCGCGGCAGCAGCGCGTCCAGCACGCCCTCGGCCGACGGTTCGAACTCGTACAGCGGCAGGATGCCGGACTTGCCGGTCTGCTCCGCCAGCGCCGCCGCCCGCTCGTCCTCGTCCAGCGACAGCGGCAGCAGCCGCCGGGCGACCGGCACCTGCGTCATCATCGAGACGAACTCGGTGAAGACGATGTGCAGTTCGTCCACGCCGCCCTCGGCGGTCTCCAGCTCGACCGCCTCGATGAGCGGCGCCGCGACCTCCTTGGCGTCGCCGTACTTCGGGCTGTCGCTGAAGCCGGTCCAGGAGCCCTTGACCTCGCGCTCGCGGAAGCTGTAGTACGCCACCGCCTTGCGGCCGACGAGGTAGGAGTCGACCTCCTTGCCCTCCGAGCGCAGCTGCTCGGCGAGCTTCTCGGCGGCCTTGATCGCGTTGGAGGAGTACCCGCCGGCCAGACCGCGGTCGCTCGTGACGAGCAGGACCGCGGCCCGGGTCGGGTGCTCCGCCTCGGTGGTCAGGGCGTGCTTGGTGTTGGAGCCGGTCGCCACCGCCGTCACCGCGCGGGTCAGCTCGTCCGCGTACGGCGAGGAGGCCGCCACCTGGCGCTGCGCCTTGACGATGCGCGAGGCGGCGATCATCTCCATCGCCTTGGTGATCTTCTTGGTGGCGGTGACGGACTTGATCCGGCGCTTGTAGACGCGAATCTGTGCGCCCATGATCAGCCCTCGACCAGCAGCGCGCCGGAGGACGTCTCGAACTGCTTCTTGAACGCGGCCACCGCGTCGGTGAGCACCTCGACGGTCTCGTCCGGCAGCTTGCCGGTCTCGACGATCGCGGTGAGCAGCGACTTGTGCTCGCGGTGCAGGTAGTCCAGCAGCTCACGCTCGAAGCGGCGTACGTCCTCGACCGGTACGTCGTCCAGCTTGCCGGTGGTGCCGGCCCAGATGGAGACGACCTGGTCCTCGATCGCGTACGGCGCGTACTGGCCCTGCTTGAGCAGCTCGACCATCCGCTGGCCACGCTCCAGCTGCGCCTTGGAGGCCGCGTCCAGGTCGGAACCGAAGGCGGCGAACGCCTCCAGCTCACGGAACTGGGCGAGGTCCACGCGGAGCCGGCCGGAGACGCCCTTCATGGCCTTGATCTGCGCCGAGCCACCGACCCGGGAGACCGAGATACCGACGTTCAGCGCGGGGCGCTGACCGGCGTTGAAGAGGTCCGACTCCAGGAAGCACTGGCCGTCGGTGATGGAGATGACGTTGGTCGGGATGAACGCCGACACGTCGTTCGCCTTGGTCTCCACGATCGGCAGACCGGTCATGGAACCGGCGCCCAGGTCGTCGGAGAGCTTGGCGCAGCGCTCCAGCAGGCGGGAGTGCAGGTAGAAGACGTCACCGGGGTACGCCTCGCGGCCCGGCGGGCGGCGCAGCAGCAGCGACACGGCGCGGTAGGCGTCGGCCTGCTTGCTCAGGTCGTCGAAGACGATCAGGACGTGCTTGCCCTGGTACATCCAGTGCTGGCCGATGGCCGAGCCGGTGTACGGCGCCAGGTACTTGAAGCCGGCCGGGTCGGACGCCGGGGCGGCGACGATGGTGGTGTACTCCAGCGCGCCGGCCTCCTCCAGCGCGGCGCGCACGCCGGCGATGGTGGAGCCCTTCTGGCCGATGGCGACGTAGATGCAGCGGACCTGCTTCTTCGGGTCGCCGGAGCGCCAGTTGTCACGCTGGTTGATGATCGTGTCGATCGCCAGCGCGGACTTGCCGGTCTGCCGGTCACCGATGATCAGCTGGCGCTGGCCGCGGCCGATCGGGGTCATCGCGTCGACGGCCTTGAGGCCGGTCTGCATCGGCTCGTGCACCGACTTGCGCTGCATGACCGTGGGGGCCTGCAGCTCAAGGGCGCGGCGGCCGTCGGTCTCGATCTCGCCGAGGCCGTCGATCGGGCTCCCCAGCGGGTCGACGACCCGGCCCAGGTAGCCCTCGCCGACGGCGACCGAGAGCACCTCGCCGGTGCGGTGCACCGGCTGGCCCTCCTCGATGCCGTTGAACTCGCCGAGGACGATCGCACCGATCTCGCGCTCCTCGAGGTTGAGGGCGAGACCGAGGGTGCCGTCCTCGAAGCGCAGCAGTTCGTTCGCCATGGCCGAGGGAAGTCCCTCGACGCGTGCGATGCCGTCTCCGGCAACGCTGACCGTGCCGACCTCCTCGCGCGAGGCGGCGTCCGGCTGGTACGACTGGACAAACGTCTCCAGCGCGTCCCGGATCTCCTCCGGCCGGATCGTGAGCTCCGCCATCTGGGTTCCCTGCTCTCCTTGTTGGGCCCGAAGTTTCTGGGGGGTCTGGGGGGTTCCCCCAGAGGACATGTCGGCCCAACTCGGGCCGCTTTCCTGCTTGTTGAGTTGGTGGCTGTCAGCCGGCCATCCGCCGTGACGCCTCTTCGAGGCGGTCGGCGATGGCGCCGTTGATGACCTCGTCGCCGATGCGTACCCGCACCCCGCCGAGGACCGCGGGGTCCACGTCCAGGTTCAGGTGCACCTGTCGTCCGTAGATCCTGGCCAGCGCGTCGGCCAGTCGCTGCTTCTGCTGATCACTCAGCGGAGTCGCCGAGGTCACTTCCGCGACCACCCGGCTGCGGCGGGCCGCGGCGAGCTTGGACAGGGATTCGATCCCGCTCTCCAGGCTACGTCCTCGCGGCGCGGTGACCAGTCTCGTCACCAGCCGTTCGGTGACCGGATTGGCGCGGCCGCCGAGCAGCGAGTGCAGCAGTCCGGCCTTGGCCTCGCCGTTGGCCACCTGGTTCGCCAGCGCGGAGCGCAGTTCGCTGCTGCCGGAGAGGATCCGGCCGAAGCGGAAGAGCTCGTCCTCCACGTCGTCCAGCGCGCCGCGGCGCTGGGCGACGATCAGGTCGGCGGTGTTCGCCAGTTCCTCGATCGCGTCCACCAGATCGCGCGGCTGCGACCAGCGGGACCTGACCATGCCGGACAGCAGGTCCAGGGTCGCGCCGCCGACCTGGC
Source organism: Streptomyces sp. NBC_01476 (assembly GCF_036227265.1). NCBI lineage: Bacteria > Bacillati > Actinomycetota > Actinomycetes > Kitasatosporales > Streptomycetaceae > Streptomyces > Streptomyces sp. NBC_01476. Next base: position 5,764,180 of record NZ_CP109446.1, on the reverse strand, counting down.
CGGTGAAGAGCTGCCGGACCAGCGCCGCCTTGGCCTCGCCGGACTTCGCCGGGTCGCTGAGCGCCCGGCGCAGGGTGCCCTCGCCGTGCAGCAGCGCGGTGACCGCGGCCAGCTCCTCGGCGAGACCGGCCGCGTCGACCGACGTGCTGTCGGTCAGCGCGTCCAGCTGCTCACGCGCTGCGCTCAGCGCCTCGCGGCTCGCTCCGTTCACCGGGCCGCCTCGGCCGAGGGCGCCGTCGCGTCGAGCCCGTCGAGGAAGCGGTCGATGGTGCGGCTCTGCCGGGCGGTGTCCTCCAGGGACTCACCCACGAGCTTGCCGGCCAGTTCGGTGGCGAGCTTGCCGACGTCCTGCCGCAGCGCGGCGGCCGCGGCCTTGCGGTCGGCCTCGATCTGCGCATGGCCGGCGGCGACGATCTCCTCGCGCTGACGCTGGCCCTCGGCCCGCATCTCGGCGATGAGTGCCGCACCCTGCTCCTGCGCCTCCTGGCGCAGCCGCGCGGCCTCGTGCCGGGCCTCGGCGAGCTGGCTGCGGTACTGCTCAAGGGTCTGCTGCGCCTCGGCCTGGCTGGCCTCCGCCTTCTCCATGCCGCCTTCGATGGCCTCCCGGCGCTCTTCCAGAACCCTGTTGATGTTCGGGAGGAGCTTCTTGGCGAGGAAGAAGAAGACGATGGCGAAGGCGAGCAGGCCGATGATGAGCTCGGGGATCGGCGGGACGAGCGGGTTCTCCGCGTCGTCTGCCGCCAGCTGTACCAAGGAGATCACATCAGTGCCTTCCGTCTATGTGTGCCGGTCGGTTCCGGTCGCCAGCCGCGATCAGGAGGTCGGGTAGACGAACGGCATGACCAGACCGATCAGCGCGAGCGCCTCACAGAAGGCGAAGCCGAGGATCTGGTTGGCGCGGATCAGGCCGGCCGCTTCGGGCTGGCGGGCGAGGGCCTGGGTGCCGTTGCCGAAGATGATGCCGATGCCGACGCCGGGGCCGATGGCGGCCAGGCCGTAGCCGATCGAGCCGAGGTTGCCCTTGATTTCGACGGCGGCGAGCGTCGCGTGCGCGAGAGCGGACATGCCGGGTTCTTCCTTCTCTTTCACGGACCGGTGGGGGTTGGCCACCGGACATCTGTCGGGGTCGTGGAGGGGGGAGCTCAGTGGTTCTCGGCGAGCGCGCCCTGGATGTAGCTGGAGGCCAGGAGCACGAACACGTACGCCTGAACGGCCTGGATGAACAGCTCGAAGGCGGTCATCACGATGGTCATGATGAAGGACACACCCGCGTACGCGATGCCGATGCCGTTGAGCAGGTACCAGCTCGCGATGGTGAAGAGCAGCAGCAGGGTGTGGCCCGCGAACATGTTGGCGAAGAGCCGGACGGCGTGCGTGAACGGCCGTACCAGCACGTTCGAGAAGAACTCGATCGGCACCGAGAGGAACAGCACCCAGCCGAGCGACTTGTCGTAGCCGGTGATGTTCTTCCAGCCGCCCACGAAGCCGTGCTTCTTGAACGTCAGGTACATCCACGTGATGTAGACGATCCCGGCGAGTGCGGCCGGGAAGGAGATGATCGCGGTCACCGGGAACTGCGCGACCGGGATGATCGACCAGAGGTTCAGCAGCCAGACCATGAAGAACAGCGAGACCATCAGCGGGACGTACTTCTCGCCGACCTTCTTGCCCAGCGTCTCGTAGACGATCCCGCGGCGGACGAAGTCGTAGCCCGCCTCACCGACCATCTGCAGCTTGCCGGGGACGACCTTCGCCTTGTTGAAGGCGGCCCAGAAGAAGCCGACGATCACGACGGTGCTGAGCAGCGCCAGCAGCATCGGCTTGGTGAAGTCGAAGCTGCCGATCGAGAAGATCGGGTCGAAGACGAACGAGTGCAGGCCGGGGGCCGGGAAGCCGCACCCGTCGAAGATGTGGCAGTTCGTCTCGAAGGCGAGAACCTGGTCAGCACTCACCGAGAGCTCCTTCAGCGTGGCGCATGGGTACGGCAACCTCGATGTGTCGGCGCGGCGCTGAGCCGCGGAACGGCACTGGACTGGTGGTACGGATGTGGGGGCGGCGGGTCGGCGCTGAACCGAGCGGCGAGGTGTACCTGGTCGCCGCTCGCGGCAGCTCGGCCGCAGTTGAGTCGGGACGATAGCAAATGAGCGGAGCGCTCTTTACACCGGCCCTACCCCCACCGTCAGGGAGGAAGCGCCTGACGGGAGTCACGACGGGGTCCCCGCCGACTTGGGCTCGACGTAGAGGATCTTCGTCTTCATGTACGTCCTGGCCTGCGCGGCGATCCAGATGAGCGCGGCGGCCAGCAGCGAGAAGGCGAAGGCCCGGGTGTTGAAGAGTGAGGTGTGCCTGAACACGGCGAGCACGATCGCGAGCAGCAGGATCTGCACCGTGTAGAGCACCAGGCCCATCATCTGGAACAGCGACGGGTACGACTTCGCGGTGCGTTGCAGCACCACCATCCCGATCGCCATGAAGGCGATCACGACCAACGTGCCGGCGGCGGCGCCGATCGCTCCCTTGCCGCCGGCCACCGCACCGCTGATCACGGTGGCGATGGCACCGGCCGCGGCAGTGGGGACGGTGCAGTTAAGGAGGGTTCGGACGTCGTTGGACTGCATGGGGGCAGCTCCTCCGGCGGGAGTTGGGGATTTCGGGTGTCGTCGGAGACGAGCGTAGTCGGGGCCGAGGACGTGCCTCGTGCCGGAAGACCGTCGCACTATGGTCTTTCGGCTGTTCCGTGGGTTTCGTGAACGGTATCACAAAGTATTTGATCCGGTCTTTACCATGGAGATGTGCTGCCCGTCACACGCACGAGTTACGGCCCGAGCCCGCAATGCCGTGCCCTTTTACAGCAGTTGCCCGGAATGAGCGAATTGCCGGAATTTCCATCGAGGGTCTTTGCCCGAATTGTGCGACCCGTCGATCGCCGGCTTCTCAGCGGCTGCTCTGCGGCTTCTCACCGGCTTCTCGTCACGCCCGGACACGGTCGGTGCCCGGGTCGGTGCACACCGAAATTGATCAGTGCCTGCTGTCCACCGGACGCCGCCGGTCGGGCAGCCGGGAGCGGTCGCCGATCGCGGTCGACCCGTTGAGGGCCGGCCGTTCACCGGGCTCGGCCTCCCGCATCTCCTGCTCGGCCGCGGCCGCGGCGGCGGCCAGCCGGCGCTTGCGCCGCCGGTAGCGCGGCGGGACCACCGACTCCGCCCACTGCGGGGTCTGCGGCCGGAACCGCGGCAGCAGCAGGACCACCAGACCGACCGCGCTCAGCGCGACGATCACCAGCACGATCCACAGGCTGGAGGAGTTCACCGAGAACGCCACCGCGGAGAAGGCGAACAGCGCCGACCAGAAGTACATGATCAGCACCGCCCGGCTGTGCGAGTGCCCGATCTCCAGCAGCCGGTGGTGCAGGTGGCCGCGGTCCGCGGCGAACGGCGACTGGCCCTTCCAGGTCCTGCGGACCACCGCGAGCACCAGGTCGATCGCCGGAATGGCGATCATGGTCAGCGGCAGCAGCAGCGGCATGTAGACCGGCACCATGAAGTGCACGGTCTGCCGGGTCGACCCGGTGAAGTCGGTGATCGCGTCCGGGTCCACCTGCCCGGTGATGGAGATCGCACCCGAGGCGAGCACCAGGCCGATCAGCATCGAGCCCGAGTCGCCCATGAAGATCCGCGCCGGATGGATGTTGTGCGGGAGGAAGCCCAGGCACATCCCGATCAGGATCGCGCTGAAGAGCGTCGCGGGCGCGGCCGCCTCGACGCCGTAGCCGTACCACATGCGGTACGCGTACATGAAGAACGCGATGGCGGCGATGCAGACCACACCGGCCGCCAGGCCGTCCAGGCCGTCCACGAAGTTCACCGCGTTGATGGTGATCACGACCAGCGCCACGGTGAGCAGGGTGGACTGCACCGGGGTGAGGGCGACCGTGCCGATACCGGGCAGCGGCAGCCACAGGATGGCCAGGCCCTGCCAGACCATCACACCGGCCGCGATCATCTGCACGCCGAGCTTGATCAGCGCGTCCACGCCCCACTTGTCGTCCAGGACGCCCAGCAGCCAGATCAGCGCGGCACCGGAGAGCAGCGCCCGCGGCTCGTTGGAGAGGGTGAACACATCCCCGATATTGCTCAGATGAGCGGCGACCAGCAGCCCGGCGCACAGGCCGCCGAACATCGCGATGCCGCCGAGCCGCGGAGTGGGTTCGCGGTGCACATCACGTGCCCGGATCTCCGGCATGGCGCCCGCGGCGATGGCGAACTTCCGCACCGGGCCGGTCAGCAGGTACGTGACGGCGGCGGAGACGCACAGGGTCAGCAGATATTCGCGCACGGGCAGCCTCCGACGTAATCGGGGGCGCAACCGGGTTGCGCACGCGTCCGGGGGGTCCTCACAGCGTCACACCCTAGTGGTGGCCGGGCCGGGACGGCCAACACCTGTTGAGACTCACAGGGAACCGGAACGGTTGCACCGGCCCGGCGCGGGGTACAGACGGTGGCCGCGATTCTCCGGCGCTCCTCCCCCGATGAGCCCGGAGGCGGGCCGGGGCCGGCCCGGGAGCGGCCCGGGAAGGCCCCTGGACGGCCGCTCAGACGGCCGCGGGCGCCGGGATGCCGGTCAGTGCCGTCACCATCGGATCGAGCGCGGTGTGGATCTCCTCACCGATGCTGCGGAAGTACGAGACCGGGGCGCCGTACGGATCGTGCACCTCGTCGGCGTCCGGGCTGGGCGCCAGCAGCCAGCCGCGCAGCGCCGCGGCCGCCCGGACCAGCGCGCGGGCCCGCTCGGTGACCGTGCCGTCGGGCAGCGTGGCCTGGTCTATCGCCCGCACCAGCCGGGTGAACTCCTTGAGCGTGAAGGTGCGAAGGCCCGCCGCGTGGCCCATCGAGATCACCTGGGCGCGGTGGTCGCGGGTCGCGGTGAGCACCAGGTCGGCGTCGATCACATGGTCGTCGAGGAGCTCCCGGCCGGTGAAGCCGGCCGGGTCGGCGCCGAACTCGGTGAGCACCGCGGCGGCGTGCGCCTCCATCGGCGCCCCCTCGTGGCCCCAGGTGCCGGCCGACTCGACCAGGATGCCCGTGGCGGCGTCGCCGAGCCGCCGGGACAGCCCGTGCCGCATCAGCCGCTCGGCGATCGGCGAGCGGCACACATTGCCGGTGCAGACGTGGAGCACCCGGAAGACATCACCGCCCTGCCCGGCGCTGACGTACCCGGGCACGTACCCGGTGACCTGCCCGGGCACGTACCCGGTGACCTGCCCGGGCACGAGCCCGGGAAGCTGCTGCCCGGGAACGGTGAAACCCCGTATGCCACGCCCCTCGGGCGTCAACTGCGCTCCTGCAAGTCGGGTACGACCTTGCGCAGCTCCTCTGCGCTGATCGCCCCGGCCCGCAGCAGCACCGGCACCTTGCCGGTCACGTCCACGATGGAGGAAGGCACCGCGGCGGGGGTGGGGCCGCCGTCCAGGTAGACCGCCACCGAGTCGCCGAGCATGCCCTGGGCGGCGTCGCAGTCCTGCGGGGAGGGTTCGCCGGTCAGGTTGGCGCTGGAGACGGCCATCGGGCCGGTCTCCATGAGCAGTTCGATGGCGACCGGGTGCAGCGGCATCCGGATCGCGACGGTGCCGCGGGTGTCGCCGAGGTCCCAGCGCAGCGACGGCTGGTGCTTGGTGACCAGGGTCAGCGCGCCCGGCCAGAAGGCGTCCACCAGCTCCCACGCCTGCTCGGAGAAGTCGGTGACGATGCCGTGCAGCGTGTTCGGGGAGCCGACCAGCACCGGTGAGGGCATGTTGCGGCCGCGGCCCTTGGCCTCCAGCAGGTCGCCGACCGCCTCGGAGTCGAAGGCGTCCGCGCCGATCCCGTAGACGGTGTCGGTGGGCAGCACGACCAGATCGCCGCGCTTGACCGCCGAGGTGGCCTCCCGCAGACCCGTGACCCGCTCGGTCGCGTCGGAGCAGTCGTATCGCCGTGCCATTAGCTGACCTCCAAAGACATGGTTACGGCCGCGCCTTCCGAGCCGTCGTGAACCGCGGGCGGTTGTTGAGATCGGGGTGGTCGGCCGCGTCCGCCCAGCCCGCGTCCTCCTTGAAGATCCAGGGGACTTGACCGCCCTGGGAGTCGGCGTGCTCGATGACGACGACGCCACCGGGCCGCAGCAGCCGCTGGGCGGTGCGTTCGATGCCGCGAATGGTGTCGAGCCCGTCCTCGCCGGAGAACAGGGCGAGTTCGGGGTCGTGGTCGCGGGCTTCTGGCGCCACGTACTCCCACTCGGTGAGCGGGATGTAGGGCGGGTTCGAAATGACCAGGTCCACTTGGCCGTTGAGGTCGGGGAAGGCGTCCAGCGCGTTCCCCTGGCGCAGGTCGACCTTGCTGCCCGCGACGTTCTTCCGGGCCCATTCCAGGGCCTGTTCCGACAGCTCCACGGCGTGCACCCGGGAGCGCGGCACCTCCTGGGCCAGGGCGAGCGCGATGGCGCCCGAGCCAGTGCACAGATCGACGATGAGCGGCTCGGCGACATCCATCGCCCGGACCGCGTCTATGGCCCAGCCGACCACCGACTCGGTCTCCGGCCGGGGCACGAACACCCCCGGGCCGACGTGGAGTTCGAGGTAGCGGAAGAAGGCGCGGCCGGTGATGTGCTGCAGCGGTTCGCGGGCCTCGCGGCGCGCGACGGCCTCCCAGTAGCGCGCGTCGAACTCGGAGTCGGCCACGCTGTGCAGCTCACCGCGCTTGACGCCGTGGACGTACGCGGCCAGCTCCTCGGCGTCGAAGCGCGGCGACGGCACGCCCGCGTCGGCGAGTCGCTGGGCGGCCTGCGCCACCTCGGCGAGCAGCAGGTTCACTGTCGCTTCCCCCCTCAGCTGCTGCCGTCGCCGGCCGCGGCCAGCTTGGCGGCCGAGTCGGCGTCCACACAGGCCTGGATCATCGCGTCGAGGTCCCCGTCGAGTACCTGGTCCAAGTTGTACGCCTTGAAGCCCACCCGGTGGTCCGAGATGCGGTTCTCCGGGAAGTTGTAGGTGCGGATCCGCTCCGAGCGGTCCACCGTACGGACCTGGCTGCGGCGGGCGTCGGACGCCTCCCGCTCGGCCTCCTCCTGGGCGGCGGCCAGCAGCCGGGAGCGCAGGATGCGCATCGCCGACTCCTTGTTCTGCAGCTGGCTCTTCTCGTTCTGGCAGGAGACGACCAGGCCGGACGGCAGGTGGGTGATGCGGACCGCGGAGTCGGTGGTGTTGACCGACTGACCGCCGGGCCCGGAGGACCGGTAGACGTCGATCCGCAGGTCGTTGGGGCCGATCTCGACCTCGACGTCCTCCGCCTCCGGGGTGACCAGCACGCCGGCCGCGGAGGTGTGGATACGGCCCTGGGACTCGGTCGCGGGCACCCGCTGCACCCGGTGCACGCCGCCCTCGTACTTCAGCCGCGCCCAGACGCCCTGGCCCGGCTCGTGGCTCGCCCTGGCCTTCACCGCGACCTGGACGTCCTTGTAGCCGCCGAGGTCGGAGGCGTTGGCGTCGAGGATCTCGGTCTTCCAGCCGACCCGCTCGGCGTACCGCAGATACATCCGCAGCAGGTCGCCGGCGAAGAGCGCGGACTCCTCGCCGCCCTCACCCGCCTTGACCTCCAGGATGACGTCCTTGTCGTCGTTGGGGTCGCGGGGGACCAGCAGCAGCCGCAGCCGCTCGGTCAGCTCCTCGCGCTCCTTCTCCAGCTCCTTCACCTCGGCGGCGAAGTCCGGGTCGTCCTGGCCGAGTTCGCGGGCGGTGTCGATGTCGTCGCCGAGCTGCCGCCAGGAGCGGTAGCTGGACACGATCGGCGTGAGTTCCGCGTAACGCTTGTTGAGCTTGCGGGCGTTGGCCTGGTCCGCGTGGACCGAGGGGTCGGCAAGCTGCTTTTCGAGGTCGGCGTGTTCGCCGATGAGTTCCTCGACGGCCTCGAACATCATGGAGTCCCTGCTAGGAAGGGGGGCGAGAGAAGTAGGGGTGCGGACGACAAAGCGCCGGTCCGGTCACCCTGGGGCGGGCGACCGCAGACCGGCGCTTTCGGGTCGCTACTTCTTGGCGGACCCGGCGGCCGCCTTGCCCTTGCCGAAGCGGGCCTCGAAGCGGGCCACCCGGCCACCGGTGTCGAGGATCTTCTGCTTGCCCGTGTAGAACGGGTGGCACTCGGAGCACACATCGGCGCGGATCTGGCCGCTGGGCTCGGTGCTGCGGGTGGTGAACGAGGCGCCACAGGTACAGGTGACCTGGGTCTCGTAGTACTCGGGGTGGATGCCGCTCTTCAAAGGATGCTCCTAGGTTCGGGAGGGCGCCGGGTCGCATCCGCGGGTTGCGGGTACGTGAACCGGGGCCAGCGGTCCAGTCTGCCAGGACAGGCCGCATCTCCCCAAACCGGGGGGCACCGGGATTCATTCCCCGGCGCCCCGCCGGCCGTCCTAGTCCCCGCCGACCACCGTGCCGGCGTTGACGTCGTCGGCCGCGGAACCCTTGGTGGCGGCGGGCGGGATGGGCTTGTCGGCCTTGAGCGCGGCCCACACCATGTCCGCCTGCTTCCCGATCGGCTCGACCCGGTTGGGGTCGCTGGGCGCGAACCGTACCGGCAGCGTCACCATGTGCACATCGCCGGATTTCAGGTGCTGCACGCTCTGCGCCAGGCCCATCAGCTTGCTGACCGAGCCGAGGCCGGTGTCGGTGGTGACCGCCTTGGTGGCGGTGTCGGCGACCGAGAAGAGCTTGGTGGGGCTGGTCAGCAGGCCGAGGCCGCTGATCCGGTTCATCAGCGCCTTCATGAATGCCTGCTGGAGCTGGATACGGCCCAGGTCGCTGCCGTCCGCGACGCCGTGCCGGGTGCGGACCAGGCCGAGCGCCTGCTCGCCGCTGAGCGTGTGGGTGCCGGCCGCCAGCCGCAGGTGGCTCTTCGGGTCGTTGATCGCCTGGGTGGTGGTCAGCGGGACGCCGTCCAGCGCGTTGATCATGTTCTTGAAGCCGGTGAAGTCGACCTCGATGTAGTGGTCCATCCGCAGCCCGGTGAGCCGCTCCACCGTCTTGACCGCGCAGACCGGGCCGCCGACCGCGTAGGCGGTGTTGAACATCACCGACCGGGCGGCCGGCTCGGCCCTGCCGTCGGAGTTCTCGCAGGACGGGCGGGTGACCAGGGTGTCGCGCGGGATGCTGACCACGCTGGCGGTCTTGCGGCCCTTGTTGAGGTGCACGATCATCGCGGTGTCCGAGCGGGCGGTGCCGCTGTTGTGGCCGTACACGGAGTTGGCGCCGGAGCGCGAGTCGGAGCCGAGCACCAGGATGTCCGTCGAGCCGTTGGCGAGCCGCGCCGGCCGGTCGCGGCCCAGCGCCGAGTCGATGTCGACGCTGTGGATGTTGCCGTTCAGCCGGTAGTAGAGATAGCCGGCGCCGCCGCCCGCGACCAGCACCAGTCCCGCGACGGACCAGGCCACCACGTGCAGGACCCTGCGGCGGCGCCTGCGCCCCGCCGAGGCCCCCAGGGGGCTGGACCCGCCCGGCACCTGCTGATCGTCCGCCATGGCGGCACCTCTGCTCTCTGTCAGCTCTCCTGCCTGGTTCTGCTACCCCCCGAGAATGGGTTCATTGTCCGATTTGTCAGATGTTTCATGGTCCCCCCGGGCTGCGGCTTCCACCATCCGGGGGACGCACGAAGGCGCCCGCTGCTCCCTCACCAGGGGACAAGCGGGCGCCTTCGGGGTACTGCGGGCCGCCGCGTATCGCTACGCTCGGTGACCGGCCGGATCAGTCGTTGTTCTGGCCCGGCGTGGTCTTGGCGATCTGCATCAGGAACTCAGCGTTCGACTTGGTCTGCTTCATCTTGTCCAGCAGCAGCTCGATCGCCTGCTGCGAGTCGAGCGCGTGCAGCACCCGGCGCAGCTTCCAGACGATCGCCAGCTCGTCGCGGTCCAGCAGGATCTCTTCCTTGCGGGTGCCGGACGGGTCGACGTCCACCGCAGGGAAGATCCGCTTGTCGGCGAGCTTCCGGTCGAGCTTGAGCTCCATGTTGCCGGTGCCCTTGAACTCCTCGAAGATCACCTCGTCCATCCGCGAGCCGGTCTCGACCAGCGCGGTGGCCAGGATGGTCAGCGAGCCGCCGTCCTCGATGTTGCGCGCCGCGCCGAAGAACCGCTTCGGCGGGTACAGCGCGGTCGAGTCGACACCACCGGACAGGATCCGGCCGGAGGCCGGCGCCGCCAGGTTGTAGGCACGGCCCAGACGGGTGATGGAGTCGAGCAGCACCACCACGTCGTGGCCCAGCTCCACCAGCCGCTTGGCCCGCTCGATGGCGAGTTCCGCGACGGTGGTGTGGTCCTCGGCGGGCCGGTCGAAGGTCGAGGAGATGACCTCGCCCTTCACCGAGCGCTGCATGTCGGTGACCTCTTCCGGACGCTCGTCCACCAGGACGACCATCAGGTGGCACTCGGGGTTGTTCGTGGTGATCGCGTTGGCGACCGCCTGCATGATCATGGTCTTACCGGTCTTCGGCGGGGCCACGATCAGACCGCGCTGGCCCTTGCCGATCGGCGACACCAGGTCGATGATCCGGGTGGTCAGCACGCCGGGGTCGGTCTCCAGCCGGAGCCGGTCCTGCGGGTACAGCGGGGTGAGCTTGTTGAACTCGGGCCGGCCGCGCCCGGAGTCGGCACCCATGCCGTTCGCCGAGTCCAGCCGCACCAGCGCGTTGAACTTCTCGCGCCGCTCGCCGTCCTTGGGCTGCCGTACGGCGCCGGTGACGTGGTCGCCCTTGCGCAGCCCGTTCTTGCGGACCTGCGCCAGCGAGACGTACACGTCGTTGGGACCCGGCAGGTAGCCCGAGGTCCTGATGAACGCGTAATTGTCGAGGATGTCGAGGATGCCGGCCACCGGGATCAGCACATCGTCGTCGGCGACCTGCGGCTCGCCGCCACCGCCGAACTCGTCGCGGCGGTTGCCGCGTCCCCGGCGGTCGCGGTAACGGCCCCGGCGCCGGCCGCGGCCGTCACCGAACTCGTCGTCGTCCTGCGGGCCGCCGCCCTGCTGCTGGCTCTGGCCGCCCTGCTGCCCCTGGCCGCCGCCCTGCTGCTGGCCCCCGCCGCCCTGCTGGCCGCGGTCACGGTCGCCGCGGTTCTGGCGGTTGCCGCCGTCGCCGCCGTCCTCGCCGCGGTTGCGCTGCCGGTCCCGCTGCCGCTCGCGGCGGTCACCGCGCTGGCCACGCTGCCGGTCCTGGCGGTCGTCGCCGGACCCGCCGCCCTGCTGCCTGTTGTCGCCGCCCTTGGCGTCGCGGCCCTCGGCCGTGTCGACCGCGGCCTCCGCGGCCCGGTCACCGCCGCGGTCCGTGCCGCGCTCGGCCGTACGGTCGGCGCGCTCGGTCCTGGCCGCGGTCGCGACGGGCGCGGCGGCCGCGGTCGACACGGCCGTCTCACCGGCCGGCTGACCGGGAATCTCGATCTGCTTCGGCTCCGCCGGCGCGTTGTCCACGGCGGGCTGGGCGTCGGCCTGCTCAAGGCGCGCCCGCGAGGTGGCGCGGCGCTTCGGCTTCTCGGCCACGGCGTTGTCGGCAGCCGCCTGCGGGGCGCCGGCGCCGCCGCCCGCCTGCCGTTCCTTGATGGTCTCGATCAGCTGGCTCTTGCGCATCCGCGCGGTGCCCTTGATCCCAAGGCCCGAGGCGAGCTGCTGCAGTTCGGCCAGGACCATGGCGTCAAGACCGGTACCTGACCGGCGCCGCCGTGAGGCGCCGGCGGTGGCAGCACCGTTAGCAGGCGCGGCGGCATCGGACGCGGCGACAGTGTTGTCTGCGCGCACGCCCATCAGATCGGTGGTGTCGCTCACGAAGGGTCCTTCCCTGGAGCGGACGTCGGCCTGTCTGGCTCGGCGACCGGTCGTGCTGTCCGGATCTGGCGGGCGTTTCCGCTGTTCAGAGCCGGGGCGGTGGTCTGCCTGATGCGGCAGAAATACAAGAACGTGCTTCGGTACGAAGAGAGCTGCGAAGGAGACTTCGTACCGACATCCGGAGCGTGCTCGACACTGCGCGGGCGGGGTGTCCGAATTCCCCGGTCAGGCTGCCTGTGCGGTGTGGGAGGCTCCCGGAAGAAGTGTCGTCCCATGGCGTTTTCCAGGACGGCGACACAGCGCATCGCGCCCATCGGGCGGCGAATGCTGGCTTGAGGTTAACACTACCGGATCCAACAGATATTCCCCCTCTCTACGGCCGGCAATCGTGTTCACTGCCCCCCTGCGAGCGGCAGCACACTGGCCCCGGCGGCGTCGAGCGCCAGGCGGTTGGCCGCCCAGCCCTCGCCCGCGAACCGGGCGACCTTGTCGGCGGCTTCCTCGTCGGTCAGCGCCAGTACGGTCGGTCCCGCGCCCGACACGACAGCGGGGACGCCTTCCGCGCGCAGCCGGTTGACCAGCGCCAGGCTCTCGGGCATGGCGGGCGCCCGGTACTCCTGGTGCAGCCGGTCCTCGGTGGCGGGCAGCAGCAGCTCGGGACGCCTGGTGAGCGCCTCCACCAGGAGTGCGGCCCGGCCCGCGTTGGCCGCGGCGTCCACATGGGGGACGGTACGCGGCAGCAGCCCGCGGGCGGTCTCGGTGAGCAGTGGTGTGGCGGGTACGAAGACCACCGGAACCAACGACGCCGCGGGGTCCATCCGGACCGCACGGGCGGCGCCGCCGTCGGTCCAGGCGAGGGTGAATCCGCCGAGCAGACACGCCGCGACGTTGTCCGGGTGGCCCTCGATCTCGGTGGCCAGTTCCAGCAGCGCGGTGTCGTCGAGCACGGCGGGCCCGCCTATGGTCACCGCGCGGGCGGCGATGATGCCCGCGCAGATCGCGGCGGAGGAGGAGCCCAGGCCCCGGCCGTGCGGAATGCGATTGGCGCACACCACTTCCAGGCCGCGGGGCTGACCGCCGAGCAGGTCGAACGCGGTCCGCAGCGACCGTACGACCAGGTGTTTCTCGTCCCGCGGCAGGGTCTCGGCGCCTTCGCCGGCGATGTCGACGTGCAGGCCGGCGTCGGCGACGCGCACCACCACGTCGTCGTACAGCCCCAACGCCAGGCCGAAGGCGTCGAACCCGGGGCCCAGATTGGCGCTGGTCGCGGGGACGCGCACTCGTACGGCGGCTGCGCGGAACGCGGGACCGGCCATCGTTCGACGAATCTCCTTGTGCGGTACGCCCTCCGGGCACGGCTCCATTGCCGGGCGGCTGGGCGGGGGTGGCGATGCGCGGGGCATCCGCCGGAATCCGGGCACGCTGCGGTGCCGCTGAGGCCAGCCTATCGAAGGAAGGTTCTTCCGCGACATAGGGCGCACGCACAGCGCAGGATGCGTGTCGCTCCGCGGCTGTGCGCCCCGCCTCCGGCGGCGCCCGCTTCCCGGCCCGGTGCCCCGGGCCGCCGGGGGGCTGATGTTTCAGCCCGCCCGGCGACCGGGGCGAGGGGCAGATGGGTGGGTGCGTGCGCGGGAAATCAGGCGAGGCCGAGGTGGTCGGCGGCGGCGTCGGCGTCGACCGGGACGGTGACCGGCCGCGGGGCCCCCGCCACCGCCCAGTCCGGGTCCTTGAGCCCGTTGCCGGTGACCGTGCAGACGATGCGCTGCCCCGGGTCCACCATGCCCTCGTCCGCCGCCTTCAGCAGTCCCGCGACGGAGGCCGCCGACGCGGGCTCCACGAAGACCCCTTCCTTCGCGGCCAGCAGCCGGTAGGCGGCCAGGATCTGACGGTCCGTCACCGCTTCGATCAGCCCGCCGGACTCGTCCCGCGCGGCGACCGCGTACTGCCAGGACGCCGGGTTGCCGATCCGGATCGCGGTGGCGATCGTCTGCGGCTGCCGGACCGGGGCACCGTTGACGATCGGCGCCGAGCCGGCCGCCTGGAAGCCCCACATCCGCGGCGTGCGGGTGGACATCCCGTCGGCCGCGTACTCGCGGTAGCCCTTCCAGTACGCCGTGATGTTACCCGCGTTGCCCACCGGGAGCAGGTGCAGGTCGGGGGCGTCCCCGAGCGCGTCGACGATCTCGAAGGCGGCTGTCTTCTGCCCCTCGATGCGGACCGGGTTCACCGAATTGACCAGCGCCACCGGGTACTTCTCGCTCAGCGCGCGCGCCAGCTCCAGGCAGTCGTCGAAGTTGCCGTCGACCTGGAGGATGCGGCTGCCGTGGACGAGCGCCTGCCCCATCTTGCCGAGCGCGATCTTCCCCTGTGGCACCAGCACCGCGCACACCATGCCGGCCCGTACCGCGTACGCCGCCGCCGACGCCGAGGTGTTGCCGGTGGACGCGCAGATGACGGCCTGGGCGCCGTCCTCCTTGGCCTTGGAGATGGCCATGGTCATTCCGCGGTCCTTGAAGGACCCGGTCGGGTTGGCCCCCTCGACCTTCAGATAGACGTCACAGCCGGTCCGCTCGGAGAGCAGCTGGGCCGGGACCAGCGGGGTGCCACCCTCCAGCAGCGTCACCACGGGCGTCTGCGAGGAGACCGGCAGCCGGTCGCGGTACTCCTCGATGATGCCGCGCCACTGGTGGGTGCCGGACATTCGGGGCTGGTCGATGGTTCCGTTGTTGCTTGCGCTCATAGCGGGTCCTACTCCCCTTCCACACGCATGATGCTGGCCACACCGCGTACGGTGTCGAGTTTCCGCAGGCTGGACACCGTCGCCGAGAGCGCGGCGTCCGGCGCCCGGTGGGTGACGACGACGAGTGACGCCTCGCCGCCCTCCCGCCGTACGCCGCCGGCCTGCTCGGAGGCGGCTTCGTCGCCGCTGCCCTGGTTCCTGCTCTGCTGCCGCACCGTGTCGATCGACACATCGTGCTCGGCGAACACCGTCGCGACCTGCGCCAGGACGCCCGGTTTGTCCGCCACATCGAGGCTGATGTGGTAACGGGTGACCACATCCCCCATGGGGCTGACCGGCAGTTGCGTGTACGCGGACTCACCGGCACCGGTGGTCGCCGCCAGCTTGTTGCGGCAAGCGGCCACCAGGTCGCCGAGAACGGCGGAGGCGGTGGGTGCACCGCCGGCGCCGGGACCGTAGAACATCAGCCGCCCGGCCGCCTCCGCCTCGACGAAGACGGCGTTGTACGCCTCACGGACCGAGGCGAGCGGGTGGCTGAGCGGGATCATCGCGGGGTGCACCCGGGCGGTGACCGAGCGGCCGTCGGCGGCGCGCTCGCAGATCGCGAGCAGCTTCACCGTGCAGCCCATCTGCCGCGCCGAGGCGATGTCGGCGGCGGTGACCTCGGTGATGCCCTCGCGGTGCACGTCCTCGATGGTGACCCGGGTGTGGAAGGCGATCCCGGCCAGGATCGCGGCCTTCGCGGCGGCGTCGAAGCCCTCCACGTCGGCGGTCGGGTCGGCCTCGGCGTATCCCAGCGCGGTGGCCTCGTCCAGCGCCTCGCTGTAGCCGGCGCCGGTGGACTCCATCTTGTCGAGGATGAAGTTGGTGGTGCCGTTGACGATACCGAGCACCCGGTTGACCTTGTCGCCGGCCAGCGATTCGCGCAGCGGCCTGATCAGCGGGATCGCTCCCGCGACGGCGGCCTCGTAGTAGAGGTCCACGCCGTGCTCGACGGCCTTGGCGTGCAGTCCTGCCCCGTCGGCGGCGAGCAGCGCCTTGTTGGCCGAGACCACCGAGGCGCCGTGCTCGAAGGCGGTGGTGATCAGCGTACGGACCGGCTCGATGCCGCCGATCACCTCGACGACGACATCGAGGTCGCCCCGTTTGACCAGCGCGGTGGCGTCGGTGGTGAGCAGTTCGGCGGGGACGCCCTCGCGCACCCGGTTGGGCCGGCGGACCGCGATCCCGGCGAGCTCGATGGGCGCGCCGATCCGGGCGGCGAGGTCGTCGGCCTGCGTCGTCATGATGCGCGTGACCTCGGAGCCGACCACACCGCAGCCCAGGAGCGCCACCTTCAGCGGACGCGTACGCATCATCCGACCTCGTCTCTCGTACAGGCTTCTCGTGCAGGCACCGTGTGCGGCTCGTTCGGGGCGTCCAGCGGGGCCTGTCCCGAACCAGTCTCACGCACCGGACGGGAGAAGCCACGCGCTGTCCGGATTGCGAGACCGCCGGGCGGACGGTGAATTTTCGCGCCGACCGGACGATCTTGCGTGTTTTCGCCCTGCGCCGGGGCCCGGGGCGACAGATCCTCCGCCGCCCCGGGCGGGGGCGGTCCCGCCGGCCGGGGCGGGCGGATGTTGACGCCGGGGGTGGGGGGCGGTCCCGCTGGGGCCGGGGCCCAAGGCCCGAGGGCGCCCCGGGCCGCGGCGCCGGTTCCGCCAGTACGGGCTGGGGGCCGAGGGCCGAGGCAAGCCGGTGCTCGCCAGGGGGGCCGGCACAGTTCGGGCCCAGGCCGGAACGAGGCCGGGCCGGAGGCCGGGGGCCGGGGTGGCCGCCAGGGCCGCGCCGGCCCACCCGCCGGGGTGGCCGCAGGGGGCGCGGCGGCTCCGGCTCCGTGACCGGTCGGCACCCCGCAGGGGTCAGCCGACGTCGAGCCGCAGCAGGTCCTCCTCCGTCTCGCGGCGCACGATCACCCGGGCCGTACCGTCGGCGACCGCGACCACCGGCGGGCGCAGCGCGTGGTTGTAGTTGCTGGCCATCGCCCGGCAGTACGCCCCGGTGGCCGGCACCGCGAGGAGGTCGCCCGGCGCCAGGTCGGCCGGCAGGAACGCGTCCTTCACCACGATGTCGCCGCTCTCGCAGTGCTTGCCGACCACCCGGCTGAGCATCGGCTCCGCGTCGCTCTTCCGCGAGACCAGCGCCACGCTGTACTCGGCGTCGTAGAGCGCGGTCCTGATGTTGTCGGACATGCCGCCGTCCACGCTGACGTAGGTCCGCAGCCCCTCCAGCGGCTTGACGGTGCCGACCTCGTAGAGGGTGAACGCGGTCGGCCCGACGATCGCCCGCCCCGGCTCGACCGACAGCCGCGGCGGGGTCAGCCGGGCCGCCTCGCACTCCCGGGCCACGATCTCGCCGAGCGCCTTGGCGATCTCGTGCGGCTCACGCGGGTCGTCGTCCGGCGTGTACGCGATGCCGAGGCCGCCGCCGAGGTCGATCTCCGGCAGCTCCACGCCGTGCTCGTCCCGTACCGCGGCGAGCAGCGACACCACCCGGCGGGCAGCCACCTCGAAGCCGGCCATGTCGAAGATCTGCGAGCCGATGTGGCTGTGGACGCCGACGAGTTCGAGGGAGTCCCGCAGATTCAGCACCCGGCGCACCGCCTCCGCGGCCTGGCCGTCGGCGAGCGCGAGACCGAACTTCTGGTCCTCGTGCGCGGTCGCGATGAACTCGTGGGTGTGCGCCTCGACGCCGACGGTGACCCGGATCTGCACCCGCTGCCGCTTGCCCTGCTTCTTGGCCTCCGCGGCGACCCGGGCGATCTCCTGGAAGGAGTCGAGCACGATGCGGCCGACGTCCGCCGACACGGCCCGCTCGATCTCCGCGTAACTCTTGTTGTTGCCGTGCAGCGCGATGCGGTCGGCGGGCATGCCGGCGTCGAGCGCGACAGCGAGTTCCGTGCCGGAGCAGACGTCGAGGTTCAGCCCCTCCTCGTACAGCCACTTCACGACGGCCCGGGAGAGGAACGCCTTGCCCGCGTAGAAGACGTCGGCCTCGTGCCCGAAGGCGGCCCGCCAGGCGCGGCAGCGGGCGCGGAAGTCGGCTTCGTCGAGGAAGAAGGCGGGGGTGCCGTACTCGGCGGCGAGGTCGCGGACATCGAGCCCGGCGACTTCGGCGGCACCGTCGTCGTTACGGGTGACGGTGCGGGACCAGACGCGGGGGTCGAGGAGGTTGAGGTCGGCCGGCGGGGCGGCGTAGTGCCCTTCGGGCAGGACGTCGGCGTGGCGGGGACCTGCGGGGTGTGCGGAGCGGCTCACGGGCTGGGCGCTTTCTTTCGTTCGGGGGCGGGGCACGGGTCGGGGTGGTCGGGCATAAGCGGGTGGTCATGCCGGCTCACATGTGGTCGGGCGCGCTGATGCCGAGCAGTCGCAGGCCGCCGGCGAGCACGACACCCGTCGCGTCGGCGAGACGGATCCGGGCGGCGTGGGCGGCCGAGGGTTTCTCGTCGCCTTTCGGCAGCGGCGGGCACTCGTCATGGAAGCGGAAGAAGGCGTCGGCGAGGCGTTCCAGGTGGCGGGCGAGCCGGTCCGGCCCGCGGCGGCGGGCGGCCGTCTCGATCACGCGGGGGTAGTCCGCGATCAGCCCGAGCAGCTCGGTCTCGGCGGGGTGGGGGTGGTAGGGCGGGGCGTCAGCGGTCGGGGCGTCGGGGCCTTCCGGCTCCTCGATGCGTACGCCCAGGTCACGGGCGTTCCCCACCAGGGCGTGGGCGCGGGCGCGGGCGTACCGGATCCGGAAGAGCGGGTTGCTCTCGCGCTGGTCCAGGAGGTCCGGGGTGAGGCGGGGGACGTCTTCGACGGGGGGCCGGAGGAGGGCCCACCGGGTGGCGTCGGGGCCGAGGGGGGTGGTGAGGGGGGTGGGGGGGCCGGCGGGGGGGTGCGGGGGCCCGGGGGGCGGGGCGAGGACGTTGCCGCCGGGGTCTTGGGAAGCGGGGGCGGGGGCCTGGCCGCCGAGGGACTCCGCCCGGGTCGCCGCCGACGAGACCTGGCCGCCGAGCGACTCCGTCCAGGACCCGGCGGACGAGACCTGGCCGCCGAGGGACTCCGTATGGGACCCCGCGACCGGCTCCCGGACGTGGACGAGCTCCGGGGGTGGGCCGCCGGGGCCGGGTCCCCGGCCGTCGACGAATTCCGCGCCCGGCGCAGAGACCGGCTCCTGGACGTGGAGGATTTCCGGGGCTTCCCCGGGGCCGGCCGGCCGGGCGCCGGCAACCGCGAAGAGCCGGTTGACGACGTCCGCGACGACCGGGCCACGGAGGGCCAACGGGTCGGGAGCGGCCACCGTGACCGCGACCTCGGCGAGCCCCTCCCCGTACCCGTACCGCGATCGCTGCTCCCGGACCTGGCGTACGACGTCGCCGTAGGCCCGGGCGCTGAGCGTGATGTTGAGGAAGCCGGGCCCGGCGATCTCCACCTGGGCGATGCCCGGCTCCTTCTGGAGGCGGCGGGCCAGGATCTCCGCGACCGCGTGCGGCGGCTGCCCGGCCGCCCGGGCGATCTGGAGGGCCACGTTGGTGGCGTAATCCCCGCAACCGGGCCGGGGCGGTCGCTGGACGACCACCTTCTCGGGCACCACCACGCGCAGCTCCTCAGCCGCGACAGCACGGCGGACCGTACTGAGCACGGCGCGGGACAGCTCGGCGGGAGTCACGAACCAAAGCGTAGGCGAGGGCGGGGGCAGGTTGGCGAGGGGGTTTTCTTCCACCGGGGCCGCCTGACGGCCGCGCCCGCGGCACGGGAGGTGGGCCCAGGCGGGCCCGGCGCCGAGGATGAGGCGAAGGCCACGCCCGAGGCCCGGGTCACGTAGGGGCGCGGCGGGCCCGGCGTCGGGACTGAACTGAGGCGCCGCCCCACCGGTTGCCAGGCACACGGAACGCGTCGCCGGGCTCAGCGCGGAGCCACGTCCCACGTAAAGCCGAGGCGAGGGGCAACGCCCGAGCCCCGGGGCGAGGCGCACCCGGCACCGAGGAGGACGCGCCGTCCCACCGAGTGCCGCCCGCGGGTAGAGCCGCAAGGCCCAACGCGGACCCACCTCCCACGCGCAGCGGGACGTCCACGCCCGCACCGAGGAAGACGCGCCGCCCCACCGAGTGCCACGGCCGGTGAAGCCCCCGGACCAGGCGCGAGGCCACGCCTCACGCGACGCGGAAGTGAAGTGTGCGCACCCGGATCCCGGCACCCGGCTGCCGGGTCACGAACCGCCGGGGGTGGCGGCGGTCTGCCCGCGGGGCTGCTCCGGGGGCGGCTGGGGCGGGAGGGACGCACGCCGGGCCAACCGCCGTACCGTCTCGACGAGGTGCCCCGGCTCGAACGGTTTGCCCACGTACGCATCGACCCCGCCGGGCCCGCCGGCACCCTCCGGCAGGGACCCGGCGCTGACCATCACGATGCCGACCCCGCGGGTACGCGGATCCGCCCGCAACCGGGCCGCCGTACGTACCCCGTCCAGCCGGGGCATGACCACATCCAGCGTGACCACATCGGGCTGGACACTGTGAACGATCTCCAGGCACTCGGCACCATCAGCCGCGGTCACGACCTCGAAGCCCTCCAGCTCAAGGTTGACCCTGATCAGCTGCCGGATCACCTTGTTGTCATCAACAACAAGTACCCGGCCGGACGCGCCCGCCACACCAGAAAGCCTAGGCGCGCCCCTCGCGATGCGTCCGCGTTTTGCCCATTTCTTCCCCGCCACGGGTGAAACCCCCGCCCCCACCTGCCACTTCACGCAACCCACCCGCCCCGGAACCCGCCCTCACCAGGCCCACCACCCCCTCCCCCAGGCCCCCGCCACCCCCAAAAACCCCGTACACGCCCACCCCCCGCAAGCTGGTAGTGTTCTTCCCGTCGCCCCCACCAGGGGCAACACCAGCCCCCGTAGCTCAGGGGATAGAGCAACGGCCTCCGGAGCCGTGTGCGCAGGTTCGAATCCTGCCGGGGGCACCCTGCATTGGGTGCCAAAAGACCCCGCCATCAGCCACAACGCTGAGTGCGGGGTCTTTCTACGTGCGCGGCCGGATGCGACCGAAGGCAGCGGTTTGCCAGTGATCACGTTGTAATAGCGTGTTGATCTTGGGGCACCTCAGGACAGGTCGGAGCCCTGTTATCCGGCTCGTTCCTCGCGCAAAACCGGCTGCGTCACGTGGGCCGTGCTCCGTACCGTTGTGACATGGACAAGGGACAACGCCTTGACGTGGCCGCAGAGGTTGCCCGCGGGTGCATCAGCAGGACTCTCGATGTACGCGTGGACTCCAATGACACAGGCGGCAAGCAGGGTGCGCACGACCTCATCCTTACGCATGGGGGACGAACAATCGCTGTTGAAGTCAAGCTTGTCGTGGATCCGAGCCACCGGGCGGCCGGGACCAAGTCAAGCCAGCTCGGATACACCCGCCATAAAGGCCTCAGCTACTCATGGATCGTTCAACTCGATCCGGACGTCATATGGAGACCGACACTTGCGCGCCTTCCTGATCTGCTGCCCGAGCTTGAGGAGCGAGGCTATCGCCCCGAATCCGCCCACTTCATGTGGCATCAGGACATAGAAACATACCTGAAACTCCATAGTCTCGGCGTAGATGGCATCTCCTGTATTCCTCCGACAGAGATGCACCCTCCTGGCTACTACGTGCTGCAAGCTTCGTGGGGCGGCGTCGTTCCGGAGGTTGATGGTGCCGTTTCCGCAGCGTGCGACTTGATCGCAAGCCCTAGGATGACGAAGCTTCGCAAGCAACTTTCCGATGCGAAGACGGACGAGCGGCACGCTTTCCTCATCTACGGATGGGAATACTTGGAAGCAGTACCGTTCAGCCAGGAGGGACCACTCCCCACGGTTGAACCGGCCCTTCCACTGGGAATCGATGGAGTCTGGCTGTCCTCAACCGCAACTAGCAGCCCGGCAATTGCTTGGCTACCAGACCGAGGATGGATCAGAGCTGCGCCTATGGATTAGGCAGCAGGCGGCGTCACATCACAGATACAGAAGGACGGCCCATGATTCTGGACCGTCCTACTGCTCCATCTGCGGCGGTTCCGTCACGTTCTAACGTGTGCCGTCGAGCCCTTGCATGATCCGGTCGTTCATCTCGGCTTCCTGGCCGTCGATGCACTTGGCGTAGATCTTGAGCAGCACGTCCACGGAGTGGCCGGCGCGGGCGGCAACCTCCGGTGCGGGGACGCCGGAGTTGAGCCACTGGGAGACGCCCGCGTGTCGCAGGTCGTAGGGCCGGGCTGCCATGACCGAGGTGACCTGTCCGGGGAGGAGAGCCAGCTCGCGCGCCTGCTTCCATACGCGGGAGTACGACGAGGCCGCCACCACGTTGCCGTATTCGCTCTGGAAGAGCCGTCCGTCATCGGCGGTACCGAACTCCTCCAGATGCTCGCGGAGCAGGACCACCAGCGGAGGTGGAATCGGCACGATGCGTACCTCTCCCTCCGCCCGCTGCTTGAGGCCCCGCCGATCATGAAGCTCGCCGCAGTCGGTCCACGCCTTGCCCGCCGTCGGTCGAGTCTCGGCAAGCTCCAATCGACCCCAACCCTTCTCCGGCAGGATGCAGTCCGATCGCCGCAGTCCCAGCGCTTCGCCCGGCCGCACTGCCGCGTAGTACAGGCAGCCGAAGAACGCCCGCAGCCGCCGACCGCTCGCCCGGTCGTACCGTCCGACATAGGTGAGCGCGACCAACAGCTCCCGCGCCTGCGCAGGGTTGACCACAACGCGCCGGTCAACCTCCTGAACCGCCCGCTTGCCCCGCTTACGACGCACCCTGTCCAGCGGATTGGACGGCAGAGCCTCCAACTCCACCGCGTACGCGAGCGCGTTGTAGACCACCGCACGGCGACGCCGGTACGTCTGTGTGGCCGCTGCCTTGCCGTCCAGCTTCCGCCCAAGCGCGTCGATCAGCTCATGCACCCGCGCAACATCCAGGAGTTCCGCGACCGGCAGCGATGCCTTCTCGATCCACTTCACCGCCGCCACGATCTCCTCCGGCCGCTCCCGCACTCGCCGCGGCAGAGGCAGAACATACGAGCGCAGTGCCCGCCGCAACAGCTCCGGAGAGGGCCGGCCACGCCCCGACTTGGCGAGAACCGGCACGACTCCGGCCAGGGCGTCGGTCATGCTGTCGCGGTGCTTGGCCGACGTCTCCGCCCAGCGGTGATCGAGGTACTGCACCGCCAGGTCAAGGAACGTCAGCGCGGCTTTGCCGCCGCGCAGCGAGTCGGGCAGTCCGGACACCGTGTCGAAGGGCTGGCCCTTTTCGACCGCCCGAAGAAGCTTGGCCCGGAAACGGTCAGCAAGCGCGTTGGTCTTGTGCGACTCGCCGAACGTCGCGCCGTCCACCACCCACCGGACCAGGTACGTCGGCTTCTTCGTGGTCCTGTTGACGCTGATCTTCCAGACGGAGACTTTGTACGACTTCACGCCGCTCCCTCCGCCCGCTTGTCCAGCCAGGCGTTCAGCGCGGCCCGCCGGACCCGCAGCTCCCCGTTCGGCAGGCGGATGCAGTCCGGAGCGAGGCCCAGCTCCCGCCATCGGTAGAAGGTCCGCCGGGAGATGCCGCCCAGCTCGTCCAGGACTTCCCGCACGGTGAGCAGTCCGGTCACGCGTTCACGCGCCATGCCGCTCACCGCTCTCCCGCACCGAAGCCGCGACGAGCGCCGCCGCCGGGGAGTAACCCCGCCCGGCGTACCGCCATTGCCCGGCCGTGACGACCAGCCGCTCCCCCAGGCCGAGAGCCGCCCGCTGTTCCTCCGCCCGGTGCTCGGCACGCGCCTCCCGCAACTCCGTGAGCGTGGTGGAATAGCGGCGCGACTTGGTCGAGAAGTGCCCGCCGTAGCCGAGCATGTGCGCCCAGCGGCGAAGCCCCAGCGGTTCGAACTCCGGCAGCCCGCCGAGCCACCAGCACGTGCCGATCATCCGCAACGTGTGCCGCCGAACCGGCAGGACCACCAGCTCCCGGGCATGCCGGATACGTCCGTCGACCGCCCCGGCCGCTTCCGCACCTTTCGTGGCGTACTTGGCGATGTAGCCGGCCACCGCGGCCGAAGTCAGATCCCCGGTGCCGAACTCCGCGACCGGCCGTACGTCCACCTGCGTACCGAACCGCAGCACCCGCCGGCCGACGACCGACGCGCCCGGAGCAGCCAACCGGACCAGGCCAACCGACTCCCGCACGGTGTCGGTGAGAAGTTCGGTCGTCGCCCACCGGGGCGGAGCCGACTCCGGACCCTCCGGACCGTCCAGTCGGATCACCGCATGGAAGTGGACCAGTCCGCGCCGCTGGTACTCGGCGACCTTGGCGTACGACAGCCGAACCGAGCCCGCCAACTCCGTACGGGACAGCCCGATCCTCCGGGCCAACTCCCGCCGCAGCTCCAGCGCGAAACGGTGCCAGAGACGACCCGCGTACGCCTGCCAGAGCACGGCCCCCGCGTAGTCGTAGCACCGCGGGCACAGCGGTTCCCCGAGCCGACGGTCGTCCGCAGGGTGCCGTTCACCGCAGCCGACCGGCACCCCGTGCGGGCACCGCTCCCCTACACGGCGCGGCTGACAGACCCGTACCCGACCGTCCCGCTCCCGCCGACCGTGCACCGGTCCGAACCCCGGAGCGGTCAGCGTGGCGAAGACCCGAGGGTGGCCGATGACGCCCGTCGGGGTCGACTTGCCGCCGACGAGTCCCGCCCGGATGAGTTGATACGTGTCGGCCCGGTACGTTCGCGCGCACGTCGGGCAGACGCTCGCCCGACGGTTCCCGCAGGCGACCAGCAGTCGGCCGCCGTAGCCCAACGAGCCGTGGGCCCAGAGGACTTCACCGCTCACCGAGTCGACCAGGGCAGAGGCCCCGACCAGGTGAACGGGGTTGGTGCAGCCGTTCAGGCCGAGGATGTTGCGGCGCCAAGCGGCGAAGTCCGGCTCCGTCGCCTTGGCGAGTAGCGCGGCCACGTTCTTCGAAGTCGGATTCATCGCCGACCACCGCCGAACGCCTGCCACATGACAGCCGAGATGGCCTCGACGCGGCACTTGGCGCTGAACCTCAGGGTGGGATCGGTCAGCCAGACCGCAGCGGCGTGTGCCGGGCACAGCCGGCGCTCGAAGCCGTCCAGGCCGACGAGGACGACTTGTTCCCGGCCGGCGCAGGTGGGACGTTCCGCTTCGCGTAACTCGCAATCAGGCAGGCGCGATTTGCGCGGTCGGTTAGGGGTGGACACAGTGGAAGTGCTCCTTTCACTGCTCATGTGGCGGATGGAGTGGGCTCCCGGCGGGGTCGGGTTTGGCGACTTCGCGCCCCGCCGGAGCCCTTTGCGCGTACATGCGCGAGGGCGGATCCGGGCATGGCTGTCCCCTTCGTGGTGCGGGGAGAGAGGTTGGTCAGAAGCTCAGTTGGCCGAGAAAGGCACTCAGGCCGGTGAGCACGGCGCGGACGAGCGGTGCTGCTCCGGTGGCCGCGAGCAGGAACCCGAAGGTTCCGCTGAGCACGACGTCCGGCAACCGCAAGTAGCGGATGTGCACGAGGAACCAGATCAGGAGGCCGAGCAGTACGACGGCCGAGACGGACACCAGCACGGCTCCCCCCCTCAAGCGTTGTCGTCGCGATCGAGTCGTTCGATGACGACTGTCGCGGCTGCGGCGTACTTGCCCGTCGCGAACGCGCCCGCGGCATCGCGTAGTTGGGGAAGGTCCGGGGTCAAGTGGGCATATTCCGAGGCGGTCAATTCGGCGTCGGTCTCCGAGACCAGGTGCGAGCGGGCGCGTTCCCAGCCGTCACCGGATGCGAGAACGGCAGTGCCCGCCTGGTCGGGTCGTATCGCCTGTGCGGCTTTGAGGGCGTCGGGGTTGAGATCCCCGAGGGCCATCTCCGCCGTTCCGGGGTCGGCGACGCGATGGCAGACCCGGCCCCCGAGTTGGGCCCGCAGCGCGGTGACTCCCGGGCCGAGGTCCGAGCCGACGCGTTGGCCCGCGACGACCAGGAACACCCCGAGAGCGGAGCCGAGTTGGGCCAGCCGGATGAGGGCGGTGCCGGCCGCGTGTGCTTCGTCCTTCTCGCCTCGGTTGGCGATGAGGAACAGTTCCGCCAACTCGTCGACGATCACGACGACGGGGACGGGCCGTTCGTCGTCCGGCAGGCCCCAGACGTTCCGGACTCGGGCCGTACGGCAGACCGCCATCCGGTCGGTCGTGAGGTCAACGAGCGCCGCCAGCAGGCGAACTGCTTGCGTGCGATTGGTGGCAAGGGCGGAGAGCCGGGGCTCGTAGAGGGAGAGTTCCATACCGCCCTTGCAGTCGATCCCGACCAGGGCGACCGGTTGCGGCGCGAGACCCGCGACGAGAGCATTGATCAGCGTGGACTTACCGGATCGCGTGGCGCCCACGATGAGCCAGTGCGGTATCTGCCGGAGGTCCACCACCCACGGGGCGCCCGTCTCCAGCACGCCCACGGCGACGTTCAGCAGACGGCCGCTCCCCCGCTGCGCCGGTATACGGGGCGCGGCCAGCGGGTCCGCGGCCGAGGCAGCGACCCGTACGTAACCCGGCCGCCAGGGCGTCACCCGTACCGCGTGCACTTGCCACGTCTCGGCCATCGCAGGCGCGGCCTTCGCGAAGTCCTGCGGCACTTGGCCGGGCAGCAGCCGTACGACGATGCCAGCCGAGAACACGCAGCCCAAGTACCGGCAGATCGCCGACTACCTGAGGCGCGGCATCCTGGACGGCACGTTCCCGGCCGGCCAGCCGCTCCCCTCAGAGGAAGCGCTGGCCAAGCAGTTCGGCGTAACGCGCCCCACGGTTCGTCAGGGGTTGACGGAGCTGCGAGCGTCCGGCCTGGTCGAGGCCATCATGGGCCGGGGCACGTTCGCCCGCTCGCCCCATAGCCGCCCAAGCGTGACGCGCCCCCGCGGAGTCCGGCGTAGCAAAGACGGCAACTACGTCGAGGCCGACGGCATCAAGTGGACCGAGGCAGAGGAACCGATCGCCGTCCGCACCGACGCCCCGCTCTCCCTCGCCGACCTTCTCCGCGTCCCGCCCGGCGAACCGCTCTACACCTACGACGCCTTGCAGACCGCCGAACCGGGCCTCCGCCAACTCCACCGCACCTACGTGCCGTTCTCCATCCTCACCGGCACCAAGTACGAAGAAGAAGCACCCCCGCCAGCCCCGCAGCTCTACACGGCCCTGGCCGACCTAGGCCACGAACTCCACTTCACGGAGTACCTACGCCCCCGCATGCCCCTCCCCGACCACGCCCAGGCGCTCCGCCTCCCCGACGGCGTACCCATCCTGACCATCCTCCGTGTCACCCTCAACGAGCACGACAAGCCCCTCGCCCTCGAAGAGTTCCAACTCCCCGGAGACGACCTCGAACTCGCCTACCCCCTCTGACACACGGGCCTCTTGGCTCAAACTTTCTCTACGTCTTCAAGACACCCGGCTCCGCTACCGCTCCGCCGGCCGCGCGTCCGGCGCCCGGCCGCGCCGTCGCTCCTGTCTCCGCCCCGCTCGGCACGGCCCGCGCCGCGCGCGCCCACGAGGGGGAGGCCGGCGGCATGAGGCGAGACCGTACAGTCGAGGTCAAGACGATGCCTCCGGCGGGGGCGCTCCGGCTCCGAGATGGACCAGGCCCGGCCGGCGCCCGCAGGTTCGTCGTGGGTGGGTGCCGGGTGCTCCCATCCCGACTGCCATCGACCCGGGACAAGCCGAGCAGTCGCGGCCCAGGGCGTCAAGGTCGTTCGTACAGTGGCGCGCTCCACCTTGACGCCCTGAACCACGCCCGCTCCACAGGAGTGCGGGCCGACGGCAGACGGGATGGGGGAGTTGATGGGCCACCTGCGGCATGACCGGGGAGGTGCCCTGCACATAGGGCAGAATCTGAGCCATGACTGAGGACGCGGCAACTCCGAGAAGGCACACGCTGCAGGCCATCGAGATGATGACAGCTTGGGCTGAGGGTGGCCAAGGGACGGCGTTCTTGCAAGAGCGAATCAGAGAGCACCTCTTGACAGTCCCTGAAGGGCCAGGAGCTTTGAGCAGTGTTGAGACAGGTTTGACCGAAATGCTCATTGGCGTGACGAACCTCGCGGGCCTGCTCTTGCTGGCACTTCAAGCCAAGACAGGAGCGAGGCCCGAGGAGACTCTGCATGAACTTTCGTTGCGTCTGCAGCGGCCCCGCCCAAGCTCTGAGTCCGGTTCAGGACCAGGTCAGTAGGTGGTAGATGACCGCGCTGGGGGAGTCAGGGCCCCGCTCGCTGCCGGGTCAAGAGTGAACGGATCGGCCGGGGCGAGCCGAAGGCTCAACGATTATCAGCCATAGCTGAGGTGTCCGGGTCGCGCTGCAGCCCATGTAGGTGGCGGCGTATTCCGCCCTTTCAGGCCCAAGTGTCGCGTTGGGCGCCTATGATCTGCGCATGGAGAGACGGACCATCCCGGCGGCAGACGCGCTAGCCCTCGTTGAACGTGAAGAGTCTCATTTTTGGGACCACAAGAGCGTGCGGAGTAAGGGTGCCGTAGTACAGAAGATCGCGGCGGGGCTGGCAAACTCCGATGGCGGTGAGTTCATAGTCGGGATCGAGGATCGAGGCTCGCAGGTTGCGGGGCTGGATCGGTGGCAAGGATATCAGGCAATCGAGGACGCGAACCTGGTCCTGGAGGCCTTAGCTCGAGACTTGAATCCTCCCGCTCCTTATTCTATTGAATATCTCAGCGTCCAAGGGCGCGAGAATCAGGGTATAGCCTGCTTGGTGACTATCCGAAAAAGCGAAAGCGTGCACTACACGGCCGATCAGAAAGTGTACGTGCGCCGAGGCGCAGCCACCATGGCTATCAGTGGGCAGGCCGTGACGGACCTTACGCTGGCGAAGGGGGCGCGTAGCTACGAGGACCAACTCCTTGCTGACTACTATAAGGAGGACTTGGTCGAAGAAGAAGAGCTTGCATTCTTCCTTCGATCCTTCAGCCCGGCAACGTCGCCCGACGATTTCGTGCGCAAGCAAAGGCTGATCGATCGCTCAAGTGGAGCGGTTCGAGTGTCAGCCGGAATCCTATACGCGGAGGCTCCGCCGGCCGTAGTTCCAAAGCGTTGTGCGGTAAAGGTCGCACGTTACAACACGAAAGAGAAGGAGCCGCGGCGCGAGCACTTGGGCGGTACGCCGCTTACGATCGAAGGTCCTGCCCGCGCGGTAATCAACCAGACCATTGCTGAAGTTACAGCTCTTATCGAATCGGTGTCAGTGTTGATGCCGAGTGGTGAGATGGCTCCTGTCCAGTACCCGCCCGAGGTCCTGAAAGAGACTATCGTAAACGCCGTTATTCATCGTGACTACAACGTGTCCGATGATATTCTCGTGTACGTTTTCGATAATCGGGTCGAGGTTCGCAGTCCAGGAACCCTGCCGGGGAATATGACGCTCGATAATCTGCTTTCTGAGCGCTTCTCTCGCAATCCAACAATCGTTCGCTTGCTCAATAAATACCCAGATCCCCCCAATAAGGATATTGGCGAAGGGCTGCGTACGGTTGTGGCGAAGATGGCCGAAGCTCGACTGCAGGCTCCGGAATTCGCGCTTGAAGGTAACTACTTCGTGGTCAACCTCGGCCACACGCCTTTGGCTCGACCGCATGAGATCGTCATGGAATTCCTTGATTCGCACGACGAGATTACCAATTCCATAGGGAGAAGCCTCACTGGGATCTCATCCGAGAATAGCATGAAGGATGTGTTCTACGCCCTTCGCAATGTGGGCAAGATTGAAATGGTCCCAGGGAAACGGGGAAACAGGTCTGCGTGGCGAAAAGTCCTAGCGGCGGACTCTGAGAGCGGAAATGCTCCGCCCGAGGTGGCGGAGCGGTCTTCAGCACCCGCCGAGGCGTCCTTGGAGTCAGAACTTCTGTCTCCGGGTGATTTGCGGTCCCGCCAGCACGTCAAGCGCTTCAGAAGCAAGAGGTTGCGGACCACGGCGGCGAGGAATCAACCCTGCCATTGCGGAAGTGGGGCGAAGTTCAAGCGCTGCCACGGGCAAGCTGGGCGTGCGTAATCGAAGTCACGTGCCGTGGGACCACTTTGGGACCACACGGTATGCCTGCAGCTGAACAACCCCAGCTCATGCGAGCGACTGAACGTGCCCCCGAACGACTCTGACCTGCGAAAAGCCCTGAACCGATGAGCTGGGGGTCAAGTGGGCTTGATTTCGCTCCACCGCTCTCCGCACGCGGCTACTCACGCTCGAACGTATGAGGAGAGGACTCACCGACCAGGATCTTGTGTGCGTGGAGTGCCGGGACCCAGGCCGGCCAGCGTGCGGACGGGGGACCTTTCCACTGGACATCCTGCTGTGTGACTGGTGTTGGAATGGGTCAGCCAAAGAGCTGGCGGAGATCGACGAAGCCACCGACCCGCCAACGCCCGAGCAGGACCCATATGACGTCGAGTGGATCGATCCCAAGGGCTGCCCCAAGTGCGACATGGAGGTACGCACGATGCGCACCGACTACGACCCGTGGGTGAAGCTGTCCACGGCGCCAGCGCGGGCAAAGGAAGTGCCTCGGCGCTACCGGTGGCGCATCGCGACGAAGACCGCCCGGCAGTCGACCTAATCCCGTCGCCATTATCGCGGTGCGTGTGAGCGGGCTCGAACCCCTGCCAGACGACATGGTGATCCCCGCACGCACCGTCGAGTGCCAGCACCCGACAGCCCGAGCCAAGGTCGAGGAAGCCTGGCGGGCGGACCGCGCCGGCAGACGTGGTCGCCGCTCTCCGTCGAGGAGTACGGGGACGACGAGGCCTGATACGTCAGCCATCGCGTGGCTACGCTGGCGCCATGGACCCCAGCCAGGAACCCACCGGCCGCCTGTCGGACGAAGAGTTCCGTCAGTTCCTCAGCATGCTCCGGCGCTACCTGCACCACGACTTGGACCAGTGGGAACTCCTCGTGACCCAAAGCGAGTATGGCCCGCTCTACGCAGTCTTCGCGAACAAGCTCCCGGAGGGCTGGCCCGAGGACATGTTCAGACCGTTCTAGTCCGCCGGACAGCCCGTGCCCCGCGTGCCCGTCTGAGGGACAAACGAGGTGGAAACGGGGAAAGCCTCCAAGACGCTGTACGGGGCCGTACGAGGTAACCACGGGGCCGCCGCGCTCGTCTTCCGAAGTAGGCACATCCTCCACAAGGAGGCGGCGAAGCAGACAGCATGGTCCGCCCCCGAGTCCCGACCTTTACAGTGCTCGCGACGTCATACAGGAATTCCCACTGGTCAGCGCGGCTTCGCCCCCGCTTCTGACCGGCGTCCTTCTAGCGTCTGGTGCACAACCTGGTCGTATCCCATGCGGCTGAGGACGCTGGCCCCGAGATTGGGGTCTTGAAGGCCGATCAAGCGTCGCCTGTAGGGCGCCATGTCGGGACCTCGATAGTCGAGGCTGAGCGAGCCCTTCAAGATCGCGTCAGTGATGGACACGACCACTTGCAGGAAGTGGTCATAATTCGCGGCCGTGGACTCAATCCCGGGGCCGACGTAAAGCCATCCAGCAAGCAGGGGCTCCAGGTATGCCTCCATGTCGTGCAGGTCAGTTGGCGTGTACGTAGAGACGAAGCGCGCGAAATCGTCGCGGCTCAACTCGATGTGGCCATCTACGGCAACAGCGGCTTTGGGGTGAAGCATGGTCACGGTGGCCTCTCGTTGATCAGTGGAATCTGTCGCGCGTTGATCTCTCGGCGGCTCAACTCGTGCGCGCTTCCGGCCGAGGTGGCCTTCTCTGCGCGGCCTGCCCCTTACCGTCCGCCGCCCGGTCCGGGCTGCGGCGCTGGGGCGCCGGTCCCGGCCCGGCGGCAGAACCGAGCACCGCGGATGCCGGCGGAAAACCGGTCAAGGTGAACCTCATCAGGCAGCCGGGGAGTCCGGCTCCTCGTCCACCGGCTGCTTCCCCGCCATCTCCATCGCCAGCCCCGCCGTGAGGAGCCGCGCAAGGATCTCCGCTGCCTCCGGCCGGACCGCGCCGAGGTGAACGATGCCGTCTCCGAACACGTTCACATCCGGCCGGAGGCACGGGAAATCGGCGTCCAGGCCGAGAATGAACAGTCCCTCCGCCAACGCCTCAGCGCCCCGCCTGGCATGCGCCCAGCCCCGGACGTACGGGACGCCAGGGCTTAGTCGCTGTTGTCGTTCCGGTCTTGAGGGATGTGCGTCGAACGGGAGTCCCGATTGGGTGGTCTCGGAGGCTTGGGCGCATAGAGGTGGGGCCTCCTGAACAGCTCGTTGGTGTCGAATCACCGAGCAACACCAGGAGGCCCCGGTGCCGCAGTGTTCCGTCTC
This sequence comes from Streptomyces sp. NBC_01476, assembly GCF_036227265.1. NCBI lineage: Bacteria > Bacillati > Actinomycetota > Actinomycetes > Kitasatosporales > Streptomycetaceae > Streptomyces > Streptomyces sp. NBC_01476. The sequence goes on along the minus strand of NZ_CP109446.1, from coordinate 5,732,284 downwards.
GACGGCAGCACAGTCCAGTTGGGTCGCCCGGGAGTGTGACTGTCTGGCGCACCGGTTCGGAAACGCCGCCGACAACGGGACGCGGCAGCGGTGTTATCCGTCGGACATGACGGACGCGGAGTGGGCTGCTGTCCGGCCGCTGCTGCCGGTACCGGGCTGGATGCGGGGCCGGGGCGGGCAGCCGGAGGCTTATTGCCACCGGGCGATACTGGACGCGGTCCGCTATCTGGTCGACAACGGAATCAAGTGGCGGGCGATGCCGGCTGATTTCCCGCCGTGGGACCGTGTGTATGCGTTCTTCCGCCGCTGGCGCGACCGCGCCCTGGTCAAGGAGTTCCACGACCGGCTCCGCGCGCAGGTCCGCACCCGTGCGGGCCGGGACACCGAGCCGACAGCCGGGGTGATCGACTCGCAGTCCGTCAAGGCCGACGCCATGGTCGGATCGGACAGCCGCGGCTTCGACGGCGGCAAGCTCATCAACGGCCGGAAAAGGCACCTGGTGGTCGACACGCTCGGCCTGCTCCTGGGCGTGATGGTCACCGCCGCGGATGTCGGTGACCGCACCGCCGCTCGGGTCCTGCTCCAGCGGGTGGCCGAAGCGCACCACCGTCTGGCCCTGGTCTGGGCTGATGGCGGCTACACCGGCAGCCTCGTCAAGCACTGCCTGGCCGCACTCGCTCTCGTCCTGAAGATCGTCAAACGCAGCGACGACCGCAAGGGATTCGTGGTGCTGCCCAAACGGTGGATCGTCGAGCGCACCAACGCCTGGCTGATGCGCACCCGCCGCCTGGCCCGTGACTACGAACGCCGCACCACCAGCGCCGAGGCGATGGTCTACTGGTCGATGACCCTGCTCATGACGCGCCGCCTGGCCCGGCCACACCCGCAGCGAGCGTGAACCGGCCCGAACCGGGCTCGGTCAGCCAGCCACGTGCGACCAGGCGTTTCGCCTTCGACCGCAACCCCTCCACCCGCGCCGGCACCATGTCCATCCCGAACACCGCGGCCATCTCCTGGCAGGTCAGCGGCCCTTGATGGAGCCGGGACCGGTCCGCGAGGAGCTGCACGATGCGCTGATAGTCCACCGACAGCACCGACCAGCCACAGCCCTCACGCCACACCGGCACCTGCGATCTCGGCTTCACCGCATCCGACCGCACGGACGGCACGTGCTCGCCCAGCAGATCCGGGGTGGTCTTCGTGGCGATGGTGCCCGCGCTGTCCGGTGCCAGCACCGTATCGACGCGCCTGCGGGCGATCGTCCACTCCTGCCATTCCAGCTCGGCCGCGGCCAGCTGGGCCTGGATCCGGTCGGCCTCCTCCCGCAGCCCGTCAACACGACGGCGAGCAGCGAGCTCGTGCTCTTCCAGCAGTCCGACAACCGACGGCATCCCGGCCTCCCCAGCGAGTGACAACCCGACAGACCACCACTCCCACGAAATCACCGGCCCTACGCCTGACCAGCGAAAACGCCGCCCTCAAGTTCGGAACGACAACAGCGACTTAGCCTTCGCGTTTCGTTTGCGGTTGCGTCCGGATCTTGAGCGGGAACGCGAAAGTGCCTTCTGAGCTGGGATGATGAGGCTTGTCTAGGGCTTCTGTCACCACAGCAGGAAGGCACTTTCTGCGTGCACACTACCGGGTCACGTCCCAAGCTGGTCGTGTCGGCCGACGGTCACGGGGTGGTCAGCCACGCGGGTTCCCGGCTTTTGGCCGACCTCGCTGATGCCACCGGCCTGACAGCGGCCTTCACCGACACACTGCGCCGGCTTCGTCCGCGTGGCACCGGGCACGATCCGGGCAGGATCGCGGTCGATGTGGCGGTGATGCTCGCCGACGGCGGCGAGGCCATCAGCGACCTGGCCCTACTGCGTGACCAGGCCCCCGTGTTCGGCCCGGTCGCCTCCACCGCGACTGCCTGGCGTCTGCTGGCCGGCCTTGATCCGGCCGCACTCGCCGGACTGCGCCGGTCCAGGGCCGCGGCCCGGGACCTCGCCTGGCTGCAGGCCGCCGAGACCCGAGAAGGCATACCGTCGGCCCGTGCCGGCGGCCGGGACCTGCCCGGCCTGGTCCTGGACATCGACGCCACCCTGGTGACCTGCCACTCCGACAAGGAGGAGGCGGCGCCCACCTACAAACGCGGGTTCGGCTACCACCCTCTGCTGTGCTTCCTGGACAACACCGGCGAGGCCCTGGCCGGCGTGCTGCGGCCGGGCAACGCGGGCGCGAACACCGCAACCGACCACATCACCGTCCTGGATGGGGCACTGGCCCAGATCCCCGACGCCCACCGCCACGGCACCCCGATCCTGGTCCGCACCGACAGCGCCGGCGGCGCGAAAACCTTCCTCGCCCACCTGCGTTCCCTGCGGGACCGGGGCATCCGCACGTCGTTCTCCGTCGGATACGCAGTCACCGAACCGGTCCGCCGGGCGGTCCGTGCCCTGCCCGACCGGTTCTGGCATCCGGCTCTGGAGCAGGACGGCACCTTGCGGGCCGGCGCCGAGGTCGCCGAGCTGACCGGCATGCTCGACCTGGCCGGACACCCCGACGGCACCCGGATCATCGTCCGACGCGAACGCCCCCACCCGGGCGCGCAGTTGTCGCTGTCCGACCTCGACGAGGGCATGCGCCACCAGGCGTTCATCACCGACACTCCCGTCGGTGAAGGCTCGCTGCAGTTCCTGGAGGTCCGCCACCGCGGGCATGCCCGCGTCGAGGACCGCATCCGATGCGGCAAGACCACCGGCTTCGGCCGCTTCCCCTCCCGCCACTTCGCCATCAACCAAGCGTGGCTGGAGCTGGCACTGACCGCCATCGACCTGCTCGCATGGACCCAGACCCTCCTGCTGGACGGCGAACTGGCCACCGCCGAGCCGAAGAAACTCCGCTACCGCCTGCTGCACGCAGCCGCCCGCCTCACCCGTGGCGGGCGACGCCTCCACCTGCGGATCGCCGCCACCTGGCCCTGGCGCCACGAGCTGACCACAGCATTCACCCGTCTCGCGGCCCTACCCAGACCAGCCACCTGAGCCAACGACCAGTCGCTGTCCGCCCACGACCCGAGGAGCCCTGGAGCACCCGACCCGAGCGTCGGGCCAAAGCCATACCCACCCCACACAAACCGCGACGACCACCGAAAAGAGACGTCAGCCCAGCTCAGCCAAGCCCAACCGAAACAGCGAGGCTAGGGACTCGGCTCGCCTCGCGCACACGCCCCGTGGATCGGTCATGGCCGCGCTCCTCTTCACTTCAGTCGGTTGGGCCGTTGTTTGTTCCGCCCGCGCCGAGGTCCGCCTGAGCGGACGCCAGGGCCAGGCGCAGGAGTTCGGCGAGCCGTTCGGCGGTCTCCGGTGAGATGCGGCCGAGCTGGATGAAGCCCTGACCGAAGGCGTTGATGTCGGCCCGCAGGAAGGGGAAGTCACGCGCCATGCCGGCCGACACCAGCACGTCGCGCAAGGACACGGCGGCGTCCCTCGCGGCGTACCACTCGTGACCGTCAATCGGCGACCAACTCGCCTCGTCGTGGCCGGCACGCTCATCGCTGGGCATCGGCCGTCTCCAATCCGTATTGACGAGCCCGCGCAATGAGTTGGGACGCGGCGGCGAACATCACCGCCAGCGCGACCGTTTGCAGCGGGGAACCGTATTGCGGCCGGATGGGAGCGTTCACCCACTCGAACCGATCGCCCGTCAACGCCATGGGTCCGGGCACAACGACGAACGAACCCGCGTCGAGAACCGTGTACGGCGGCGGGGTGTCCGTCTCGCGGCTCAAGGACTTCACGAAACGCTCCCGCGACCCCGCCGGAAGGAAGAAGCCCATGCGTTCGGCAGCCCGGTCGACCATCACCGGGCCGACCGGCATGCCCCGGCGGCGGAGTTGGTCGAACGTCTCCATGCCTGCGGTCTGGTCGACGGCGAGCACGTCGAAGAGCTGGCCGGCCGCGAGCAGTCGAGGCTGCCGGGGGTCATCCATCCACGCCATACGGCACTGCGCCGGATCATCCGACGCGAGGCTCAACCACTCGATGCCCCGCCTGGTCATCATCTGCACGCCGTACCACCCCAGAGAGCCCGGCCGCGGACTGTCCGCCACCACGACCAGACTCGAACCACGGCCCCCGCCAGGGGAGATGACGAGAGGTGACGGGGGATGACGTGCCCCACCAGGCCGCGTCATCCCCCGTCCGGTGCACACGTGCTTCCGGCATCGTCCCAGCGGCCCCATAGCCGAACATGAGCACGTAGAGTCGTTGGACGACCACAAACAGCGCGAGCCGCACGAGGAGGCGCGGTGGTGAGCACGGTCCAGGAGAGCGGCACACGCGTCAGCGCGGCTCGCAGGCAACGCGGTTGGGGACAGTTACGTCTCGTCAACGAGATGCGGCGAGCGGCCCAGCACCGAGGACAATCCCTGCCCACCGACGCCAGCGTGAAACGGCGCATTGCGAGCTGGGAGAACAGCCACAGCCAACCCGACGACTTCTACGGTCCCCTGCTGTGCGAAGCACTCGGACTGACCGCGGTCGAGCTGGGGTTGAGCTACGCGGGCTCAGGCCAGAACGCCCAACTGCTGGAGACCCGTTACCCGCCGAGCCCCGACGCGGCCATTGCCACGGTCGACCAGTTGTGGCGGGCCGATCTCCATGGCTACGAGCCGCTGCTTCTCTCCGAACCGTCCGAACCCGCATGGAGCGACGCCTCGTTACGATGGCTCGTCGCCCCGGAGCCCGTACCCTCGGCCGGTCCGGGCAGGTCCGGAAGCCGGGTCGGTCTTGCCGATGTGGCCATGGTGAAATCCACGAGCGATACGTTCGCCATGCTGGACGACCGCTTCGGCGGTGAACACGCCCGGCAGTCGGTCATCCAGTACCTCAGCCGGGACGTCGCCCCGCTCCTCAGCGGCCAGTACACCGAAGCTGTCGGCCGCGCCCTCTTCTCCACCGTGGCCGAAACAACGCTCCTGGCCGCGTGGATGTCGTACGACGCCTGCCATCACGGCCTCGCGCAGCGGTACTTCCTCCAAGCGCTCCGCTTCGCGCAGGACGGCAACGACCGCCGGCTCGCGGGCAGCATCCTCTCCGCGATGAGCCACCAGGCCACGTTCCTCGGCCACTACACGCAGGCCGCGACGCTCGCGCGGGCCGCGCGGATGGGCATCTCCGGGGTGGCCACGCCGACGCTCATGGCCCAGTTCCACGCGATGGAGGCCCGAGCCCTGGCCCGTACCGGCGACAAGCGCGCCTGCGAACTCGCTCTGGCAGAGGCCGCCCGCTTCCTGAACCGCCGCAACTCTGGTGACGAGCCGGAGTGGATCACCTACTTTGACGAGGCCGAACTTGCCGCCGAAGCCGCGCACTGCTTCCGCGACGTGAGCAACGCCCGCCAAGCCGTCGAACACGCCGAGCACGCGATGAGCGGCAGCCACGTACGGTCGGACTTCTTCGTGACGATGGTGCTGGCCGACGCGCACTTACGGGCCGGCGACGTTGACGAGGCGTGCCGGGTCACGCTGGACGCGCTGGATCTGGGCGAGCAACTACGCTCCGCGCGATGTGTGCGGTACCTGGCGGACTTCCGCCGGGGGCTCGCGGCACATGCGGGTAGTCCCGTCGTGCGCGAGCTGGGCGAGCAGGCCGCAGGGCTCCGTCTGTGGGAGGCGTCGGAGGGCGAACTCGCGAAGAATCCGAGGTGAGCTCGCCAACGTCCATACCTCACGAAGCAAGCAGATCGACATTCCACGCCGCGGGGAGACCGACGCGCGTCAGCTCAAAATGGTTGCCAGTCGGCGCGATTGCCGCCAGTACGGATCGCCTCCACACGGCGGGCGAACTCCGCGGCGGCCCTCGGCTCCGTCGCCGCCTTGCCGCCCATCCAGAGCGTCATCATCAGCTCGCGGATGTCGGCGAGGACCGGATAGCCGGGCCAGTTCATCAGGTCAAAGCCGTAGTGGTGGACGAAGGATTCGTACTGTTCACGGGTGTGCCAGCCGTAGCGGTCGTAGTAGATGGCGGTGAGAATCAGGTCCCACTCACGCGGGGCGAGGGCAAAGCCGTCCAGGTCGATGAGGACCGCCCGCCCCGAGCGGTCGCGCAGCACATTGCCGACGTTCGCGTCGCCGTGGATCATCCCGAACGGGAGTACGAAGTCCAGTCGGTTGTACTCCTTCTCCAGCTTGTCGGTGCGCTCGGTCAGGAAGGCCACATCCTGCTCCGCTGCTCCATTGAGGCGGCGAAGCGACGCTCTCAGCTTGGTGAACGGCTCAAAGTACGGCAGCCCCAGCGACTCCGGTTCCTCCAGCCAATGCAACCGCCTGAGCAGATCCGCCAGTTCGGGCAGCGTCGCGTACTCCTCGGCGTCCTGGACGCTCTCCCAGAACGTGACCGCGCGCCCGCCCACGACAAGCGGCTGCGTCACCGCAGGCAACACCCGGTTCGCCGGGAACCGCTCCTCCCCCAGCCAGCGCGCCACCCGTACCGCCCGCTCCATCGCCTCCAGAGCCCCCGGGTCGGCCGTGATCCGCACGATCACCGGACGACCGGCTAACGCGTACACCGCGTTGGAACCCAGCCTCAGCAACCGCGCGTCCCCGGGGTCCAGACCGGCCGCCGCACACGCCTCCCGAAGCACAGCGAGGGTTGTCTCCGCCGTGAACTCCGCAGCCCCGCCACCTGCCATGCCATCACCCGAGATGCCACTCACCATGCAACCGACCATACGGGCCGCCTGCCCAGCCCGGCAGACCGTTCACGTCGTAGGGACGTAATGATCAGGCCATGCCGCAGGGCCGGCAGCCACTCCCGCCCAGTTCAGCACACCACGAACAGCAACGGCCTACCCAGCCTCCGGAGCCGTGTGCGCAGGTTCGAATCCTGCCGGGGGCACTCCGGAATTATGGCTCTGACCAGCACGAACGCCGGTCAGAGCCGTTCTTGTACCTGCCAAAACGCACACGGTCTTCTGACCGTTGCTCTTTTCGGGCCGAGAAGGGCACCAGTGATCGGCATCTGACCGCAACTCTCCGTCTTTACGCTGCTCATCGGCCATGGATGACGCAGTGGGCGGGCGGCGCGGCCCGCGTTTGGGGCCGCTCGTGCAACCTCCGCGCTCCCTTGCGACTTCCTTGCGGAAACCGCCCGTGACCTGCTCGGATGACGCAAGAGCCCTCGGAAATGCAAGCCGCCCCGTGGGTCGTTGCTCTTACCGTTGTTGGACCGGGTCCATGTCCTGCGTTCGACCGCACCTGGCAGGTGGCGTAGCTGAGGGAGGATCGGTGAGCGGGCATCAGCGCTCCCCGTCGCTCCTGTTTCAGGCCCGGCTCGTCGAACCGGTATACGGCAACGGTCTGAGGCGCGCCCCCGAATCAGCCGCACGTGCACCGGCCGTGCCTGAGATCCGGACAGCAGGGTCCGACTCAGGCCCTCGTCCGGACACGACCGGACCGGGACGCGCCGTCCATGGTCGGCTCCTTGCCGGGGGCGGCGAGCCGGGTGGGGACGACCGCCGCTGTCCGGGTCTTCTGCCCTACGCCCTGGTTGGCCTGGGCCGCACCTGGGATATCCATCGCTTGTGGTCCCCTCGCGTGTTGATGACGCCCTCCCGGAGCTGGCCCCGTTCGTGCACGCCGTGCAGGGTCGGCGGCCCTACGACGGCACGTGGTGCGAGGCGTGGACGGTGCGGGATGTCCTGGCCCACCAGACGGGCAACGCGGAGGAGCTGGCACGGGTCCTGCAGGCGTTCCTCGACGGCTCGCCGGTGGAGACCCGGGACTTCACACGCGATACCCCGTTCCGGCGGATATCCGACGCTGACCTGTGGGCGGCGTTCCTGGACCGCTGCGAGCGCCTCGCCGAGGTGGCCGCGGCTGCCGCGCTGTTCTTGCACCGCTGGGACCTCACCGGCGACTCCCGCACAGCCGTGCAGGCGCTGAACGAGCCGTGGATGACCGAGCACGGCGTGGTGTCCGTCGGCCGGCCGCTGCTGTCCAAGGGCCACGCCGCCGGCCACGACCTGGGACCCGACGGACGGATCGAGGGCCGCCTGCGCGCACCCGGCACGGACGACATCGGTGACCGCCGACGCCGACGGCGGCAGCATCCGCCTGGCCCCGCCCGAAGGCCCCGCCACCATCGAGAGTGACCCGGCTGCCCGGCTCCTGCTGCTGTCGGGTCGGCGCCCCGCCCACCCCACCCGCTGGCACAGCAGCGACGGACCGGACACCCTGCGCCAGGTACGAGCCCTCCTGGGCGGCTACTGACCGTCCGCGCGGCCTGTGCGGGAGCCCGGATCCCGGGTACGACTGAGCGTCGTGGCGTAGGCAGTGACCAGGATGAGAACGCAGCCCGCCCACTGCGTGGGCGTCGGACGTTCGCCCAGCACCGCGGCCCCGAGGGCCAGCGCACCGACAGGCGTGAGCAGGAGCAGGATCGCGCCGGTGTGGCTCGGCAGACGGGGCGACCCAGTGCGGTACACGCTGCTGGCGACGCTGTGCCACGTGCGGCGGACGGAGATCGCCGATTCGCTGATAAACCTGTTCATCCAGCTCGTGCAGAAGATCAACACGCGAGCGGAGAAGAAGGTCGAGGGCGAGTTCGTCAAGGAGTTGAAGAAGGTCCGCGGCAAGGAGGGGATGATGCTGCGGGTCGCGGAGGCGGGGCTGGCCGAGCCGGCTGGCACGGTCCGCAAGGTCATCTTCCCGGTGGTCGGCAAGAAGACCTTGAAGGCGCTGGCGGCGGAGGCCGTGGCGAACGATGCCCGGTACAAGGCGCGCATCCGCACGGTGCTGCGGTCGTCGTACTCCAACCACTGGCGGCGGATGCTCTCGCCGCTGCTGTCGGTGCTGGAGCTGAAGTGCAACAACACCGCCTACCGGCCGGTGATGGACGCGATCGACCTGCTCAAGCGGTACCTGGACCAGCCGATCAAGGACGGGGGGTGCTTCGACGAGGCCGAGCGCGTCCCGCTGGACGGGGTGGTGCCCGAGCAGTAGCGGGCGGCGGTGGTGGACAACAAGGGCCGGGTGGAGCGCATCCCGTACGAGCTGTGCGTGCTGGTCAACCTGCGGGACGCGCTGCGGCGCCGGGAGATCTGGGTGGCCGGCGCGAGCCGGTGGCGCAACACGGAGTGACTTTCGGCGCCTTCCAGGGCTACAGCAGTAGGGGCGGAGTCAGAGATACTGCCTCAGCCAGTCGGGCATGCTCGGCTCATCAAGTCCCCAGGACTCCACGATCGATTCGTCCTTGTCCCAGACGTTCTCATCGCCATCGAAGAACTTCTGCCGGTGGCACTTGTACTTGACGACGGTGTCGCCTTCGAGCCGGTACTCGTGCCAGTAGTAGTTCTGCTTCCCGTAGCCGTTCCACTCCCGGGTCGTGTAGATCGTCGTCATGAAGGCGGACTGTAGCCGGGGCGCTGAGGCGGCTTGCTCAGCGGCTGAAGTCGGCCGTGGCCTCTTTGGGCGGAGCTGTGAAGTACGGGACTGTCTCGATCTCCGAACCGCACTCCTCGCAGACCCGGGTCTCGACCGTCTCGGCATCGTTCAACGTGCCGGCCGGAAGTCATGGCGTGGTGCCCGGTCAAGGCGTGATCTAGACCGTGCACCCCGGCACAGGCCTGCTTCAGTTGGTCTTCGCCCGGCTGGGGAAAACTGCTTGAGCGGCCAGTTCACCGCCCCCGGCCGATCCGACGTGCAGTGTTGGTAGAAGCCTCCGTTGAAACCCTCCCGGGCAGCCTGTGTGTAGGAGTCCGGTGCCCGAAGCGCGTTCCACGCCTTGGCCGCCCACACACGAGCCCGTTCCCCCTCGTCCAGTTCGAGCGCCTTGCTCCTGCCTGCAGTGACCAGGACCCCCTCGAAGTCGTCCAACCGCTCCCACAACTCCTCGAACGAGTCCGGCACTCCCCGGTGCTGCTCGACGACGACGGTGTCGTAGTAGCAGCCTGCATCGCGGAGCCGACGCCGCAAGATGTCCGCCTCAGCTCGCGCTCGCTCCACGTCGTCCAAGGCACGCAGGGCCTCTTCCATGTCCCCGTCCGCCCGTTTCATTGCGGCGTGAAGCTGCTCTTCCAGCGAGGCCACGGTCAGTGTCGACAGCTCGGCGGTCCGTGCCGCCTCCTTCAGCTCCTCGTCCGCTTGGGCGAGTAGGGCCTTGAGGTCTTCGACGTCCTTGCGCATCACCGCCAGCTCGTCGGACGGCCGTACCGTTGCCAGCGCGGCCCGCCGCTCCTGGCGGTGGCGCCGACTCGCGTCGTCGGGGAACGCGAGGGTACGCAACGCGTCAGGCAGCGGGGCCTCGGTGGAGATCCGCTGGACGGTTCGGGCGAGGCCGCGCCAGGCGTGATCCTGGGAATCGCTCATCCGGGCCACGGTCAGGAAGCGGTGACGGGAGGCATCCTTCGGCCATGCCGGATCCACCTCGGTCAGGAACGTCCGCACCGCGCCCGGGGCGACGCGGTGGTACTCGCCGATCGCCGCACGGAACGCATCGACGGCTTCTGTGTCCACGAGGAGGTACAAGGCAGCAGCGCCGGCACAGTCGCGCATTGCCTTCGCCACCCGCTCCGACCACAGCGGCGCCAGACCGTCGATGGGCTTCAGGTCCTGGACGAGGTCGCGAACCAGGCCCGGTCGTACGGGGGCCAGTGGCGTTGTCCTTGCCGATTACCTCATCCATGCTGGTCAAAGCCGATGTGCGCGATCAGCGGGCTGCCGCGTACAAAGGACGACCCGGGGCTCTGGCAGAGTGTCGATGACCTCGGCATGATGACCGTTTGTGCTGTGGAAACCCGCTTAGCTGGGCGTGACGAACGCCTTCGCGATGCTGCGCCTGCTGCCCATGACCGACCGGGACAAGGACACAGAGATCCTGGCGCTACGCCACCAGATCGCCGTGCTGGAGCGGCAGCGGAACGGCCAACGAGTCAGGTTCACACCAGGCGATCGAGCGTTCCTGGCAGCGCTCCTGCACCGCATCCCGAAGGACGTACTTCGGCGCATGCAGTTGCTGGTGCGCCCGGACACGGTCCTGCGCTGGCACCGTGACCTGGTCGCCCGCCGGCACGCCGCCCGATCCCGACCCCACCGCGGAGGCCGACCACGCACCGTCCACTCCATCCGAGCCCTGGTCCTGCGCCTGGCCCACGAGAACCCCAGCTGGGGCTACCGGCGCCTACACGGCGAACTGCTCGTACTCGGAGTGAAAATAGCCGCCTCCACGGTCTGGGAAATCCTGAAGGACGCCGGCATCCCACCAGCCCCCGAACGCGCGTCGAGCACCTGGGCGGACTTCCTACGCTCCCAAAGCGACGCCCTCCTGGCCTGCGACTTCTTCGAAACCGCCACCCTGTCAGGAGCCCGACTCTACGTATTCGCGGTGATCGAACACGCAAGCCGCCGCATCCGGATCCTCGGTGCCACACCCCATCCCACCGCGCCCTGGGTCACACAGACAGCGAAGAACCTCGTGATGGACCTCGAAGACGCGCGCAGCCAAAAACGGTTCCTGATCCGGGACAGGGACGGCAAATTCCCCGCTCTGTTCGACGCCATTCTTGCCGACGCCGGGATCGAGGTGGTCCTCAGCGGCGTGCGCGTACCGCGCATGAACGCGATCATGGAACGCTGGGTGGAGACCTGCCGACGAGAACTGCTGGACCGCACACTCGTCTGGAACCACCAGCACCTCCTCCATGTCCTCAAGGAGTTCGAGACCTTTTACAACGAACATCGGCCACATCAGGGCATCGCCAACGCCCGCCCACTGCACCCCCTGCCCGCGCCAATCACCGATCCAGAGCAGATCGCCCGCCTCGACATACGAAAACGCGACCGACTCGGCGGCATCCTCCACGAGTACCAACATGCGGCATGACCAGCGCGGATGAGGTTTTCGGCAAGGACAGCTCCAGGTGCCCCGACTTCCTGCGGTATTCAGGTCCACGGAGCACCTGCTCGCCCTCCCGCGTCCGGCGGGAAAGACGAGGATCAGCCGCGTCCCCAAGTTCACCCCGGCAGACGCCCCCCGTGGGAGTCATAGAAGTCCCAACCGCCAGCATTCAGCGGGGCGGCGGAGAAGGAATGCGGGACCTTTTGCATCCTCGGCACGGCCCCGCGCCCAAATTCCCAAGTCCCTCCCAACTAGACGCCACTGACCTTCACCGAAACCCGAACTTCCGCACGCCACCAAGAACGCGATACCCAAAACCATCAGAGCCAGCTTTACACCCGGCGCCGTACGCCCCCTTCGCCCTCACGCCGTACACCTGCGCAGAAGGAATCGCCCGCCAGCATGGCGTGTCGAAGCCGCTCGCAAAGCGTCGGCCGCATCACGTGATATCGATATCACGCTTCAGGAACGGGTCGTAGTACAGGACCGCCCAGGACTCACCCAGTTCGGACTTCAGGCGGTCGGCAAGCAGTCGGCCCCGGTCGATGAACATCCGCTCCGCGTCGGCCGAAGCGAAACCCGAAGACGCGGGATCCTCCCTGTTCAACGTCGCATCGTATTGATCCGACCATTCATTGATCGCCTCGGCCAACTCTCCATCCGTCAAAAAGGTCTCAGGTGCGACGTTTTCATACCCCTGGGCCGAGGCGACCCAGAGCCCGTAACAGTCGTAGTCCGCCAACAGCCGAACAACAAAAGCCACTAGTTCACCCTCCAGATCCTACGGGATTTGCGCCGACGACGAAGCCGTTGTTACCGACGGTGACGGCTACTCGCTGCGGCGACCCATTGTACTCGAGCTCATAGATCGGGCGCCCAGTTCCCTTTCCCTGATATCCGACGACCTTACCCTTGGTCACGGCATTGATGATGAATCCGGGAAGATCTGCGGAACCAATCCCGCGCTGCTCGAACTCGGCGCCATGACGTTCGATGATATGAGTAAGGCCAGCCCTGCTGTTCCCTTTCTCAAGGAAGACCACACGGCCGTCCGCGGCCCTTCCGGTCGCCACGAGATCTTCTTCGCTGAATTTGACGCCGGATTCGATCAGGTCGGCGATGTCTTCAGGCTTGACGGCCACGTCGACCTCCCCGACCTCAGCGGTGACCGACGCCTCGAGTTCTTCGATCTCGGCGATGCCTTTTACGGGCCCTGCCCCACCATCGCTTGACAGAATGGCCCGGGTCGTAGTGCCGGGCGCCGAGGAGGTCGAGTCCGCTGCCCCCGTCCGCAGGCTGGTTGAGGAAGCCGCGCGTGTCGTACGGGGGTCTCGGCCGGGTTGCGCTCGACGACTTCGACATCGATGCCCACCTGATGACCGTGGTCCACGACGGTCTTCTTGAACCCCTGGTCCACCAGGGCCTTCGTCACGGTGCCCCCACTGCCTGCTGCGACCTTGTCGAGCAGAGCGGTGCCGAAGGCGTTGTCGTGGACGGAGGCCGCCAGCACGACCACGGCGATCACCAGGCCAAGCACGTCCACGGCGAGTCCCCGCTTGCGGCCGGGCACCTTCTTCGCCGCGTCACGTCCCGTCGTCTCAGCCGGGACCCCGGCCGCCGCGTGCAGGCTCTGGGTGTCGAGCACCGCCAGGCTGGGGTCGGCTAATCGGCCCCTCTTCTCGCGGACCTGCCAGCGCAGCAGGTCGTGAATGACCTGGTCGGTGCCATCATTGCGCCACGTGCAGAAGTAGTACTTCACCGCGCCGGCGGGCGGCAGGTCGTGCGGGAGGTAGTCCCACTGGCAGCCGGTCCTGGACTGGTAGAGCTGGGCATTGACGATCTCCCGCATCTCGTAGCGGCCCTCGTGGCCGCTGACCGAGGGATGCTGGACCTTCCACGAGGTGATCACCGGCTCGATCAGCGCCCAGCGTTCGTCGGATAAGTCGCTCTTGTAGGGCTTGCGGTCACTCACGCAGTCACCTCAGTACGGCGCCAGCCCCGCGACCTGCCGAAGGCGGCAAGGCCACACGTTCAGGCGACCACAGAACGGATTTAATCTCTCATACCGCCAACATGTCCTCGCCGACTGCCTCACCCGGACCCGATTCACCCTCGCCTCACCGTGACGACATCACGCATTCAACGTCAGTGACCGCCCGGCATCACCGCAGCTCACAACGCGCAATTGTATTTTCGAGCGGCACAGGGTCTCTGCTCATGGCGACCGGGGGTGTACGCCGCGGCGGCGGGATCCCCTCCGTAACGGTCCTCGATCCGGGGAGGCGGCGAAATCCTTGCGGCTCCGCCAGGTCACGCTGTCCAGCCACTGGTCATTGGCGAGCCGGACCAGGCGGGTATCGAGGAAACCAGTTCGGCATTATGTCCGTAGATATTCGATAAAATGCCGGTCCGGGATTCGGATTCGCCCCGGACCTCAGGGTCTCGGCGGCACACCGGGCAAGCCCGTCAGTCCCCCAACCAGATCTCGATGGTGAGAATGCTGGGGAGGGTCCCGCCCAGATCGACTTCACGGAGGGTCACCGCGCGGCCGAGGCGAAAGCGGTCCACATCGCCAATCCCGACGAACTCGTTGTCCTCACCGTTTTCGTCCACCACCGTCACGTAGGTCGTCCCGTTGGGGACCGTCTCTACTTCCGTGATCACGCCCGAGAAGGTAATTACCTGGAGCTTTCCTGAACGCACCTCCTCCATGGTATCACCCGCTCTGACGCCAGGAAATCCTGCCAGGCCGTCCGGCAGTACGGCCCGCTCCCCCCACATCGCACGCCCGAACTCCGTAGCCTCAATTAGCCCCCCGGAGACACAGTAGATCAAATGCACCACACACCACCGCTCTGTTCGATCCCGTATTTCCGCGACTGGTGGCCCAGCTCTTGTAACCGGGGACCGCCGCTTCTCTCCACATTGTACTTACTCGTCCTCAAGGGCCTCGGACAATCCGAAGGCCAGGCCTTGGGCCTCCTCTTGAGCTGTCAACACCTGTTCTTGCAGTACCCCCAGGTCCCGCTCTTCGTTGTCCCACGGGCCCGGATCGAATTTCGCCCCGGAGAAAGCCCGCTGATTTATGTTGTAGTCGGCCTGACAGTTCTCACAGATGGGCATAAGCTTATCCTTGAATGGCCGGTAAGCGTTGACGAACTGCAGGTCTTTCGTTTTTACCTCATCATTTTTTGCCTGCTCGGCACAGTCGTCTTCGGCGTACCAGCCCACACGTGTGTCTTCCGCCCGCTTTATTCCGATGTAGACTTTTCCATTCTTCTTATTCCACGCCGTAGTCAGGACGGAGATCTTCTTAAGGCTGGTCTTGCTCAGCTCTTCGGAATCCACCATGTCCTGCAGGGCTGTACGGAAGGCATCTCTGACCTTTTCCGCGTTCTTCAGGTAGAGCTGCTGCTGCGCTTTTGCGGCTTTCAGTTCGTCCTTTGCCAGACCGGTCCGTCCGAACTCGGCATCAACCTGCGCCTTCAGTACGTGATTCGATTCGCTGTCGTAGGCTTCATCCGCCGCCCGCGCCGCAACCGTGGCACGAGCTATGGCTTCGTCGATGGTGATCCTGTTTACATTTTGTTGGAGCTGTGCGCCATTGGCGCCCTCCGCCCCGGTGTCCGGGTCGTAGAGCATGCGCCCAGTGGGGTCGGAGTATGTGGCGGGGTTGTCGCCGGCGTAGGTGTAGCCGCCCATCCGGCCGGGGTCGCCGGCTTCGAAGATCGGGCCGGGTGACAGGAAGCGGCCCTGGCTCGCGTCGTACTGCCGGGCGCCGAGTGCCCATCAGCATGCGGCCGGGGCACGAAGGCAAGGCGACCTGCAGAAGGAACCGCCTGGCGGTGTCTTCGCTGAGCCCGGAGACCACGGGCTGGGACGCTCGCGCGGCGGGTTCTCCACCAGACTGCACCTGGCCGTCGAGCAGGGCCAAAAGCCCATGTCGTTCGTGATCACGGGCGGGCAGCGAGGGGACTCGCCGCAGTTCGAACCGGTACTGGAGAAAGTCCGCGTGCCACGCATCGGACCGGGTCGGCCACGTATCCGTCCCCATCGTGTGCGTGCCGACAAGGCGTATGCCTCCCGCGGTAACCGTGCCTACCTGCGCCGCCGCGGGATCCGCTGCACGATCCCGGACAAGGCCGACCAGGCCCGCAACCGCCAGAAGCTCGGCTCCAGCGGCGGCCGACCACCACATTTCGACCCGGCTGACTACCATAAGCGTCACGCGGTCGAGTGCGGGATCAATCGCCTCAAGAGGCACCGTGCCGTCGCCACGCGATACGACGAACTGGCAGTTCGTTACGAGGCGACCGTTCTGATCGCTGCCATCAACGAGTGGCTGTGACCGGTGCCTGTCGCTAGAGCTCGTAGTCCTGGGCCAGCTCCTCCCAGCGAATGCTGCGCAGCACAGGGTCGGCGTCCTCGCCCGACGGGACATCCAAGCCGGTCTGGAACCAGATCACGGTGAGGGCGGAACGGTGCAGCACCGGGTCGAGTTCAGGGGCGACCGCCGTCGAGCGGAAGGCGCCGATGCAGGCCACGGAAGGCAGCACCTCGACGGGGCCGAAAGCGCCGGCAGTCCCGTCCGGGTACTCCCGGGAGGGCGGAACCAGATGGACCGGCGTGGAGGGAAACGCCCGTTCAGCCTGCCGCTGGAGGCTCCTGACCTTCATCTCGTTGACGGGCTTGCACGGGTAGCCCTCCAGCATCCCTCCATAGGCCGAAGACATTCGCAGCTCGGTGAGCTCGATCGAACGTCCGGACAAGAGGGCTATGTGACTCAGCGACATGCCGACACCTTAGGCGCAAGATCCACTTTCGATACACGGCCTTGAAGGGGCCTTCCCTGGTCACCACGGGGCCGCCGCACTCGTCTTCCAAACTAGTGCTCCAACGTCCCCTCGTGGTCGCGCGACTGCCGCCCCTGATCGCAGGCGCAGTAGGGGAGATCCGTGCCGATCTTGGCCGTGTGGAGGTCTTGCACCGCGTTCATCGGAATGCGGGCAACGGTGACGCACACCTCTTCCGGATCGGCCGGCGCGGTCCCCGTGACCGCTAGGTGAGCCTGGTCGGCGAGGGAAACCCTGGCCAGAACATCGAAGACGTAGGACCCGTCAACTTCCTCGTAACCATCGGCCCAGATGTGAGCGAGCCCGCCATTGACCATGCGTAGGTGCCAGAGCGAAGGAACGTCTTGAAGGTGCACGACAAGCAGGCTAGACCCGGAGGGCAACTTGGCTGGTGGGCTTGTCCGCCGCGGCGTCGGTTACCCGCCGCTCCACAGGCAGCAGCCCCGTACAGCAGCGAAGTACCGCAACCCCAGCAACCCTCCCCGGCGGCAATCGTCTCTCCGAGCCCTCGTAGCGGCTGGTATAACCACTGTTGACCGTTCCCGCTAGAGCTACGGAACAGACTGCGGCCGTTGCCGACCTCTGGGAGGTCATCTCATTTGGTGGCTACGTGCGGGGAATCCGCGACAAGTTGAGCCATCTCGCGCAGGCGGTGCCAGTAGTCAGGGTTGTCCGCTTCGCTGAGCGCAGGTACGACCCGGTTTAGGCGGGCGATGCAGCGAAGCAGAACGTTTCGATCTCGCGCTTCGAGCTCGCCGTCGTTCTTGATCCAGACGAAAACACAGCCTGCAGTGTCCGAGTCCAGCATCACCAAATCGAAACCAGCCCGGTCCGCGCCAGCCAATCTGGGAGGAAAGGGAAATTCCATGAACTCTTCGTACAGGCGTGCTACGGCCTCAAACACAGTCTCTTCGCTCACGCGGCCATCATGGCGCAGCTTCCACAGCGCCTGGAGTCGTCTTGAGTCTGCGGTAGCAGATGAGGGTGCAGGCGATGCTGGCGAAGGCGAGGAAGTGTTCGGATTTGCGTTCGTGTCGGCGGTGCAGGCGGCGGCAGCCGGCGAGCCAGGCCATCGTGCGTTCGACGGTCCAGCGGTGACGGCCGAGTCGTTGGGAGGACTCGACGCCTTTGCGGGCGATGCGGTGGGTGATGCCGCGTAAGGCGAGCCATCTGCGCAAGTGGTTGTAGTCGTAGCCCTTGTCCGCGTGAAGTTTGGCGGGACGCCGGCGACGCGGGCCGCGACGGGAGCGGATCGGTGGAATGCCGCAGACCAACGGGATGAGGGCCTGGCTGTCGTGGAGGTTGGCGCCCGAGATCCCGACGGATATGGGCAGGCCGGACCGCTCGGTGATCAAGTGGATCTTCGAGCCGTACTTGCCCCGATCGACAGGATTCGGACCTGTTAGCTCCCCCTTTTCATGGCCCTCATGTTCACCGAGTCGATCGCGCAGCGGCTCCAGTCCAGCCCACCAAGCGCGCCGAGTCCGTCCAGGACCGGCGGTGGAATTTCGCCCACACCCGGTCCTTGCTCAAACTCGGTGAACCGGCGGTGAGCCGTGGGTCCCGAAGGCCCGAAGGAAGGCGGCAACTGGCGCCAGGTACAGCCGGAGGTAGCGACGAACACGATGGCCGCCAGCACCTCACGGTCTCCGTACCGACGCCGGCCGTCACCCTGCGGCCGCGACGGCGCAGGCGGCACCACCCGCTGGAACAAGTCCCACAGCTCATCAGGCACCAAGCGCTCAACGATCCCCACGACCACAGACCACCGAACCAGCCAAATGAGACGACTTCTAAGAAACTTCTCCTACACGCAACAAATCGAGCCCGCCATATATCCCGATGGGAGATTCGTCACCAATTTCATCGAAATAGATAAGAGTTGGATAATTCTTAAAATCTTGCTCGGTAAAATAACCATCATCGTCTACGAAATTCGTCTGGACGATAACCTTCGCGCTCCCCCCATCGGAAGCAAGATAATACACTCCGCCTTTATAGGAACTGGCACGCTTGCGGAACTCTACCTGCAACGCGGAAGCCAGATTCTGGACGACTGCCAACAAAGACTTTTCGACCGATCCGTATAGAATATACTTCATCACAATCTTTCTCAAAATTTAATTCTTGGAGTCACATTCGCCGGGGCGGCCTCACGGGCAGACGAAGGCCGCCACCTACACGGTACAAGTCAAGAGATCGGTATGCTAGGACCTTTCTCCAGAACTGAGCTCTCAGAATTGAAAAGCATGAATTTTACATCTCCGCCGGCTATAGCCCCCAGCATTTCAGTGACTCCCTTCAGCTTTAGCTTCCGGATTTTCTCTGCAGTCAACTCCCCGAACCGAACTCCGCCGGATCACATCTGAACGCGTATACGTCCGGCCTTCTCCATCAACTTGGGGCTTACCAGAGCAATGTCGTAATCGCTGTGCGGGCCGAAGGGCATGCCATCCTTGTATGCAAATCCCGTTGCTCCACTCCCCCTGTATGAAGGCAGTGGCGTCATCGTAGCCCGCATCCGACAATCCCTATTTCAACCTTTTGGCGAAAAAAGCATAATCGCGGACATTCGAAAATCCCTTGGGTATTTCGCCAGGCTCGACGTGCGGCAGTTCCCCGATAGGGCCCCCTGGTCCAACGGGAACTATCGCAAGGTCAGGAAGATTATTTGGATCTTCGCAAGGATATCCTGGATCACAGACGGGGCCGCCGTCGAACATATCACCCAGAAATCCTCTCCAGCCTCCGGGCTGAGGACCGTACAACTCACTGGCCGTTCCGGGTCGCGGGCCACTTGGCGTGGAGACCATGCCTCGCCGATGGGCTGGACGGTCGGCGACCAACACGTTTTGCCGTCGTTGCACTTGCCGTTGCCCTTGCCGTCTCCGCCGTTGGCCGATGGAGCGGCGCCGCCGTTTCTGTCGAGGTTCGCGTGATAGGTGGAGTCAGGGGTGGGACTCCCGCCGCTGCAGTTGTCGAGAGCGCCGGTGGCGCATTCTTCGACCTGCTGACCGTTGGGGTCGGCGTGGGTGGGGGGTTGTCGGCGGCGTAGGTGTAGCCGCCCATCTGGTTGGGGTCGCCGGCTTCGAAGATCGGGTCGGGTGAGAGGAAGCGGCCTTGAGTGGGGTTGTACTGGCGAGCGCCGAGGAGGTCGAGGCCGCTGGTGGTGTCAGCGGGCTGGTTGAGGAAGCCTCGGGTGTCGGTCGGGGAGATCCAGTTGGTGGGGGTGGTGCCGCGGGGGTTGCCGTACGGGTCGTAGGAGCGGCGGGTGACGGCGTCGTTGGCGGCATTGATCAGGAGGGTGCCGGTGGTCTGGGTCGTGGCGAGCTGGTAGGAGAGGTTGCCTGCCTGGTCGCGGATGATCTGGGTTGTCCCTGCCGATAACCTCATCCACCCTGGTCAGGTCCGGTATGCCGTGATCTCCGTGCTGTCGGATGTCGAGGCTGGCGCAGTGCTCTGGCGCGGCTGACGATCACCTCGGCATGATGATCACTCGTGTTGTTGAAACGCGACTACCTGAGCGTGACGAACGCGTTCGCCATGTTGCGCCTGTTGCCGATGGGCGACCGGACAAGGACGTGGAGATCCTGGCGCTACGCCATCAGATCGCAGTACCGGAACGGCAGCTGAACGGCCGGCGAGTCGGCTTCACGGCGGCGATCGGGCGTTCCTGGCAGCACTGCTGCACCTTCTCCCGAAGGACACGCTGCGCCGTGTCCGGTTGCTGGTGCGGCCGGACACGATCCTGCGCTGGCACCGTGACCTGGTCGCCGGCCGGCACGCCGCCCGATCCCGGCCCAACCGCGGATGCCGGCCCCGCACCGTCCGCTTCCGGGCCCTGGTACTACGCCTGGTCGGGGAAAATCCCAGTTGGGGATACCGGCGCGTGCACGGCGAACTGCTGGTGCTCGAAGTGAAGGTGGCAGCGTCCACGGTCTGGGAGATTCTCCAGGACGCCGGCATCCCGCCGGCCCCTGAACGGGGGTCGAGCACGTGGGCGGACTTCCTGCGCTCCCAAGCGGATGCACTGCCGGCGTGTGACTTCTTCGAGACCGTCACCCTGTCCGGGGCCCGGTTGTACGTGTTCGCGGTGATCGAGTACGCCAACCGGCGGATCCGGATCCTGGGCGCCACCGCGCACCCCACCGCAACCTGGGTGACCCAGGCGGCGAAGAACCTCGTCATGGACCTCGAAGACGCCGGCTGCCGCGCGCGGTTCATCATCCGCGACCCCGACGGGAAGTTCCCCGCACTGTTCGACACCATTCTCGACCACGCGGGGATCGAGGTGGTGCTCAGCGGCGCACGGATGCCACGGATGAACTCGATCATGGAAAGGTGGGTCCAGACCTGCCGCCGCGAGCTGCTGGACCGGAGCTTGATCTGGAACCAACGGCACCTCTCCACGCACTGCGGGAGTTCGAGCAGTTCTACAACGAGCACCGCCCGCACCAGGGCATCGCCAACGCCCGCCCAATGCACCCGCTGCCCGCGCCGATCACCGATTCAGGGCAGATCGCCCGCCTCGACATACGAAAACGCAACCGACTCGGCGGCGTCCTCCACGAGTACCAACATGCCGCATGACCTGCACGGACGAGGTTTTCGGCAAGGGCAACGTCCAGGTAGGGGCCGCCCGCTCGCTGGCAGCAACTCGCGGGCTCCTGGAAGCGGCCACCGCTCTTGAACAACCGTCCGTCATCGGCGATACCGAACTCCTCCAGAGGCTCACGGAGCAGGACCACCAGCAGAAGCGGACTCGGCAGCCTTTCTCAACGGGCGCCATACCCCGTTGAACAGCCGGGGTCGGCATAGTCGGATCAACCAAATACAAGCAATGCGATAAAAGCGACAAAGGCCGCGAGAGCTGATATTCGGATCAACTTGGGAGCGACGGGGATTCCGATCTTTTGAGCGCGTTCTGCGATCAAATCGGCAATGAATACTCCTGAGGAAACCCCGAGGAAGTATATGCTGACTTTTCCCATTTCCAGTCCTGTGTGATACTTGCGCCGCCGAAGGATCCGGCTTCATTTCCTTCGCATCGGCGGCGCACTCCTGCATTATCGGAGCCACTACACGCTGCTACCAGCGAATAATTCTCCCCCAACCCGTATAGAATATCGATAGGTCGTTTCCAGCCAGCGTGCACCGTCTTGCGCCGGCGACTGAGGTTTTCTCAGCGAAATGATCTTCGCGAAGCGTTGTGAACCGCTCGCCCCTGGACGGATCGGGCGGACCCATCCTGGTTGTAGGCAGACGTAAAGCCCCTGGTAGGACAGGTCTCACCACAAGATCTCGTCCGAACTACCAGAGGCTTCACGTTGGTCACCCATGTTGCCACGCTCGATGTCCCACGCCACGTCGTGGACCACCTTTCACGACCGCTGGCCGCCCACCGCCGACGATGGCACACTCCGCGGGGCTCACGGGTCCTGGGCCCGTTCCGCCAGGCCGCGCTGGTCCTGCGCTGGTTCCGCGAGCAGGCGTGCGTGCACTGCCTGTCCCGCGACGCCGGCATCTTCCAGGCCACCGGCTACCGCTACCTCCACGAAGGCATCGACGTCCTCGCCGACCGGGCCCCCGAGTTGCACGACGTCCTCAACCGCTGCCGACGGGAAGGAATGACACACGTCATCCTCGACGGCACCCTCATCGGATCCGACCGCCTGGCCGGCGTCCGCGAGAACGGCAACGACCTCTGGTTCAGCCAGAAGCAACGTGCAGTTCCTGTCCTCCCCGGACGGCACCCCGCTGTGGGTCTCCGACGTCGAGCCCGGCTCCACCCCGGACATCACCGCCGCCCGCATCCACGCCCTGCCTGCCCTCTACAAGGCCGCCGCCAACGGCCTACCGACACTCGCGGACAAGGGCTACATCGGCGCCGGCATCGGCATCCACGTCCCGGTCCGCCGCCCCGAGGGCAAGTCCGAAAAAGGCCTCCACGCCGACACCCGCACCACGAACACCCTGATCAGAGACCTGCGCGCTCTCGGCGAACGCGCTGCCGCCGAACTCAAGGAACGCTGGCGCACGCTCAAGCACGTCTCCCTCAGCCCCAGCCGGATCGGCGATATCGCCCGCGCCGCACTCGTCCTCAACGGAATCTGGAAATGATCTTCGCTGAGAAAACTTCACTGCCCCAGCAATTGCCATCGAGGTCGAACTGGTTGGTGGGGTCTGCGCCTGCGTAGTCGTAGGCGTTGGCGCTGCCGCCAGGGACGGGTCGAGGCTGAGGAAGCGTTCGGCCGGCAGACCTGGCCCCTGGGCCCGGCCCAGCGCCTGGCCTCCTGGACCACCGAAACCAACAACTCCCCGGTACCCGGACCCAGACCCCCGGCAAAACCAGCCGCGGACGCGCCGGGGGCGGTGGACCACTCGCGGATCTGCTGTACCTGCCCGGCGATGTTGCCGAACGACGTGGCTGTTGCGGTGGTGGCGGTGGCGTAGACGTATTCCAGGACCCGGCGGCCCTTGGTGGACGGGCTGGTCTGGCAGGCCGACGCCGCCACCGCGCTGGTGGGGGCGATGGCGTACTCCGGACGGCTCCCCCGCAGTAGCCGCGGGGACGGGCACGACGGTGGTAGTGGGGTTGAAAGCTGACTACAACGCGAAAGCCGCGTACAGACGTCACCCGCCGGAGGCGCCCCCGACCCCGCCGCATCGAACCCCTCACTGCCGGAGAGGCCAGGCCCGGACCCTCGGGCAGGAGTCCATAGGCCAGGGTGGGCGGCGTGGGTGGTGGAGGTGGGGAAAGGGGCGGGGGGCGTACGCTGCTGGGGTGGACATCGGTACCGTGACCGGTCCGGCCGGCCAAGCCCCGCACACTCCCGTTGCTCCCGGTGAGGGGGCCGGGGAGTCCGGGGTGAACAGGCTCGGCGGACGGAATGCGCCCCCGATCGGCGGGGCGGCGGGCAGCGCCGCGGACGGGCTGGGAGAGGGCGCCGAGGCGCTGGTCCGGTTCCTCGCCGGGCGGCGCTCCGTGGTCGTCCTCAGCGGCGCGGGCCTCTCCACAGAATCGGGCATTCCGGACTACCGCGGCGTCACCGGCCGCCGGCGGCCCTCCGTACCGATGACCTTCCAGGAGTTCACCGCGGACGAGGCGAGCCGCCGCCGGTACTGGGCTCGCAGCCATCTGGGCTGGCAGGCCATCGCCCAGGCCCGCCCCAACGCCGGCCACCTGGCCGTGACCCGTCTGGTGCGCTCGGGCCTCGTCTCAGGGGTGATCACCCAGAACGTCGACGGCCTGCACACCGCCGCCGGCACCTCCGAGACGATCGACCTGCACGGCAGGCTCGACCGCGTCGTGTGCCTCGACTGCGGCGACCGCAGCCCCCGTACGCGCCTGGACGAACGCCTGGCCCGCGCCAACCCCGGCTTCCGCGACATCGAAGCCGACACCAAGGCGGACGGTGACGCCGAACTCCCCGCCGCCCGCACCGCGGAGTTCCGCATCGTCGCCTGCGAGGTCTGCCGCGTCGGAACGCTCAAGCCGGACGTGGTCTTCTTCGGGGAGAACGTGCCCGCAGAGCGCGTTCAGCGGTGCTACGGCCTGGTGGACGCGTCCTCCGCCCTGCTGGTCCTGGGCTCCTCCCTCACCGTGATGTCCGGGCTCCGCTTCGTCCGGCGCGCCGCCCGCCAGGGCACTTCGGTGGCGATCGTCAACCAGGGCAACACCCGAGGGGACGCCCTCGCCGCACTACGGCTCGACCTGCCGCTCGGACCCACTCTCACCGCCCTCGCCGACCACCTCGGCGCCTGACGCCTGACGGACGGCCGTCCGCGAGGCACCGAGGCGCCGCAGAACCTCACCGGCCGGCCCCGTGGTCACCGGCCCGGACGCGGGCGGTGACTCAGTTCCGGCCCCCGTCACTGGGGAGGGTTGCCGTGTTTGCGCAGTGGCAGATCCGCGTGCTTGGAAACCAGCATCCTCAGCGAGGCGATGAGCACCCGCCGGGTGTCGGCCGGGTCGATCACGTCGTCCACCAGGCCGAGTTCGGCGGCATGGTACGGATGCATCAGCCGGGCGCGGTACTCCTTCACCAGATGCTCGCGCTCTGCCTCGGGGTCCGCCGCCTCCGCGAGCCGGCGCCTGAAGATCACGTTCGCGGCGCCTTCCGCGCCCATCACCGCGATCTCGTTGGACGGCCAGGCGAAGGTGAGGTCGGCCCCGATCGACTGGCTGTCCATCACGATGTAGGCGCCACCGTATGCCTTCCTCATGACCAGCGAGACACGCGGGACGGTCGCGTTGCAGTAGGCGTAGAGGAGCTTGGCGCCGTGGCGTATCACGCCTCCGTGCTCCTGGTCGGTGCCGGGCAGGAACCCGGGCACGTCCAGCAGGGTGACGATGGGGACGTTGAACGCGTCGCAGGTCTGCACGAAGCGGGCGGCCTTCTGGCTGGCGCTGATGTCCAGCACCCCGGCGAGCGTCTGCGGCTGGCTGGCCACGATGCCTACCACCGCGCCGTCCAGCCGGGCCAGGGCGCAGACCACGTTGCGCGCCCAGTGCTCGTGGACCTCGACGTACTCCCCGTCGTCGACGATCTCCTCGATCACCCGGCACACGTCGTAGGGCTGGTTGCCGTTCACGGGCACCAGGTCGAGCAGGGCTTCGCAGCGCCGGTCGGCCGGGTCCCGAGCGGTCACCGCCGGCGGCATCTCCCGGTTGTTGCGCGGCAGCAGTGACAGCAGATGGCGGACGTCGGCGAGACAGCTCTCCTCGTCGTCGTGGACGAAGTGCGCCACCCCGCTGACCCGGGCGTGCACATCGGCGCCGCCGAGCCCGTCGTGCGTGATCTCCTCGCCGGTCACTGCCTTTACCACGTCGGGGCCGGTGATGAACATCTGTGAGACGTCGCGGACCATGAAAACGAAGTCGGTCAGCGACGGGCTGTACGCGGCGCCTCCCGCGCACGGGCCCAGCATGACGGAGATCTGCGGGATGACGCCGGACGCCCGGCTGTTCCGCTGGAAGATCCCGCCGTAACCCGCCAGTGCCGAGACCCCCTCCTGGATGCGCGCGCCCGCGCCGTCGTTGAGCGAGACCAGCGGGGCACCGACGGCGATCGCCTTGTCCATCACCTTGTGGATCTTGGCCGCGTGCGCCTCCCCCAGCGCCCCGCCGAAGATCCGGAAGTCATGTGCGTAGACGAAGACGGTGCGGTCCTCCACCGTGCCCCAGCCGGTGACGACACCGTCGGTGTAGGGCCTGCGGTCCTCCAGGCCGAAGCCGCTCGCCCGGTGCCGGCGGAGCTGCTCCATCTCGTGGAAGGAATCCTCGTCCAGCAGCAGCGCTATCCGCTCGCGCGCGGTGAGTTTCCCCTTCGCGTGCTGCGCCTCGGTCGCCCGGGCGCCGGGTCCGTCCACGGCCCGCTGCCGTACCTCGCGCAAGGCGGCCACGGGCCCGCCGGATCCGTCCGGGTCCGGACGCGGGCGGTCCCGCGCATCGGGGCGCGCGCTTTCGTCCGGGGCCGGCGTCGGCGAGGGTCCGTCTCCGCCGGCGTGCGAGGGGGAGACATCATCGGTCAGGGTCATGGCCCGTCCCTTCTCGGTGCGGCCACTACTGCCAGCTGCGCGGCGACCGGTACGCCGCCACGCGGTCCCACCGGTGCCACGGCGCGGCGACCGGCACCGCCACGTCCTCGTCCCCCGGCACCCGCGGCCGGCCGAGCACCGACATCAACACCACCGTCAGCACGGCCAGTTCCACTTCGTCCGCCGATCCGCGCTCCACCCTCACGGCCTCGCCCGCCGACTGCTCCATAGGACACCTCCCGGCTTTCCCGCCACCATGCGGGCCGCCCCTGCAGGGCGGTTGGTGTCCCGCTCGACATCGGGCAGTGCCGTCCTTCGTCCGCGGCGGGCCGCCGTGGGCCTCCAACGGGACGCGAGCGCAGGTCGAGCGTTTCTCCCGAGCGGGTGAGGAGTGTGGAGCGCGCCGCACGGCCATTGCTTGCAGGCCGGTGTGCCCCCTCCGCGACAAGGAGAACGCGACCATGCCAACGGGCCTTTTGAGGCGTGACCCACTGCCGGGCGGAGCGTCTTGGTGAGCGGCCGGCGCACCGAGGTGTGCCTCGTCGGGGCCGGACCACGCGGGCTCTCCGTGCTTGAGCGACTGTGCGCGCAGGAGCGGAAGTCCCCGCTGTGGGACCACGTGACGGTGCACGTCGTCGACCCGGAGCCGCCCGGCGCGGGCCGCGTGTGGCGGCCGTCACAGTCGCCGCACCTGCTGATGAACACCGTGGCCTCGCAGGTCACGGTGTACACCGACGAGAGCGTGGGGATCCGCGGCCCGCTGGAGGAGGGGCCGAGCCTTTACGAGTGGGCCAGATCGCTCGGCCGGGGCGCCCTTCCGCCGGGGCCGGCTACGCCGACCGGGGCGCGGGTACTGGCCGAGGCCCGTGCGCTGGACCCGGACACCTATCCCACCCGCTCGCTGTACGGCCACTATCTGACCTGGGCCTTTCACCAGATCGTGGCAAACGCCCCGGCACACGTGGTGATCCGCCCGCACCCGGTGCGTGCGATGGCCCTGGAGGAGGAGCCGCCCGGGCCGGACGTGACGCCTGTGCCGGACGTGGTGCCCGCGCCGGACCTGCCGCCGGTGCCGAATGTGCCGGCCGGGCACGGGCCACAGAGCGTGCTGCTGGAGGACGGAACCCGGCTGACGGGGCTGTCCGCGGTGGTGCTCGCGCAGGGGCACCTGCCGACCCGCCCGGACGAACACGAGCGGACGCTCGCGGCCTTCGCCGCCCGCCACGGTCTCATCCACATCGCCCCGGCCAACCCCGCGGACGTGGACCTGTCGTGTGTGCCGCCGGGTGAGCCCGTACTCCTGCGCGGGCTGGGTCTCAACTTCTTCGACTACATGTCGCTGTTCACCCATGCCAGGGGCGGCAGGTTCGAGCCCGTGGACGGCCGGCTCGTCTACCGGCCGTCGGGCCGGGAGCCGAAGATGTACGCCGGTTCCCGGCGCGGTGTCCCGTACCACTCCCGCGGTGAGAACGAGAAGGGCGCCCACGGCCGCCACACCCCGCGGCTGCTGACCGCCGAACACGTCGCAGCGCTGCGCGCGCCAGGCGCGGAGCCGTTGCGCTTCGGCACCGATCTGTGGCCGCTGATCTCCAAGGAGGTGCGGAGCGTCTACTACGAGGCCCTGCTGACCGCGCGCGGTGACGACCCGGCCGGCGTGGCACGGTTCTCGTCGTGCTTCCTGCGTGCCGCCGCGGGGCAGGCGGAGGACGCCGCGCTCGACGCCGCGGGGATCGGGCCGGAGGAGCGCTGGGACTGGGGCGTGATCACCCGCCCGTACGGCTCCCGGGTCTTCCGCGACCTGGCGGAGTTCCGCGGCTGGCTGCGCGAGCACCTGATCCGGGATGTTCGGGAGGCGCACCGGGGCAACGTGCACGGGCCGCTCAAGGCCGCTCTGGACGTGCTGCGGGACCTGCGCAACGAGATCCGGCTCGCCGTTGACCACGGCGGGCTCGACGGAGCCTCGCACCGCGACGAACTGGACCAGTGGTACACGCCTCTCAACGCCTATCTGTCCATCGGCCCGCCCGCCCGCCGGGTGGAGGAGATGATCGCGCTGCTGGACGCCGGGGTGCTCGACCTGACCGGCCCCGGCATGCGTGTCACCCCCGACCCCGGGGACGGTGTGCGGGGCGCCGGCTTCGTCGCCACGTCGACCGAGATCCCCGGCGTCCGGATCCGGGCCACCGCCCTGATCGAGGCCCGGCTGTGCGAAACCGATCTCCGCCGCACCGCCGACCCGCTGCTGCGGCGGCTGCTGGACACCGGGCTGTGCCGCCCGTACCGCATCCCCGGGGCGGACGGCGACTACGAGACCGGGGGGCTCGCCGTGTCGGCCCGGCCGTACCACCTGCTGCGCGCCGACGGCACGGCGCACCCGCGGCGCTTCGCCTACGGGGTGCCGACCGAGTCGGTGCACTGGGTCACGGCCGCCGGGATACGGCCCGGGGTCGGGTCCGTCACGCTGGAGGACTCCGACGCCATCGCGGGCACGGTGCTGGCGCTGCCCGCCCCGCCGGGGCCCGCGCCGGATCGGGTGCGCCCGGCAGACGGTCCTGCGGCGGCGGACACCGTGAAAGGCACTCCGGGCGGCGCTTCTGGCAGCGCG
Source organism: Streptomyces sp. NBC_01476 (assembly GCF_036227265.1). Lineage (NCBI taxonomy): Bacteria > Bacillati > Actinomycetota > Actinomycetes > Kitasatosporales > Streptomycetaceae > Streptomyces > Streptomyces sp. NBC_01476. The sequence goes on along the minus strand of NZ_CP109446.1, from coordinate 5,703,401 downwards.
GCCGCTCCGGCTCCTCCGACCGCTCCCGCCGCCCCGATCGCTCCGGCTGCTCCCGGGACTCCCGGGACTCCCGGGACTCCGATCGCCACCCGCATGAGAGAGGTGCACCAGTGAGGACACCACGCAGCGAGTTCGCAGATGCCCCCAGGGACGCCTCCGCGGGGCCGGAAGAGGGGCCGGAAGAGGTAGCGGAGGAGGTGCCCGCGGCGCAGCCGGACTCCGGGCTGCTGTCCCCGGTGCGCGTGGGCACCGCCGTGGAGGCCGCGGTCGGTGACACCGCCTGGCTGCAGGCGCTGCTGGACGCGGAGGCCGCGCTGGTCAGGGCGCAGGTCCGGTGCGGCACTGTGCCGGCCGCGGCGGCCGAGGCGATCACCGCCGCCGCCCGGGCCGAGCTCTTCGACGTGCGTGAACTGGCCCTGGCTGCCCGCAGTACGGCCAATCCCGTGGTCGGTCTGGTGGCCGCGCTGACCCGGGCAGTCGCCAAGGAGGCGCCCGAGGCTGCCGAGTACGTGCACCGCGGGTCCACCAGCCAGGACATCTTCGACACCGGCGCCATGCTGGTGGCGTCGCGGGCACTGCGCCCGGTGCTGGCCGACCTGCGTGCCACAGCCGGTTCCCTGGCACGGCTTGCGGCCACGCACCGGGACACGGCCATGGCCGGCCGGACGCTCACCCTTCACGCCGTGCCCACCACCTTCGGGCTGAAGGCGGCCGGCTGGCGGCAGCTCGTACTGGACGCGATCGCCCGCCTGGAGCGGGTGGCCGAGCACGGGCTCCCGGTGTCCCTGGGCGGTGCGGCCGGCACGCTGGCCGGCTATCTCCAGTACGCCGCCGGCGCGCCCTCGGGCACCGGGGACGACGCCCCCGACGACGCGCTCGACACCCTGGTCGACGCCTTCGCCGCGGAGACGGGCCTGGCGCGGCCGGTACTGCCCTGGCACGCGCTGCGCACGCCGATCACCGACCTCGGCGCAGCCCTCGCCCACACCGCGGGGGCCCTGGGCAAGATGGCGGCGGATGTCCAGGTCATGTCGCGTACCGAGATCGGCGAGGTCGCCGAGCCCGGCGGGACCGGGCGGGGCGCGTCATCGGCGATGCCGCACAAGCGCAACCCGGTTCTGGCGACGCTCATCCGCTCGGCCGCGGTGCAGGTTCCGGCCCTCAGCTCCGTCCTGACGCACTGCATGGCAGCTGAGGACGAGCGCTCCGCCGGGCAGTGGCACGCCGAGTGGCAGCCGCTGCGCGAGTGCCTCCGGATCACCGGCGGGGCCGCGCATGCGGCCGCCGAGCTGGCCGCGGGACTGACCGTGCACCCGGGGCGGATGCGCGACAACCTCGATGCGACCGCGGGACAGATCGTCTCCGAGCGCGTCTCGGCGTATCTGGCGCCCCGGCTCGGCAAGGTCCCGGCAAAGGAACTGCTCACCGCTGCCGCACAACAGGCACGGCTGACCGGCCGTCCTCTCGGTGCGGTCCTGGCCGGTCTGCCCGAACTGGTCGGAGTTCTGGGCCGGGAGGAACTGGCGGAACTGCTCGATCCGGAGCGGTACACCGGTGTCGCCGGGCCCTTGGTCGACCGGGCTCTGCGGGAGTGAGGTGTCGCCGGCCGGGGTCCACGAAGACCTCACCGGCCTCGGTCGCCCCGCGAGTTCCGGAGTTCCGCGCTCTGTCAGGACCCGGTCCGGCGCCGCTCCGCCGGACTGTGCACGTTCCCGCATTCCATCGCTCCCCAACCGGAGGATTCCATGCCGCCACTGCCGCCCGCCCGTGTCGTCCGCGCCATAGAAGGGGTGCGTTCGGCTCTGCAGGGCCTGACGCGCAAACTCGCACCCCCGCCGTTCGCGCTCCTCGAACTGGTCCAGGGAGCCATGGTCAGCCAGGCCCTCTACGTGGCCGCCGAGCTGCGGGTCGCGGAAACCCTCACCGACGGCCCGCTGCGGCCGGAACAGATCGCGCGGCGGACCGGATCCGACCCCGACACGCTCCACCGGCTGCTGCGGCTGCTGGCGTCCTACGACGTCTTCACCGAGCTGAAGGACGGCCGGTTCAAGCTGACCCCGATGGCACGGGCGCTGATCGAGGGCGCGCCGATGTCCATGCACGGGATCGCGCTGCTGATGGGCCACCCCATCCACTGGGAGGACTGGGGCCGCCTGGCCGACGCGGTGCGCACCGGGGAGCCGAGTCTGCCCAAGCTGCGCGGGATGAGCGCGTTCGAGTTCCTTGAGGCCAACCCCGAGTACGGTGCCGTCTTCATGGGCGGCATGGGCGCGATGTCGGCCACCGAGACCGAACCGCTGCTCGCCGCCTATGACTTCGGGCGGTTCGGCACCGTGGTCGACTTCTGCGGCGGCCGGGGGGATCTGCTGGCCGGCGTGCTGAGGAAAGTTCCCTCGGCGCGCGGCGTCCTCTCCGATCCGCGCGTGGGGATCAACGGCGCGGCCGCCTACCTCCAGGAGCAGGGTGTCTCCGAGCGCTGCTCGATCGCTGACGGCGGCCTGTTCGACCCGGTGCCGCCCGGCGGGGACGCGTACATCCTGAAGCACATCGTGCACGACTGGCCCGAGCCGCAGGTCCTGGAGATCCTCGGGAACGTGCGGGAGGCGATGAATCCGGGCGGCCGGCTGCTCCTGATGGAGATGGTCGTCCCCGACAAGCTCAACAGCCCGCACGCGGGCAAGCTGACCGACCTGTGGCTGATGCTGCTGGTCGGCGGCAAGGAGCGGACGCGCGCCCAGTACGCCGGGCTGCTGGCCCAGGCCGGGTTCGAGCTGGAGCGCGTCGTGCAGACGCCGGCGGCGATCTCTGTCGTCGAGGCGGTCCGGCGCTGACCGCACCGGACGCGCACCGGCCCAGCAGCCTGAAGGCCGCGGGGCCGGTGCGCGTCCGCGCCGCGGGTGCCGTACCCGCCGGCCGCGCGGTGCGTGCCACGCGGACTGTCCGCGTGGCCCCTTGCCGTTGTCAGGATTGCCGCCCTCGTGTGGCCCGCAGGGCCACCTGCCGGACGAGGAGCGACGTCACGAAGGCGAGCCCCGCGGCCACCGAACCCAGCAGGAAAGCGTCCCGAATGCCCTCGGTGACCGCCGCCTCGTACACCGCACGCACCCCCGGAGCCAGCCGGTCCAGGCCCCTCGCGTCCAGCCTGGTCTGGCGCAGGCTCACGGCGCCGCCGGTCCGCTCGGCCATCACCTCACGCACCCGGTCGTTGAACCGGGTGCCCATGAGGGCGACACCGACCGAGTTGCCCAGTGTGCGGAAGAGGGTGATCGCCGCCGCGGCGACCCCCACCTCCTGGAGGTCGACGCTGTTCTGCGCGACGGTCACCACGTTCTGCCCCAGCGAACCCATGCCGGCGCCGAGCAGCGCCATGGACAGCTCGACGGTGAGCCGCGAGGTCGCCGTGTCCACCCGTGCGAGCATCAGGGCGCCCAGCAGCATGGCGGCGGCGCCGCCGATCTGGAGGACCCGGTAGTTGCCGGTGTTCGCGAGGAACCGCCCGGAGAACTGGGAGACAACGACAAGCGAGCCGAGCATCGGCAGCAGCAACAGGCCGGAGCCGGCCGCCGAGGCGCCGTTCACCGCCTGCTGGTACAGCGGCAGATAGAAGACCGCGCCGAACATCACGAAGCCGTTGGTGAAACTCAGCACGGACATCAGTGTGAAGTTGCGGCTGCGGAAGAGCCACGGCGGCAGCACCGGCTCAGTGGCCCGGGACTGGGCGAGGACAAAACCGGCCAGCGCCGTGACGGAGACGGCCGCGAGCACCAGGATCGCTCCGGAGTGCCAGGCATAGTGCACTCCGCCCCAGGTGAGCACCAGGACGAGGGAGGTGATGCAGACGACCAGCAGGAGCGCGCCCACGTAGTCGATGTGGGCCTCTCTGCGCCGGCTCGGCACCCGCACCAGACGGGCGACCAGGGCCAGGGCGAGTGCGCCGAGCGGCAGGTTGATCCAGAACGCCCAGCGCCAGCCGAGACCATCGGTGATGGTGCCGCCGACCAGCGGGCCGACGATCATGGAGAACACCATGACGCTGCTGATCATGCCCTGGTACTTGCCGCGTTCCCGGGGTGGTATCAGCTCGCCGATCACCGCCATCACGCAGACCGCGACCCCGCCGCCGCCGAGCCCCTGGACCGCGCGGGCGGCGATCAACTGCCCCATCGTCTCGGCCAGTCCGCTCAGGGCCGACCCGGTCAGGAAGACCGACATGGCCACGATGAGCCACCGCTTGCGCCCGTACATGTCGCCGAGCCGGCCCCAGACGGGAGTGGAAGCCGCGGCGGCGAGTGTGTAGGAGGTGACTGCCCAGGACAGGTGCTCGACTCCCCCCAGGTCACCGGCGATGGTCGGCATCGACGTCGCGACGATCGTGGTGCCCAGCGAGGAGGGCAGCATCGCGAGCAGCAGCGGAATCAGCGTGAGTCGCACACCGCGCCGCCGGCCTTCGCGCGATGTCTCCTCGGCCTCACCGGTCATCACGCCCATGGGCACCGCCTCCTGTCCGAAATGCCGTGCCCGACAAGCGATGTGGCGCGACGGCCGTCAAGCCCGGCGATCCGGTCCGTTCCCGCGCCGGAACACGACCGGATCGCGGGGCCGTTCAGCCGGTGCCGTTCAGCCGGTGCCGAGTTTGAAGCCGACCCCGCGGACGGTGACGACCCAGCCGCTGCCGCCGAGTTTGCCGCGCAGGCTGCTGACGTGCGTGTCGATGGTGCGGCGCGACCAGGAGTCGCCCCACACCTGTTGCAGGAGCTGCTTGCGCGGGATCACCGCGTCCGGCTGGGCCGCCAGCAGGTACAGCAGGTCGAACTCCTTGCGGGTGAGCGCTATCCGTTCGTCGTCCACGCTGACCTCACGCGAGTCGACATCGATGTGCAGGCGTCCGCGGCGGATGTCCCTCGCCGCCGCGGGCTGCCGGCGGGTGCGCCGCAGCACCGCCTCCATCCGGGCCATCAGCTCGATCAGCCCGTAGGGCTTGGTGACGTAGTCATCGGCGCCCGCGTGCAGTCCGAGCACGCAGTCGAGTTCGGAGCGGCGGGCGGTGACGATGATGATCGGGACCTGGCTGACCGCCCGCAGGGCGCGGCACACCTCCAGGCCGTCGAGGTCGGGCAGGTCGAGATCGAGCAGTACCATCTCGACGTCCTCGTACGCCTGAAGGGCGGCGCTGCCGCGTCCGACGCCGACCGGGTCGTGCCCGTGCCGCCGGAGCTGGGCTGTCAGCGATCCGGCGCGGTCCGCGTCTGCGTCCACCACCAGGATGCGCTGCCCGGCTGATGCGACGGCCTCGGGCACGGCGGGGGGGACGGGGACGCGGGGTTCCAGCAGTGCCTGTGACGGAATCTGAGTCATGCCTTCCCCAGGGAGTGTGCTCTGCTCGCCGCGGTGGTGGCCGGCCCGTTCCCGGCACCGGACCTAGGGATGAGTGACCGCGTCCTCCTCCGCGGCGGTGCGCGAGGCGGTCAGCGGCTGCCCGGGGTTGAGGACCCACGCCGAGTCGTGCCGGGTGAAACCGATGCGCGGGTAGTAGCCGCTCGCGGCGGGCGCCGAGAGCAGGACAATTTTGGCGTCCGGGGCCTGCCGCCGGGTCGCCTCCAGCAGGGCGAGGCCCACCCCGCTTCGCTGGTGGCCGTGCACGACGGCGAGGTCCGACAGGTAGGTGACGTAGGAGAAGTCGGAGAGGCTGCGGGCGATACCGATGAGCGCGCCGTCCGCGTCCCGGGCCACGACGACGAGGTTCGCCTCCCGCACCATGGTGGCCATCCGCTCGCGGTCGCCGGCCGGCCGGCGCTCGCCCAGACCCGAGGAGCGGTAGACCTCCAGCACCTCGTCCAGGCCGAGGTCCCGCCCGTCGACCCGTTCGGTCTTCCAGTCGCGTTCAGTCTTCCCGCTCATCGAGCTTCTCCAATCGCCGGCGTACGACATCGTGGTGTGCCAGGAAGCGCTCGGGCCGCAGTTCCTCCCGCAGCGCGATGCCCTCCTCGGCCAGGGTGTCCGCGAACGGCTTCCCCGTGGTGGCCGTGCGGTTCGCGGCAGCCTGGGCCGAGCGGTATGCCCGCTCCCGCTCGGCTCCCCCGCCCAGCAGGTCGAAGAGAACGGCGGAGCTGTGGACGAGCCCGCCGGTACGGTCGATGGCCGCCCGCATCCGGTCGGGGTGCACCCGCAGCCCGGCCACCAGTTCCGCTGCCTTCACCGCTTGGAAGTGGCCGACCGAGAGGCTGTCGGGCAGGATGACGCGCTCGACGGACTGGTGGGCCAGGTCCCGCTCGTGCCAGAGAGCGACGTTCTCCAGCGCGGCGGTCGCGTAGCCACGCAGCAGCCGCGCCAGTCCGCACAGCCGCTCGCTGGTCGTCGGGTTGCGCTTGTGCGGCATGGCGCTGGACCCCTGGTAGGCCGAGGCCCGCCCTTCCTCCACCTCGGCCACCTCGGTGCGCTGCAACAGCCGCAGCTCCAGGGCGATCTGCTCGACACAGGCCCCCATGGCCGCCACCGCCTGCAGAAGCTGGGCGTGCCGGTCGCGGGCGACGACCTGGCTGGGGGCGGGTTCGACGCCCAGGCCAAGCGCCTGGCACACATGGTCCTCGACGAACGGGTCGATGAGCGCGTAGGTCCCCACCGAGCCGGAGATCGTGCCGACCGCGACGGCATCCCGGGCCGCTGCCAGCCGCCGCAGCGAGCGGTCGACGGCGAAGGCGTGGCCGGCGAGCTTGTGGCCGAAGGTGGTGGGCTCGGCGTGCACCCCGTGGGTGCGCCCGACCATCAGGGTCTCCCAGTGTTCCAGCGCCCTGTCCACGAGCACCCGGCGCAGCCGCCGCCCGGCCGCCGTCAGCAGGTCGGTGGCCCGGGCCAGGGTGTGGCCGAGCGCGGTGTCCACCAGGTCGTAGCTGGTCATGCCGAGATGCACCCAGCGTGCCGAGGAGTCCGGCATGTCCTCGCAGTACGCGGCGAGGAACGAGAGCACTTCGTGGTCGCGCTCCTTCTCGAACTCGGCGACCCGGTCGGGGAGCGGCACCCGCGCCCGGCGGATGTCCCGGAGCGCGTCCTCCGGCACACGTCCGAGGCTCACCTGCGCCTCGGTCGCGAGGATCTCGACGCGCGCCCAGGTGGCGTAGCGTGCCTGGTCGGAGAAGAGATCCGACATCTCGGGCAAGGTGTAACGGGGGATCATGGAACGACCTCGTCTCCGGTTGTCCGTGGGTCTCGAACGGTCGGTGGGTCTCGAACAGTCCGTGGGTCTCGAACAGTCAGTACACCTCGAAGTACTCGCGCTGCTCCCAGTCCGTGCTCCGGTCGCCGTCGGACCCGGTCATGGCGCACCAGTTCTCGAACCGCCGCAGCTCGCTCTCCTTGAGCTTGACCAGGCATGCCTTCAGGGGGGCGCCGAGCAGTCGGTCCGCGCGGCCGGCGCGGAAGGCGTCGAGCGACTCGGCGAGGGACTGCGGCACGAACTCCGGCGCCGGACCGGCGGCCCGTGGGCTCCGGCCGGTGTCCGCCGCCCCGCCGAGTCCCTCCAGGCCCGCGAAGAGCTGCCCGGCGACGGCGAGGTAGGGGTTGGCGCACGGTTCCGCGCTGCGGTTCTCGATGTGCGCGCCGGTGCCGCCACCGACCATGCGGAGCATGGCGCTGCGGTCCTCCGTGCTCCAGTCGACCCGGGTGGGCGCCAGGGTGTGGCGGGGGCCGAGCCGCCGGTAGCCGTTGACCGTGGGCACCGACAGCAGGAACAGTTCCCGGTTCCAGGCCAGCAGCCCGTCGGCGTACGCCTTGGTCTCCGCGGACAGGCCGCCGGCCGGCCCCTCGGCCGAGAAGAGGTTGCGCCCGGTCGCCGTCTCCCGGACGGACTGGTGCAGGTGCCAGCCACTGGGGTCGAAGGAGTCCAGGAACGGCAGCGACATGAAGGAGGCGTGGTGGCCGCGCTGTGCGCACCACCGCTTGGTGACGGTGCGGAACAGCAGCATCGCGTCGGCGGCGTCGAGCGCGGACATGGGGCTGAACGTGCACTCGACCTGACCGGGGCCGGACTCGTGCTCCATCGAGCGCAGCGGCAGCCCGAGTTCGAGCAGGTGCAGCGCCAGCGGGTCGGTGATCGGGGCGACGGAGTCATAGCGGGCATCCAGATTGAACTGGTAGCCCGCGTTGACGGCCGCCGCCCGGGGCGCGTTGCCCTGGAGGCCGAAGCCGTTGCCCGCGTTGCCCGGGGCGGCGTCGAGCAGGCGGGTGAGGTACCACTCGACCTCCAGCCCGATCACGGGCGCGTAGCCGCGGCCGGCGTACTCGGCTTCGAGCCGGCGCAGCACGGCCCGCGAGGACAGCGGGTGCGCTGTGCCGTCGCGCAGGTACTCGTCACCCATCACCCAGGCGGTGCGCGGCTGGGTGCCGGGCAGGACCTGGAAGGTGAGCGGATCGGGCACCAGGATGAAGTTGCCCGCGCCGGCGATCTCCTCCACGCCTATGCCGGGCTCGCCGAGGAAGTCGACCGCGATGGCGTGGCCGGTGTCGAACACGAAGGGCCCGGGGCTGAAGTTCATGCCGTTGCGCAGCACCGAGCGGAACGCGTCCGCGGTGAGCGTCTTGGAGCGGGCCAGCCCGTGCGGGTCAGGGAAGACGAGTCGTACGAGGTCGGTCTCTCCGAGACCGGCCTCGATCCGCTCGGCGACGGCGGACTGCTCATCGCTCCACAGTCCGTGCTCGGAGACGAACGAGGGACTTCCGACGCTGTCCTCGGCGGCGACGGGGCGCCATGACCGGGTGTACACGGCTCACAGGGTCCTTTCCGTGGTGGCGACCAGCTCGTGCGGTGCGCGGGGCGGGGGCAGCTGCCCCAGTTCCGCTTCCAGGCGGTGGGCCGCCGTCAGGACCAGCTCGTCGGCCCCGACGGCGCCGACAAGTTGCACTCCGACCGGCAGCCCGGAGGAGGTCAGCCCGGCCGGCAGGGTGACCGCAGGCTGACCGGTCAGGTTGAAGGGGTAGGTGGCGGGCGACCACGCCAGCCAGAGCAGGTCCCGGGGATCGGCCGCCCAGTCCGGCCCGATGGCCCGCACGTCGAACGGCTCGACGGGAACGGTGGCCATGGCCAGCAGCCCGTACCGGGCCATGACCGAGCGCAGCCTCGCCCGCGCTTCCTGGCGCACCTCCTCGGCGCGCATCACCGCGGTACCGGTGAGCAGGCGCCCGTAACGGACGACCTCCAGCCGGCCCGGGTCGCACAGCTCCTCGTCCTCCGGCGCTGTCCCGGCCGCCTCGGAAGCGGCCAGGATGTCGACCAGGGCCGGGTACAGGTTCGCGCACCGCACCTCCACCGGCTCGACGCGGTGGCCCAGGGCGGCCAGGGCGGACTTCGCCCGCTCCGTGACCCGGCGGACCTCCTCGCTGGTGCCTTCCCACTCGACCCAGCCGATGCGCCGGGAGCCGGTCTCGGGGGCCGCTTCGATCGAACCGAGCCCGGAGTCGGGGTCGGCCGGGTGGGGGCCGCGGACAGCGGCGGCCAGGGCGGCGGCCTCGGCCACGCCGCGGGCCAGCGTGCCCTGGTGGGCCAGCCGGTCCGCGCAACCGGGGACGTACGGGATGAGTCCGTACGACGGCTTGTAACCGACCACGCCGCAGAAGGCCGCAGGGATCCGCACCGAGCCGGCCCCGTCGGTGCCCAGGGCGCCGTCGCCGAGTCCCGTCGCCACCGCCGCGGCGGCCCCGCCGCTGGAGCCTCCGGCGGTGCGCGCGGGGTCATAGGGGTTGCTGGTGGGCGGTGCGACGCGGCTCACCGTGGAGGCGCTCCAGCCGTACTCGGAAGTGGCGGTCTTGCCGACGACCACGGCGCCGGCCCTCCGCAGCCGGGCGACGGCCGGGGCGTCCGCGCGCTCCCGCCGGTTCTCCAGCAGCGAGCCGCGGGCGGTCGGCAGGTCGCGGGTCTGCAGCAGATCCTTCACCGAGACCGTGACGCCCAGCAGCGGGGCCCCGTGCCAGGCGTGTCTTCCTCGCTCACGGATGCGCCGGTCGGCCTCCTCGGCCGCCCGCAGCGCCTCGTCGCCCGCGACCGCGACGAACGCGCCCCGGCTGTCGGCCTGGATGGCGGTCAACATGGACTGGACGTGCTCGACGACGCTGGTCTCGCCCTGGCGCAGACGTTCCCTGAGGGCGCCGAAGCCCTGGGCCGTCATCGGACGGTACCCGCGGGACCGGACAGGACCGCGTCGCCGCTGTCCGCGTCATCGGCCGTGTCCGCCGGGTCCGGGCCGGCTGTGGCGCCCGCGTCGTCACCGGCGATCTTCCGCCAGTGCCATTCGGCGTCGAACGCCGTGACCTCCAACGGCACCCCATCCGCGGCGAGTCGGGCGGCCAGGCCGGTCATCCGGGCAAGGAACGCGGACACCCGGTGGGCCACCAGCAGATCCTGTTCGTCGAACGGGGTGCCCGCGCAGCGCAGCAGCCGCAGGTCCACGAAGCCGTTGAAGACGCGCCCCGCCACCTCGACGGCTTGCGGCGAACGGATGGAGAACCGGACCTTGTTGGTGACGTGGCCGTGGTGGTGCTGGTCGGAGAAGAACGCGATGTCGGGGATGGTGGGCGGCACGAAGTGGTCCCGGGCCGTCACGGCCGGGTCCCGGGGCAGATTGCCGGGCACGAAGTGCCAGGAGTTGTACTGCATGCGGGACGACATCGCCCAGGCCGCGTCGGCGAGCGTCGCGGCCGAGCCGCCGAAGTGGGCGCGTGCCTCCGGCCTTGGCACCACACAGCAGAAGTAGCGGGTGATGTCCCAGTCGCAGATCTCCGCCCAGCGCTCCGCCCTCATCCGGTCGATGAGTTCCGGCAGCGAGCGCATCCCGCGGCTCATGGCGAAGTCGGCGCGGAACACCTCGGCGCAGGCCGCCACGGTCTCGTACACCAGCGACTCCAGGCCGGTGGCGTACTCCCCGTGCGGCTCGGCCAGCCACTGCGGCCGCGCCGCGGCGCCGGGGCCCAGTTCGGCCAGGGTGGCACCTGCCAACGGCAGGCGCCCGGCCAGCCGCGCCGCGATCTCCGCGTCCCGGGCCCGTACCTCGTCGGTCTCGGCGGCCACGCGTTCGATCTTGTGCATCAGGGCGCCGTGGATCTCGCGGTAGAGCTGGGCCGCTCCGGCCACCTGCCGGCGGCGTGCGCCCAGCGCCTCGGCGAGTTCCTTCACGTCCGCCATGCGGTGCGACCCGGCAGGGGCGATCGCCTCGCCGCCGGGGACGGCGTTGTAGGCCCGCCGCACGCGCTCCAGCATGACGGCGACATGGTCCATGCTGAGCTGGGTGCCGTTGGCCTCCTCGACCCGGCCGAAGCCGGCCGACCGGATGAGCAGGGTCAGGGCGATCAGCATCTGCACGTCGCTGTCCGACCACAGGTCCAGCGGCAGCCCCAGGAGGCCACTGAGCACGCAGTCGGGGTGTCCCGGCCACAGGGTCTTGCCCGTGATGGTGTTCTGGTCGCGGAAGTTCGTGTACTGCCGGTCCTCCTGGTAGAGCACGAACGGGGCGGTGCGCAGGGCTGCCTCTTTCACCTGCTCGACCAGCTCGTCGCGGCCCTTCCCGCCCTGCTGTTCCAGCCATTGGCGGCAGTCGGCGAGAGACCGGGCGGTCCGGGCAGCGGCCCGGCCCATCTGGTCGTGGTAGGCGCGGGCGGCCCGCCGCGACCACGGCACCCGCAGCACCCCGCCGACCAGTTCTGTCCGGTCGAGCGGCCCCTGCGAGGGGGCACGCAGGACGATCCGGCCGGTGGTGGCCAGCCCCAGCTCACCGAGGAAGACGGGCTCGCCGTCATGGGCCGGATCGGCGGCCGGATCCTCGGACGAGGACACCGTCCCGGCGCCCTCCGTGGGGGCCGTCGCCCGCCAGGTCACCCCCCACAGAGCCATGAACGCGGCCTCGTCCGACGTGCTCAGCGCCCGCAGTTGGACGTCCGGGGGCACGTGCCCGTCCAGGCCGAGCAGGATGTCCACGGCCTCCCGCAGGTCCCCGGCCGCCCGCGCCCGCTCCCAGACGCGGCCGAGCAGTCCGGGGAAACCCGCACCGGGGTCGCGCCGGCGGTCCGGTCCCTGGGTGGTTCCCGCGGGTGTTCCCAGCCTGGTGGGGCGGCGGCTGATCCGCTTCCTGGCGTTGACCGCGCGACGGTTCTCACGCTCCGCCGACCCGGTCACGGGGTCCCCGCGGGGAACTCGACGAGGTTCCACAGGCTGTCGTCGGACGGGCTCCAGTCCTCGTCGACGTAGATGCAGTCAACCGGGCACTCCAGCACGCAGGCGGGGCAGCCCGAGCACAGCTCGGGGATGATCACGACGTCCAGGCCGCGGTCGACGATTGCGCCGAACTCCTCGGGACAGCCGCGCAGGCAACTGTCGCAGGTGATGCACTCGGTGGTCTCGATACGGCGCGGTGGCTTCCGCCAGTTGCTGCTGCGGGTCCGCGCGGCGATCCGCTCGGCACGGGCGGACCGGTCCGCCGGCGGTGCGTTCTCTCTCACGGGCGCTCACCCTCCGGGTCACTTCTTCACGTCCGTCACTGATGTCCACACATGCTTGCGGTGCCCTCTGGACCACCCGCTGAGCTTCGGTGGTGGCGGACTCGACCGGCATGTTCAACCGCCCGCGGACCCGGTTGAACAGCCCGGACGGACGGCTACCGTCCTCCCTGGCGACAAGCGGTGACCCGACCACGAACAGGAGCACCCACGATGCCTCCCACACCGGCGCCCAAGCTGATGATGTTCCTGGCGTTCAGGAGCGACGCCGAGGAAGCCCTGGAGTTCTACACCTCGCTGTTCGAGAACTCGGAGGTGCACCGGGTCGTCCGGGCACGCGCCGGGGAAACGGGGTGGGAGGAGGGAACCCTGCAGCACGCGCTCTTCACACTCGACGGGCAGACGTTCATGTGCACGAACATGCCGCCGCCCGGAGCCAAGGGATACGAGCTGGCGGCGTGGGACGCGTACGCCTTCTCACCGGCGACGGCGATCTACGTGCAGTGCGGGACGGCGGAGGAGTTCGACCGGTTCTACGCGTCCCTGTCCGAGAAGGGCGAGGTCATCATGCCGGCGGACAGCTACGAGTTCAGTGCCAGGTTCGCGTGGGTGACCGACCGGTTCGGGGTCTCCTGGCGCATCAACCTCGCCCCGTCCCGCCGCGCGCGCAGGGACTGACCGCGGGCCGGGCCGGCCCGCGGGGGCCGGTCCACCGGCTCCACGGGTCGGGCCCGGTCCACCGCCCGGTGGGCCGGGCCCGGCCCGTGGAGGTCTGTCAGCCCCAGTCGCCGGCCACCTGCTGGGTGGTGACGTTCAGGCGGTTGAAGAAGTTGGTCAGCGCGACCATCAGCACCAGCGCGGCCAGGCCCTTCTCGTCGAAGTGGGCGGCGGCCACGTCCCAGACCTCGTCCGGCACCTGGTCGCTGCGGTCGGACAGCCTGGTGGCGTGCTCGGCCAGCGCCAGCGCGGCGCGCTCGGCATCGGTGAAGTACGGCGTCTCGCGCCAGGCGGCGACCGCGAACAGCCGTTCCTCGCTCTCGCCGCCCTTGCGGGCGCCGCGGGAGCCGGAGTCCACGCACGAGCTGCAACCGTTGATCTGGCTTGCGCGCAGGTGAACCAGGTCGAGGGTCGTCTTCGGGACGCCGCCGGCGTAGATGGCCTTGTACATGTCCTGAATGGGCTGCGTGGCGTTGAGGATCATCGCCGGGTTGGTGAGGCGCGCTTCCATATGCATCCCTTTCCACGGGAATCCAGGACGCACGCTGGTCGGCATGCGTCACTTCTACGACGACCGGCAGCGGGCGAGTGTGACAGCGGCGGCCCGGGCGCCGACGCGAAGGCCGATCAGCGCGGACCCGTCACACGCGGACGGTCGCGTTCGTCACAGCTGTGGGGGCTCGTGGGGCGAAGATGTACCAGGCGGCCAAGCATCGGCGAACAGCGAAGGGAACCACGGTGTCCATGGACGAGAACGACCTGCTCGCACGGGCCTTCGAGGAGAAGCGCCCACGGCTGCACGCCGTGGCTCACCGCATGCTGGGCTCCACCGACGAGGCCGAGGACGCGGTGCAGGAGGCGTGGATCCGGCTGCACCGCAGCGATACAGAGTCGGTGGAGAACCTCGACGGCTGGCTCACCACCGTCGTCGGCCGCGTCTGCCTGGACCTGCTGCGTGCCCGCAGCCGCCGCGAGGAGTTCTTCGAGGAGCATACCGAAGCGTCGGCGCCCGTCCCCACCGAAGAGAACGCGGACCCCGAGCAGGAGGCCATGCTGGCCGACTCGGTCGGCCTGGCGCTCTCGGTGGTCCTCGACACCCTCGAACCGGACGAGCGGCTCGCCTTCGTGCTGCACGACATGTTCGCCGTGCCGTTCGCCGACATCGCCCAGGTCATCGGCCGCAGCCCGGGTGCCACCCGCCAGCTGGCCAGCCGCGCCCGGCGGCGCGTCCACGGCACCTCTCCGATGCCCGACCTGCGCCGGCAGCACGAGATCGTGGATGCCTTCCTCACCGCCGCGCGCAACGGCGAGTTCGACCGTCTGCTGACCCTGCTCGCCCCCGACGTCACCATGCACGCCGACGACACCGCCGTCCGCATCGGCGCCGCTCCGATGACCCATGGCGCCCGCGGCGTGGCGGGCATCTTCTCCGGCGGCGCCGAGGCCGCCCGCGTCGCGCTCATCGACACCTCCGTGGGAGCGGTGTGGCAGGCGAGGAAGAAGGTGATCGTGGCCTTCGACTTCACGATCCGTGACGGCATCATCACCGCCATCGATCTGGTGGGCGACCCCGACCGGCTGCGGGAACTCGACATCGTGGTGCTGGGCAACTGAGGCCGGCCGTCACCGCGCCGGGCCGCCGGGTGCGAGGGCGTTCTGGACCAGGCACTCCTCCAGGAAGCCGAGGGCCCGCAGGTGGTAGGCACGGGCCGCCCAGCCGAGGCTGAGGTTGTGGCCCGCGTCCGGCTGGCGGTCGAGCAGCACCCGCGGGGACATGGCGAAACAGGCCGCGAGTTCTGCCAGGTCCGCGTCCCGGTGGCGCCAGAGCGCCTCGTGTTCCGCGAAGGTGAACCGCACCGGTACCCGCACCCGTGGCGCCAGCCGTGCGAAGGACTCGGGCCAGTGGGTGAGTTCGGCCGCCTCCCGGGCGGGCACGGGGGCGACCATGTCCGCGCCGGCCCGGAAGGTGCCCTGCGGGTACAGCCGCAGCGGCCCCCAGTGCTGTCGCCGGCCACCGGGGCCTGCCAACGGCGAGCTGTCCCCGTCAGCCGCGTACCGCCGGCCGCAGCCTGAGACGTCCACGCCGAGCAGATGGTCGCCCTGCTCGGCGCGCGCGGCCCAGCACAGGGCCGGCTTGCCGCCGAAGGAGTGGCCCAGCAGGAAGACACCGGCACCCGCGGGGTGACGGCGGGCATAGCCGGCCACGGCGGCACGCAGCACCGTGGTCTGCTCCTCCACCCCCATCCCCTCGGGCAGCGCCTCGGCCGACCGGCCGTAGCCGGGCCGGTCCACGGCGAGCACCGCGAAGCCGAGACGTGCCCCGAGCCGCAGCAGTGACAGGCCGGGCCACGCCCGCGCGTCGAAGTACCTCGCGGTCATGCCACCCCCGTGCACCGCCACGACCAGGGCCCTGGGGGCGGCGCCGCCGGGCGGCTCGCTCAGCAGCGCGGACAGGGCGACCCCGGCGCCCTCCAGCAGGACATCGCGGACCTCCTCGGCGGGCGGCGCCCCGACGGCCGCTTCCACTACGCGGCTCGCCCGTCGCCGAACCACCGGCCGAGGGCGTCGGTGAGCCCGCCGGGCGAGCCCTCGCCGGTCCACGCCACGTGGCCGTCCGGGCGGACGAGCACCGCCGCCAGGCCGGCCAGCGGATCGGTGGTGCCTTCGACCGGCTCGGCGGCGGCCGTCACCACGTCGACGCGGTCGCACCAGGGGCCGGCGGTGGCGCGCAGCGCGGCGCTGTCGGCCAGGTCGAACAGGACACCCCGTCCGGGGTGCAGGGGGCGGAAGGTGTCGCTCTCGTCGCCGGCCCCGCTGATCGGCCGCTTGGGGAGCCGGCGCCCGAGCAGGGGGTGCGCTCCGGTGTCCGCCTGCGCCCCGGTGCCGCCGAGGTCGTAGCGGATGTCGAGATGGCTGACGATGCCCGCGAGATGCCGCTTGACCACGTCGTGCCCGATGAGTTCGGCGAACAGCGCGCGCAGCGAATCCGACTGCTCGCCGCCGAGGAACACGATCCCCTGCGCGTGTGTGTTCATCATCAGCCGCTGCCCGACCGCGTGCCGCTCGTCGTGGTACGTGTCGAGCAGGCCCGCCGGGGCGGTGCCGCGCACCGTTGCGGCGAGCTTCCAGCCCAGGTTGACCGCGTCCTGCACGCCGGTGCTCAACCCCTGGCCGCCGGCCGGGAGGTGGACGTGCGCGGCGTCCCCCGCCAGCAGCACCCGGCCGCGCCGGTACTCCCCGACCAGGCGGCTGGCGTCGCTGAAGGAGCTGACCCACTCGGCGCCGCCGCCGCTGATGTCCTCGCCGGTGATGCGCTGCCAGGCCGCCGCGACCTCGGCGAAGGTGATGTCGTCGTTCCGCTCGCGGGCCGGGGTCCCGTGCGGGCAGACGATGATCCGGTCGACGCCCTCCTTCAGCGGGGCGGCCATCACCATGCCGTGCGGGAGGCGTTCGCCCAGGAACCGGGGCTTGAGCCCGCAACCCAGAACATCGGCCAGGTACATGGCGCGGGTGGCGGGCAGTCCGGGGAAGTCGAAGCCGGCCGCCTTGCGGACGCGGCTCTGTCCCCCGTCGCAGCCCACGAGGTAGGAGGAGCGCAACCGCCGGGTGCCCTCGGGTGTCTCCACGACGGCCTCGACGGAGTCGCCGTCGAGGAAGCCCTCCGACAGCTCCACCACCTCCCAGCCGCGCCGGATGTCCGCGCCGAGCTTGCCGGCCCACTCCTCCAGCACGGCCTCGGTCTCGTTCTGCGGTATGCCGCGGGCTCCGAAGTGGGCGTCCTCCAGGACGGTGTAGTCGAACTGCAGCCCGCCGAAATGGCCCACCGGGCTGGTCTCCAGGCTCTCGCCCTGCCCGAATCCCGGCAGGAGCCCGCGCTGGTCGAACACCTCCATGGCGCGGGCGGTGAAGCCGAGTCCCCGCGACTGGCCGGTCGGCCGGGCCAGCTTCTCGATCACGGTGACGCGGGCGCCACCCAGGAGCAGTTCGCCCGCGAGCATCAGCCCCGTCGGTCCGGCGCCGACCACGACGACATCGGTGTCCACTACGGACTGTGCCATGGCTGTCCTCCCTCGTCTCACTCTGGTCTGAATGGTTCGTTCGCGTCACAGGGTCGACACCCGGCCGGCCGTCGGCCGGTGGGGAGGGCGGGCGCCCCGGTCTGCGGGGCGCGCGTGAGCAGCGTGCGGGTCAGCGGGGTGCGCCGAACCAGCGTCCGAGTACGGCCGTAAGCCCCTCGCCGGCGCGATCCGCTCCGGATCCGGTGTCGGCGGCTGCCCCGGTGCCCGGGTCCGCTCCGGCCGCCCACACGACATGGCCGTCCGGTCGCACCGCCACTGCCGCCACCCCGTCCAGTTCGCCCGCGTCGGCGCCCGGCTCCGGACGCGCCGCGACCAGGTCGACGCGATCGGCCCACCGTCCGCCCGCGGCCGGCGGCCGTCCGTCCAGGCCGAGCAGCAGCCCGCGCCCGGACCTGAGGAGTTCGAAGGTGGTGCGGGGGCAGCCGCCGACCAGCAGCCGGGCGTACGGCAGCCGCGCGCCGACCAGCGGATGGCCGCTGCCGCAGGTGCTGTAGCGGATGTCGAGACCACTGATCATTCCGGCGAGCCGGGCACGCACCGGCTCGCCGGCGATGAGTTCGGCCAGGACCGAGCGCAGGGGCTCCACCTCGGGGCCGCCGAGCAGCAGCGCCACCTGGGCCCGGATGTTCGCGAGCACGGCGGCGCCCACGGCACGGCGCTCCTCGTGGTAGGTGTCGAGCAGCCCCTCGGGGGCGTGCCCCTGGACCTCGGCCGCGAGCTTCCAGCCCAGGTTGAAGGCGTCCTGCAGGCCGAGGTTGAGCGCCTGGCCGCCGGTGGGCATCTGCCGGTGCGCGGCGTCGCCGGCGTACAGCACCCGGCCGTGCCGGTACTGCGCCAGCAGCCGGTTGGCGTCGTCGAAGTGGTTCACCCACAGCGGCTTCCCGCCGTCGATGTCCTCGCCGGTGACCCGCTGCCAGGCGGCGGCGACCTCCTCGTACCGCACCGGGCCGGTGCGCTCCCGCGCGGCGCTGCCGAACTCGTGCACCATCACCCGGGTCACCCCGTCCGCCCGGCGGGCCGCGATGGCAAGGCCGCGTGGCAGCCGCTGGAAACGCCGGTCGGGGATGTCGATGCCGTCGACGTCGGCGCGCAGCAGCTCCCGGACGGCCGGCCGGCCGGGAAAGTCCGCCCCGGTCAGCCGGCGCACTGTGGAGTCCTGGCCGTCGCAGGCGACGAGGTGGCTGCCGCGCAGCCGGACCGGGCGCCCGTCACGGCCGACGGCCTCCACCTCGACGGCTTCCGGGTGCTGGCTCAGGTCGAGGAGCCGCAGCCGGTGGCCGCAGCGGATGTCCGCGCCCAGCGACAGCGCCCACTCCTCAAGCACTGACTCGGTCTTGGTCTGCGGCACCTTCCACTGGCCTGGATAGGCCCCGGGCAGCGTGAGGTTCAGCGGTACGCCGCCGAAGTGGCCGCGCGGCTCGTTCGGCGGGGTGCCGAGGTCCGGCAGCAGACCGCGGCTGTCGAGGATCTCCATGGTGCGGGCGTGCAGCGTGGAGGCACGCGACTCGGCGGTGGGCCGGTGGCGCTGCTCGACCACGGACACCTGGACGCCGCGCAGGCACAGCTCGGCCGCGAGCATGAGTCCCACAGGCCCGGCACCGACGATGATGACCTGGGTCTCCATCACGCCGGCGGGGCCGGTTCCGGGTCGCTGGGCGGGGCCCGTGTGCTGGGCTGCCATGTCAGCTCTTCCGCTCCGCGTAGTCCTTGGCGTGGCCCAGCGTGGCGCGGCTGTTGGTGCTCAGCGCCCCATGCACATAGGCCCGGGCGTCCGCGACGGTGGCTTGCTCACCCAGGACCGCGGCGATGTTGTCGGTGTTGAGGGAGACCGTGTGCTGCGAGCCGGCCTCGGTGGTGCCCCGGCCGGTCTCGGTGAACGTCCACACGCCGGTGTGCAGGGTCATCAGGGCAGGCAGCGTGACCTGCTTGTACGCGATCTTGTCCGGCTCGAAGGCGACCCGGTAGGACTTGGTGGTGTGCACCGAGCCGTCCTTGGCGCGGGTGTCCATCTCCAGGGTCTGCAGCCCCGGCGACGGCTCGGTGAAGCGCACGGTGGCCACGTGCGGCAGCCGTTCGGGCCACCGGCCGGCCTCGTTGACGAAGTCGAAGACGTCCTTGGCGGCGCCGTTGACCTCCACGGTGTCGGTGAACGAGAAGACCAGGTCCTGCGACTCGGCGGCGTGGACGCGCTCGACGTTCTCCTTCAGGGCGGCCAGCTCCGCGGTGCTGTTGGTGTCCACGGCCCGGTCGATCCACTGGAGGTCCCGCGGGTCGTCGCCGACGGCCCGGTAGTCGTGCAGCAGCCGGACCCGCGACGTCTCCTCGCCGAGGGACTCGACGATCCAGGTGCCGCCCATCGCGGCGACCGGCGGGGTGCTGACCTCCTGCCGGAAGGCGATGCGCAGAGCTTGATGGTCCAGCGTGCGGCGTGACGTCCAGTTCTTGGCCTCGCCGTTCGCCGTGGCCCAGATGCGGATGCGCTCCTGGTGGGCGCCGGTGTCCTCCTGCTCGACATGGATGGTGGGCGGGAAGATCTGCGGCCAGTGGCTCACGTCCGCCAGCAGCCGGTAGATGGTGGTGGCGGGCGCGGCGATGGTGATCGCGTGCTCGACCTGACGCGTCGTCATGGGCAGTGCTCCTTCTCCGGTCCTCGTCCGGTCTCCGGACGGTCAGAAGTTGCCGAGTCCGCCGCAGACGTTCAGCGCCTGCGAGGTGATGGAGGCAGCCGTGTCGGAGGCCAAGTAGCCGATCAGGCCGGCTACTTCCTCAGGGGTGCTGTAGCGGCCGAGCGGGATCTTGGCCTGGAACTTCTCCAGGATCGCGTCCTCGCTGGTCCCGTAGGCGTCGGCGTATCCCTGCCGCACCCGCTGCGCCATCGGCGTTTCCACGTACCCGGGGCAGACGGCGTTCACGGTGATGCCGGTGGGCGCCAGCTCGTTGCCGAGCGCCTTGGTGAAGCCGACGACGCCATGCTTGGAGGCGGAGTACGGGGCGCCGAGCACCACCCCCTGCTTGCCGGCGGTGGAGGCGACGTTGATGATGCGGCCGTGCGAGCGCTGCCGCATGCCGCCCGTGGTCAGTACCTCGCGGGTCATCCGGAAGACGCTGTTGAGATTGGTGTCGATGACGTCGTTCCACAGGTCGTCGGTGATGTCCGCGGTGACCCCGCCGCCGGACCGGCCGGCGTTGTTCACCAGGACATCGACCCGGCCGTACGCGTCGACCGCGGCCTGGACGAAGGACGTGACCGAGGCACCGTCGCGGACGTCGAGAGCCTGTCCGCCGGCCTCGAAGCCTCCGACCCGCAGGGACTTGACGGTCGTGTCGACGTCGGAGCCGGTGCGCGCGCCGAGGAACACCCGGTGGCCCTGAGCGGCCAGCAGCCGGGCGGTCGCCAGGCCGATTCCGCTGGTGGCACCCGAGACAAGCGCGACACGGGAAGGGGACTGTGCCATGGCGTGATGTCCTCTCAGGCAGCGCGGCCGGCGGCCAGCCGCTCGTTGACGGTGCCGATCAGGTCGCGGGGGGTCAGGGTGTCGGTCAGGGCCTCGTCGTCGAGGGTGATGCCGTACTCGCGCTCGATGCAGCCGCCCGTCTCCAGCAGCGCGAGCGACTCGTAGCCGAGTTCCTGGAAGGTGGTGTCGAGGATGTCCTCGTCGAGGTCGAGGCCCTCTTCGGCGCCGGCGGCCTTGAGGAGGATCTGCCTGAGGTCGTCGAAGGTGAATCGGCTGTCCGTCATGTCGGTCTGTCTCCTTCGTTTCGGGATACGGCAGGCGAGGCGGCGCGGTGTGCGGTCACCGGCGCGGGCTGCTCCGGGTCCGCGGGGCCTTCACGCGGCGGCGCGCACGACCATGGCGGAGTTGAACCCGCCGTGGCCGCGGGCCACCACCAGGGCGGTGCGCAGCTTCGCCGTGCGCGGCTGGTGCAGTACGAGGTCCAGGTCGTACTCGGGACACGGGTCGACGTGAACGGTGGGCGGGATGACGCCCGCCCGCATGGCCAGCAGCGCGCAGGCGACGTCCAGCGGTGCCGCGCCGGAGTACAGACGGCCCGTCATCGTCTTGGGTACGGTGACCGGGACCCCGCCGGATCCGAAGACCTCGCTGATGGCCTCGGCCTCGACCCGGTCCAGTTCGGGCACGCCCGCGCCGTCGGCGAATACCACGTCGATGTCGTCGGGAGCGGCGCCCGCGTCGTCCAGCGCGATACGGATCGCGGTGCGCAGGGTGGACCCGCGTCCGCTGCCGGGCGGCGGGTCGAAGGTCGTGCCGTGTCCGGCGATCTCGCCGTGTACCCGGGCGCCGCGGGCACGGGCCGCGGCAGCGGACTCAAGGATCAGGATCGCCCCGCCCTCGCCGGGCACGTATCCGCGTGCGTCGCGGTCGAACGGCGTATAGGCCCGGGTCGGTTCGTCGCTGGTGGTCATCCGCCCGCCGGCGAGCTGGGCCACCCAGCCCCAGGGACACAGCGAAGCATCGACGGCGCCGCTCACGACCAGCGGGGTGCCCTTGCGTACCAGCCGCCTGGCCTGCGCCAGCGCGTCCAGGCCACCGGCCTGGTCGCTCACCACCACCCCGCTGGGTCCCTTCATCCCGTGCCGGATGGAGATCTGGCCGCTGTTGACCGCGTAGAACCAGGCGAAGGACTGGTAGGCGGAGACGAACTGGCTGCCCTGGGCCCACAGCTTGCGCAGCTCGCCCTGGCCGAACTCGAAACCGCCCGCGTGGCTGGCGGTGACGACCCCCATGTCCAGGGGGTCGAACGACGCCGGGTCCACGCCCGCGTCCGCGAGCGCCCAGTCCGCCGCCGCCAGCGACAGCCGGGTGACGCGGTCCGTCTGCGGCAGCAGCCTGCTGGGCAGGTGCTCCGCGGCCTCGAAGCCGGGTATCTCCCCGGCGAGCTGGGCCGGGTAGCTGGACGGGTCGAAGCGCGTGATGCGGCCGATGCCACTCTTTCCGCCGCGGGTGGCCGCCCAGTAGTCGGCGGCGCCCAGGCCGTTGGGAGCGGCGATGCCCATGCCGGTGACGACGACGGAGGTCATGGGGTGCTCCTTCGCGCAGTGGTGAGCACCATGGCGCTCTGGAATCCGCCGAATCCGCTGCCCACCGTCAGTACCGAGCCGACCGGCTGCTCACGTGCCGTCAGCGGCACGTAGTCCAGGTCGCACTCCGGGTCCGGGGTGTGCAGGTTGGCGGTGGGCGGCACGACGTCGTGCTGCATCGCCAGGGCGCACGCGGCGATCTCGATGGAGCCGATGGCTCCCAGCGAGTGCCCCACCATCGATTTGATCGAGCTGACGGGCGTGCGGTACGCGTGCTCGCCGAGGCTCTTCTTGAATGCGGCGGTCTCGTGCCGGTCGTTCTGCTTGGTGCCGGACCCGTGGGCGTTGATGTAGTCGAGGTCCTCGGGATTGGTCCGGGCCTCGGCCAGGGCGACCCTGATCGCCTCGGCCATCTCCGCGCCGTCCCGCCGCAGTCCGGTCATGTGGTAGGCGTTGGATCGCGTGGCGTAGCCGGCGATCTCGGCGTAGATGTGCGCGCCCCGCCGCATGGCGCTCTCCAACTCCTCCAGGACGAAGAAGGCGGAACCCTCGCCGAGCACGAAGCCGTTGCGCGTGCCGTCGAAGGGGCGCGAGGCCTGCTCCGGAGCGTCATGCCGCGGTGTGGTCGCCTTGATCGCGTCGAAGCACGCCATCGTGATCGGTGAGATCGGGGCGTCCGCCGCTCCGGCGACCATGACGTCGACGGTTCCCTCGCGCACCAGCTCCACGCCGTAGCCGACGGCGTCGATGCCGGAGGTGCACCCGGTGGAGACGACCGTCGAGGGCCCCTCGGCGCCCACCGCCCACGCCACTTCGGCGGCGAAGGAGCTCGGCGCCAGGTAGTCGTACAGATGCGGGACGGCGTAGCGGTGGTCCACCAGGTCGAGCCGGCCGCCGTCGCTCACCACGCGGTACTCCTCGTCGAGCCCCATGGTGGCGCCCACGGCGCTGCCGACGACCACGCCGATCCGGTGAGGCTCAAGCGCGGCCAGTTCGACTCCGCTGTGCTCGACCGCGCCGCGCGCGGTGACCACCGCGAACTGCGCGGCGCGGTCCATACGCCGCACCTCCTGCGGGCTGAGCCCGTAGTCCAGCCCGCAGAAGTCGGCCTCGGCCGCCACCCGGGAACGAAAGGGCGACGGATCGAAGAAGGTGACGCCGCGGGTGGCGGTGCGTCCCTCGCTGATGAGCTGCCAGAAGCCCTCCCGGCCGAGGCCGCCGGGGGCGAGGACCTCCAGTCCTGTGATGACGACCCGACGCCCCGTCATGCGCCGCTCTCCCAGTGGTAGAAGCGTGTGGCCATTGCGTCGGCCGGGGACCGCCAGGTCGAGGGGTCGTACGCAGCGATGAAGGGCTTCAGGTCCGCACTGATCCCGACGAAGCGCGGGTCGTCCTTGGCCTCCTCGATCCGCGAGCCTCCGTCGTCGGACGCGAAGTCCTGGAGGTGGAAGTAGAGTCCGCGGTAGGCGAAGAGCTGCCTGCGCCTGGTCCCCATCCGGTGGGGCATGTCCGTGGCGTCGAACTCGCCGAACAGCCGCGCGACATCGCGGCTGGACTCGATGGCCATCCGGGCCACGATCAGCGTGCTGTGCATACCTCACTCCTTGCGGTGGACAGACACGGGGCTGTACGGGGGGTCCCCGCGCGGGGCCGGGGACGGTCCGCCGGGACCGGCCCGGGGCGGGCCGGTCCCGGCGGTGGTGCTACTCGCCGGCCGCGCGCGTGTGCACCACGCGGTAGCCGTTCCAGTCGCTCTCCGTCTTCAGCGCGTCGATCCGCGCCTCGGACTTCAGCCGCGCCTCCGGCTTCTCCGGCTCCGGCTGGGTGCGGTGGGCGTCGTACTCGTCCTTGCCGGCCCACTGCGAGTAGACGACAGCGAAGGGGCCGTCGAGGAAGCGCGCGCGCAGTCCCTTGAACACGCTGTGCGACCGGTAGCCGGGCACATCGACGAGCCAGTTGCGGCCCTCACCCAGCTCCGCGACCAGCTCGTCCTGGTCGCCCTCGGCGACCTTGAAGATCTCGATCACGGTGTAGTCGTCGCGCTTCGGCGCGATCTCGGTCGTGTTGCCCTGCGACGGGTGCCGGTGGGTGTGGACGATCCGGCTCTGCAGCAGCCGGATAGAGGTGGTGATCTCCTGGAAGACCGGCAGCGTGCGGTGCCTGAACTCCTCGCCCGCGTACCGCTTCTCCAGGTCCTCGCCGCTGCGCCACTGGATGAAGTTGGCGGTGCCGGGGCTCTCCTGCCCGGCGTGCACGGTGGAGGAGATCCAGCCCTCGTAGGCCGCGGAGTCGACGATCTTTCCCATCTCCTGGAGCAGCGTGTCCTGCTTCTCCGGAGTGTCGGTGGTGAACAGGTTGAGAACGGTCAGGTAGTCGTCGGCAGGGGAGATTCGGGGCATGGTGTGGTCACTTCCTGGGAGGAGTGGATGCGGACTGCGCGGCCGGCGGCCTCATGCGGCGGGGCCGAACCAGTGCTCCAGTGCTTCGGACAGGGTGCTTCCGCCCTGATCGGGCGTGATCCAGGCGACGTAGCCGTCGGGCCGCAGCAGGATCGCGTCGACCACGGGCAGCTTCTCGCCGCGCTCGACCCGTACGGTGTCGACGCGGTCGGACCACGGCTTGGCGGTGTCCGGCAGCGCGCCGTCGCCGCCGAGGTCGAGCAGGAGGCCCCGGCCGCCGCGCAGCAGTTCGTGCACGGTCGTCCGCCGCCCCTCGCCGGTCAGCTCGCCGTCCTCCAGACGCCGGCCGAGCAGCGGGTGCCCGCCCGGTCCCACGTCGTGCCGGATGTCGAGACCGGTGACCATGCCGACGAGGTGCCGCCGCACCGACTCGTACCGCGTGAGTTCGGTGAAGACGTCGGTGAGCGGCGTGATCTCCTCACCGCCGAGGTACAGGGTGCGCTGGGCCAGGGTGTTGGTCAGGATGCGGGCACCGACCGGGTGCCGCTCCGTGTGGTAGGTGTCGAGCAGTCCCTCGGGGGCCTGCCCTTTCAGAACGAGTGCCAGCTTCCAGCCGAGGTTCACCGCGTCCTGGACACCCGCGCTCATACCCTGGGCGCCGATCGGCAGATGGACGTGCGCGGCGTCGCCCGCCACGAACACCCGGCCGCGCCGGTACTCGGCGGCCTGCCGGCTGACGTCGGTGGTCGAGCTGACCCACGACGGCGTGGCCGCGCTGATGTCCTCGCCCGACAGCTTCTGGAAGGTGTCGGTGATCTCGTCGAAGGTGATCGGCTCCGCGCTCTCGCGCAGCGGCTCGTCACGGTCGTAGTAGATGATGCGGCAGCGGTCGGGGCCGAGCGGCAGCACCATGATCATGCCCCCGGGAACCCGCTCCCCGGAGAACCGGGGCCGCAGCTGGACGCCGGACACGTCGGCGAAGCGCAGTTCGACCGTCGGCTCGGTGCCGGGGAAGCCGATCCCGGCGGCCCCGCGCACAACGCTGCGGGCTCCGTCACAGCCGATGACGTACCGGGCGCGCAGTTCGCCGCCGTCGACGCCGGACACGCTCACCGTGACCCCGTCGTCGTCCTGAGCCAGGCCGGTGACCTCGACGGACCGCCGTGTCCGCGCACCATTGTCGGCCGCCCAGCCGGCCAGCATTGCCTCGGTCCGCGACTGCGGTATGCCGCGTGCGCCGTAGGAACCGCCGCTGAGCACCCGGTAGTCGAGGGGAACCCCACCGAAGTGCCCGACCGGGATGACGTCCACCGCACCGAGCCGGGACAGCAGCCCGCGCTGCCCGAATTCCTCGATGGTGCGCGCCGAGAATCCGAGCGCGCGCGACTGCCGCATCGGTTCGGCGAGCCGATCGAGAACGACCACCGAAACTTTGTGCAGGCCGAGTTCACCGGCGAGCATGAGCCCAGTGGGACCGGCGCCTACGATGATCACGTCCGCGTCATAATTGTCCATCGTCGCCCATCCGCCCTCTTCTGGTTGATGTCCCACGAGTATGGACAGCGCCGGATCGGGCGGTAAAGAGAATTCAGGACAGGTTTTCTGCAGGGCGGTACAGAATTTCGCCGTTAAATGTCAGATCTATGCAGGCGGTCTTGGGCGGGCGGCCCGCAAGGGACCATCCTCAGGTATGACCTCGACTCGCGTAGAGAAATTCGCACCGGAAACGGCCGACGCCGCCACGGTGGGCGGTCTGCTGAACCGGTATCTGCTGGCGCTCGACAGCGGGGTACTGGACGACGCCTGGGCGTACGGCCTTTTCGCTTCCGACGCCGTCGTTTCCTTTCCCATGAGCACCTACGAGGGAATCACCGGGCTCGCTGAATGGCACCGCCACTCCCTGGCGAAATTCGCACGCACCCAGCACCTGAATTCACCGGCGGTCGTCGAGTGTTCGGGCGACGAGGCGACGCTCCGCGCCAACCTCGTCTCCACACACGTCCACCACCCCGGCGACGAGCGCGCCGCGCTGTTCGTCACCGGCACATCGGTGACCGGCCGGGCACGCCGCACCCCGGCCGGCTGGCGCCTCACCCGTCTGTCGTTCGAACTGATCTGGTCGCAGGGAAGCCCTGTCGCGTCCGGCAGTTGAGACTCAGCAGTTGAGGCTCAGCATCCGGTCGACCGCGATCTCGACGACCACCCGCCCCGGCGGGTCGGGAGGGGCCGACCAGTAGCGCTCCGCGTAGCGGCGTACCCCTTCCGCGACTCGCTCCGGAGCGTCGAGGACCTGGGCGGTCCCCTCCAGGGTGACCCACCGGAAGCCGTCCACCTGGCAGAGCCCGACGCGGGCCCCGGGCGCGGCGAGCACATTCCTGACCTTGCGCGTCGTGCGCACGGTCAGGACGCGGACGAGCCGCGACCGGGGGTCCCAGGTGAACCGCACGGGTGCCAGATGGGGAGATCCGTCGGGTCTCAGCGTGGTCAGCACGGCCGTGTGCGGCCCCGCGAGGAACGCGTCGACCGCGGACGGGACCGCCGCCGTGCCGCTGTGCTGCGGGGGGAGCGTCATCGTGTGGGATTCCCTTTCGGTCACCGGCGCCGGTTCCGCCCTCACACCGCTTCCTGCCGGCTCCTGAGCCGCTCGGCGAACAGGCTCCACTCCTTGCTGATGCTTTCGGCTATCGGCGCGATGACACTGAGCCAGTGGGCGGGTACGGCGTTGATGAGCTCCTGCCACCCGTCCGGATCGGACGCGTGGAGCGCCATCCACTGGAGGAACTCCTTGCCGCCCTCGGTATAGCGGACGCAGGGGTCGTTGGCCACCTTGGCCGACACCGCCGCCCAGGCGAGCGGTACGTCAGGATGGCTCCGGCCCCGCGCCTGGGTGCCCTCGGTGTCGGATACGGCGTGGATGTCCCGCGCGGTGCGGTCCGACGCCTCCCGGGCCCCGGCGCCGTCCGTGCCCTCCGGGAGGCCGGACGGCCACCCGCCGGACACCCGGCTCCCATTCCGCTCCGGGCCGGCCCCGCTCCGCAGCCGGGTCCTGACGTCGTGGACCGTACCGACGGACACGTCGGTCTCCCGGGCGACCTCCCGCAGCGTGGCGTCCGGATGGGCCTGAAGGTACGCGGCGGCGCGCCGCCTGCCCTCCCCGGACGCCACTGAGCGCAGCCGTCCGTCCCGGCCGAGACGCTTGCCGCCAGGGGGTGCCTCGCCGGCGGTACGGTCGCGCAGGCCCGCGATCGTCTTCCCGCTCAGTCCGGTGATAAGACCGATGGCTCGGTCGGACCAGTCGGGGTGCGCGGTCAGGACGTGTTCGGCCCCGGCCAGGCGGTCCGCTCTCGACAAGGGGAGCCCGTGCGCGGTGTTCGCCCGCATGGCCAGTACCAGTGCTTCGGCGTCCGTGCACTCCACGAAGCGCGCTGTGATGCTGCGGTCGCCACGGAGCTTCGCGGCCTCCAGCCGGTGCAGGCCGTCGATGACGCCCCAGCCGTTCTTCCGCACCAGAATGGGCGGGAGTTGTGCATGGCCCGATACTTCGACGAGCAGTTGGACATGTACGGCGTTCACTCCGCCCTGGCGCAGGCACAGTTCGGGCGACAGTGCCTGCACCGGCAGTTGGTGCGCCGGGAGGCTCTCGACGGTCCGCAGATCGAAGCCGCCCGGGTCGGCGTCCCGCGGACCAGCTGTGTTCAGACCCAGAACGTTCCCGCGACGTCTGTCGACGACCGCCGATCCGCCGTCGTCTCTCCCCGCCGGCGCGAAGCCGTCCGCGATCACCGTAGCCCGCCCGCCGTTGTCAGCCATCCGGAGTGGCTCCTCTCTGTCGCCGTCCCCGACGAGCGTGTCAGCGGCGTCTCTAGCCGCGGTCGAGAGCCGGTTGACGGACTCCCACCCCCGTCTGGCCGGTCATGCACGCGGTGAGAGTGGCGCCGTCCTGGGGGTCGAGCAGGATGAACGAGCCGGTGCGCCGTGACTCGCCGTAGGAGTCGAGCGGCAGGGGTTCGGCGGTGCGGATGCTGACCTGGCCGATGTCATTGGCGGCCAGCCGGCCGGGGGCGGGGTGCGGGGAGAGGTCGTCGAGGGTGAGCCGGGAGGGGATGTCCCTGACGACCGCCTTGACGGTGCGGGTGCAGTGCTTGAGGAGTACTCGCTGGCCGACGGTGAGTGGCTGGTCGGCGACGTGGCAGACGGTCGCCGTCACATCCTGGATGGTGGCAGGCGCCTGGGCGGTCGGTGCGATGAGGTCGCCGCGGGAGATGTCGAGGTCGTCGGCGAGCAGCAGCGTCACCGACTGCGGCGCCCACGCGGTGTCCACCGGCTCACCGAGCAGGTCGATCCCGCGGATCCGTGAGGTGCGCCCGGAGGGCAGCACGGTGATCTCGTCGCCGACACGGAAGGCGCCGGAGGCGATCTGGCCGGCGTAGCCGCGGTAGTCGGGGTCCTCGGCGGTCTGCGGCCGGATCACGTACTGCACCGGCAGCCGGGCCGGGCCGGACGCCAGGTCGTGGGTGACGATGACGGTCTCCAGGTGCTCCAGCACGGTCGGGCCGCCGTACCAGTCCATACGGGCGGAGGGCTCGACGACGTTGTCCCCGGCCAGCGCGGAGATCGGGATCGCCGTCACGTCCGGCACGCCGAGCGACGCCGCGTAGGCGGTGAACTCCTCGGCGATCGCGGCGAAGACCGGCTCGGCGAAGCCGACGAGGTCCATCTTGTTGACGGCCAGGACCACGTGCGGGACGCGCAGCAGGGCGGCGATCGCGGCGTGCCGGCGGGTCTGCTCGACCATGCCGTTGCGGGCGTCGACCAGGACCACCGTCAGTTCGGCGGTGGAGGCCCCGGTGACCATGTTGCGGGTGTACTGCACATGGCCCGGGGTGTCGGCCAGGATGAAGCGGCGGCGGGCGGTGGCGAAGTAGCGGTAGGCGACGTCGATGGTGATGCCCTGCTCCCGCTCGGCGCGCAGGCCGTCGGTGAGCAGCGCCAGGTCAGGGCCCTCGGTGCCGCGGCCCGCGGAGGCGCGCTCCACGGCCTCCAGCTGGTCGGTCAGCACCGACTTGGAGTCGTGCAGCAGCCGCCCGACCAGGGTGGACTTGCCGTCGTCGACGGAACCGGCGGTGGCGAACCGCAGCAGGGTGGCCGCGTGCGCCCGTTGCGGCGGCAGCGGCTCGGCGGGGTCGGCGGTACTGGTCATGGCTAGAAGTACCCCTCACGCTTGCGGTCCTCCATGGCGGCCTCGGAGAGCTTGTCGTCGGCGCGGGTGGCACCGCGCTCGGTGAGCCGGGAGGCGGCGATCTCGGCGATCACCTTGTCGGTGGTGTCGGCCTCGGAGTCGACGGCACCGGTGCAGGACATGTCCCCGACCGTTCGGTAGCGCACCCGCCGCTTCTGAATCGTCTCGTCCTCTCCCGGACCGCCCCAGTCCCCCGCCGTCAGCCACATGCCGTTGCGCTGGAAGACCTCTCGCTCGTGCGAGAAGTAGATGTCCGGCAGTTCGACGGACTCCCGCTTGATGTACTGCCACACGTCCAGCTCGGTCCAGTTGGAGAGCGGGAAGACCCGCACATGCTCACCGGGCGCGTGCCGGCCGTTGTAGAGGTTCCACAGCTCGGGGCGCTGCCGGCGCGGGTTCCACTGCGAGAACTCGTCCCGCAGCGAGAAGACCCGCTCCTTGGCCCGGGCCTTCTCCTCGTCACGCCGGCCGCCGCCGAACACCGCGTCGAACCGCTCCCGCTGGATCGCCTCGGTCAGCGGCACCGTCTGCAGCGGGTTGCGGGTGCCGTCCGGGCGCTCCTTGAGCGTCCCCCGGTCGATGTAGTCCTGTACGAAGGCCACGTGCAGCCGCAAGGAGTGCCGGGCCACCGCCCGGTCGCGGTAGTCGAGGACCTCGGGGAAGTTGTGCCCGGTGTCCACGTGCAGCAGCGAGAACGGCACCGCGGCGGGCGCGAACGCCTTCAGCGCCAGGTGCAGCATGACGATCGAGTCCTTGCCGCCGGAGAAGAGGATCACCGGCCGCTCGAACTCACCCGCCACCTCGCGGAAGATGTGCACCGCCTCGGACTCCAGCGCGTCCAGGTGGGTCAGCGCGTACGGGCTGTCGGTGGCGCCGGCTGTCGCGACGGTCGTCGTCATGTGGTCAGACCCTTCTCGGCGAGCAGCCCGTGTACGGCCGCCGCGGACTCCTCGACGGTGTGCCCTTGCGTCTCGATCCGCAGGTCCGGCCGGTCCGGAGCCTCGTACGGGTCGTCCACCCCGGTCAGGCCGCTCAGTTCACCGGCCGCCTGCCTGGCGTACAGCCCCTTGACGTCCCGGTCCGAGCAGACGTCCACCGGGGTGGCCACGTGGATCTCCAGGTAGCCGGTGCCCTGTGCCTGGTGGCGCTTGCGCACCGCCACGCGGCTGTCGGCGTAGGGCGCGATCACCGGGACCAGCACCAGCACCCCGTGCGAGGCCAGCAGTTCGGCGACGAAACCGATCCGCTGGACGTTCGTGTGCCGGTCCTCGCGGCTGAAGCCGAGGCCCGCGGAGAGGAACTCGCGGATCTCATCGCCGTCGAGCACCTCGACCCGCCGGCCCTCGATGCGCAGCCGGCCGGCCAGCGCACGGGCGATGGTGGTCTTTCCGGCGCTCGGCAGACCCGTGAACCAGACGGTGGCTCCGAGAGTCACGTGTGCCTCCTGGGGGTTGATGGTCGCCGTGCTCTCGACGGGTTCTAGCCGAGCCGGGCGGTGGTGCGGGCGTTGCCGAACCACTGCCCGAGCACCTCGGCCAGGCCACGCTCACTGCCCGGCGACGTCCAGGCCACATAGCCGTCAGGCCGCACCAGCACCGCCTCCAGCGCAGGCTCCGCCGGCTCGGCCCAGACACCGCTCACCACGTCGACCCGGTCCGCCCAGCCCTCCGCAACCCGCCCGGCCACCGACCCGCCCGTCACCACCAGCACACCACGCGCCGCACCCAGCAACTCCCCGATCCGCACCCGGCCACCACCCGCCCGCACCACCTCCCACCCAGGCGGCATACGCAACCCCAGCAACGGATGCTCCCCCGCACCCACGTCATAACGAATACCCAGCCCGCTCAGGACCCCGGCCAGATGCCCCGCCGCGTCCTTGTGCGCCACCAACTCACCCAGCACCTCACGGACCGGCTGCATCTCCTCGCCGGTGAGGCGCAGTTCGATCGCGGCACGGGCGTTGCGCGCCAATTGCGCCCCGATGGGGTGGCGTTCGGCGTGATACGTGTCGAGCAGCCCATCGGGCGCCCAGCCACCGACCGCCGCCGCCAGCTTCCAGCCAAGGTTCACCGCGTCCTGCACCCCCACGCTCAGCCCCTGGGCCATGGCCGGCGGCTGGACGTGGGTGGCGTCACCCGCCAGGAACACCCGGCCGCGCCGGTACTCGGCGGCCACCCTGGAGGCGTCGGTGAAGCAGCTCATCCAGCGGCATTCCCCGTGGTGGATGGACTCGCCGGTCAGCCGCTGCCACGCGTCGGCGAGGTCGGTGTAGGCCAGTGAGTCCCGGTCCTTCGGCGGCGTACCCCGCTCGTACACGACGACCCTGGTGACGCCACTCTCCAGGTCCATCGCCATGATCATGCTGCCGTCCGGCAGGTTTTCGCCGATGCGCCGGCGCCGGGTCTCGATCCCGGTCACGTCGGCGGTGAAGAAGCCGCGCGTGGGCTCCGGGCCCGGGAAGTCGACGCCCACCAGCCTGCGCACGGTGCTCCGGCCCCCGTCGCAGCCGACCAGGTACGAGGCGGTGTCCTCGCCGGGACCGTCCGGACCCTCGAAGCCCACAACGACGCCCTCCGGCGTCTCCCGCACGCCGGTCACCTCGTAGCCGCGCCGCACCGGCACGCCGAGTCCGGTCACCCAGTCCTCCAGCATCCGCTCGGTGCGGAACTGGGAGATCCCTCTGGCGCCGCGGTGGTCCTCCGTCAGCATGCTGAGGTCGATCGGAACACCGCCGAAGTGGGCGTCGGCGGGCTCGGTTTCGCCGAGCCTGCCGAGCAGCCCCCGCTGGTCGAAGCACTCGACCGCGCGCCGGGTGAGACTGGCACCGCGCGACTCCCGGGGCCGGGCGGGCAGCTTCTCGTAGATGACGACATCGACGCCGCCGAGGCGCAGTTCACCGGCCGTCATCAGTCCGACGGGACCGGCGCCGACGACGATCACCTCCCTTGCCATGCTCACACTCCTGTCCGGTCGGTGCCGACGACGGCCGGGGCGGCGACCGCGGCGGCCGGGGGGGCGGTGCGGGCTGCGAGGGCGGTGGTGCGGGTGTTGCCGAACCACTGCCCGAGCACCTCGGCCAGGCCACGCTCACTGCCCGGCGACGTCCAGGCCACATAGCCGTCAGGCCGCACCAGCACCGCCTCCAGCGCAGGCTCCGCCGGCTCGGCCCAGACACCGCTCACCACGTCGACCCGGTCCGCCCAGCCCTCCGCAACCCGCCCGGCCACCGACCCGCCCGTCACCACCAGCACACCACGCGCCGCACCCAGCAACTCCCCGATCCGCACCCGGCCACCACCCGCCCGCACCACCTCCCACCCAGGCGGCATACGCAACCCCAGCAACGGATGCTCCCCCGCACCCACGTCATAGCGAACACCCAGCCCGCTCACGATCCCGGCCAGATGCCCCGCCGCGTCCTTGTGCGCCACCAACTCACCCAGCACCTCACGGATGGGGTCCATGGCGTCGTCGCCCAGATACAGCATCGAGGCCGCCTGTGAGTTGCGTACGAGCTCCCGGCCTATGGGGTGGCGTTCGGCGTGATACGTGTCGAGCAGCCCGTCGGGCGCCCAGCCACCGACCGCCGCCGCCAGCTTCCAGCCAAGGTTCACCGCGTCCTGGAGGCCCGCGCTGAGCCCCCACGCGGCCAGTGGCGGTATCGCGTGCGCGGCGTCGCCGGCCAGCAGCACCCGGCCGCGCCGGTACTGGTCGGCCAGCCCGGCCTCGTTGCCACAGGCCCACAGCCACAGCGGCCGCGCATGGTGGACGGACTCGCCGGTCAGCCGCTGCCACGCGTCGGCGACCTGGGTGAACGTCAGGGAGTCCGGGTCCGGGTCGGGCGGCAGAGTCCTGTCGTGGATCACGATGCGGTAGCGGCCGTCCCCGAGCGGGGTGCACACCACCATGTTGCCGCCGGGAAGCCGCTCGCCGATGGGCCGCGGCCGCAGGGTGACATCGGTGACCTCGGCGGTGTACATGCCCCGGACGGACTCCCGGCCGGTCACGGGGATGCCGGCCGCCGCGCGGACGGCGCTGCGCGGGCCGTCGCAGCCCACCGCGTACCCGGCGGTCGTCTCCCCGGGGCCGTCCGGACCCTCGAAGGCCACGACGACGCCGTCCGGCGTCTCCCGCACGCCGGTCACCTCGTAGCCGCGCCGCACCAGAACTCCGCGTTCGGTCAACCAGTTCTCCAGCATTTCCTCGGTCCTGGCCTGAGAGAGTCCCAGTACCCCGCTGTGGTTCTCGTCCAGCATGCCGAGGTCGAAGCGGACACCGCCGAAGTGCCCCATCGGGCCCCATCGGAATTCGCCCAGCCGGTCAAGCATTCCGCGCTGTTGCAAAGATTCGGCCGCCCGCCTGTTGAAGCCGAGCGCACGGGATTCACCGGATCGGGCGGAAAGTTTTTCGTAGACGATGACATCCACTCCGCCGAGGTGAAGTTCACCGGCCAGCAAGAGGCCGACCGGCCCGGCACCGACAATTATCACGCCAGTTTCCATAAGTGCCCTCCAACGGGAGCGGCTGGGAATTCGTCGGGCTCAAAGTACACAGCGTCCTGCTCGGTTGCAATAACGCGATCAATTCCTGGGAACGGTCGGCCGGCGAGCATTGCAGAAGGCGTTCAACCGCGGATTCTCCGCGGTTGAACGCCCCTGTGCGCGGTTTTCGGGAGAGACCGGATCAGCGCGTGGCGGACGGCGCCGCGCCGGACGCCGGGACTCCGGCCAGCACAGTGGACACGTTCGACGCGGGCGGAACCGGTGCCGGGTTGGCCGTGCAGGAGGCGTCGACGCCCTGGACGGACGCCGGGCGGCTGCCGTCCTCGAAGAAGGCGCTGACGTAACCGTTCATGCAGGTGTTAGCGTTGCGCGACATGGACGTCTCGTGCTCGAACCCGTCACGCTCCACCACCAGCCGGGAGTCGGGGAACTGACGGTGCATGCGCAGCGCACCCGAGAGCGGGGAGTCGCCGACACTGTCGCCCTGGAGCAGCAGTACGTCGACGTTCTTGTTGCCGATCTTCTGCGGCGTGCCGGCCCGCACCGGCCAGAAGGCACAGGGCGCGTTGTACCAGGCGTCGTACCAGGTCATGAACCGGTTGCCGGCGCGGTACTGGGCCGAGTAGTCGTCCTGCCAGCGCTTCCAGCCGCGCGGCCAGGGCGTGTCGACGCACTGGACCGCGTTGTACATGGCCTGCTTGTTCTGGGTCGGAGTGCCAGGGACGCCGAAGCCGGCCCGCAGCCCGGCCGGGTCCGCGCGCAGGACCCAGTCGGCCAGTGCCTTGGCGTTGGCTGTCCACGAGGAGCGGCGGTAGAGGCTGACGAGGAAGATGTCGGTGTACTCGGACGGGCCGATCTCCCCATCGATCGGCGTCCGGCGCACCTTGTCCATGCCCTTGTAGTAGTTGGCCTCGACCGCGGCCTGTGTGGTGCCCAGGTGGTAGGTGGCGTCGTTCGCGGCGATCCAGGAGAAGTAGATCCTGGCGCCGTTCTCGAAGGTGGCGTTCTGCTCCAGGTCGGTGTCGTACCAGGTGCCGTCCGGCTCCACGACGGTGTCCAGTACCATGCGCCGCACCCGCGTGGGGAACATGGAGGCGTAGACCGAGCCCAGGTAGGTGCCGTAGTCGTAGCCGAAGTAGCTGATCTGCCGCTCGCCGAGCGCCCGCCGGATCGCGTCCATGTCCCGGGCGGAGTCCTTGGTGCTGAGGAAGGGGAGCACGTCCCCGTAGGTTCTGCCGCAACTCTCGGCGAAATCCTGAGCCCGGCTGACCCAGGCGCGCTCCTGCGCGGCCGTACGCGGCACGTAGTCCGGCCGGGCCTGCCCCGGCCAGAGGTAGGACGGGTCGCAGGTGACCATCGGCTCGCTGGCCCCGGTGCCCCGCGGGTCGAAGCCGATCCAGTCGTACTGGGCCCCGACCGTCGTCGGCAACCCGGAGGTGCCGGTGGCGAACCGGGTGGGCAGGTCCCGTCCGAACTGACCTGGCCACTGGCCGCGGTTGAGGAGGACGACGCCCTGGTACCGGTCGGCGGGTGCGGTGTGCCCGGCCCGGGTCAGCGCCAGGGATATCTTCCGGCCGTTCGGCCGGCTGTAGTCCAGCGGCACCTGCAGGGAGCCGCACTGCAGCCCCTTGAGCAGGGTTCCGACGAGCGGGTCGCTGTCCGGGCAGGGCGACCAACTGATGGCTGCCACCTCCGGTGTGGCCGCTGCCCGCACCGGTGCGGCCACGGCCACGCCGGCCAGAGCGGCTGCCGCCGCGACCGCCGCGACGAGTCTTCTTCTCTTCACGGATTCCCCCATCGTGTATCGCGACCGGCCGGCGCACCCGGTGAACGGGCAGGTCGGACGGCCCGTTTCATGGGCATGTCGACAAGCCCGGTGCACGGGCCTGGCGAAGGATCTGCGGAAGAGTACCGAGAGGGTGGTGGGCCGAAGAACAACCGTGGTTGAGCACGGCGGTGGTTGAACACAGGGAGAGGGGTCCCGCATCGGGCTCGTGCGGGCGTTCCGGCCGCACAGCGGGAAAACGATCACTGGCTCATCGCATGCCGGCGGGAACCGGCCGGGAAGCGGGGACACGAAAAGGCCGACAAGGCCGGGAGGCGGGATGGTCCCGCGCTCCCGGCCCGGCCGGCACCGTACATCCGAACGGCTCTTCCGGGCACCGCCCGCCGGTCGGCTCCGGCGTCGTCGGCTGCCTCAGCCCTGCTCCCGCACCGGGGCCCGGGGCACCGGCCCGCCGACGCCCTCGGGGGCGATCGGGCCGCCGGCGCCGCCCATGCGCTGCATCCTCTCGCGCATCGACGCGGTGGTGTTGACGTGGGGGAAGCCTTCCGCCGGCACCTCGACCCCGAGGAAGCCGCACAGCGGCTCCCAGCCCTGCTTCACGTCATAGACGAGCAGCTTGTCCGCGGCGACCGAGTCGATGATCTGCTGGTTGCGCCGGTGGTACACCTCGATCGCGTAGTCCTTGTCGGAGAACCGCCCGTCGAAGAGCCCGTCCCATGTCATGACCGTCGTCATGCGGAGGACCCGGGCCTGCCGGGAGCCCTCCTCCGGAGGGTTGTCCTTGTTCTTCAGGACGAACTGGTACAGCGTGTTGTAGGTGCTCTCGTACCAGCCCTCGGCGTCGCGCACCGTGAGCACCAGCTTGGCCTCGGGGAACGCCTCCATGATCGGGCGGTGGTAGAAGGAGGGCGGGCCGTCCACGGCGGAGGTGTAGCCGTCGAACACCGCGTCCCAGTCAGGGCTCTTGCCGTCGCAGACGATGCTTTCCCACTGCTGGAGACGCTTCTCGTCGCCGACGATGTCGAACATGTGGTAGCAGGGTCCGAGGCCGAGTCGTTCCAGCGCCACTTGCAACGACGTCGTCCCGGTCCGGCCTAAGCCGGCGTTGATGAGCTTCAGCATCGCGAGGTCTTCCCTCCATCGGTACGGTCGGCCGGCAGCATGCTTTCCCGCGGCACCGGGGGCGTCAACCGCCCCTCGGATGACGCCTGTTGGGCGCGCTCCGCGGTGTCTGCCAGGGGTGGTGCAGGCCGGGGTCAGCGCCAGTCGGCGGGCACCTGCCGGGTGGACACATTGACCCGGTTCCAGAGGTTGACCAGGCCGATGTGGAGGACCAGCGCGGCGAGTTCCTCGTCCTTGAAGTGCCCCACCGCCTGCTCCCAGACCTCGTCGGGCACCGGGTCCTCCTGGCCGCTGATCTCGGTGGTGCTCTCGGCCAGCGCCAGTGCGGCACGCTCAGCGCCGGAAAAGCAGGACGCCGTGCGCCAGCCGGCCACCAGGGGCAGGCGTTCGTCTGCCTCCACGGCCTTTCCGAGATCGGCCGGGAGCGTGTAGAGGCGGCCGTTGATCTGGCTCACCCGCAGCCGGACCAGATCGAGCGTCCGCTGTGGCACACCGGTCCCGCCGATGACCTTGGACAGGTCGAGCAGCGGCTGGAGGGCATCCGGCACGACCAGCGAGGGGTTGTTCATCCGGGGTGGCATCGGGTCATCTCCTGGGAGTCGGGGCCGTCCCCCGCCGCCCGGGTGCCGCCCTGCCGGACACCCGGCGGAGCAGCGGGGGCGAGGGGGACGCGGCGGCGAGTGCCGGGCACCAGGCTGCCGCCGGTTGCGTCCGTCCGGCAAGTGAGCGCCGAACGGGGCGCCGGGCGGGTGCGTGACGGACGCCTCCGCGTGCGGTGGCCGCCGGCCACCCGCCTGCTCGACCGCGGAGTGGACGCGGTTGAACGTGCCGGGCGTCGACAACGGCGGCGGCGGTGCCCACAGTCTGGGGAGCTCCTCCTCCGAGAGAAAGGAACTGCGGACGTGCCGGTCGAGAAGATCGAACAGGTCGACAAGGAACAGGTCGACAAGGCCGCGAGGGTCGTGCTCGTGACGGGCGCCAACAAGGGGATCGGATACGAGACAGCACGGCAACTGGGCGAGCGGGGCGCCGTCGTCCTCGTCGGCGCCCGGGACGAGGTGCGGGGCAAGCAGGCGGCCGACTCGCTGACGGAACTCGGTGTCACGGCGCTGCCGGTGCGCATCGACGTGACGGACGCGACCTCCGTGGCCGAGGCGGCGGCCGGCATCGAAAGGCGTCACGGCCGCCTGGACGTCCTGGTGAACAACGCGGGCATCGCCGGCGGCTTCACCGGCGCCCCCAGCCGGGCGACGGCCGACGACCTGCGCGAGGTGTACGAGACCAACGTCTTCGGCGTGGTCACGGTGACCAACGCCATGCTGCCGCTGCTGCTCCGCTCACCGGCCGGCCGCATCGTCAACATGTCCAGCCACATCGGGTCACTGACCCTGCACGCCGATCCGCACTCCCCGGTCGCGGCGGTCAACATGATCGCCTATCAGTCCTCGAAGACCGCGCTCAACGCCCTCACACTGGCGTACGCGAAGGAGCTGCGCGAGACACCGGTCAAGGTGAACGCGGCCCATCCGGGCGTGGTGGCCACGGACATCAACCACCACCGCGGGCAGCGGACGCCGGCGCAGGGTGCGGCGATCGCCGTCC
The DNA here is from genome assembly GCF_036227265.1 of Streptomyces sp. NBC_01476. Lineage (NCBI taxonomy): Bacteria > Bacillati > Actinomycetota > Actinomycetes > Kitasatosporales > Streptomycetaceae > Streptomyces > Streptomyces sp. NBC_01476. The sequence continues at coordinate 5,664,437 of NZ_CP109446.1, read as the reverse complement.
ACCTGGCCCTGCTGGACGCCGGCGGTCCGTCGGGTGCCTCCCTGTCCGAGGACGGCCCGGTCCCGTGGTGAGGACCCGTCGCGGGAAGCCGCGCACGTGACGCCGGTGCGCCCCGCCGGCCGCTCCGACGAGCCTCGTCCTGTCCTCGGCTCGTTCTCGAGAGCCGGCGAGCAGGGTGACGGGCGGCCGGTTCCCCGCCCTCGGCGCGGCGGGAAACGAGTGGCCGCCGGATTCGACGAAGGAGGAGATCCGGACCGATGAGCTTCGTCAAGGTCTGCCCGGAAGAGAAGGTTCCGGCCGATGGCGCGATCGCGGTGGAGGTCGACGGCACCCCGGTCGCGCTGGCCCGCAGCGGCGGTACGGTCTACGCGGTCAGCGATCTCTGCTCGCACGCGGAGGTGTCCCTCGCCGAGGGCGAGGTCTACGACGGGACGATCGAGTGCTGGCTGCACGGGTCCTGCTTCGACCTGCAGACCGGCGCCCCCACCAACCCGCCCGCGACGCGGCCGATCACCACCTACCGGGTGATGGTCGAGGAGGGCTACGTCTACGTCTCGCCGGATGCCGGGAGCCAGGCATGAGGACGGCCATGAGCTCACCCTCACCCGCCCCGCAGGCCGCGCCGCGAGCCGCCCGGCGCCCGGTTGTCGGGATATCCGCACGGACGGCACCGGTCATTCTCCAGGGCACCGGGATGACGGTCAGCCTGGCGCTCCAGTCGCATGTGGACTTCCTCGCCGCCGCGGGCTGCGTCCCCGTGGTGCTGCCGCCTGGGCACCGCGCCGAGGATCTTGTCGGTGCGCTCGACGGTCTGCTGGTTCCGGGCGGCCCGGACGTCGACCCGGCGCTGTACGGCCAGGACGCGCATCCCGCGACCCGCGTCGTCGGCCAGGACCTGGACCGCGCCGAGCTGACGCTGATCGGTGCGGCGCTCGACGCGGGCCTGCCGCTGCTCGCCGTCTGCCGCGGGATGCAGCTCCTGAACGTCCGGTTCGGCGGCACCCTGCACCAGCATCTGCCGGAGATCACCGGCGACGACGCCCACCGCCCGCGCACGGAGGATTTCACCTTCGGCCGGCACGTCCTCAAGCTCCGGGCCGGCAGCCACGTCGCCCGGATCCTCGGCGACGACGCCGCCGAGTCGTTCTGCCACCACCATCAGGCGGTCGACCGGATCGGGACGGGCCTCAGCGCCACCGCATGGGCTCCGGACGGGGTCGTCGAGGCGGTCGAGGCGGTCGGTCACCCCTTCGCGGTGGGGGTGCAGTGGGAAGCCGGCCAGACCGCGGACGACCGCTTCCACCGGGCGCTCGCGGCGGCGGCCGGACGCATGTCCCAGCGCACCGCCGCCGGTGCCCCGGAGGGGTCCACCCGTCCTTGACCGGGGCTACAGAGATCGTCGTCACGCTACGAGAGCGGCGCGTCGGTAGAGCGCCGCTGACAACCACCACGGTCCGCGTCAGCGCCAGGACGCGGCCGGCCGGCCGACGACCGGCGGCCCGGCCCATGCGGCAGCCCCGTGATCGTGAGGCTGCCATCTCCAGGAAGGACCACAATGGCAGCAGTCGAGGTTCCGGTTCTGATCGTGGGCGGCGGTGGGTGCGGCCTGGCCGCCTCCAACTTCCTGTCCGACCACGGTGTGGGTCATCTGCTGGTGGAACGGCACGCGGAGACCTCACACGTGCCGAAAGCGCACTACCTCAACCAGCGCACCATGGAGATCTTCCGCCAGCACGGGCTGGACGGGCCGATGATCGAGCAGGGGGCACCCCTGGAGCTGTTCGGCGGCCTGCGCTGGCTGACCTCGCTCGCCGGCGAGGGGGAGATGGACGCGCGGCTGATCCACGAGATGGACGCCTTCGGCGGCGGCGAGCTGCGCGAGCGGTACGCGGCGGCCGGCCCCGTCCTGCCCGTCAAACTGCCGCAGGTCAGGCTGGAGCCGATCCTGCGCCGCACCGCCGAGGAGCGCAATCCCGGACGCGTCCTGTTCGGCCACGAGATGACCGGCTTCCAGGACAAGGGCGACCACGTCGCCGCCGAGATCCGTGACGTCACGACCGGGGAGACGACCACCGTCACGGCCCAGTACCTCATCGGGGCTGACGGCGGCCGCACGGTAGGCAGCGCGCTCGGCATCGAGATGCAGGGCCTGCACGGCCTCCTCGACGTCACCACCGCCTACTTCGCCGCCGATCTGTCGCCGTGGTGGCGGGAGGGCACGCTCCTCACCCACTTCCTGAACGCCTATGACCCGGACCTGTGCAGCAACCTCATCGAGATGGGGCCGAGTTGGGGCAAGGCCTGTGAGGAGTGGGTCCTGCACTTCCCGCCGATGGAGGGGGGCCGCCTCGACGAGGAGTCGGTCGTCGCCAGGATCCGTGAACTCCTCCGCGTGCCCGACCTGGAGCTGACCCTGCACCACGTGACGAACTGGACCGTGGAGGCGCTGGTCGCCGAGCACTACCGGCAAGGTCGCGTGCTGCTGGCCGGCGACTCCGCCCACCGCCAGCCGCCGACCGTCGGCCTTGGCCTCAATTCCGGTATCCAGGACGCCCACAACCTCGCCTGGAAGCTGGCCGCGGTGATCTCCGGCCGAGCCGGCGACAGCCTGCTCGACACCTACGAGGCCGAACGGCGCCCCGTGTGCCGGCACAACGTCGACTGGGCGGTCTCCGCTGCCTCCCACCACCAGACGGTGCTCGAGACCGTCGGCCTCGGCCCGCACGCCCCCGCGCAGCGCCGGGAACGGATGTTCTCCACGTTCTTCGGGCAGTCCCCGATCGGCGAGGTGGTGCGAGCGCGGACCGCGGAGATCCTCGACACCCACCGGGCCGGGGGCCAGGCCCACGACCTGGAGATCGGCTTCGCCTACGAGCAGGGCGCGGTCGTCCCCGACGGCAGCGCCCCGCCGCCGCGCACGCCCATGCGGGACGTGTACCACCCCACGACCCGGCCGGGGCACCGGCTGCCGCACGCCTGGTTGGAGCACGAGGGACGACGTCTGTCGACACACGACCTGGCCGGCCTCACGAGCGGCTTCGTCCTGTTCACCGGCGCGGAGGGGACGGCGTGGTGCGAGGCGGCCGCGCAGGTCGCGGAGAAGTTCTCGACACCGGTCACCGCGGTCCGGATCGGGACCGGCGCGGAGTACGCCGACGTCGACGGAGGGTGGGCCACCGTCAGAGAGACCGCCGGGGACGGCGCGATCCTGGTACGCCCCGACAACCACGTGGCCTGGCGTGCCACGACCGCGGGGGACAACCCGGCGGCGGCACTGGCCGACGCGCTCTCCCGCGTCCTCGCCGGCACCGGCGGAGACCGGGCCGCCGGCTCCCGTTAGTCCGTACGACGTTTTCCGGGTGCCTGGCACCCACATCGACCAGGCGGTTGAGGCAGCCGAGACGGAGGCAGACGGTGACAGTGGACGGGACGGTCCTGGTACTGGGCGGAACCGGCAAGCAGGGCGGCGCGGTGGCCCGCGAACTGCTGCGCCGCGGGCGGACGGTGCACGCGCTGGTGCGTGCACCGAACTCCCCCGCAGCCAGGGCGCTCGCGGACGTGGGCGCGGTACTGGTGCCCGGCGACTTCGACGACGAGGCGTCGCTGCGCGCTGCGATGACAGGGGTCCACGGCGTGTTCAGCGTCCAGACCTTCCGCACGCGGGGCGGGGCGGACGCCGAGGAACGGCAGGGCAAGGCGGTGGCTGACGCCGCCGCCGGGGCGGGCGTGGCCCATCTGGTCTACAGCTCGGTAGGAGGCGCCGACCGCTCCAGCGGCATCCCGCACTTCGCGAGCAAGTGGCACATCGAGCAGCACATCCAGAAGCTCGGTCTGCCGGCGACCGTGCTGCGGCCGACCATGTTCTACGACGTGCTGCGCGACATCGGCCCGCGACCTGCGGACGGCGGGCTCGTGCTGGGTCTGTGGCTGCGCCCCGAGGTTCCGGTGCAGATCATCGCGACCAGCGACATCGGCGCCTTCGCAGCGGACGCCTTCGACAATCCGGCCGCATGGCTGGGCCGGCAGGTCGAGATCGCCGGCGACGAGCTGACGGGGCCGCAGATGGCGACGGCGTTCGAGCGCGTGTCCGGCATACCGACCCGGTACGAGCAGCAGTCCTTCGAGCCGCTCCGCGCGGCGCGCGGAGATCTCGCCGTCATGTTCGACTGGCTGGACCGTGAGGGCTACCGCGCGGACCTGCCCGCGCTGCGGCGCATCAGGCCGGACCTGGTCAGCTTGGAACTCTGGCTGCGGGCGAACTGGACCGCGCCGGTGGGCTCCGCCGGCTGACCGGAGCGGCAGACCGGCCGGAGGGCCGGCGCGGAAGGCGCGTTCGAGGGGCCATCGCGCCACAATGATCAACTGGCTGTGGCCAGGGGCTTGGCGAGACGCTCGGCCGGGGTTTCCCGGTCGAGCGTCTCGCGTGGGCGGCCGTTGAGCCCGGCGGGCTCTTCACCTGCGCCGCGCCGAACGGCACATGCCGCTCGGCATACGGTGCTCGGTGCTCGGTCCGTGCGGACGGGGTCGTGGACCCCGGTCCGCGTGCCGTGCGAGGGTACGGGGCCGCAGCCGGTCAGGTCGTGGCGAATCCGGCGAGAACCCGGCCGAGGATGTCGGTCTGCACCCGGTGCCAGGAGCCGGGCAGCCCCATGCCCCACCCGTTCGGCAGGGCGCGCGCGGTCGCGCGGGCCGCGTCGCGCAGCCAGTCGCTGGTGCCGTCGCTGTGAACGACCAGCGCCGGGACCCGGAGGCGGGCCAGCCGCTCGGCGGGCACCTCGAAGTCGCCGAGGATGGTGGTGTCGTAGACGAGGGTATGGGCGTTCGCCTCATTCGTCGCCCACAGCGGGCCTCGCCGCCAGTCCGCGACGGCCTCGGGGGTCAGTCCGAGCAGCTCGGAGAGCCAGTACTCGGCGGTCTCCCCGCGCCTGCCGTCCGCCAGCAACTTGCGCAGGACGTCCATGCAGTCGCCCGGGGGCTTCGGATGACCGCCGGTGCGGAAGTACGGTTCGTGCAGTGCCAGCCTGGTGATCGGCAGGCCGGCCATGGCCGCTTCGAGGGCCAGATTCGCGCCGGTGGACCCGGCGAACACGACCGCCTGGCCGCCGGCCTCGTCGATCAGCGCGGCGAGGTCCTCGATCTCCCGCTCGACGGCGTACGCGGGACTGTCGCCGCTTTCTCCCCGCCCCCGGCGGTCGTAGACGTAGGTGGTGCAGTGCGGCGCCAGTTCGGGAACCAGTGAGTCGAAGATCGTGTGGTCGCGGAACGCGCCGTTCATCAGAACGATCGGCGGGCCGTCACCCGCCGTCCGGTAGGCGATCGTCGTGCCGTCCCGCGATACGACCTTCCGCATGACGCTCTCCTCGCGCTGGGTGGATGGTGGCTCGTACAGCCAATGTCCGGCACACCGGTGGACGGCCGGTCGAGCGTGAATCGCACGCGGCACGCCCGGCGGGCGCCGCCGCAGAGGTGACGGCACACGGGGTCGCTCCGCGCCGAATCCACCCGGGCTCGACCAGGACTGCCGGCCCCACTTCTCACACTGGGGCCACACCAATCCATGAGGGAGCCGGCGCAATGGCGGACGACAGAATGTCTCAGACCCGCGAAGTCCCGCATGTGGTCGTTGTCGGGGGCGGCGTCGCGGGACTGGCGGCAGCGTTCTTCCTGCGGAACGAACCGGTACGGGTGACGGTCCTGGAGGGATCGTCCCGGATCGGCGGACAGCTCGCCGTCTCCGAACTGGCGGGCACCGTCATCGACGAGGGCGCGGAGTCGACGTACGCCCGGCGTCCCAAGACCGCCCGGTTGCTCAAGGAGGCCGGGCTGGACGACCGGGTCGTCTCGGCGGGTACGAAGGCGATGGGGATCCGGACAGGGGACGAGATACGTCCGCTCCCGGATCGTCAGTTCATGGGCGTGCCCTGCGACATGGACGAGCTGGCCAAGTCCGGCATCCTGTCCGATGCCGCGGTGGGGCGGGCGCGCGAGGACGCCGTACTGCCCATGTCCGAGCTGAACGGCGACGTCTCGGTCGCGGAGTTCGTCGGGGGACGGCTGGGCCGCGAGGTCGTGGACCGGCTCGTCGACCCGTTCCTGGCCGACGCGTACTTCGGCCGCGCCGACGAGCTGTCGTTGGCGGCCACGCTGTCCCCGCTGGTCGCCGCCTCCCGCAGGCACGCCTCGCTGGCGCAGGCGGCGGGAGCGCTGATCCCGCCGCTGCCCGCCACCGGAGAGCGGCCTCCGACGGGGATCTCCACCCTGGTCGGCGGGCTCGGCAGGATGCCCCAGGTGCTCGCCGACGCCCTGCTGGCCGAATCGCCGGGCTCCGTGGTGCGAACGGAGGCCACGGTGCGCGAGCTCGCGCGCGGTGAGCGCGGCTGGCGGCTGACCGTGGGCTCCACCGCCGGCACGGAGTACGTCGACGCGGACGCCGTCGTCGTCGCCGTGCCGGCCGGGGCGGCCGGCCGGCTGCTCGCCGGGGCGCCCGGGACCGCCGGCGCCGTCGCTGCACTCGCCGAGATCCCGCACGCCGGTTCGGTGATCATCACCCTCGCCTACCCCCGGGACGCGCTCGCCGCGATCCGCGCCCTGGGACACAGCGGCTACCGGGTGCCCGCGGTGGACGGGCGGCCGGTCAAGGTCGTCACCTTCTCCACCGTCAAGTGGCCGCACATGGCGGGCGAGGCGGAGATCGTGCGGTGTCAGGCCGGGGGAAGCGGCGACGGCGACGTGCTGGGGCGCGACGACGCCGACCTCGTCGCGCTCGCGGCGGCCGAGGTCGCCGAGGCCGCCGGGGTGGCAGGCAACCCGATGGCGGCGCGGGTCAGGCGCTGGGCGGACGCGGTGCCCCAGTACACGGTCGGGCATCTGGACCGGGTGGCGCGGATCCGCGCGTCGGTGGCGGGCCAGCCCTCGCTCGCGGTCTGCGGCGCCGTGTACGACGGCGTCGGGATCGGACAGTGCGTGGTCAGCGCGCTCAAGGCCGTCGACCAGGTGCTGGGCTCGCTGCGTGAGGCGGGCCCGGCCACTTCGCGGGCCCAGGGCTGAGGGCATGTTCCCCCACCGCATCCCCGTTCTCCCCGATTTCTCCCTTGGAGGCCCGACGTGGCGCAAGGCACCCCCACCCCTGTCGACTTCTGGTTCGATCCGCAGTGCCCCTGGGCGTGGATCGCGTCGCGCTGGATGCATGAGGTTGCGCTCCAGCGGCCCGTGGAGGTGCGCTGGCGCGTGATGAGCCTCGCCGTCCTCAACGAGGGACGCGACCTGCCGCCGCGCTGGCGGGAGGCGAGCGGCTTCGGCCCGGTGCGGGTGTGCGTCGCCGCCGAGCAGAAGTACGGCCCCGAGGTGCTCGGCCGGCTCTACACCGAATTGGGCACCCGGTTCCACCACGAGAAGGCGCCTAGGGACCGGGCCACCACGGTGGCGGCCCTTCGGGCGGCGGGCCTGGACGGCGATCTGGCCGACGCGATGGACTCCACGGCCTACGACACGGCCCTGCGGGAATCGCACCGGGACGGCATGGACCGGGTCGGCTACGACGTCGGCACCCCGGTGATCTCCGTGGCCGGGAACGCGTTCTTCGGGCCGGTGGTGACGCCAGTGCCGCGCGGCGACGCGGCGGCGAGACTGTGGGACGGCGTTCTGCTGGTCACCGCGACGGACGGGTTCTTCGAGCTGAAGCGCACCCGGGACCGCAAGCCGGCCTTTGACTGACGGGCCCCTCCACGGCATCTGACGCCGTGTACACGCCGTGCCTCGTCCGCCGTTGCGGACGAGGCACGCGTCGTTGTCATAATGCTCGCACATGGCCAAGGGGTCTCCCCTCCGGCAGCAGGACCGCGACACTGGTGACGACAGCGACGGGTCCGCACGCACCGACCCGCCTGCCCGCACCGCGATCCAGCCTCGGACGGACCACACGCCGACAGGAGCAGATGATGAAGTTTCGGAGCCACGTCGAGCCCCCGGAGCCCATGCGGGGCCTGGAGGTTCCGCCCGAGGTCGTGAAGGAGCTCGACGCAGGCGCGCGGCCGGCGGTGACCATCACGATCAACGGGCATTCGTGGAAGAGCCGGCTGGCGATCATGCGTGGCCGCCATCTGATCGGTTTCAGCAAAGCCAACAGAGCCGCCGCGGGCGTCGACACCGGCGAGGAGGTCGAGGTGGAACTCGAACTCGACACCGAGCCCCGCACCGTGGTCGAACCCGAGGACTTCGCCGACGCCCTGAAGGCCGACCCGGTCGCCCGTGCGGCGTACGACAGCCTGACCCAGAGCCGCAAACGCGAGCACATCCGGGCCATCGAGGGCGCGAAGAAGCCCGAGACCCGGTCCCGCCGCATCGCGAAGGCCCTGGCGACCCTGCGGGAGCGGGACCTGTCCTGAGCCCCCGGACCGCCGCCGTGTGTCCGGGAACGGCCCTGAGGCGGCAGCGGGAGCGGTGCTTACGGTCCCGGGCGTCGTGGTGGGTCCCTCTCAGCGCTTCGGTCGCCGCTGCGCCCGCTGTCGTTGCTCCTGCCGCCGTTCCCGCCGCCACTGCCGGAGCAGCGCCCGCTCCAGGGGGGTGAGGGCGGTGTCGGGGCGCAGGCGCTCGGGGTGGGCCGGTGGCGGACCGTCCGGTGTGGGCGGTTGGTCGTCGAACGGTGACCATCCGGGTATCCACACCCCCATCACGTACATGGATCCATAGGTGCCCAGAGACCGGCATGCCTCGCCGAGGAGGCGTTTGAGGAGGGCGACGGCGGCCATGGACGGGTTCCCTTCGCGTCGTGCCTCACCGTTGCGTGGCGTGTGACGCTACTGTCCGTGCCGCGGTTGGAGCCGGGCTGGAAGCCCGCTCAAGCAAGTGCGGCTCCGCCCGGCCTCAAGAGGGGGCTGCCAGTGTTGCCGGGTGGGGCGCGGGCTCCGCTGTCGGTGCGAAGGCGCGTGGCCGTGAGGGGAGAGACCCATGGACGATGCTGAGGGTAAGTGGCAAGGGGCCGACTCCGGGTGGCCGACGCCGCTGCTCAAGCTGGCGGGGGTGGACGACGAGGACGAGCCGGCGGAGCCCAACATCGTCCGCGGGATCGACTGACCGCTCTCGTGGTGCCGTCGGCCGACAGAGGTGCGACGGACCACCCGGCCTGCGACTCGGAACCCCGGCCGTTTCGGGGCAGCACCTGGCGCCTTCCGGCGCGTCGGCCTCTCACCGCCCCGCGCGCCCGCCGGGGGTCCTGGGAGACGAACACCTCTGCCCCGGTCCCCCGCCGGGCGGCGGACCGGGGCAGAGTCCAAAGGCGCAGGTCAGCCCCAGTCGCCGGCCATCTGCTTGGTGGTGACGTTGAGCCGGTTGAAGAAGTTGGTCAGCGCGACCATCAGCACCAGCGCGGCCAGGCCCTTCTCGTCGAAGTGGGCGGCGGCCGCGTCCCAGACCTCGTCCGGCACCGGTTCACTCCGGTCGGACAGCCGGGTCGCGGACTCGGCCAGCGCCAGCGCCGCCCGCTCGGCGTCGGTGAACAAGGTGGTCTCCCGCCAGGCGGCCACGGCGAACAGCCGCTCCTCGGTCTCGCCACTCTTGCGGGCGCCGCGGGAGCCGGAGTCCACGCACGAGCTGCAACCGTTGATCTGGCTTGCGCGCAGGTGGACGAGGTCGAGCGTCGTCTTCGGGACACCGCCGGCGTAGATCGCCTTGTACATGTCCTGGATGGACTGGGTGGCGTTGAGGATCATCGCCGGGTTCTTCAGGCGCGCTTCCATGGTCTTTCCTTTCGTGGGGAACATGACGCCGCCGCTGGGCGGGCGTCACTTCTATGACGTCCGGCGGTCGGCGGATGTGACAGGGGTGGCGGTGCGGACCACCGGTCCCGAGGCGCCGCCGCCGGCCACCGGCGTCGTCCGCTCCACAGCGGGGCGCCGCGCCGCGGGGGTCGGCGCGACGCCCCTTCCCCCCGCGCGGTCGGTCAGGCTCCGACGTCCGCGCGGGCGGTCTCCAGAGGCCGCTCACCCTCGGGCGGCGCCTCGGTTTCGGGGTGGCCCGGGAGCCAGATGCGTGGGCCGATCGACAGGGAAAGAGCGGGCACCAGCAGGCTGCGGACCAGGAAGGTGTCCAGCAGAATACCGACCGCGATGAGCAGGCCCTCCTGGAGCGAGGACACGGTCGGGATCGTGGCCAGGACGCAGAAGGTGGCCGCCAGCACGATCCCCGCGGAGGTGACGACGCCGCCGGTGACGGCAAGACCGGTGAGCACGCCGTCGCGGTGCCCGCGGTGCCGGACCTCCTCGCGCACCCGGGCCATGAGGAAGATCGTGTAGTCCACACCGAGGGCGACCAGGAACAGGAAGCCGATCAGCAGCAGGCTGCGGTCCATGTGCGGGTAGCCGATGGCGTGGAAGATCAGCGAGGCCGCGCCGACGGCGGAGGCGTAGGAGAGCATGACCGACAGCAGCAGCACGACCGCGGCGACCACCGACTGCAGTACCAGGGTCAGCATGACCAGGACGACCAGCAGGACCAGCGGGATGAGCAGCAGTTCCTCGTCCCTGGTCGCGTCGGCGGTGTCCAGGGCGATGGCGCTCTGGCCGCCGACGACCGCGTCCGATGTCTCGCCCGGTCCCTTGTCGAGGGCGGTGCGTACGCGGTGGACGGTGTCCCTGGCGGCCTCGGTGTCCGGGGCGGCCTGGAACACGGCGGTGATGTGGGTCCAGCCGCCGGCGGACCGCTCGACCGCTGCCGACTGCACGCCGGGCACCGACCGGACGATCCGCAGCGCGCCGTCGCTGCCCGCTGTGGGCACGTAGACATCGGCGGGCTCCGAGGCGCCCGCGGGGAAGTGCTGGGCAAGGATCTTCTGGCCCTCGACGGAGCCGACGGACTTGGTGAACTGCTGGGCCTGGGTCTGGCCGGTCTCCACCGTGGTCACACCGGCCGCCAGGGCGGCCAGCACGACGATGCAGCAGGCCCAGACCACCCGCGGCCGGCGTGCGACGGCGCCGGCCACCTTCGCCCACACGCCGTGCTCCTGCTCCGCGCCGGCCCGGTATCCGGGGGTGTGGCGCGGGACGAACGGCCAGAACGTCCACCGGCCGAGGATGACCAGAAGTGCCGGCAGCAGCGACGTCATGGCCAGGAACACCACCGCGACACCGATGGCCACTACCGGGCCGAGCCCCTGAGTGGAGGTCATGCGGCCGAAGACCAGGCAGAGCGAGGCGAGGATGACGGTGGCGGCGGAGGCCGACAGCGCCGGGACGGAGCGGCCCACGGCGATCCGCATCGCCTCGTGCCGGTCCTCGTGCCGGTGCAGTTCCTCGCGGTAACGGGCGATCAGCAGCAGCGCGTAGTCGGTTCCGACGCCCACGCACAGGATCATCAGGATGTACGTGCTCAGGCCGTTGACAAGAAGACCGGCGTGCGCGGCCAGGACGTACACCACGCCGCTGGCCACCTGGCTGGCCAGGAAGACCGTCAGCAGCGGCACCAGCCACAGCACGGGGCTGCGGTAGGTGAGCAGCAGCAGGACTGCGACCACGGCGAGGGCCGCACCCAGCAGGGCTCCGTCCATCCCGCTGTAGACATCGGCGAAGTCGCGGATGCTGCCTGCCTCGCCGGAGACCTTGGTCTCCAGCCCGGCCGGCGCACCGTTCTCCACGATCTTCTCGGACCGGTCCACGGCATGGGTGAGCACGTTGTTGTCGCTGGGGCTGGTTCGCAGCGGAAGGCTGAGGAAGGCGGCCTTGCCGTCGGTGGAGACCTCCGGCGCGGACGCCGGGCCGACAGCGACGGGCTGGAGGGCACTGCGGTCAGCTGAGATCTTCGCCCGGTCGGCGGTGGTGAGGCCGCCGCTGCGGGTGTAGACGATCACGGCGCCACTGGTGTGCCGGTCCGCGAAGTGCTTCTCGGCGAGCTTGACCGCCTGAGTCGACTGAGCGCTGGAGGGCAGCCAGGTTTCCTGGTCGTTGTTCTGGACGTGGCCGATCTTGGAACCGAGCGATCCACCGGCCGCGATCAGCACCAGCCACATCACCAGGACCACCCACTTCGAGCGGCGCCCGCTGACCAGCCGGGCGTAGCCGGCGGTGAATCCTGCTTCGCCCCCCGTTCCGCCACTCGGAGTGACCGGACGTTCCTTCATTGTAGTCATTCCTGCTCACAAGGGGTCGGGGAGCCCGTTCTCCACGGCTCCGGTCGGCATTCTGGGAGCGAACGCGTCGGAGGACGGCAGCGCGAGAGTCCCCCGCCGTGCACCGTCCGCAGCACCGCCGTCGAAGGACCGGCGGTGCTGCTCGTCACTGCTATGACGGCTGACGGTGCGGACATGTGACAGGCAACGGTCAGGCGCCACGACGGGCGAAGGCACAACCGACCGGAACGGGCACGAAGCAGCGGTGGCCACAGGCGGACCAGGAGGGTCGGCTGCCTGCGTGGACGCCGTCCCGGACACCAGCCCGCGGGTCAGCGTGTCCCATCGGCGGCCATGCATCTCATTTGGTCTGCTGGGTAGCCTGTGGCAGTGGGGATTGTGGAACGACTGGTGCCGGACGAGCTGTGGGAACTGTTCGAGCGGGTGGTTCCGGCCGCCCCGAAGCGGCCGCAGGGCGGGGGCCGACGGCGTTACGGGGACCGGGAGGTGCTGGCGGCGATCATCTTCGTGGCCACCTCGGGCTGCACATGGAAGCAGTTGCCGCCGTCGTTCGGGCCTTCGGGGCCCACTGCTCACCGCCGCTTCAGCGAGTGGTCACAGGCCCGCGTATGGGCGAGGCTGCACCGCCTGATCGCCGACGAACCCGGCTTGCGCGGCGAGCCGGGCTGGACGCGGTGGGCGATCGAGTCGGTGAACCTGCGGGCGATGAAAAGCGCGCAGTGACGAGCCCGTCCCGTCGCGGACCGCTTCGTCGCAGGCCCGACAGGGCTGACCGGCCCCGCAGCCGCGTGGATGACATGCCCAAATGAGATGACCTCCCATAGGCGCGGCGGCTTCGACAGCCGCAGTCGACAACCCGTCCCTTCCGCCCCATCCTTCTTAACTTCACCACCCGACTCAAGAGCTACTTGAACTGCCCGTGACAGGCGGTCGCCGACAGCTGACGTCGCGTCAGAGACGCACTTGCCGCCCTGGCAGTCGGTCGAGAGAATCCCGCAGGTCGCCCCGTCGCGGTTCGACAACGGCTCATGCGCCGTTGGAGAACCGTCTGAGGAGCGGCGGACAACCTGTGGAGTCCAGCCACGCCAGTGGTTAAGTACTCGACGGCTCGTTTCGCAGCGAGAGGCTGTGAGGTTTGCACGTGCGACATGCGCTACGGATCGGATTCGGTGCCGGCTTGTCCTGGTGCAGCCGGCGGACTCGAGGAGGAATCTATGAGGGTGAAGGTCCTCGGCCCGTTGCAGGTCGATGTCAATGGGATGACTGTCGTACCCACCGCGAGCAAGCCCCGCCAGATCCTGGCGCTGCTGGCGCTCCACCCGGGGCGGGTCATCCCGATTACGACGCTCATGGAAGAGCTCTGGGGGGGAGATCTGCCGGCCAGCGCGCTGACAACACTCCAGACGTACATCCTCCAGCTGCGCCGACGGCTCGACCGGGCGATGGGCCCGGACGATCCGGGCAACGCCAAGGACGTCCTGGTCACCCGCTACGGCGGCTACCTGCTCCAGGTCCGGCCGGAAAACGTTGACGTCCATGAGTACGAGCGCCTCGTGGCCACCGGCCAGCGCGCCTTCGATGTCGGGGACGACGTCACCGCCGCCGATCTGCTGCGGCGCGCACTCGCCCTGTGGGACGGCAGCGCACTGGTCGACGTCCGGATCGGCCCCGTCCTGGAGATCGAGGCCGCCCGGCTGGAGGAGAGCAGGCTGGTGGCCGTGGAGCGGCGCATCGACGCCGAGCTCCGTCTGGGCCGCCACCGGGAGTTCATCGCCGAGCTCACCGATCTGATCGCGCGTCACCCCCAGCACGAGGGTGTGCACGCCCAGGCGATGGTCGCGCTGTACCGCTCGGGTCGGCAGGCGACCGCTCTCGATGTCTACCAGCGCCTGCGGGCGCGCCTCGTGGAGGACCTGGGCGTCGAACCCTCACCGCAGTTGCAGCGGCTCCACCACGCGATCCTCACCGTGGACCCCCAGCTCGACGTGGCCGCCGGACCCCGGCCCTCCTCCACCTTCGGCTGGTACGCGAACTGACCCGCGTCGCAGGACGTCCCCGGGCCTGACGGCCGGGCCTCAGCACGCCGCCCGGGGCCTACCGCCGGCAACAGCGAATCCCTTCACTCGGTGGTCCCGCGCACGGCCGCGGGCACCCGGTGACCGAACGCCGGACCCGGAACGCGCACAAGGGTCCGGCGTTCGTGTCGACTGAGGAATTTCCTCAGTCGACACGAACGCCGGACCCTTTCCGCTGCTGTGGAGAACGGACCTGGCGGGACGGCTCAGCGCGAGGTCGGAGAGACGTCGTCGCAGGCGAGTTCCATCCGCATGGCGATACAGTTCCACTGCGCCGCACATGTCCGCGCCAGGGTGGCGATCTTCCGCGCCTGATGGGCGGGAGCTTGCAACACCAGCCCCATGTCTGTCCTGCGCACGATGTGCGTCTCAAGCCATCGGATCATTTCCCGGCCGTCATTGCTGTACTTCAACGCCGGATCGCGCTTCAGTGACGCCAATTGCATGTCCGGATCGGTGCATGAGCCCAGGGCGTCGACGGCGGGAAGAATTCCGTGCCCGGACGCCTGGACGTCTTCCGCGAAACCGTCGTCGCCGACGAACTGCGGTGCGAAACGCGCCCGGGCCACAGGAAGTAACGCCACCCCGAGATTTGCCCGCGCAGGGGAGTCCGTCCGACCGGGCAACTGGTCGGACGGTGCGCCTTCCACCTGGTCAGAAGGAAGTCCGGCGCCCGGACGGCGGCTCTTGTCGGAGTGCAGTGGCCGCGACCGGCCGTCCCGCCCGACCCGCACCGGTGCCTGGGCGATGCGCCCGGCGGCTCTCCGGCGCAGGGCTCCGACGGTCTTGCCGGACAACCCCGTTCTGGCGCCGATGGCCCGGTCCGACCACTCCGGAAATCCTTCGAGGATCTTCATGGCCGACTTCTTGCGGTCCGACAGGGTCAGCGGTAACCCGTGCCGCATGTTCAACTCCACAGCCAGCAGAAACGCTTCCCGTTCCGATCCGTCGAAGTAACGGACCTCCACTTCCCGCTGATCGTTCAGTCGCGCCACGTGCAGCCGGTGCATGCCGTCGACGACCTTCATGGTCGGACGATGCACGATGATGGGAGGAAGCTTTCCGTCGGTCGCCACCAGGGAGCGCACGTGGCCTCGATCGATGCCTTCCAGCCGCGGCGAGTCCGCGTCGCGGAGCATTGCGATGGGAATTCGGAAGATCGATTCGGACAGCCCCTCGTGCCGATCAAGGCCGGCAGGTCGAGAGGTCCGATCTTCAGGGGGTTCGGACTCGGCGGAGGCATCCCCCGACGCACTGATCACCACACTGTGTCCTTTCCCGACGTAACCTGAACATCACTCACAGCAAATACCCAAGGGCTTGAGTCCTGAACCGGGCAGTATGCGGTTCTCTTCGGTCACTGCCGTGTCGCACCGGGGCCCGCTGAGCCCGCGCCGATCGGGCCCATCCCTCATCCGGTGGCGGCCCGAGCCGGGAACCCGCCGAGAATGGCCTTGGCCCCGCGCTTTCACGAAGTGGCACGTGCAGCAGGTGATCGGGACCTCGGAAGGCACCTGTGACCAGCGCGAATGAGGATTGTTGAGGCCCTTGTTCGCGCTCCTGTCCGCAAGGCGCTTTCCCAGCGAAGAGGCGTAGGGGGTGGCATCCGCATATGCCCCCGGAGAGCGGCGGTCGCGGGGCGCTCTGGCAAACCGCGCGGTGCACGATCCTGTCAGGACCGTGCCGGAGCCGGTCGATCAGCCGAACGGGGTTCGTGACGGCGCCTTCCGCGACCCCGCGGGCAATACGGTGCGCTGCGCGCGGCACCGGAGCCGCTGATCCCGCCCCGCTGTCGTCGGTGCGCGGGACGGGAGCGGCTCAGAACGGTTCACGCAGCAGACAACGTGGCCAGCCGGCGATTGTCCTGCGGTGAGGAACGGCGGGCCAGGCGCTCTTCCAGGCGCAGCCGCGCGGCGGTGTGCTGTCCCGCCGACACCAGCGCGTACAGCATCGTCTCCTCCACCACCTCACGCTGTGCGGCGCTGCCGCCGACGCTGCGCAGCGTCGGCAGGATGCGCTCCAGGCGCCGGGCTGCCTCCGCCCAGCGCTCCTCGACGACGCACACCAGCGCCTCGCACAAGGGTGCGACGACTTCCCGCTGTGCGGTGTCGGCGCCCAGCGCATGGACGTGCAGCCTGCTCAAACCCGCCAGGTCGTCGGCGGCTGCCAGCGCGATGGCGGCGTGCAGCGCGGTGAAGGCGGTGGCCGGGCGCTCCAGGATCTCGGCGCTGACGGCGCCGAGCACGTCGTCTATCGGCACCTGGCCCGCCCAGCTGTCGGTCACCCGCGCACGCCACAACAGGGAACCGGAGTCCACCAGCGCCCGGACACCGCGCACCTTGGCCGGGGCGAGCTGCACCGCCCAGCGGCGGCGGACGGCGCCGGTGTCCTCCAGCGCGAGTTCGTGCAGGGCCGCGTGCCAGGAGAAGTGGGCGCGGTGCGTGCTGCCGCGACCGCGGGAGCCCAGCCAGTCGTCCAGCCGTATCCGGCCCGCCTCATGGTCGCCGCACTCGTAGTGGACGTGGGCCAGAGCGTGCATGGCGTGGCCCGACGCGGGCTCGTCGGTGAGCGCCTGCTCGGCCAAGGCGCCGGCCTCGTCGTAACGACCCTGCTCCTGGCGCATGAAGGCGAACAGCGAGGTGTGGAACCAGTGCCCGGCGTGTGCCGCAGCCGTCTGCTCGACCATGTGCAGAGCGGTGGTCTCTTCGAGGTCGTGCATGCCGGAGAAGGCGATGGTCGGGACGGCGACGGCAAGCGCGAGTGCGTCGCCGGGGTAGGTGCCGAGGTGCCGCACCAGGGCGGCGTCGCCTTCGGCGGCGGTACCCCGCACCCGGCGGGAGACGACGTCCACGAAGGACCGCTCGTGGTCGTCGGCGCGATCACGGGCCGAGCGCTCGGCGGCGGCCAGCGCGCGAGGGACATCCACCTCGGCGCCGGTCTCGTGGCCCATCAGGGCGAGCGCGGCGTGGCCGAGCGCGAAACCTGGGTCGAGCGTGGTGGCGCGGACGAACGCGTCCTCCGCGCCGGAGCAGACCTTCAGCAGCCGGGAGATTCCGGAGCGGTAGGCCGCCGCGGACTCGGCGCCGGTGGACAGCGTGAACCCCATGCCGTCGGTCGGCCGCCGGACGCGACGCGCGGGACGCGCGCCCGCGTGCGGAGAGGTCAGAGCGGAGAACACCGCTTCGGCCACGGCTGCGGCCTGCGAGCGGAGCTCCGGGATCGCGGTGGTCTCCCACAACTCACCCCGGCGCGGCGCCCCGAGCGTCCACACCGGCCGGTCCGCGCGGCCGTGCGCATCACACAGTCTCCCGTTGTCGGTGGCGACGCCCATCCGCATCGGATCAGGCACGGCCGTGCCGTCGGCGAACATGCCCTGCCACAGGACGTCGGAGAGGCGACCCGGCCCCGTGCAGTCCACCACCCACCCCACCGTCAGCTCCCGCTGCGAACGGCCGTCGGCAAGGGTGACGGCCAGTCCGCCGGGGCGGCTCTCGGCAGCGGCCACCGAGCCCTGGTAGGTACGCAGCCGACGGGCCCGAGCCATCCGTGCCACGCACTCCGCGGTGGCCGGCGGCATCCGATGTCTGTGAACGTTCCACAGTGAGCTGTCGTGCGCCACGAACTCGGCCCGCTCCTCCACCGTGAGCGACGACCACAGGCCGGCCGTGACCGGGCGCAGCCCGTCGACGGCCGGCCGCCAGTCGCCGTGCGCGCGGACGGTACGGCCGATGTACGCGTACACGGCCGCACGCACCTCGGCCAACGGCATGCCTTTCAGGCTGTCGCCGCACAGAGCCGGGCTCAGCGGCGCGGGCGGCAGCGGCGCCACCGCGTGTGCCTGCGGCAGCAGGCCGTTGCGGGACACCGTGTGCACGGTACGCCCGGGGCGGTCGAGCGACATGGCCAGATCCATGGCGGTTAGGCCGGTACCGACCAGCAGAACGTCGTCGGCGCGTTCCTCGGCCAGTGCGGCGTTCAGGGCCTCCGGTGCCCAGGGGTCGGCGATGAACCGCTCGTCCGTGGCGAGGGCTTCGGGCACCCAGGCGGCCTCGGGCGCGGCCGGACCGGTGGCCAGCACCACGCAGTCGGCATCCAGGGTGGCGCCGTCGGAAAGTTCGAGCCGGGCGCAGGCGCCCGTCACATCGCATCTCTCAACCCGCGAGCGCAGGCGGCGTACGATGACGCTGCCGCGCGCCGCGATGACGGCCCGTCCGAAGGTATCGGCCAGGTAGGCCCCGTAGCGGTAGCGCGTCGCGAAGTCGTCCGCACTGACGTCGGGCTCGCCGTGGCGGCACAGCCAGCGGACGAAGTGCCCAGGATCGTCGGGGTAACAACTCATCTTCCCGGCCGGCACGTTGAGTCGGTGGCGCGGGTCGCGGGTCGCGTACGCGGCGCCGCGGCCGGCCTCGGGAGCCGGGTCGATGAGCACGAGTTCGAAGCGGGACCGGCGGCGCGTGGCCGCCTCGCATAACTGGATCGCGACCATGGTGCCTGCCGCGCCGGCTCCCACGACTGCCACGGTCCGGGAGAGTTGTCCTGACGTCATACGCTGCCTCCTGCTGCGGTGCGAGGACGACGGGGGCGGGCCGATGACCCGCGATTTCACTATTTCAGTGAACTACCTGCACTGGGCAAGCCCGTTGAGGTAAATCCCGTCGTACTCCACCGGGACTCAAGTCAAGTCCGAGGCGTCGGCCGCGCTCACGCTGCCCGGCGCCGCCACGGCGCTGGTATGAGAGAGTTGTCCTGTGCGGATCACAGCCAAGACGGACTACGCGGTGCGGGCGATGGCCGAACTCGCCGCCTCCGATGTCCCGCTCACCGCGGACAAGTTGGCCGCCCGCCAGGACATCCCGGTCCGCTTTCTCTTCGGTATTCTGCGCGAACTGCGCGTGAACCGGCTCGTCCACAGCATTCGCGGCCCGGAGGGTGGTTACGCTCTGACCGCGCCCGCCGCTGAGATCTCCCTCGCCGATGTCATCCGGGCGGTCGACGGCCCCCTCGCCAACGTCCGTGACCTCAGCCTCACCGGTCTGAGCTACCCCGGTCCCGCGGCGCCTCTCCCCGACGTCTGGCGTGCGGTCCGCACCAGCCTGCGCGAGGTCCTCGAAGTCACCAAGCTCTCCGACCTGGCCTCCGGCGACCTTCCCGAAGTCGTCCGGGAGCGCGCCAGCGTCTATCTCGCCGAAACCCACGACCAGCGCTCTTAGTGTCGCGTGAACGCGTTCATGGACGGCGTGCGGGTGGGGGCCCCAGCCGGTGATCCGGGGGACACGGCCGGGCGGCGGGACAGCAGCTGGGCGACAAGCGCGGGCACGCAGCACCCGCCGGCCTGTTCGGCGGCCAGGAAGGCGGGGGCGCGACCGTAGGACTTCATGCCGACCAGGTACACCCGCCCACGCGGAACGCCCGGCTGGAGGTCCGGCCCCAGCCGGGCGTCCGGCGAAGCTGCCGATTGCAGCCGCTCGGCCGGCAGCGTTTGCCATGGCCCCTCGCATGCGTGACCGGGAGGAGCGTTGTGGCACCGGTGGGGCCGCTAGGCGGCCGTCGCGTCAGATCGTCGGTGTGTCATCGACGACCTCCTGGTGCGGTTCGACGATGAACTTCCAGCCGTCGCTGGGCTCCAGGAACCGCACACGGGTCGGGTAGATGTCCAAGGCGCGACGGTCACGGTTCTGGCCGCTCGCGCTCTTCCGGCCCCTGGCCGGCTCCTCGAACAGGTCGACCTTGACCTCCGGCACCGCGACGACTTCCTCGCTCCAGCGCTGCACGATCCCCGCGCCGAACGCGTCCCGTGCGGCGGAGTAGAGCGCCTCCAGGGATTCCCTGTTCCCGCCGGGAACGAAGAGGGCGAGGTTCAGGAGGACGCCGGCGCTCTGGAGGACATTTATCTCTTCTCCCGCCTTGTCGGCGATCCAGATTCCGGACTCTTCGGCGCTGTCCGGGAGAAGATGGGTTTCGTCACCGAATATCGTCCTTGCGGTGAAGGACCCTCCCTCGAAGTTCTTGCCCGGCTTCGTGAGGTTGGCCGGGGCGTAGCAGTCGAGAGGAAGACCTTCTGTCACCGCGGCGACGAAGATGCCGTCCTGGGGGCCCAACTCTGCAACTTCTTCGGCCGTAAGACGTCGAGCCGTAACCTTCTCGGTATTCACGCCATTCCCCTTCTTTCGGCGTCCTGCGAATTACCACGACCCTATCACGGAAACGCCTGGTCAGTTCCCCCTCCCCATGCGTCGCGGTTGCGCCGAAGTCCGGCTGAACTCCTCGAATGCGCGCGGTCGCGCTGCGCGGGAAATAGGGTGCCAATGGGCTCGGGCCGGTCATCAGTCGGGCCGCCGGGCGCGCGCCTTTGTACGTGCGCGACCGGATACGCCGGGACAGCCGCTTTCCGGCGCTCACATAATGACGACGGACCGGCCTTGGCGTCGAACGGCGCATTTCCCGTGTTCCCGAGGTCGGGGATTCAGCGGTGTAAGCGACTCCGTACCCACATCCGGATTTCCGCGCAAAGCGCCGACCTGCTTTCCGCCACCGATGTGCGGGCCTCGCTCAAGGATCGCCGGCGCCGAGACGGCCGCGGGTACGGAAGGGCCGGCCCCGAGGCTCCGCCCGCACGCGCGGACGGCCCGGCCGGTCGGTTGGTTTTACGAACCGACTACGCTTGGTGTCGATCGCACCCCCATGGCAGGTCCGGAGGCACCCGATGCGGCACGAACGGGCCGGAGGCGGCTCACTCCTCGTGACGATCTTCGTCTTTCCCGGGGTCCGGCTGCTGGATGTGACCGGCCCGATCGAGGTGTTCACCTCGGCCAACGAGTTCGGTGGCCGCTACCGGCTGAGGCTGGTGTCGGCCGACGGCAAGGAGGTGACGACCTCCGCCGGCACCCGCCTCGGCGTCGACGCGGCTGTCGACGACGCGTACGGGACCGGTACGTCCGGGACCGGCGCGTACGAGACCAGCGCGTACTCGACCGGCACGTACGAGACCGGCACGCACGAGACCAGCGACGTCCTGGTGATCCCCGGCGGGCCCGGCTGGGAGCGGATGATCAAGGACGACGCGCTGCTGGACGTCGTCCGCGCGCTCGATGCCCGCTCCCGGTGTACGGCTTCCGTCTGTACCGGTGCCTTCCTGCTGGCCGCCGCCGGGCTGCTCGACGGCCGGCGTGCCGCCACCCACTGGCGGCACTCCCGTCAGCTCGCCCTGCGGTTTCCCGCCGTTGAGGTCGAGCCCGACGCGATCTTCGTCCAGGACGGCAAGGTGATGACGTCGGCCGGGGTCAGCGCGGGCATCGACCTCTCGCTGGCTCCCGTGGAGGAGCACCGGGGGGCCGAAGTGGCCCGCGCGGTGGCCAAGGACCTGGTGGTCTTCATGCAACGGCCCGGCGGACAGTCGCAGTTCAGCGTACGTACCCGTGCTCCGCACGCCCGCCAGGAGACCCTTCGCCGGGTGCTGGACGCCGTCGCGGAGGACCCCGGCGCCGACCACGGCCTGTCCGCCATGGCGCGCCGGGCCGGTATCAGCTCCCGCCAGGTGACCCGGCTGTTCAGCGACGAGGTGGGGACGACGCCGGCCCGGTACGTGGAGCGGATCCGGCTGGAAGCGGCGCGGGCGATGCTGGAGACCGGCGACGACCCTCTGTCCGCGGTCGCCCGCCGCACCGGGTTCGGCTCCACGGAGTCGCTGCGCAGGGCGTTCGTACGGCATCTCAAGGTGACCCCGAGCGCGTTCCGGGCACGGTTCCACACCACGGGGGTGCGGGACGCGGGCGCACCTGCGGTGCTGGCTGAGTCTGGACCCGGGTCAGGGGCGACGCCCGCCGGCCCGGCGGAGCTGACAGCCGGCGGCGCCTTGCGGGGGTAGGGCCACGCCCGCGTCCCCCTCGGCGCGTGTGTGACCGGCACCGGCGCCCTCGCCGCCCGTACCGGCTCGGACCTGTTCGTCTGGGTCGCCGTCTGGTTCCACGTGCTGCTCGTCGCTGCCTGGGCGGTGGTCGCCTGACGTTCACTGCGGCACGCGGCCGCGCACGCGGGGGACGCGGCGAGCCGGGCGTGAACCGTCGCGGCGGTTGAGCTCATTCGTCCTGGACGTCGTAGAACTCGTCGTCGTCGCCTTGGACACGGGCCTGGAGTCCGGCGGCTATGGCGCGCATCTTCCGCAGCAGGGTGTCGTCCGGGTTCTTCACCACGATCTGTCCGTCCCGCCAGTCCAGCCAGGCGCCGTGGGTGTCCAGGGCGGGGTGCGTGACCATTTGTGCCAGCCACGGGTTCCGGTACTCCAGCACGGCGTCCTGGCCGCGTGGGGTGGCCCGGGCGACCTGGACCATCTCCAGATCGGGGTCGGCCGCGACCACGGCCTCCCACTCCTGCGGGGTGATCCGCGCGCCCTCTTCCGCCCACCATGACGCGCGCCGGGTGATGTATACGTCGTAGCCCATGTCCGCCACGGTAGGGCGCGGGTCTGACATCGCCGGTTGCCCGACGGAGTGTTGGGCCACCGCTGCCCCCACCGCAGGACGCATCCGTGGTCCCCCGTGACCGCCCCCTTCGTCGCATGCACCCGGGAGACTGAATGCGGCGCCATCCGTTCATCGGCCTGGGCGCGGGAAAGCGGAAGAGAGAATTCCAGCGGAATGAACAGGGTGGGATTCCGCTGCGAATCCTTCCCATCGCACGGGCCGTAACGCGACTGGTGGCCGAAAAGTCTCCCTGGCCGAGGCATGGCGCCCTGCCGTGATTCCTTTGGATCCGGCCTTGTCGTGGGTGGCCAGGCTCCCGGGAAGGGGTCGCAGCAAGCTTGAGGTGGGGGCTTGATCCCGCCCGTGTGACCTGTCGTCGCGAAGGGTACGGCGGACATAGACAGCAAGATTCTCAAAAATTGATATTCGCGGCATCGAAAAGCCAATCCTTGCGCCACCTGGCCAATTGCCATAGAGTCCCGCTGCGGCTCGGGAAAACCCGGAAGGAAGATTGATGAAGCGCAAGGCAATCTCAGCATTCATCTCCGTCGCGGCTCTCACCGCGGCAGGTGTCGCCGCCGCGCCGGTCGCAAGTGCGGCGAGTCCGGCCGCCGCTCCCCATGCGGCGAACGGCGCATATGGATGTGCGGGCACCGCGATAAACGGCGGTGCCCCTTGGCTCGTCAAGAATTCGGCAGGCGTCACGATAAGCGACGTGTACGTCTACTGGAACGCGTCGACCCAGAAAAACTGCGCGGTCAACGTCCGCACAGCCGCCGGCGGATCCGGCAGCTTCGCCGGCTACCTGGGTATCACCATCATCGACCCCGGAAACACCGCGAACGTCGACAGCGATTATGGCGATTACGCGTCCTATGCGGGACCGGTGAGCATTGTCTCTCCGGGCTGCGTTTCCATTACGGCGGAGACCCAACCGCCCAGCGGAGCGGCGGTGATCCGCAACATCAACAACATAGCCTGCGGCTAGATCCACGATCAGCGCCCTGACGCACCAGCCCTGGACGGCAGCCCGCGCTTTCCGGATCGCGGCCGGACAATCCGCGCGGTTTCAGTGGGCGGGGTGAGGGGGGCGCAGTCATACGGAGGACCGTTCCCGGTCGCCGGAGGCCGGCGGTGCCGCCGCGCCAGGGATCAGGCGGGTGTCGTCAGACGCCCGCCTGGTCCGCGTGCCAGGGGAGGGAGGGCGTTGGGGGTGGGTCGTCGTCGAGCCAGCCCAGGGCTGACACTTTGATGCCTGCCTGGAAGCGGCTGCGTGAGTCCATCCGGGCCATCAGCGTGGACATCATCCGGCGCACCGTACGCAGTGAGACACCGAGCCGCTGGGCGGCCCGTTCGTCGGTGAGTCCGTCGGCCAGCAGCCGCAGCAACTGCCGTTCCTGGTCGGTGAGTCCGTGGGTGTCGCGGCTGCTCGCCTCGCCGAGTGGTTTGGCCCGCTCCCACAACTGCTCGAAGAGGGCACAGAGCGCGGCGACGACGCCGGGGCTGCGCAGGAGGACCGCGCCCTTGGAGGGGTCGTCGGGGTCGAGCGGTACGACCGCGATGGAGCCGTCCGCGATGATCATCCGCAGGGGCAGCGCCGGCACCGTACGGACCGTGCCGCCGAGTTCGTTGAGCCACTGGGCGTACTGCACGGTGGCCGGGTCGTTGCGGACGCTGTCCAGGTAGACGGTACGCATCCGCACACCGCGTTCGAGGCTCTGCTGGTCCAGTTGGCGGCTGGCTTCCATCACCGCGGCCGGCTGCGGGCCGCCCGGGGCGAAGGAGAGTACTTCCACGACGGCCTCGGCGGCGAGCTGTTCCAGGCGGTCGCGGACGTCGTAGAGGCTGGAGATCATCTCCACCCCGGACGCCGGTGACTGCTGCCGTACCAGGGCGTATTCGGCGATCAGACCGGCCATCGCCCCGCGGTTGCGCTCCAGTTCCGACTGGCGGCGGGCCGCCTCGGCCTCCTGGCGGGCCAGCAGCGCCGCCAGGCCCACCTCGGGGTTGACCGCGCGCCAGCGCCCGGCGGCGCCCGGCGGGCGGACCAGCGCCAGATCGGCCAGGCGTTCCAGGGCGACAAGGATGTCAGCCTCCGGGCGGGCCAGGCGTTCGGCGATCTGCGGGGGGCCGTCCTCGGCGTGGATGAGCAGCATCCGGTAGACGGACTCCGACAGTGTGTCCAGGCCGAACGGCCGTGTCTCTGTCATCGCGGCCCCGTCCCGGCTCCGTGCCCGCGGGACCCGCCGGGTCTGCCCGAGCGGCCTGTACTGCCCGAGCCGCTCGCGCTGTCCGGTCCGCCTGATCCGGTCCGCCCACCGGGCCCACCGGGTCCGCCGGGCCCACCGGCTCGTCCCGGTCCACCGGCTCGACGGGACCGGCCGGGTTCAGCGGGTCCGCCGGACCCACCACGTTCACGACATCCACGAGGTGCGGTCATCAGAAGCTGCCCCCAAACCGTAAACCGTTCCGACAGGCCGAGCGGTCGCGGCCACCCGGGCTGCGCTGCGGGGATGACATGCGCGCCGATCTTAGCGCCCGCAGCGGGATATTCGAAAAGAAATCGACGGAGATGTGGTTCTTTTGTGCACAACCCGACACTTTCGGCAGCCCAGTTCGCTCGCGCCCGTCCCTTAACATCTCTCGACTCGCGCCCCCGGAACCCCACTTGACCTCGGGTGTCACCGTTCGGACTGGCACCAGGGTGCCAGGGCACGGTGGTGCCACCTCCGAGTGCTGACACCTGTCACTCCGCCCCGCCATGCTCAATGTGTCGGCAGGAGACACCGGGAAGTTCCGGATCCGGCCGAAGTCGCCGGGGGCACACCCGTCATGGGCGTTCTGCTCCAGTACCCAAGCGTTCCGAGAGGATTGGGCATCGCCATGCAGAAAATCGCCGGATTTGTCATCGTTGCCGCTCTTTCGCTCAGCACCGCCGGCGGGGTCGCCCTCACGGTGGCCGACGCCGCCGCGCCGGCCACCCACAGCCGGAGCGCACAGGTACAGGCGGACGGCAGCGGCACGGGCGGCACTCCGACGCCGAAGCCCACTCCGACCCCGACCGACCCCAACAACCCCGACACCTGGGGCTGGGGCTGAGCGACAGCGTCCAACGGACCGCTGTCATGGACGAGTTGCTGGAGGAATCACGATGACCACCGCTACGGCCGTCGCCACCGCGGTCCCGCCGGACGATGTCCCGGCCGGTCACCGACCGGACGTCGCGGCCCCCACCGAGGTGATCACCGTCCTGCTCGCCGACGGGCACCGCCTCTTCCGTTCCGCGCTGGCCGCCCTGCTGGACCGCGAGGCCGACCTCAGCGTCGTCGCCGAAGCGGCATGGGGGGACGACGTACTGCGCGACGCGCAGGTGGTACGCCCCAGCGTCGCACTGCTCGACCTGGACCTGCCGGGCACGCCGGCACTGGACGTGGCGTCACAGCTCCACGACCATGTCCCGCTGACCCGGGTGCTGTTGCTCACCGCGTACGCCCGGCCGGCCGACGTCAAACGGGCGCTCGCCGACGGTGTCGACGGCGTGCTGCTCAAGGACCTGGCCCCTGACCGCCTGCTCGGCGCGGTCCGCACCCTGGCCGCAGGAGGCCAGGTGTACGAACCGTCGCTGGTCGTGGACGCGGTACGCGCCCGGCCCGGCGGGCCGACCCCCCGGGAGCTGGCGGTACTCCGCCTGGTCGCCGACGGGTGCAGCATCGCCGAAGTGGCCAGGGAACTCTCCTTGTCCCAGGGCACGGTACGCAATCACGTGTCGTCCGTGATCGGCCGGACGGGCGCGCGCAACCGCTGCGACGCGATCCGGATCGCCCGGGAGAACAGCTGGCTGTGACCTCCGGGTCACTCCATGGTCCCCCTGGATTCCGCCACCACATCCGCGAAGTCCCGTCCCACCAGGGCCGGTCCGGCCGGGCGGCTGCCGATCAGGAACTCACCGACCGACGACTCCGCCGTCCAGTCGAGCCCCAGCGCCCGCGCCGCCGCGTCGGTGTCACCCGAACCCAGACCGCACGGGCCCAGCCCCATCGCCGTCGCCACCAGATAGAGCGTCTGGTAGAGCACGCCCACATGCTTGAGGGTCAGCGCGTAGGCGATCTGGCTGTACTTCCAGGAGAGCCTCCCGAACCGGGAGGTCACCGTGATCAGCACCTGCGGTTCGACCGTACGGTTGGTCGCCCGCCAGGCCGCCGTCAGCAGTTCGCGGAACGCCGCCTCGTCAGCCGCGCCACTCCAGTGGCGCGGCTGAAGGCGGTGTGCCGCCGCGTCGTAGCGGTAGACGCCCGGCTCCAGCCCCTCGCACTGGGCGACCGAGAGGTAGACCTCCAGTTCGCCGGTGGAGCCGCCGGCCGGGTAGGGGCGGTCGACGACGTCGTACGCGGTCGGGGAATCGGGGTCGCCGGGGATCACCCGGCGTACCCGGGCGGCGCGGTAGAGGAGTTCGCCGAGCTGGCCGACGGTGACCGGGTCGTCGCCGTAGCCGCGTACCGAGCGGCGGCCCTCCAGCACCTCGGTGAACGTCGGGTCGTGCGCGACCACTTCGGCCCAGTCCGGCACCGGCAGGTCGATGCCGGGGCCGTCCTCGCGCGGTCCCGCCCCGGGTACGGCGGGCAGTTGGGGGTGGTCGGCGTGCGCGAAGATGCCGCCGCTGAGGTAGTCGTGCCGGCCGGCCCGGCTGCGGGAGTGGAAGAGCAGGTCGTGGAAGTCCCAGAGCGCCGGGTCCGCGCCCTCGTCCCCGGTCGGCTCCAGGAACCCGGTGCCGGAGAGCAGCCCGGCCAGCGCCTCGCCCTCCGCGACCGGCAGACCGACGACGGCCGCGGCCTCGGCGACGGTACGCGGGGAGGTCAGGGCCGCGACGAAGGCGCCGGCGAGCGGCTGGTGCAGCGTCACCCGGTACGAGGCGAGCGGTGATTCGACCACGCAGGCCCCGGACTCGCCGTCGGGCAGGCGGCGCAGGTACGCGAACCGGGAGAGCACGGCGGTGGTCTGCGCGGGCAGCGCGGCCGGGGCCGGCGCCGGAAGCGTCGCGGAACGCGCGATGGGGACGGCGGTGGCCAGCGGTTCGCCGTCCGGCGAGGCGAGGCCCGAGGCGACCAGGAACGGGAAGCGTTCCAGCAGCCGGAGCAGCCGGTTGCCGTCCGGGTCGGCGGCGAGCGCCTCGGCGTCGGCGTCCTGCTCGGCGAGCTGCCGGAGCCGGGCCACGGCGCCGGCGCCCAGGCTGTGCACCCGCTGGCGGCCCCAGGGGTGGGTGAGGTCGACGTCGTCACCGTCCGGCTCGACGATGACGTCCGGCCGGAGCCGGAGCAGCCGGCGCGGCGGGTCCGCCGCCCCGGTGAACGAGGTGGGAGGGAGGTCGTGGATCACGGACATGGCGCACCTCTCAAGGGTCGCGTGAAGCGGGGTGACCTGCGGTCGGCTCGGCGGGCGCCGGGCGGCCCGTTCCGCCCTGGCGCCCGGCGGCACCGGCCCGCAGCCGGCGGTTGACGGCCGGCAGTCGGTACGGGGCCGGCGGTCGCCGGGCGGAACGGGATGCGGTACGAAGTCGGCGGGCAGAACGGGCAGTCGGTACGGGGTCGGCGGGCGGAACGGGCAGTCGGTACGGGGCCGGCGGGCGGGCGGAACGGGCAGTCGGTACGGGGCCGGCGGGCGGGCGGAACGGGATTCCGTACGGGGTCGGTGGCGGATGGGGGACGAGTGGAGCGCGGTTGCCGGACGCGCCCTGGTCTCCGTGAGGTCGGCCCCGGGTCAACACCCGTGAGCGGGGGCGGGGTTGGACCTGACGGAGGCGGTGGGCGGTCGGGTCAGATGAAGATGGGGATGGGGTTGAGCTCGGTCTCCGGGGTGGGCGTGTCGAGCCAGCCGAGGCGGAGGGGGACGTCGTAGAGACGGCCGGGGGCGAAGCGGGCCCAGAAGTGGCGCATGCCGGGGACGATCACCTTGGCCACGGGGAGGCCGACATCCGGGCGGGTGTGGTCGAGCACCAGCATCTCCATGCCCTGCTCCTCCACGAGGCGCTGGGCCAGCGCGAGGTCCGCGCCGAGGTCGTCGCCGGCCAGGGTGGGCCAGCGGCCGGGCCCCGTGACGGGAGCGGCCGGATCGGGCAGCAGGTAGGGCTGGTTGGCGACGGTCGCCGTGGTCCACCACGCCTTCTGCTCGTGGTCGGCGCCCGCGTAGGTGACCGTGCCGTCGGGGCCGTGCCCGGCGACCGGCGCGAGGAACTGGTTCATCTCGGTCAGCGCCCGGGTGAGCGCGATGTGCGGGTCCAGGTGCGCGCCGAAGGCGATCAGTACGTCCTCGGCCGGCTTGTCGGTGCGCCGCGAGAACGCCCCGACCACCGGGACCCCGAGGTCCGAGGTGAGGTCCAGCGCCCAGATCTCGCGGTGGAGGCCCGCGTACACCTCCCGCATCCGGTCGATGTACGGGTCCCCGAAGGCGTCCAGGTCCACCGCCGGGCGGTTGACGCGGTTGTACCACCACAGGGCGACCGCGTCGCGCTCCACCAGTTCCAGGAACCCCTGCAGGGCCGCGTCCTCGAACGAGGTGCCGGCCGCCGAGCCGTTGGAGTCGCCCATCGCGAAGAACGGCGAGCGGTGCCGGTAGCCGTAGTAGAGGTTCATGGTGGGCAGCCACCGGGTCCGCTGCTGGGTGAGCGACCAGGCCGGCGACCACTCGATCGGCACGTCCTCGCGGAAGCGCTCCGGCACGGTGTTGAACATCGAGCGGCGCGCGTTCCACCGCTCCCGCTCCTCGTACTGGCGGTCGCTGAAGAGCAGCGAGGTCGCGGGGTGCACGGCCGCGTCGCCCAAGTCCTGGTAACTGGCGGTACGCCGGGCCTCGTCGCCCTGGTGGACACCTGAGTAGCGTTCCATCGCCTCGCCCATCGCGCTGGCCCTGGCCTGCACGTCGGTACGGCCCTTGCCGCAGCTCACCGAACGCAGCCCGGTGCGCAACTGCCGCAGGTCGCCGACCTGTCGGGCGAGATTCTGGCCGGCCACGTACACCCGCAGGCCGTCCGGGGTGTTCTGCGCCGGGACGAGGGTGGTGACCACGCCGGTGACGGGGCTGAGTTGGGGACGGTAGGTCTCCAGCATCTCCTCGGGGGTGGTCGAGCGGTGGCCGCCGTCGCCGGTGAAGACCTTGGGCCGGGGCTCGAAGCGGACCGGCCGGAGCTGGCGGCGGGCCATCAGGGTGTCGTCGCCGCACGCGGGGCACTGCGGCCTGCGGACCAGCTGGTGCCGTTCGGCTTCCAGGGTCACCGTGTCCAGGGTGAAGACGGCGGCGGCCGGAGGGCGGGCGCCGGCCAGCCACTTGGCGGCCTCGACGGCGGTGAGCTGTACGCCGGTGGCCACGGTGGGGGCGAGGCCCGCGACGGCGGTGGAGAGCGGTTCGGGGTGGCCGAGCCGGTGCTGGAGGTAACTGAGCGACTGCCGGTTGGCGGACAGCCGATGGGCCAGGCACTCCCAGCAGCCGGTGGCCTCCTCGGGGGTGGCCGCGGCCGGGTCGGGGACGAAGACCGGGCCGGTCCAGAGCAGGGAGCCGACCGGGCGGGCGATCAGCCAGGGGATGCCGTCGGCGAGTGCGGTGCGGTTGCGGGCGGCGAGTCCGGGGTGCAGGTAGTCGTCGACCAGGGCGATCACCAAGTCGGGCTTGGCGGTGGGGGGTTCGGCGGGGTCGGGGACGACTGTCACCTCTCCGGCGCCGGCCTCCCGCAGTGCGGCGGCGACGGGGGCCGCGTCGACGTGGCCGTAGGTCTCGATCCGTACGGTGGCCGCGGAGAGCGCGGTGAGGGCGGTGTCGCCGTCCAGCCCGGCCATTTCGAAGAAGGCGGCGGCGGCGCGGTCGGCGGTGGGGTCGGTCGGGGTGACCCAGCCGCCGCTGACCAGTTGCTCCAGGGCGCCGCCGACCCGGTCGCCGGGGACGGTCCCGGCCAGTTCCGCGCCGATCTGCTCCGCGGTGCGGGTGCCGTCGAGCAGCGGGGCGAGGAGCTGCGCGAGCCGGCCGGAGACGGTGCAGACGCCGCGTTCCGAGACCAGGTAGACGGCTTCGCCGTCGACGACGAAGGAAGTGAAGTGGCGCTTGAAACCGACGGTGGGGGTGAGGGGGGTCTCAGTCATGGCGGTTCCTCCTCCCGTGGGGACGGGTTGGGGTGAGTGGGGAGCCCTGCGGGGCCTTGCGGGGCGCTGCGGGGTGGGTGCGGTTGTGTTCGGGCGTCCGGCCGGTGGGGGCTGGTCGCGCAGTTCCCCGCGCCCCTGACGGGGCACGTACTGCGCGGGGTCCACCTCCCAAAGGCAACGGGCGGGGTCAGCGGAGGGTGGGGAGGGGGGTGGTGGAGGGGTCGAGGAGGCGGAGGAGGAGGAGGCCGATGGCGGGGGCGCCGTCGAGGACGCCGAGGTTGATGCGGTCGCTCGCCGCGCGGTCCCCGTACCAGGAGCCGGTCACGGCGCGGCGCCGCAGGAGTTCGCCGACGAGCGCGGTGGCGGCCTCGCGGCCGTCGTAGAAGGGGCCGGGCAGGAGCGCCCTGGCGTCCTCGGGGAGCGAGTGGACCAGGCCGAGTTCCGCCGCGGTGAGCGCCTCACCGGCGGTCGCCACCAGTTCACGGGTGCCGAGCGTGGCCACCTGCTCCTCCCCCACCGGCGCTGCCAGCAGGCCGAGTTGGACGGAGTCCAGCGCGTCGGTGCCCAGCGACACGGCGACGTCCAGGCAGGAGAGACGCCCGCTGCGGGTGATGGCGAAGCGGTGCGCGCGTACCCGCTCGCGTACCGCCTCGGGCCGCGCCAGCAGCTCCGGCGCCTCGCCCAGGGTTCTGGCGAGCGCGGCGGCCAGGCTGTCGGGCCCCGCGGGCACCAGGTCGAGGAAGCGGGTGGCGCCGGTGCAGTGGCGGTGCGAGGGGGACCCCGCGAGCTGGTCGTGAGCGGCGGCCGCGAGTTCCCTGATGCCGTCGTCGGTGGCCGCGTCCGGCTCGGGCAGCGCCTGCCGCAGCCGCAGCAGGTTGAGGAGCAGTCCCGCGGTGCCCAGCGGGACGTCCTGGTAGGGGGCGGGGGCGGGCCGGACCGCCCGGCCGCCCGCGGCGGTGCGGGCCAGCGCCAGCGCGCCGGGCACCAGGGCGCGGGCCTGCGCCAGGAAGCCGGGCTCGTCCAGGAGTTGGGCGCCGCGGGCGAGGGCGTGGATGAGCGCGCCCGGGCCCGCCAGCCCGCCGGGGACGGGGGCGCCCAGCGCGAGCCTGCCGTCGGTGGCGAAGGCGAAGGCGTGGGGTGCGCCGGGGTCGACCAGCGCGCCGGCCGCGGTGAGCGTCTCGTGGGCGGCCCGCCGGAAGCGCGGTTCGCCGGTGGCGGTCCAGAGCTCGGCGAGGAAGAGGGCCACGCCGACACCGCTGGTGAGCAGGTCCACCCCGCCCAGCACCTCGACCTGGCGCAGTCCGGTGAGCGGGTACCAGCTCTGGCCGATCCAGCCGCTGCCGGACGCGGTGACATGCCGGTCGGCGAGGATCCGGTCGCCGAGCCGTACCGCCTCCGCCAGGAGTTCGCCGCGGCCGGGCAGTGCGAAGCCGGCCGCGTCGAAGGGAGGGGTCGCGCGCTGTTCGGAGCCGCCGAGGGCCGCGTCGAGGCAGCCGGTGAGCACCGCGGTGTGCCAGTCCAGGTCGTAGCCGTCCAGTTCGGCGACCCGGCCCATCAGCCGCCGCCAGCCGGTGCTCTGGAAGTGGCCGGGAATCTCCCGCCCGTTGACGGTGAAGACCGACGACGAGGTGGTCAGCGAACGGAAGAAGGGGATGTCCAGCTCGCGGAAGGAGTCGAGTTCGGAGAGGACCACCTCCAGCAGGTCGTCCCGTGCCGGGTCCCCGGCACGGGCGGCGACCGCGCCGCGCAGCGCCCCGGCGATCACGGTCTCCCGGGTGGCGCCGTCGGTGAGGGCCAGCGGACTGCTGGAGGCGTTGAGGATCTTGTAGCCGTCCCAGGTGTGCCGCCAGATGTACCGCACCCAGACTCCGCGGAAGCCGGCCAACGGGCCGTCCTCGTCGGCGAGTTCATCCCGCATCGCGTACAGCGCGCGCTGCATCGCCCGGTAGCCGTCGACGACTTCGTCGGTGTACTGCCACGGGTCGGCGGTCTCCCCCTGGTGCACCGGCCGGTACGGGGGCAGCGGCAAGGTGGGCGCGTCGGGGTCGCCGTCCCAGCCGCCGGCCCGGGTGAGGCAGCCGATGTCCAGGGCCGGCTGGTCCTTGGCGGCCACCCACGGCTGGGCGGCCATGGCGGTCCGCACCACGGTGGTCTCCAGCAGGTCCAGCAGTCCGCCCTGGCCGGCCGGGAGCGCGGGGGGTGTCCTGACCCTCGGGTACAGCAGGCACTCCAGGTCGGTGATCACCGGGTGTTCACCGCTCGCCAGCAGGTTGTCCGCCCACAGGTCGCGGCCTTCGAGCAGCTGCATCAGCCGGATGGTCATGCCGAGCCTGCGGTAGAAGCGGGCGAAGCCGGCGCGGTCGGCGCTCGGGTCGGCGGGGACCAGCTCCTCCCAGCCGTACTCGCTGCCGCAGTCGGCGGCCAGCGCGCCGCCCAGGCCCTCGTCGCCGTGGTCGCTGCGGGGCAGCACGGTACGGATGTGCAGGTCGAGCAGTCCGGAGTCGGGGTGCGCGGCGGCGTAGCGGTTGAGGTGGCCGACGAGGTCCATGTACGCGGTGCCGTGCCGCATGTCCTTGGGTTTGTAGACCACCGCCCGGCCGGTGGCGAAGTGCAGCAGCGCGACGGAGTGGCCGCCGGCGTGCCGGTCACCGGCGTCGCCGCGGACCGAGGTGAGCGCTCCGGGGTCCTCGCCGTCCCAGAGCCGTTCGGACAGCATCGCGCGGTCGGCGGCGAGCCGGGCGAACATCTCCAGGGTGACGCGCTGCCAGTTCCGGCAGACCACGCCGACCAGGTAGGCGAGTCCCGGCAGCCGCTCCAGCCGGGCCAGCCAGCCCTGCGCGGAGGCGTCGAGGCCGCTGTGGCCGTTCCAGTCGTCGGCGCCGATCAGGCCGGTGGCGGCCTGGAGTTCGTGGCAGAAGGAGAGCCGGCACGCCTCGGCGAGCCGGGCGACGAGGGTGCCGGCGATCTGCTCCAGGGCGGCCGGGTCGACGGGGACGCCGAGGACCCGGCCGTACGGGGCCGGCAGCAGGGCGTCCGCGGCGCGGCGGAAGGAGGCGGTGAGTGCTCCCGCGGCGGCGGTGGACGCGTCGGGTCCTGCGGGCTGGGCGCGCAGGAAGGCGGTGAGCGACTGGGCCCAGTCGGGCAGCCGCTCCGGGTCGCGCAGGGTGACCTTGCGCAGTCCGGTGCCGAGCGGGCGGTCGGTGGCGGCCAGGTGGTCGAGCAGGACGCCGGCGCTGTGCGGGTCGCCGGCCGCGCGCTGCAGCCAGGTGCGCAGCACGGAGTTGTCGGCGGCCCGGTCCTCGGGGGGCTCGGCGGTGAAGAGGGAGCCGTCGGTGTGCGGGCCGGCGGCGGCCCGGTCGGGGAAGGCCGCGGCCGCGGCGACGACCGCGCGCAGCCGCTCGTCACCTCGGTGCAGGTCCGGCAGCAGTTGTCCTCCCGGGTGGGAGGAACCGGGGGAGGCGGCGCCCGCGGCGGGCATCCATGCCTCGATGTCGAGCGTCATCTCACAGCTCCTGAGGTCGGACGAGACGGGTGAACAGCGGGTCGGAGTCGAGCAGGGAGTCGTAGCTGCCCTCGGCCGTGACCCGGCCGCGGTCCAGTACGTAGATACGGTCGGCGCGGCGGATGGTGCTCAGCCGGTGGGCGATGACGACGCGGGTACGGTCCAGCGCGGCGATGCCTTCGGCGACGTGGCGCTGGGTGGCGTTGTCGAGGGCGGAGGTCGCCTCGTCGAGCAGGAGGACGGCGGGGTGGCGGACCAGGGCGCGGGCGAGCAGCATCCGCTGCACCTGGCCGCCGGAGAAGCCCTGGGCGTCCTCGCCGACGCGGGTGCCCAGGCCCAGCGGCAGCCGCCGCAAGTCCTCGGCGATGCCGGCGAGTTCGGCGGCGGCCCAGACGTCCGCCTCGCTGACGTCGGGGTCGGTGCCTGCCAGGTTCTCCAGCAGACTGCCGCGCAGCAGCTTGCCGTTCTGCAGCACGGTGCCCAACTGGCGGCGTACCAGCCGGACATCGAGACCGGCGAGGTCCTGGCCGTCGTAGCGGACACTGCCGGCGTCCGGGTGCTCGAAGCCGAGCAGCACCCGGACGAGCGTGGACTTGCCGGCGCCGGAGGGTCCGACGACGGCGATCATCTCGCCGGGGGCGGCGTGCAGTGACACCGCGTCCAGGGCGTTGGCGGAGGCGCCGGGGTAGCGGAACGAGACTGCTTCCAGGCGGACTTCGCCGCGCAGCCGGCCCGGGTCCGCCTGGCCTGCGGTGGCGGAACCGGCCGCTTCCGCGGGCTCGGCGAGGATCGGCCGCAGCCGGTCGAGCACGGGGGCGATGCCGTAGGCGGTGGCGGCGGCGTGGGTGACCTGGCCGAGGGCCAGGGCGACTTGGCCGGCCGCGATGCCGGCGGCCATCAGATTCCCGGTGCCGGTCCCGGTGCCCTCCACCATGACGCCGGCCAGCAGCAGGGCGAGCAGCAGCGGTTGGAGGGCGGTGGTGAGCGCGGTGGAGGCGGCGTCGGCGCGCATGGCGGCGGCGTCGGCCCGTTTCTGGGCGGCGAAGGGGGTGGCCCAGCGGGCGAACGCCTGGATCTCGCGGCCGGCGGTCTGGAGCTTGTCGATGCCGAGCATCAGACCGTAGAGGGTGCCGTGGAGGCGGCCGTGCAGGGCGTACACCCGCGACTCGTGCCGTTGCCTGCGGCGGCCGAGCGCGGCGAGCAGGGCGGTGGCCGCCAGCGCGGCGGCGAGCAGCATCCCGCCGAGGGTGAGGTCGACCGCGAGGAGCACCACCAGGCCGGAGAGCGAGAAGAACGCGCCGAGCACCGCGCCCACCAGCACCTCGGAGAGCGCCTGGCGGGCCTCGGCGATGGCGTTGGCGCGGTGCACGAGGTCGCCGGTGCTGAAGTCCCGGAAGAAGCGGGCGTCGTGGTCCAGCAGCCGGTCCCAGACAGCGGGTTCCAGGGCGGCCTGGATCCGGCCGGTCAGCCGTACGGCGGCGATGTTGCGGACCAGCAGCAGCAGGCCGGCGGAGAGCGCGACGGAGGTGAGCAGCACCACGAGCCAGCGCACCGGGTGGTGGCCGGCCTCCACGAGGCGGGGCATCAGCAGCCCGGTGCTCAGCGGGACGGCCAGCCCGAGTACGGCCGACACCAGGCCGGCCGCGGCGAGCAGCACGAGGTCCCTGCGGGCGCCGGGTGCGGACAGCGCGAACCGCAGCAGTGCGGCGGGCGTCGGGGTCCCGGCGGGCAGCGGCCGGTAGAGCAGGTACGCGCGGCGGGTGAGCGCGGGGTACGGGCGCCGCCGTGCGCGGCGGCCCTCGGGGGGGACGGCGACGGGCTGTCCGCCGTCGGCGGTGAACCCGATCATCGGCCCGGTGGTCCCGGCGAAGTCGCCGTGCCCCTGGCCGGATCCGTCGTCGGGCAGGGTGATCTGCCGCCAGCGGATGCCCTGGTGGCGCAGCAGCGCGATGAGCGGGTCCCGCGCGGTCAGGACCGTGGACGGCACCTCGTCGGGGGCGGTGCGGCCGAGCGCGGGCGCGAGGTCGCGGTAGGCGGCGAGCGCGGCGTCGGCACGGTCGGTTCCCGGCCCTGCGGTCACCGCGCCCGCTCCGGCCGCCGTACGTCCGGGCCGTCCGCCCGGGTGCAGTGCGGCCAGCGAGCCCTGGAGCGCGGCCCGGTTGGCGGCGGCGGTCCCGGCGAGGCGCTCCGCTCCCCCGGCCGCGGTCACCTCCTGCGTGATCGTCATGACGCGCTCTCCGTCTCGTCGTCTCCGTCACCCGCACCGCGAATGGCGTCCCCGCCGGCACCGACCCGCGCCGCGGCGGCAGTTGGTGCGCCGGCGGTCTCCCGCCCAGCGGGCACCCCCGCGCCCCCGGTGGCATCGGCCGTCCCGGCCGCGGCATCAGCGGCCACGGTCGGCGCTTCAGCTTGGGCGGTGGAGGGCGCCGCGGGTGGGATGGCGCCCGCGCGGGGCCGGGTTGCGCTGTCCCCGCCGGGGGGTGCGGTGGGGATGTTCGTGCCTGCGGGGGTGTCGGGCTCGTTGAGGAGGTCGCGGTAGGGGCCGTCGGTGAGGGCCAGGAGGGCCGGGGGGCCCTCCTGGACGACGCGGCCGGCGGCGAGGACCACGACGCGGTCGGCGGCGCGGACCGTACTGAGGCGGTGGGCGAGGACGAGGCAGCTGCTGCCGCGGGCACGGAGGTGGCGGTTGATGAGGTCCTCCGTGCGGGTGTCGAGCGCGGAGGTCGCCTCGTCGAGGACGAGGAGCGCCGGGTCAAGGGCGAGCGCCCTGGCCAGTTCGAGGCGCTGGCGTTCGCCGCCGGAGAGGTTGCGCGCGCCTTCGTCGACCACCCCGCCGTCCAGCCCGCCGCGCCCCCGCACCAGGTCCGCCGCTTCCGCGTCGGCCAGCGCCCGGTGCACGGCGGCCTCGTCGGCGGCCGGGTTCCAGAGTGTGAGGTTCTCCCGGAAGGTCCCTTCGAAGAGCCGCAACTGCTGCTCCACGTAAGCGATCTGGGAGGTGACGACGGCCCGGGGCACCGTCTCGCGGGGGCGCCCGTCGAGCAGCACCTCGCCCGACCACGGCCGCAGCACGCCCGCCGCCAGCCGGGCCAGCGTGGACTTGCCGCTGCCGCTGCCGCCGACCACGGCGACCCACTCGCCGGGACGTACGGTCAGCGAGATGCCGGCGAGCGCCGGCGGCCGGTTGGGGTCGTAGCCGAAGGAGACGTCGCGCAGTTCGAGCCCGCCGCGCAGCGCCGTGGCGTCGGCGGGGGCCGCGAGGACCGGGGTGAGGTACGGGTCGGGCTCGGCGGACTCGACGTCCTCCAGCAGCGCGGTCTGCGCCCGGGCCACCGTCAGCTCCGAGCCGATCCCGACGAGTTGGGCGACCGGCAGCAGGAAGCCATTGAGCAGCAGCAGGAACGCCAGCAGCGTGCCGAGCGGCAGCGAACCGCTGATCAGCAGCGACGTACCGGCCACCACGACGGCCGCACTCGCCGCGGTGTTCAGCGCGGTGGGCAGGGTCAGCGGGGTCACCACGGCCGCGGCCATGGTCTGGGCGGTGTCCATCGCGCGGGCCTGCCAGCCGGACCAGGAGCGGAAGAAGGACTCCTCCGCGCCTTCCGCCTTGATGGTCTCCATCGCGGAGACCCCGGCGAAGGCCACCCCGTCCCGCTTGTACTGCTCGGAGTGGAGCCGGTGCAGCATCCCGCCCCGGCGTTTGGCGGCCAGCCGCAGGGCGAGGACGTCCAGGACGGCGACCACGGCCGGCACCACCGACAGTTTCGGGGAGAGCCAGACCAGCGCGGCCAGGTTCACCGCCGCCCCCGCCGCCGCGGCGGCGGCCCCGGCGGCGCGGTAGGAGAGCAGCGCGGCGAGCCCGTCGTTCATCTGCACCCGGGTGACGAGCCCGCCGAGCTGGCGGCGGTGGAAGAAGGAGCCGGGCAGCCGCAGCATCCGCCACAGGAACGCGGCGGACGACCGCGCGGACATCGACTCCAGCACCTTGTTGACCAGCGTCTGCTGCACCCAGGTGCCCAGCAGGACGGCGCCGGCCGCTCCGGCGGTGGCCAGCACCAGCGGCAGCGCCCAGTCGCTCGCGCCGGCTTCGGTGACATTGGTGAGATAGGCGCGCAGCAGGAAGGATGCGGCCACCGCGGGCAGCGTCAGCAGCATCGCGGTGAGCACGGCCATCAGGAGGGTCGGGAAGTACGGCCGCACCCGCGCGGCGAGCCCGCGCAGGAAGGGGAAGCGGGCGCCGCCCCGTTCGAAGTCCGGGCCGGGTTCGAAGCCCACCGCGATGCCGGCGAAGGACTCCCAGAAGGTCTCGGGGGTGGTGCTGTAGGAGCCGAGGGAGGGGTCGTTGACGTGGATCCGGCCGCGCCGCACCCCTTCGTAGACCGCGAAGTGCGGGCCGGAGAGCAGCACCATGGACGGCACCTGCACGGCGTCGAGGCCGAGCAGCGGCCCGTCGCCGCGTACCACCCGGCGGCCCTTGGCGGCCAGCCCGTACCGCCCGGCGGCGCGGGCGACCGCGGCGGCGCTGACGCCGTCCCGGGAGACACCGCAGGCGCGGGACGCCTCGTGCAGGGTGGTGCGCCGGCCGAAGGCGCCGAGGACGACCGCGAGGCAGGCCGCGCCGCAGTCCTGCTCCTCCATCTGCGGCACGATCGGGGTGCGCAGGTAGCGGCGGGGGCGCTTGGTACGGCGGCCGGCAGGGCGTTCGGGCGGTGCGGCCGTCCCGGCGGGGGGCGGCGCGGCGGCGGTGGTACGGGGCCGGGTGTCGAGGCTCATCTGCCCGCTCCCGTCGAGCCGAAGAGCACCTGGTAGGGGTGGCGGGCGCCGAGGTCGACCGAGGCGTCCACGGCGGTGGGCGCCGCCGCCGCGTCCAGCGCGCTGTCCGGGGCGTCCGGTTCCGCGTACACCGTCCATACCGGGGTGGCGCCCGAGGGCACCCCCGGTACGGGGACGGGCAGGGTGCCGCCGAGGGTGTCGGCGCGTGCGGGGTACGCGTCCACGCCGGTGATCCGGAGCCGGGCCGTGCCCTCCTGGAGCGGGATCACGACCTGCTGCCCGAGCCGCAGCCGGGCCAGCTGGCCGGCCGAGCTGACGAAGAGCCGGACGGTGGTGGGGGCGTCGGCGGGGT
Organism: Streptomyces sp. NBC_01476; assembly: GCF_036227265.1. Classification (NCBI taxonomy): domain Bacteria; kingdom Bacillati; phylum Actinomycetota; class Actinomycetes; order Kitasatosporales; family Streptomycetaceae; genus Streptomyces; species Streptomyces sp. NBC_01476. Next base: position 5,625,038 of record NZ_CP109446.1, on the reverse strand, counting down.
CGAGGGCGACCACGCCGGTGCCGGGGACGAGCGTGCCGCCGGGGGCGGTCAGCACGGCGGTGACGGTGCCGGCGGCGGGCGCGACGAGTTCGGTGCTGCCGCCCGGGCCGCCGGACAGGACGGCGAGCGCCTGTCCCTGGCTCACCCGGGTGCCCGGGGTCACCAGGACGCTCACCACCGAGCCGGGCGCCGACGCCCTGGCCACTTCCGGCGCGGTGCCATGGGCGACGACGCCGTGCAGGGTGAGGGTGTGCGGGAGCGAACCCGCGATGCCCCAGGCCGTGCCGGCGCCGACCGCGAGCAGCAGCGCCGCCGCCCCGAGCCAGAGCCGGCCGCCGATGAGCCGCACCGGCCGGTCCAGGCCGGGTTCGACGGCTCCCGCCGGCAGTTCCCTGGCGCTGGTGTCCGGTCCGGTTTCCACGGTGATCGTCATCGGACGTTCGCCCCCGCCCCGGCGGCGGCCAGTCGGCGTTCGGTCAACGGCGGGCTGAGCACAGGGAGTTCCCGCAGTCCGCCGAAGACGAACTGCTCGCTCCAGGGGGCGGTCTCCTCGGTGAGCGGGGTGCTGATCGCGCGCTCGGCGCTCGCGGCGGCGAGGGTGCGCAGCACCGTGCCGCCGGCCATCAGGGACAGCGGTGCGCCGAGGCAGTGGTGCGGCCCGTGGCCGAATGCCAGGTGGCGGCGTTCGGCGCGGGCCGGGTCGAAGCGGTCCGGGTCGGGGAAGCGGCGCGGATCGCGGTTGGCGGCGGCGTACAGAAGCAGGGTCACGGTGCCGGCCGGCAGGACGGTGCCGCCGACGGTGACGTCGGTGGTCAGGGCGCGGGCGCTGGCCCGCACCGGGCTGCCGAGCCGCTGGCACTCGTCGAAGACGGCTTCGGCCGACTCGGGCTGTTCGCGGACCAGTTGGAGCAGGCCGGGGGTGCGCAGCAGGTGCCAGACGGCGACCGCGAGTCCGGAAGTGAGGGTCTCCAGGCCGTTGGCGAAGAGCATCACCACGAAGGCGAGCAAGTCGTCGGAGTCGAGCTTGCCGGCCGCGCGGGCGGCGGTGAGCCGGCTGATCAGGTCCTCGCCGGGATGGGCGGTGCGCTGGGCGCACAGCTCCTCGACATACTCCCGGAACGCCTCGAACTCCGCGTCCAGCGCGGCGGTTTCGGCTTCGCCGGCGTGCGGGTCGAGCAGCGAGCGGGCGACCAGGCCGGCCCAGCCGGTGACCCGGTGCCGGTCCTGCTCGGGAACGTCGAGGATGGCGCAGGAGACGGCGACCGGCAGCGGGACGGCGAAGTCGGCGACCAGGTCGAAGCTGCCGGAGGCCAGCAGCGGGGTGAGCAACTGCTGTGTGGTGTCGGTGATCTGGCCCTTGATGGCCGCCAGGCGGCGCGCGCTGAAGGCGGCGGTGGCCAGTCGCTTGAGCCGGGAGTGGTCGCTGCCGTCCCGCAGCGGCAGCATCCGTGCGACGACGTCGGCGAGCGCGGAGGAGCCGGCGCGGGCCAGCCCGACGGCGGAGGGGTCGACCACGGTGCCGGGGTGCATGAGCACGGTGACGATCTCGTCGTATCCGGAGACGACGCGGACCCGGCCCAGGTCGAGCACCGGGGCCTCGGCGAGCAGTCGTCGGTAGAGCCCGGGCGGGTCGTGGCGCGCGGCCGGGCTCTGAATGAACCGCGCGAGCTCGTGCCGGAGGCTGTCCATTCCCGGCGCTCCTTGTCCTGGAAGGAAGAGGGGTTCTGGTCGGTGAAGAAGGAAGGGGGCGCTTCGAAGTGGGGGGCTCTCCGGGCGGGAGAGGGTGCTCCGAAGGACGCGGGCGTACGCGAACGGTGGGGAACGACCGCCGTGGGGATACGACGGCGGTGGGGATACGACGGCGGCCGGCCAGTGGCCGGCCGGTCTCGTCACACTCGTCAAAGGGGAGCGGGTCGGGGCACCTGGTGCCGGTGCGGTGCCGGGGTGCCGCGGCGGGGGGCGGTGGTTCGCCCCCCGGCCGCGGCACTGGTCCCTCACGTCGCGCCGGGTCGCCGACGCGCGATCATGCACCAGTTGTGCGCCCTGTTCCGGTGGTGCGTTGCGCTGATCCGCTCAGCGCGGTCCGCCGTCAGCTCAGTTGGAGAGCGAGCTGAAGGAGGAGACCGGGCAGGCGGCCGAGGCGAGCGAGCTGACGCTGAGACCGCCGGAGACCGAGTCCAGCTCCTCGACCTCGATGTCGAACTGCTCGGTGCCTTCGGCCGCGGGGGTCTCGACGATGTTCTCGTTGTCCGCCATGACAGCTTCCCTTCGTTGTCCGGAGCGTTTCTTCCGGGGCTTTTCCCCGGCCGTTCCGGCGATGAGATAAATATGCACCGAAGACCCGCTCGAGCGTCAGTGGGATTCGTCATTCGATTCAGGTGAGGAATGTCATCAGGGCCGCCAATGACATTTTTCACCCCTGCGACCGGGATTCTTCGGCGTTCTTCACTTCGGACAACGTAGCAGCTCAGAAGCACTGCACAAGACAGAGAGAGGCGCCATCACGGCCTTGCCACCGGGCGGGTAATTCCTGCACTCTGTTCTGTATGAGAGACACTCCCTCCACCCGGCAAGAAGACCGGAATATCAGTCCCGCCGTGGACGTGCGGGAACTCCACCAGTCATACGGTGCATACGAGGCCGTGCGCGGTGTCTCCTTCACCGTCGCGCGCGGCGAACTCTTCGCACTGCTCGGCACCAACGGCGCCGGCAAGACCACCACCCTGGAGGTGGTGGAGGGCTACCGCGCCCCCACCTCGGGCTCGGTCCGGGTGCTCGGCCTGGATCCGTACGCCGACGGCCCCGCGGTCCGCCGCAGGATCGGCGTGATGCTCCAGGAGGGCGGCTTCTTCAACGAGTTGACGGTCCGCGAGACGGTCGACGCATGGCGCGGCTTCATCAGCGGCGCCCGGCCGGCCGGCGAGGTGCTGGAGCAGGTGGACCTGGCCGGCCGTGCCGGTGTCCGGGTCGGCCAGCTCTCCGGCGGCGAGCGGCGCCGGCTCGATCTGGCGCTGGCCGTCCTCAACGGCCCCGAACTGCTCTTCCTCGACGAACCCACCACCGGTATGGACCCCGAGGCCCGGCGCAACACCTGGCGGCTGGTCAAGGAGCTGCGGGCCGGCGGCACCACCGTCGTCCTGACCACGCACTACCTCGAAGAGGCGCAGCACCTCGCCGACCGCGTCGCCATCATGGCGCGGGGGCGGATCGCCGCCACCGGCACGGTCGCCGAGGTGCTCTCCGGGCGCGGCAGCCGGATCACCTTCCGGATCCCGGACGGGCTGCGCGCCGGCGACCTGCCGGTCCTGCGGGTTCCCGGCGGGGGCACGCCCGTGATGGAGGGTGCGGCCGGCCGGGAGACGGCGGCCTACGCGGTGGAGCGCACCGGGCCGGCGCTGGCCGCACTGCACCGCTGGGCCGCGGAGCGCGGCGTCGAACTCGACGGCATCGAGGTGCGGTCCGCCTCCCTCGAAGACGTCTTCCTCGAACTGGCACAGGAGAAGGCAGGCACCCGATGAGCGAGTCCACGACCCGTACCGCAGGCGCGGCGGCGCGCCCCGCGGGGCTTCCCGGGCGCCCTGCGGCGCCCCGCCCGTACGACGGCCGGCACGTGACCCCGGCCGCCGCCGGCCTCGGCTGGGGCCGCTACCTCAGGGGCCAGTTCCAGCTCTCCTGGCGGGTGTTCTGGCGCAACCGCCGCTCCACCTTCATCGGTTTCCTGCTGCCGGTGGTGCTCAACCTGGTGGTGGCGGCGCCGCTGCGGGACCGGGAGATCGGCGGGGTGAACGCCGCCGGCTACACCACGGTGGGCTTCATCGGCCTCGCGATGGTCACCTCCTTCGTCAATCTGCTCAACGCGGTCGTGGCCAGGCGCGACGAACTGGTGCTCAAGCGGCTGCGCGGTACGGAGGTGCCGCAGTCGGCCATCTTCGCCGGTCAACTCGCGGTGAGCGCGGTGGTGCTGCTGATCCAGAGCGTGATCCTGGGCGCGGTGTCGGTCATCTGGTTCCATGCGCCGCTGCCGGCGGATCCGGCGCTGTTCCTGCTGGCGCTCGCGCTCGGCTATCTGGTCTTCGGTGCCTTCGCCTTCGCGCTGGCCGGTTTCACGCCGAGCGCGGAGACGTCACCGCTGGTCGCCACCCCAGTGCTGCTGCTGTGCATGTTCGGCGCGGGTGTCTTCACGCCGCTGCAGTCGCTGCCCGCCGTACTCCGGGCGCCCGCCCGCGACCTGCCGCTGGCGCCGGTGATCCAGTCGCTGCGCACCGCGTGGTTCGGCCGGGACTTCGGCCGGGAGACCTGGGACGGCGCGGCCCTGCGCCACCTCGGCCTGGTCGACGGCTGGCAGTCGGCCGCGCCCGGCCTCCTCATCACCCTCGCCTGGCTGGCCGCCGCCGTGATGGTCACCCGGCGTTTCTTCCGCTGGGAGCCGCGCCGCGGCTGACGGCTGCCGGTCACCCGGCCGCGTACGGTCAGCGCGGCCACGTACGGTCGGCCCGGTCAGCCCCGTCGGCTCTGCCAGCCAGGTCGGCCCGGTCAGCGCAGACGGCGCGGTCGGCGCGGCCCGCGCCGGCCGTACAGCCGGTCACCAGGGCAGCGGGCCCGAGCGGTCGGAGAAGGTGCCGGTCGGACCGCCGGCGGCGGTGGCCATCCGGACGATGGCGTCGGTGCCCTCTTCGAGGCTCTGCGGGCCGGAGTTGGCGTTGAGGTCGGTGGCGGTGAAGCCCGGGTCCACCGCGTTCACCCGGATGTCCGGCAGCCCCTTGGCGTACTGCACGGTGAGCATGCCCACCGCCGCCTTCGAGGAGGCGTAGAGGGGGACGGCGTGCGCGCCCTCCGAGCGGGCGGGGTCGTTGACGACGCCGAAGGAGCCGAGTCCGCTGCTGACATTGACGATCGCGGGCGAGTCGGCGGCCCGCAGCAGCGGCAGGAACGCGTGCGTCACGCGGACCACTCCGAAGACGTTGACCGCGTAGACCGCCTCGGCCTGCCCGGCGGTGAGTTCTTCGGGCCCCACCACGCCTTCGAAGACACCCGCGTTGTTGATCAGGACGTCCAGCCGGCCTTCCCCGCGGGTGAGTTCGGCGGCAGCCGCGGCGACGGACGCGTCATCGGTGACATCCAACTGGACGAAGCCGGAGCCCAGTTCTTCCGCTGCCGCCCGCCCCCGCCCGGCGTCACGCGCACCGATGTGGACGGTGTGACCGAGGGCGAGGAGGCGCCTGGCGGTCTCGCGGCCGAGCCCCTTGTTCCCGCCGGTGATGAGGATGACGCCCATGATCACTTTCCGATCGTGTCGAGTTCGGCGACCGCATCGGCGGGGAGCGTCAGTTCGGCCGCCGCGATGTTCTCGCGGAGGTGGCCGACCGACGAGGTGCCGGGGATGAGTACGGTCGTGGCCGACCGCTGGAGCAGCCAGGCCAGCGCCACCTGCTGCGCGGAGGCGCCGAGGCCGGCGGCGACCTCGGTGAGGGTCTCGGACTGCAGCGGTGTGAAACCGCCGAGCGGGAAGAAGGAGGCGAAGGCGATGTTCTCGGCCGCGCACCGGTCGACCAGGGCGTCGTCCTGGCGGTTGGCGAGGTTGTAGAGATTCTGCACGGTGACGACCGGCGCGATCGCCTGTGCCTCGGTGAGCTGGGCGGACGAGACGCCGCTGAGGCCGAGGTGGCGGATCAGCCCTTCGCGTCGGAGTTCGGCCAGCGCGCCGAACTCCTCGGCGAGGGAGTCCTCGCTGGTGCCGTCGTGCGTGCCGGCCCGCAGGTTGACCACGTCGAGGGCATCGAGGCCGAGGTGCTGGAGGTTCTCCCGGACCTGTGCCTTGAGGTCCTCCGGCGCCAGCGACGGGTTCCAGCCGCCGTCCGCGCCGCGGCGCGCGCCCACCTTGGTGACGATGTGCAGGCCGGCCGGATAGGGGTGCAGGGCCTCCTTGATCAGTTCGTTGACCACGGCGGGGCCGTAGAAGTCGGCGGTGTCGATGTGGGTGATGCCCGCCTCGACCGCCGCGCGGAGCACCGCGAGGGCCTGGTCCCGGTCCTTCGGCGGCCCGAAGACGTTGGGGCCGGCCAGCTGCATGGCGCCGTAGCCCATGCGGCTGATGGTGAGGTCGGGGGCGAGAGTGAGGGTCCCGCCGAGGACGCTGTCGGTCATGTCGTGAAGCCTTTCCTGGTCGGTGAGGGCGTGCGGCCGCTTTCCCTGGCGCTTTTCCCGTGCCGCGCCTTTCCCGCGCCGCGCTTTTCCGCGCCGCGCCTTTCCCGCGTCCCGCGGAGGGGATTTCCTGGGGCCCCGGGAGGAGCGCTTTTTCCGGTCGTCAGGGACAACCTGCCACGACTCCACTGTGCGGAATGCGAGGGCACGGCGGGAGTGTCCTGCTGTTCCTGGGTGTCGCAGGGACAGTCACCCGGGCGCGGGCGGAACTACCGTGGAGACCATGGACGGCACGAACGCGCTCGGCGAGTTCCTGCGGGCCCGGCGGGAACTCGTCAGGCCCGAGGACGTCGGTATCCGCAGCGCCGGCCTGCGCCGGGTGCCTGGCCTGCGCCGCGAGGAGGTCGCGATACTGGCCGGCATCAGCCCCGACTACTACCTGCGGCTGGAGCAGGGCCGGGACCGCAACCCCTCGGTCCAGGTCCTGGACGCGCTCGCCGCGGTGCTCCGGCTGGACGCCGACACGAGCGCGTATCTGATCGAACTGGCCCGCGAGCGCTCCTCGCGCCGGCCGGGCCCCGCACCCCGGAAGCGGACGGCGGCGCGCGCGGAACGGGTGCCGGTGAGTATTCGGCAGCTCATGGACGGATGGCCGGCGAATCCCGCGTATGTGCAGAACAAATTCTCCGACGTACTCGCGGTCAACGCATTGGCGGCGGCGCTGTCACCGAACTACGCCCCCGGGGTGAATCTGCTGCGGGCCGCATTTCTCGATCCGGCGGACCGGGAATTGCGCCGCGACTGGGAGGAGGCGACACAGGAGGGCGTGGCGTCCCTGCGCGCGCATGTCGGGCCCGATGTCGACGACCCCCGGCTGGTGGAACTCGTCGGTGAGCTGTCGGTCCGCAGCGACCGCTTCCGGCAGCTGTGGAGCCGCCATGACGTACGGCCGAAGACCGGCCGGGTGAGCCGGCTGACGCACCCGCAGGTCGGCGACATCGACCTGCTGTCCGACAAGCTCGCCATCGGCGGCACGGACGGCCTCCTGCTGGTCGTCTTCCACGCCGAGCCCGGCAGCCGGAACGCGGAGCTGCTGGCGATCCTGGGGAGCCTCAACGCGCAGGGCGCCGAGGGGAGCCCGGGAACCAGTGCGGCCACCGCGACCACTCCGGCCACCCCGGCCACTCCGGCCACTCCGGTTGGGGAAGACGCCGAGCGGCGGGCCGCCGACGAGCAGTGACAAGGCCCCGCGGGCGGCTGCTGCCTCTTGACGGCGAACTCATTGGTCCAGTCCAATCGGGAGGCAGCTCCGCGCCCCCCACTCCCCCCGCGAGGACGCCCGTCATGCGCAGAACCGTCACCGCCCCGCTCGCCCTGGCCGCCGCGGTCCTCGGCGCCGCCGCGCTGGTCGGCCACCAGCAGGCCGCAGCGGCCACCCCCGACCTGCTCGTCAACGGCACCTTCGAAGCCGGGAACCTCACCGGCTGGACCTGCTCACCGCTCGCCTCGGTCGTCAACTCCCCCGTGCACAGCGGGAGCCGGGCGCTGCAGGGAGCCGCGTCGGCCGGCGACTTCGCCCAGTGCGCGCAGACCGTGTCCGTACAGCCCGGCACGAGCTACACGCTCAGCGCGTACGTACGAGGCGCGTATGTCTACCTCGGTGCGACCGGCACCGGGGTCAGCGCCTCCACCTGGACCCCGAGCGCGGCGGCGTACAGCCCGCTGAGCACGACCTTCACCACCGGCGCCGGGACCACCTCGGTGACCGTCTTCACCCACGGCTGGTACGGCCAGGGCACGTACGACGCGGACGACATCAGCCTCACCGGTCCTGGCGGGGGCTCCACCACGCCCCCTCCGAGCACGCCCCCTCCCACCACGCCTCCCCCGACGACACCGCCGCCCACCACCCCTCCCCCCACCGGTGCCGTCGTCGCGGTGAGCACCAGCGCCCAGCTCAAGGACGCCCTCGCCGCGGCGGTCCCCGGCCAGACCATCCAGCTCGCGGACGGCACGTACACCGGGAACTACAAGACCACCGTCTCCGGCACCGCGCAGAACCGGATCACCCTCACCGGTTCCGCCGACGCCGTGCTCACCACCTCCACCGGCGGCGGCTACGGGCTCTACCTCAACGGCGCCTCGTACTGGACGGTCCACGGCATCACCGTCACCCACGCCCAGAAGGGCATCATGCTCGACACCGCCGACCATGTGGTCCTGGACTCGGTCACCGTCCACGACACCACCATGGAGGGCATCCACTTCCGCAACTCCAGCCGGTACGGCGTGCTGCGGAACTCCACGGTGCACGACACCGGCACCGCGCACGACGGCAAGGGCGAGGGCGTCTACGTCGGCACCGCCAACACCCTCACCGACCAGAGCGACGACGTGCAGATCCTGGACAACACCATCGGCCCGAACATCGGCGGCGAGAACATCGACCTGAAGGAGGGCACGACCGGCGGCCTGGTCTCCGGCAACACCTTCGACGGCAACGGGGAGACGAACGTCAACTTCGACGACTCCTGGATCGATGTGAAGGGCAATGCCTACACGATCGAGGACAACCACGGTGTCCACACCCTCAAGGACGGCTACCAGACGCACACCCAGGTGGCCGGCTGGGGCTGCGGCACGGTCTTCCGCCACAACACCTCGGACCTGACCGGCGCCGGCGTCACGCCGTCGTACGCCTTCGACGTCACCAACTACTCGGCGACCTGCCCGGTGACCATCACCTCCGACAACACCGTCACCGCCGGCACCGCACTGGTCAACCCGGGTGTCCCCGTGACGGGTTGACGTCCGCCGCGGCCCCCGGCGGAACGGTCCGGCCGGGGGCGGCGGCAGTGCGGCAGCGGGTTCACGGCGCCGAGTCGGCCTGCTGCGGGGGCGGGGTGGCGTAGACCCGCACGTAGTCGACCGTGAAGGCGTTGGGGAAGACCGTGGTGGCGTCCGGCGGGCCACCGCGGGTGGCGGGCGCCCAAGTCCCGCTGTTGAGGATGATGTACATCGGGGTGCTGGAGATCAGGTCCGCGGTGGTGCCGTCGATCTCGTGCACCATCTGGCCGTCGATGGAGTAACGGATGGTAGCGGGCGACGTGGTGGACCACCACATCGCGTAGTCGTGAAAGCCGGTGGTGGGCGCGCTGGAATAGTCCCAGGTGCTCTGCCACTTGCTGCCGGCGTTCTGGCCGGTGGCGAAGGGCTGCCCGATCTGCAGGGCCTCCATGCTGCCGAACCACTCGGCGATGTCCATCTCCGGCGGCCAGTTGCCGTTCTGCGCGGCGAGCCAGAAGGCCGGCCACAGGCCCTTGCCCGCCGGGAACTGCCCGCACATCTCGAAGTAGCCGCCGGTACGGGAGAACTTGTCCTTCGTGTGGACCATGCCCTCGGTGTACGGGATGGTGCCGATGGCCGGCACGTCCGGCGCGGTGACCGGCACGTCGTCCGTGGTCAGGTTCAACGTGCCGTGCCGGACCGTGGAGTTGGCCGCTTTGACGTAACTGCCGTACTGGGTGTTGTGGTAATGGGTGCTGCCCTTGTAGCCGCCGAAGGGCAGGGTGCCGACGTTCCACTTGGCGGTGTCGATCGCGCCGGAGTCGAACTCGTCGTCGAAGGCGAGGGTCCGGCTCGCGTCCACCGGGCTGTCGCGGCAACTGCTCGGCACGCCGACGGAGAGCGCGACGGTGCGGGAGACGGTCCCGCGCGAGGTGCTGACGGTGGCGGTGTTCTCAACCCGGGGCGCGGTGGCGGAGGTTGTGTGGCTCAGCAGATGCAGCCAGTAGCCGGCGCCGGGGGCGAGGTCGGTGTGCGGGCAGGAGATCCGCTGGGCGCCGACCGCGCCCTGGAGGGTGCAGCCGCCGATGCCGGTCTGCTTGTCGAGGCCCCAGCTGAGATTGCCGCCGGCCGGCAGGCGGTCGGCCAGGGCCACCTGACGGAGCTTCCCGCGGCCGGAGTTGGCGACCGAGACGGTCAGGCCGATGTCCTGGTACTGCGTGACCTTGGTGCTGCCCGGCGTCAGGGTGAGGCGGACCCCTTCGGGGTCCGGGTGCCCCGGCTCACCGGCCGCACCGGTGGCGCCGGTGCCGAGTCCGATCAGCGCGGCGCACACCGTGCCGGTGGTGATGAGGAGTGCCTTGCGGTGCTTTCTCACGCTCCCTCGCTTCCCGGCCCGCACGCCGGACCGGCGGCGCGGGCCGTATCGCCACGCATCAACGGTCAGGAACGACCAAGCGGTCTGTTGATATGTGTTCGGATACGTCGGTTGGCGTCCGGAAGTGTGGCACCGTGCCCCCAGCAGCACAACACTTCTGCCCGAACCGGCCCCTGCGGGGGCGGTCTCTCCGTTGCCGGACAACGGCCCGGGGGCAGGGTCTCAGCGTGTCCGGCTGGTGGCCACTGCGTCGGTGTAGGTGTCCGTCGTCAGATCCTCGGCGTCGATGCCCAACTCGCCGAGGACGGCTCGTACATCCGCGAGGGCGTCCTGCAACTGGTCTTCCTCGACGATCGTCTCCAGCTCGATGAAGTCCCCGTCGATCTCCGGGACCCGCACGAGGGTGGCGAGCATCTGCCGGCCCCGGGCCTCGAAGTCGTAGTTGCGGCATCGCTTCTCGAACTGGATGAACGGCACGTACCCAAGCCCCCTGAGCGTGGCGTGCACGGCCGCCGGGTCCTCGACGCGGGTCTCGTGCTCCGGCTTCGACCCGGATGCCTCATCGACCCGGGCGCCCTTGTACGTGAGCAGGGAGCGGGTGTCGTCCGCGCCGTGGATGGTACGCACCCGGAGTTCGCGGTCGCTGCCCGAGAGCGCCTGGTCGGCGGTGTCGTAGTACGCGTCCTGGTACACCTCGGGCCGGCCGGCGGCCCGCTCTTCGAGCAAGGCGTGAACGCGCTCCGGGTCTCGCACCCGGGCCTTCAACTCCGCCTCAATGGTCAACTGACTCTCCATCAGATCGTGCGCTCGCCCTCAGCGATCAGCGCGTCGAACATGCGGCGGAAGCCGCGTACAGCGGGCCGTGCGGGGTCGACATCACCTTGTACACGGCGGACTCGTGCCCTTCCCAGCCCGCATCAAAAGCGCTGACCCACGCGGTCAGTAGGAGCACGCGCGCCTGCGGGCACTGCGGTCGGGTCAGGGAGCGGCGCAGCAGCGCGTCGTTGAGTCCGATCCGGCCGAGCCCGCGCACAGCCAATGGGAGGCTTCCGCCATGCCCGCACGCGAGCGACGGCTTCCCCGTCACCTGGCCTGGCCGCTGACCGCCACCGACGTCCGCGCGTGCCTCGGCCCGCTCATGGCCCAGGTCACAGAGCTGCGGTTCCTCGCCGGGCCGGGCGCCGGCACCCTCGTGCTCCGCGCCGAATGGATCGCGCCCGATCCCTTCAACCACGGCCGCGGCACCCACCCGGAGACGGTCGGCTTCCGGATCGACGTCCTCCCCGTCGAGGCCGCCGGGCGCGCTGCCGCGCGTGCCGTGCTCCAGGCACGCGCTCTGCCCCAGTTGCACGCGTGGGTCACGGAGGCGCTCGCCGCCGACGAGACCTGGCGGACGGCCCGGCACCACCACTGCTGGCGGCTCGACGGCGGCCGGCTCACCCACCGGGACGAGCCGTGAGCCGGCGCGCATGGCAGCATCGGGGGGCCGGGGCGGGGGCGGTCTTCGCCGGCCGGAGAGATGGGGTGTGGGATGGCGTTGCAGATCAGGGCCTTTGACGCGGAGCATCCGGCGGCGCTGCTCGACCTGGACTGGGGGCTGCCGCTCGACCAGTGGCCGGACGACGCGCTGGTGGCGCTGCCCCGCGGCATCTCACGGCACGTGGTGCGGTTCGCGCAGGCCGGTGACGAGGTGGTGGCGGTCAAGGAGGTCAGCGAGTGGGCGGCGGTACGCGAGTACGGGCTGCTGCGTGACCTCGACCGGCTCGGGATACCCGCGGTGGACCCGATCGCGGTGGTGACCGGCCGGGTCGGCGCGGACGGCGAGGAACTGGAACCCGCGCTGATCACCCGGCATCTCAACGGCTCGCTGCCCTACCGCTCGATGTTCGAGACCACGATGCGGCCCGGCACGGTGAACCGCCTGCTGGACGCGCTGGCCGTGCTGCTGGTCCGGCTGCACCTGGTCGGCTTCGCCTGGGGCGACTGCTCGCTCTCCAACACCCTCTTCCGCCGCGACGCGGGCGCGTACGCCGCCTACCTGGTGGACGCCGAGACCGGGCAGATCCAGCCCAGCCTCAGCCAGGGGCAGCGCGAATACGACATCGAACTGGCCCAGGTCAACATCGCAGGCGAGCTGATGGACCTCGAAGCCGGCGGCTCCCTCCACCCGTCGGTGGACCCGATCACCTTCGGCGAGGCGATCGTCACCCGCTACACCGACCTGTGGCACGAGCTGACCCGCGAGTCGGTCTACCCGGTGAGCAAGCGGCACTACATCGACCGGCGGATACGGCGCCTCAACGACCTCGGCTTCGACGTCGCCGAGATGCAGATCCAGCGCTCCCCGGCCGGCGACACGGTGACCTTCCTGCCCAAGGTGGTGGACGCGGGCCACCACCAGCGCCAGTTGCTCCGCCTGACCGGTCTGGACACCGAGGAGAACCAGGCCCGCAGCCTGCTCAACGACCTGGAGAGCTGGATGGCGAGCCAGGACGACTACGCCCCCGGCGACCCGCTCGGCGCCCGCCCCGAAGTCCTCGCCCACCGCTGGGTCCGCGAGGTCTTCCGCCCGGCGGTCCGCATGGTCCCCCTGGAGCTGCGCGGCCAGATGGACGCGGCGCAGATTTACCACGAACTCCTCGAACACCGCTGGTACTTGTCCGAACGCGCCCAGCACGACGTGGGCCTGGAGGCGACCGTGGCGAGCTACATCGCCGACGTGCTCCCGCACGAAGCGGCCCCACCCGTCGTCGTCGAGTGACCTCGACGGGCTCCGCGGCCCGCCGACCCCGTAAGCCGGCGGGCCGGTACGCCCGGCAGGCCCCGCAACGCCCGGCAGGCCCCGTTCACCCCATAGGCTCCACAGGCGAATTTCGGCCAACGAGTGCCCGTATCCGTATCCGAGCGCCGTCACGCCCCCGTGACCGAGCCCATCGCCAGGCCGGCGCCTCGCACCGCACCGGCGGAACGCACCCGGGCCGGCCGCCGCACCACCCTCCGGCACGACCGCTTCCCCAGCGGCCAACCGGAGCGGGCGAGTCCCACCGCGATGCGGTACGTCAAGGCCGTTCCCCGCCTTCGGGCCGGGCCGCGGAAAGAGCAAAAGGGAATCAGAAAAAGGCCGCTTCCACGGTGGCGCGCCGGCGAAACGGAGAACCCTTTCGGGTGGCCGGTACGGAAGGCAACCCATGTGTCCTGCCTTGACAACTCCATTCGCTCTCCAGAGAGTTGTGGCGACTCGAGGGTCGTGGGGCGACGACCGTCGTGCAAAGGGAGGCACAAAAACACATCGTGTCGCTCCGCTGTCCGCGGGATCGACCGAGAGACGGAATTCATGCGGCCGACGGCGAATACGCCACCGGTTTCGCATTCCGTCTCATGACCTCACCGGGGGAAAACATGCAAAGGAAAATCCTGTCCAGGTCGCTCGTCAGCGTCGTCGCCGTCGTCGGCGTAGCCGCAGGCAGTCTGGCGGGCGCGAGCGCCGGTTTCGCGGCATCCGGCCCGGCCACGCAGCAGGTGACGACCGCCGGCACCGTCGTACCGTTCGCAACCGTCAACCTCGGCCTGAGCACCGCGCAGGCCAAGGGGGTCCAGCGCTGGCTGGCGGCGGAATGGGGATACACCGACGGCATCGACGGGCAGTTGGGCACCAATAGCTGGAAAGCCTTCCAGCGCATGCTGAAGGCCTACCACGGCTACACCGGCGCGATCGACGGAGTCGTCGGAAGCGGCACGGTATCCGCGTTGCAGCGCTTCCTGCGGGACAACGGCTGGGGCTACACCGGCGCGATCGACGGAGTCGCCGGTTCGGGAACTCAGGCGGCGTTCAAGACATTCGCCAACTGGTGTGTGAGCACCTACTAGAGCCCGTCCCGAGCCGCGAACACGCGGCTGTGCGGGGGCTGATGCGGTGCCCCACACCGAAGAAGGGCCGCCCGAGCGGCCCTTCTTCGGTGTACGTCCAGGAACCCGGCCGCGTACGGAGCGTCAGCGTACATGGGCGGAGGGTGGACAGTACGAGCCGTCAGTCGGGAGCATGGGCAGGTTGGGAGCGGGCGGAGCAAGTGCGCGGGAGGTGGCCGGAAGATGGCCGAAGGCGGCGGGATCGCGGAGGCAACCGGAGCGAACGGCTCGGGGGGTGAGCCGGAAAGCTCCGACAGCATGCGTACGTTCGGAGCCTTCGTCCAGGCCTTACGCGAGCACGCGGGCCTGAGCCGGCAGGAGTTGGGCAACCACGTCGGCTTCTCCAAGCACACGGTCGCCTCGATCGAACTCGGCCGCCGCATGCCGGACGTCGACTTCGTCGAACGCGCGGAATCGGTCCTCGGCGAAACCGGCGCCCTCCGCAAGGCGTTCCGGCACCTCACCCGCAAGCAGGGTTTGGCGGCCTGGTTCCGCCGCTGGGCCAGCATGGAGGGCACGGCGATCAGCCTCTGCACCTACGAGTGCCGACTGGTTCCGGGCCTTCTGCAGACGGAGGCGTACGCGCGGACCCTCTTCGAGCACCGATTGCCCCTGCTGAGCGACGAAGAGGTCGACGCGCAACTGGCGGCTCGCTTCGAGCGGCAACGACTTCTGGCGGACCGCCCGCACACCGCATTCAGCTTCATCCTGGAAGAGCACCTGTTCCGTCGGCTCGCGGGCGGGGCCGAAGGCGCGCGAGAACTCATCAACTACGTCCTTGGGGCCGCGCAGCGACGGAACGTGGAGGTCCAGATCCTGCCGCTGTCCAGCGGCCTCCACGCTGGCATGGACGGACCCATGAGGCTGCTGGAGACGACGGAGAACCATTGGTTCGCCTACTCCGAGGGCCAGGAGACCGGCCAGTTGATCGCCGATCCCAAGGCGGTCAGCGTGCTTCAGCGTCGGTATGCAAAACTGCGCTCGCAGGCCCTCACCCCCGAGGACTCCCGGGGCCTGCTGCAGCGACTGCGAGGAGAGCTATGAGCGTCCCCGAACCGGCCTGGTTCAAGAGCAGCTACAGCAGCGGTCAGGGCGACAACTGCATCGAGGTCGCACTTGCCTGGCGCAAGTCCAGCTTCAGCGGAAGCTCGGGCGATGACTGCGTCGAGGTCGCCACGTGCGCGGACACCGTCCACGTGCGGGACTCCAAGGACAAGGGAGGCCCCCAACTCGCCTTCACCCCCACGGAGTGGGCCTCCTTCCTCGCCTACGCGCGCCAGTTCTGAACCGTCGGCGCCCGCTGCCGCCCCCGTACAACGGGGGCGGCAGCGGGCGTCGTTCAGTCGGTCACCGGGCCGGAGGCCACCGTCACCCCACGGAGATCGCGAAGACGTGGATCCCGCTGTCGTCCGGCAGGGTCACCGTCGCCACCGTCTTGGCCGGGTCGAGCGCGCCCCCGGTCGTGTAGAGGCTGACCGCGTGGTTGCCGAGGGTGTCTCCCGGCGGGCGGTTCCAGTTGGCCGTGGTGACCGCCAACTGGCTGTTGCCACTTGCCGCGTTGCTGTACCAGTCCGGGAAGTCCACCGCGACGGCCGCGGTACTGCCGTCGGTGTACGTGACGGTGACGGTGCCCGAGTGGGCCGAACTGATGCCGGTGCCGAGCAGGCCGAGGCGTGCGCCCTGACCCTGCACGCGGATCACCTGGCCGGCCGCCGCGATGTTGTCCGGGTCGCCGGGCCGGGTGTCCGGCCAGGTGTACGGCAGGCCGTTCGCGGTGACCGTGGCGCCGGGGGTGTAGCCGACGGCGGCGAGCTGGGTGGCCGACAGGCTGTAGCCGCCCGGGTCCAGCTTGCCGGTGGCCGGGTCGCTGTCGGCGCTGATGCCGGCGTTGTTGAAGGCCGCCGCCGGGTTGGCGTACGGCACGGTGGTGGCGGCGTCGGCGCTGCGGGTCTGGCGGCCGTTCAGGGTGAACGTCGCCTTGCCCGTCAGCGTGGCGGGGCCGGCGACCGCGCCGGCCGGGGCCGTGACCGTCCAGGACGTACTCACCGAGCCGTGCGCCCGTACGCTGCGGAAAGAAGTCACCGCGTGGGGGGCGGGCTTGGCGGTCCAGCCGGTCGGCAGGGCGAGCGCGAGCTTGAGGTCGCGGACGGTGGAGTCACCGGTGTTGGTGAAGGTCTGCTTCACCGTCTGGGTGCTGCCCGCGTTGGTCTGCGCGGCGGCGGTCAGACCGACGTACTGCGTGCCGATCGTCCTGCGGACCGTCACCGAGCCGGTGAGCGGGGTGTCGGCGGACGACTGGCCGACGTAGACCGGGTAACGGCCGTCGAGCACCGTCCAGTCGTGCGCACTGCTGTCCCACACCCGCAGGTCGTCGGGGCCGAGGGTGAGCCGGACCGTCTTGGTCTGGCCGGGCTTGAGCTGCACCTTGGCGAAGGTCTTCAGCGCCTTCGGGGGCTCGCCTGAGCCCTTGGGGTAGCCGATGTACGCCTGCACCACGTCGGAGCCGGTGCGCCGGCCGGTGTTGGTGACGTCCACCGACAGCTGGACCGGTGCGGTGCCGCGGCTGGTGGCCTCCACGCTGCCGCCGCTGATCCGCAGGTGGGACTGGCGGAAGGTGGTGTACGACAGGCCGTAGCCGAACGGGAAGAGCGGCGTCTGGTTCTCCGCGTCGTACCAGCGGTAGCCGACGTCCAGGCCCTCGCTGTAGTCGTAGACGCCGTTGACCGCGGGGTAGCGGCCGGGGGCCGCGGCGGTCGCGGTCTGGGTGTCGGTCTTCGGGAAGCTGACCGGGAGCCGGCCGCCGGGTTCTGCGTCACCGGTGAGCAGCGCGGCGAGCGCGTTGCCGTCCTCCTGGCCCGGGTACCACATGTCCAGCACGGCGGGGACGTCGGAGAGCCACGGCATCAGCACCGGGGCACCGGCCCGCAGCACCACGATGGTGCGCGGGTTGGCCGCGGCGACCGCCTGGATCAGCTCGTTCTCGTTGCCGGGCAGTGCGAGGGTGGTGCGGTCCGAGCCCTCGCTTGAGGTGTCGCCGACCACGACGACCGCGGCGTCCGCCGCGGCGGCGGCGTCGGCGGCGGCCTGGATGGTCGGGTCGGGCAGGCCGGGAGCCGACCAGCCGGCGGTGACGGAGGCGTTCTGGGCGCTGTCGTAGTACTCGACCCGCAGGCTGTGCGGCTCGCCCGCGGTCAGCTGCACCGGGGTGCTCTTGACCGTCGAGGAGGCGTGGTCGCTCCAGTTGTCGGCGATCAGCTTGCCGTCGAGGTAGATCCGGCTGCCGTCGTCGCTCGTCGCGGAGAAGGTGTACGCGGCGGTGGCGGGCGCGGTCAGCGTGCCGGTCCAGCGGACCGAGAAGTTGTCGACCGGGATGACGGGGTCCGGGGAGCCGAGCACCCAGTCGAAGTCGATGTTGGGGTCGTCGCGGGTCAGCGCGGGCGTCCCGGTGAGCGTCTTGTTGGCGAAGTACTCGCCCTTCAGCCCGGTCAGCGCGGAAGCCGGGATCGCCGGGAAGCCGCTGCCCTGGCCGGCTTTGACCGAGGTGACGTCCACACCGCTGCCGAGCCGGGCCTTCAGCCCGGTCAGCGGGTCGACCTTCTTGTACGGGGTGACCGCGGAGCTGCCGCCGCCGCCGGTGATCGCGGTGTCGGCGTTGGGGCCGATGACCGCGAGCGACTTCAGCTTCCTGGTGTCGAGCGGCAGCGTCGACCTGCTGTTCTTCAGCAGCACGCTGCCGTCCTCCGCGGCCTTGCGGGCGAACGCGCTGTCCTTGTCGTAGTCGACGCTCGGCGCGGGCTTGGGGTCGAAGAGGCCGGTACGGAACTCCAGCCGCAGGATCCGGCGGGCCGCGTCGTCCAGCACGGACTGCGGCACCTGGCCGGCCGCCACGGCGGCGGGCAGCTGCTGGAAGTACGTCGTCCCGCTGAACTCCTGGTCCAGGCCGGCCAGCGCCGAGGCGACGGTGCTGTGGTTGGCGGGGTAGTCGGTGTCGATGACCCCGTCGTACTTCCAGGTGTCGATCAGCACGTCCCGCAGGATCTGCGCGTTCTCACAGGCGTAGGTCCCGTTGACCTTGTTGTACGCGCACATCAGGGACCAGACCTTGCCGTCCTTGACCGCCTTCTCGAAGGCCGGCAGGTAGATCTCGTGCAGTGTCCGCTCGCCGATGTTCGAGCTGGTGGTCATCCGGCCGTTTTCCTGGTTGTTGCCGGCGAAGTGCTTGACCTGCGCGGCGACGCCCTGGGCCTGGATGCCCTGGATCTCGGAGGAGGCGACGTCCCCGGCCAGCTCCGGGTCCTCGCCGAGCGTCTCGAAGTCGCGGCCGCCCAGCGGGGTGCGCACGATGTTGACCATCGGGCCGTAAATGGCCTGGTAGCCGCGGGACTTGGCCTCCGAGCCCATCACCGTGCCGTACTGCTTGGCCAGGCCGGTGTCGAAGGACGCCGCCAGCGACACCGGCGAGGGCAGCGCGGTCTCCGGCTGGCCGTCGCGGACGCCGCCGGGGCCGTCGGTGAACTGCATGCCGGGGATGCCGAGCCGGTCCACGCCGGGGATGTAGCCGGTGGCGTGCGACCCCGCGGGGACGCCCACCGCCGTCATCAGCGTGGCCTTCTCGGTGTTGGTCATCTGCCCCAGCAGCAGGTCGATCCGCTTCTCCAGGGGGAGGCGGGAGTTGAGCCAGGGGCGGGAGACTGCGGAATCGTTTCCGGTGCTGCTCGCGGAGCTGCTCCGGTCGGCGGCGCCGGCGGCTGCCGGTATCGCCAGGGGTACGGCCAGGGCTGCGGCGGCTGCTGCCGCGACCGCCAGGCGGGCCATGCGCATACGTTCTCCAAAGGGGGACATTCGTGCGTGCGGGCTGAACGTTTCAGGAGGTGAACGCAAACGACTGGAAGTCTGCGCGCGCCCCAACGGAGCGTCAAGAACATGAACGCAAAACCCCTTTGTGAACGTTGGGGGGCTGCTGTGGCCGGTGTGTGGCCGGTGTCCCGTTACAGGTGGGAGCGGGTCTCGTTACGGGCGTGCGCGGATCCCGTCACGGTCCTGTCCCGGGCCGGGCCGCCTTCGGGGACGAACCTGTGCCGATGTCGGACCCGGGGGCTATGGTCTGGATGGCGGCACATGTACGGGGGAGCACGGGGGAGGTGGCGGCCGTGGACGGGTCGGGGCGGCGGTCGATGCGGCAGTCGGGACGGTGGCCGGGACGGCGGTCGATGCGGTGGCCGGCGGCGCGGTCGGCTGTGCGCGGATGGCCGGTGGCGGCGGTGCTGGCGGTGGCCGGACTGCTCTTCGGACTGCTCGGGGCCGGGCCGGCGGCGGCGCAGGACTCCGACAGCGCACCGCAGTCGGAGCGGCTGGCGGCGGCGCTGCGCGTGAATCCGGTGTACATCACCGACCAGCTGCCCCGCCGGGTGCCACGGTCCACCGCCCCGGAGTTCGCGGCCCAGGCCAGGCGGATGCCGGTACCGACGTACGTCCTGCTGCTGCCCGACCAGAATCTCGGCTCCGACACCCTGCTCGGCACCGTGCACGACCGGCTGGGCCGGGACGGGCTCTATGTGCTGATCGGCACGCTCGGCGTGGCCGACGCCCGGGCCTTCGGGGTGACCGCCCCGGCGGAGGACGCGACAGCCATCGCGCTGTACGCGCTGCCGTACGACGCCGGACCGCTGCGGTCCTTCCAGGAGTTCACCGACGCGATCGTCTCGGGGCCGCGGAAGGCGGCGGCCCGGGCGGAGCAGCTGCGGAAGAAGTACGGCGGCTCGGACCGGGAGGTGCACGCCTTCTATCCGGACCCCGTCGACCGGGAGAACCAGGGGTTCGTCACCGGGATGGCGCTGCTGGGCGTGCCGCTGTCGGTGCTGCTGCTCGGCTGGTTCGTACGGCGGCGGCTGACGGCGGGACCGCTGCCGGACCGGCCGGTCCAGCTCACCAAGTCCGCCGGGGGCAAGGCGCCGACCGGCAAGCCGCCGGCGGGCAGGAAATCCGGCTCCGCGAAGGGCACGTCCGCCGCGGCCGGCAAGGGACTTGCGGGCGGAGCGCCGTCCGGCGCGGCACCCGGACGCCGGTTCGGGCGCGGCCTCTTGCGGCGGCCCGAGCTGGGCGCGGCCGTACTGCTGGCGGTGCTCATCGGCGTCGGGGCGCCCCAGCTCTTCGACCAGACCCGGGACAGTGCGGCCGCCCCGCCGACGAAGGCCGATCTGACCGCCCGGGTGGACCGGGTCGCGGCCGGCCTCCGCCAGGCGCCGGTCTACACCGACCCGGAGAGCCCGAATCCGCTCGACGCGGCCGGCCTGGCCGGACTTGAGCGCCGTATCGCCGCGTTCACGCCCGGACCGGTGCGGATCGCGGTCGTGCCGCAGCTCTCCGACGACGAATCGGGCGGCGACTCCGAGGTGTTCGTCACCGCGCTGCACCAGCGGCTCGGCAAGGACGGGGTGTATGTCATCGCCGACCCGATGACCGGCATCATCGACGCCTTCGACTACGGCCTGCGGCTGAAGGACGGGTTCAGCTACAGCCTGCCGACCGCCATCAGCTACGACGACCCGTCCGACACCGCCGCCGACCACCGGCTCGGCGAACGGCTCGACCAGTTGATGACGTACTTCGACGGCGTTCCGAAGGCCGACACCCCGGCCCAGGGGCCGGACCGGCCCGCGCCGCCGGTGGACGACAACCGCCTCCCGGGGCTCTACCACGGGGACTTCTGGCCGGGGCTGCTGGTGGGCGCGCTGGGCGCCGGTCTGCTGCTCGGCCTGACCGCCCTGTGCTGGGTGACGGGGGCGGTGGTGCGCCGCCGGCGCCACGCTCCCGTACGGACCCCGGTCCGCCCGTCCGCCGCGTATCTGCAGCGGACCGCCCGGCAGGAGGTCGAGGCGCTCTCCGGCGCCTTCTCCCAGCCGTCCGCCGACCCGGCCGCGCCCAGCCGCACCCGCGTCTGGAACTGCCTCGACGCCGCCGTCCTGCTCAGCAGCCCGCAGGACGCCTCCCCCGCCGACCTGACCGCCGCGCTGGTCCTGGCCCGGGCAGGCCGGGCGGCCCTGGCCGGCGGGGACTACCGGTTCGTCTGCGAGATCAATCCGCTGCACGGGCCGGCCGCGACCTCGCCGCCGCCCCCGCGTTCCGGCCGCCGGCCGGGGGGAAGCGGCTCCGGCCGCCGCCACCTGTGTGCCGCGTGCCGGGTCACTCCGCACCCGTTGACCCTGCCCGCGCCGGACGGCAGCCGGATCCCGTACGAACAGGCCGGCGGCCCGCTCCCGGCGATAACCGCCGGAATCGACCGGCTGATCGAACGCACGAGGGAGTACGCCAGTGTCCAGTGAGCGCAGGAGGGGCGCGGTGGCGCGGCCCGCCCGACCGGTCGCCGTGGCCGTACTGCTGCTCGGGGTGGTGGCCGGGCTGCTGCTCGGCGCGGGCCCCGCGGGGGCGGACACCACCGGGCCCGGGCAGAAGATCGCGGACGCCCTCACCTCGTCGTCGGTGTACGTGGACGCGGCCTATGCCGGGGCGGTACCGCCCGCGCGGCAGAAGGAGTTGGCGGCGCGGATCGCCGCGACCGGGCTGCCGGTGAAGGTCGCGCTGGTGCCGCTGGTCAAGGGGGACGCCTTCGACGGCGACTCCTCGGTGCTGGCCGGGGTCATCCACGACCGGCTGGCGCAGCGGGACTTGATCCTCATCACCATGGACGGGTCGAACGACTCGCTCGACGGTTTCGAGTGGCCGGGCGACGCCCACCAGGCGCAGTACGCGGTGTGGGCGGTCGGGTTCCTCGACGAGACGAAGAACGCGGGGCTCGCCGACCGGGTCGCCAAGGCCGTCGACCTGATCGCGGCGGGCGACGGCAAGCAGGTGTACGACCGGGCGACCGCGGACCTGGGCGGGTCCGCGCCCACCGCGGGCCCGGCCAAGGCATCGGCGTCCGGCGGGAGTTCGGCGCTGCCGCTGGTGGTCGGCATCGTGGCGGCGGTGATCGTACTGGCCGCGGGCGGACTGCTGCTGGTGCGGCGCCGGCGCGGCCGGCCGCGCTTCACCTTCCCCGCGGCGGTGTTCGCGGCGGGGCAGGCCGCCGACGAGGCGGGGCTGCGGCGGCGGGCCCAGGCCGAGGTGATCGCCCTCGGCGAGGCGGTCGAGGCGGCGGACGCCACGCCCGGACTGTCCCGTGCGCTCGACGCGTACACGGCGGCCGGCAAGGTGCTGGACGGCGCCCGCGGCATACCCGACCTCGCGGGGGTCCTGGTGCTGGTCGCCCAGGGCCGCGACGCGCTGGACGGCCACCCCGAGGCGCTGCCGCTGTGCTTCTTCGACCCGCTGCACGGCCGTGCCGTCCGCCGCGCCACGTGGCGGGCGCTGGGCTCCCGGGACTCCCTGGACGTCGCGGTCTGCCGCGACTGTGCCCAGGCCCTGCGCGCCCGCCGCGCCCCCGAGGTCCTCACCGACCGCACCTCCGACGGCCGCCGGATCCCCTACTTCGAGCGTCCCGCCGACCGGAGCGTCTGGGCTGCCACGGGTTACGGTTCCCTGACCCCCTACGACCCCACCGACCCCGACCAGCCCGACGGCCTCGCCGCCCGTATCCTCCGCGGCGACTTCACCCGCACCCGCTGACCGCCGCCGGTTGACCGCCGCCCGCTTCACGTCGCCCGCTTCACGTCGCCCGCTTCACGTCGCCCGCTTCACGTCGCCGCCCGCCCGGACCGTGGCCAGACGTAGGGCAGCCCGGCCGGCACCCCGGGAAACAGCCGGCGATAGTGCTCCGGTGCCTTGGTGACCAGCGCCGACCGGTGACTGCGGTGAAAGGCCGGATCACCGAGCCACCCCGGCAGCTCGCCCGCCTCGGCGAGCTCCGCCTGCTCGCGGATTGGGGCGTGCGGCCGGAGGGCGGCGAAGTCCGCGCGGAGCGTGCCGGCGACGGTGTCCCGGCGGCCCTCGCGGGTCCACTCGCGGCACATCTCCAGGCCGTAGCGGACCAGCGCCTCCTCGTAGCCCGTCCACATCGCCACCACGGGGTGGTGGCGCCAGCCGCCGGGGACGGTCAGGCCGCGCAGCACCTGCAGCGCCTCGACGCGCTGCTTGCCGAGCCGGCGGGCATCGAGCACGGCGGCCGACGCGGCGAAGTCCGGGTAAGGGAGAAAGGTCTGCACGGTGACATGTCTGACCCGTGGGGCACCGTCCGTACCGGACCGGGCCTCCGCCCGGGGGCCGGTGACCGGTGACCGGTAGAGGCCACCGCCGGCCCGGGGCGCGGCTCGTCCACCCCCGGGGCCGGTGCTCCCGCGGGGCCGGGGAGACTGGCACGTATGAGCGAGAGCAAGGCGACGGCACTGGTCATTCAGCACGGGCCGGGCGGGGGACCCGGGAAGTGGGAGGGGTGGCTGGGAGAGGCCGGGCTCGGGCTGGAGGTCGTACGGGGGTATGACGGCGAGGCGGTGCCGGCGCAGTTGCGGCACGACGCGCTGATCGTGCTGGGCGGGGGTTATCTGCCGGACGACGACGAGCGGGCGCCCTGGCTGGCGCCGACCCGGGCGCTGGTGGGGCATGCGCTGGAGCGGGGCACACCGGTGTTCGGGATCTGCCTGGGCGGCCAGATGCTCGCGCAGGTCGCGGGCGGCGAGGTGCGCGGGGCGTACGGCGCACCGGAGTTCGGCAGTACGCGGCTGCGGCTGCGGGCGGAGGCGGCACGCGACCCGCTCTTCCACGGGCTGCCGGCCGGCCCCACCGCGGTGGAGAACCATGTCGACCGGATCGTCCGGCTGCCGTCCGGGGCGCACTGGCTGGCGGAGAGCGCGGCCTGCCCGTATCAGGCGTTCCGGGTCGGCGAGAGCGCGTGGGGCGTGCAGTTCCACCCGGAGGCGAGCGCGGCGAAGATCCTGCGCTGGGACGCCGGCCGGCTCGGCCGCCACGGGGTCGACCGCACCGCGCTGCACGAGCGGGCGGTCCGCGACGAGCCCGCGGCGGACCCGGTCTGGCGGCAGGTGGCCCACCGTTTCGCCGGGCGGGTGCGGGAGGCGCGGGCGGCGGCCTGACGGCGGGGGCGGGCCCGACCTGCCCCGTCGCGGGCGCGGGGCGCGGGGCGCGGGGCGCGGGGCGCGGGGCGCGGGGCGCGGGGCGCGGGGCGCGGGGCGCGGGGCGCGGGGCGCGGGGCGCGGGGCGCGGGGCGCGGGGCGCGGGCAGGCTACAGATTCCTCCGGGGCGGGCCGGTGACCTGCGCCGCCAACTCCCCACCTGGTCCAGGCTATTGACAGTTAATTGTCAGTAAGGTTACCTATCGAACCGGTTGCCCAACCACCCCCCACCTTCGCTCGAAGATCGGAAGAGGTGACCCATGATCCGTACCCCCCTGACCCCGGTCAGCCGCAAACGCTTCCGCCTGGGCCTGGCCGCCCTCGGCGTCGCCGCGGCGACGTTCGCCGCGGCCGTCAGTGTCGGCGCGAGCGTCTCGGACGCGGCCGGCACCAAGCCCGCGGCCGCCGCGGCGGGCCCGACCGCCTCCCAGTTGCTGGCCAAGGCCGCGAACTGTACGCCCGCCTCCAACGGCAAGTACGCCACCGACGACGGTGAAGCCGCGACCGTGCAGATCTGCAAGAACGGTTCCGCGTACACCTGGACGTCCGACATGGACATCGACTGCGACGGTGTCACCACCTCGCACTGCAGCCCGTCGACCGACCCCTGGTACTACAACGACACGTCGTTCCACACCTCCACCGGGCAGCCCTTCACCTCCGACGTCACGCACTACTACGTGATCCCGCTGCCCAGCAGCCGCTTCAGCTACCAGTCGGCCGGCATATCGCCCGGCAGCGTCGCCGCCGTGGTCTACAACGGCAACGTCGTCTACGCGACCTTCGCCGACGAGGGCCCGGACAACATCATCGGCGAGGGCTCGTACGCGCTGGCCACCGCGCTCGGCATCGACCCGAACCCGGCGACCGGCGGCACGGAGGGACCGGTCACCTTCATCGTCTTCCCGGGCAAGGTGCCCAGCCCGATCGAGAGCAACACGGCGATCGACTCGGTGGGTTCGGCCGCGGCCACCACGTGGGTGGGCGGCGGCAGCACCACTCCGCCGCCGACCGGTGGCGGCACCGGGCCGATCCAGTCGGGTTACGCCGGCAAGTGCGTGGACATCGCGGGAGCGAGCAGCGCGAACGGCGCGGCGGTGCAGCTCTACGACTGCAACGGCACCAACGCGCAGAGCTGGACGGTCGGCAGTGACGGCACGCTGAAGTCGCTCGGCAAGTGCATGGACGTCACGGCGGCCGGCACCGCCAACGGCACGAAGGTCGACCTCTACGACTGCAACGGCACGGGTTCGCAGAAGTGGCAGAAGTCGGGCAGCACGCTGGTCAACCCCCAGTCCGGCAAGTGCCTGGACGCCACCGGGCCCAGTTCGGCGAACGGCACGCGGCTCCAGATCTGGACGTGCGCCGGCGCCACCAACCAGCAGTGGACCCTCCCCTCCTGACCGCTCCCTCCACCAACACGTCGGCGCCCGCCGGGAGTTCTTCCCCCGCCGGGCGCCGACCCTTTCCCCCTGCGGGGGCGCCCTCAAGGGGCGCGGGGAACTGCGCGAACAACCCACCACCGGCCGGTGGACCGGAAACCCACCGCAACGGGCTCGGCGGACCGGCCTGGCGCGGCACCGTCGTGGCTGGTCGCACCGACCCTTTCCCCTGCGTCGGGCAGGGCCGCGTCCGCGGCGGAGGCGAAGCGGGTGACCACCGTGCTCGCCACCAGGTTCGTCAGAGGCCGGCGCCTGGACGGCCGGCGACGGCCACCTCCACACCGACCTGCCCAACGGGAGTAGTATGTTATTGCAACCTGGTTCCCGAAAGTCACCGCTGGAGGAGGTTCATGTGGCCGTCCTGGAGCATCCTGCCACCGACCCGACCGTGTTCGACGTCTACTCGGAGACCTGCCCCTCGCGCGCTTTGCTGAATCTCGTCACCAGCCGATGGGCGGTCCTGATCCTCGGCGTACTGGAGCAGGAGCCGGTCCGCTTCGGCGAACTGCGCCGCCGGCTCGGCACAATCAGCCAGAAGGTGCTGGCCGAAAAGCTGCGCGGCCTGGAGACGGAAGGCCTGATCACCCGGACAGTCATCGACCGTCCGCTGGCCGTCGAGTACGCCCTCACCGACATCGGCCGCACGGCGACTGTTCCCCTGGCCAAGCTCCGTGAATGGGCCGAAGCTCACTGCGACGCCAGGAGGTGACGCGCCGGGCCCTCCGATCACCACGTCTTGAGCACGATCTTGCCCTGGGTGTGGCCTTCTTCGATCGCCCTGTGCGCTTCGGCGGCATCTTCGAGGGGGAACACCTTGGACACCGTTACCGACAGCTTGCCGTCGCCGGCCAGCTCAGCGATCCGGGCCAGCTGTGCGGCGTCCGTGTGGACCGGGTGGTAAACCGCGCGCACACCGGCCGCGTCGGCGGCCGCCTGGGTCGCCGGGTCGACCCCGGTCAACTCGATCACGATGCCGCCGGGCTTGGCGACCTCGATCGAACGTAGGCCGACCTCCCCGCAGACGTTGTCGAAGACCACGTCAACGGGATTCGCGCGCAACAGCTCGACGAAGTCGCCGGTCCGGTAGTCGATGACCTCGTTCGCACCCAGTTTGGTCAGCCACTCGTGCTTGCCCGCGCTCGCGGTGGCGATCACGTGGGCACCGAGCCTGCGGGCGAGCTGCACGGCCAAGTGCCCCACACCACCGCCCGCGCCGTGGACCAGTACCCGCTGCCCCGGCTCCACCTGAGCGATGTCCACCAAGTTCTGCCACGCGGTGAGCGCGGCGAGCGGAAGGGCCGCGGCTTCCTCGTCGGACAATGTCGGCGGCGTGATCACGAGGTCGATCGCGGGCACGACCGCATACTGCGCGTAGGCGGCCGCCTGGTCCGGGAACCGGCTCATCCCGAAGACGCGCCGGCCGACGGCCGGAGCCGAGACGTCGGGGCCCACGGCTTCGACGGTGCCGGCGAGATCCCAGCCCACGGTGACAGGAAACTCCCCCAACTGGCCGTACCCTCCTCGCCGCGCGTGGGTGTCAACCGGGTTCACCCCTGCCGCGGAGACCCGGACCAGCACCTCGTCCGGCCCGAGCACCTTCGGGTCGGGGCGGTCCGTCTCGACCAGCCGCAGGACTTCGGGTCCGCCGAAAGCGACCTGTTCAATCTTCTTGGGCACCATGCACTCCTTGTCCGTCGACTCGAATCCGGCAAGCGATTCACCTCAATCATCGATCTCATGAAACTTTTTGCAACCAGGTACTTTTTTGTAACTACCTCATCGCTGCTTGCCGGAAGGTGACGTTCGCCAAGCGGGTGTCGAGCCTGACCGTGCGCTACCAGCGGCGCACAAAACGGGCTCGGCGGACCGGCCCCGTACGGCGCCGTCGTGGCTGGTCGTGCCGGGCCCCGCGTCCCTGCGGGGCGGGGATCGGGTCAGCGCAGGGACGGGAGGGCGCGGAGTTCGGCGATCTTGAAGGCACGGGCGAGGAGCACGAAGAGCAGGGCCATCGTGAGGCCGCCGAGCGCCAGCGAAACGGCCGGGGTCCAGGCGGCCATCGTCAGATCGTGGGTGCAGGCGCGGGCGACGAGCCAGCCGACCGCCCCCGCGGAGGTCGCCGCCGCGACGAGCCTGCCGTAAGTGCGGCAGATCCGCCGGCCGTCGAGCAGCCCCTCGGTGCGCTGCCGCAGCCGCAGTGCGGTCAGCAGCATGCCCACCCCGTAGGACACGGCGTACGCGGCGGCCATGCCGGTGACCGCCCAGCGCGGCGGCAGAAACACGTGGCAGCCGGTGGCCAGCGCGATGTTGACCGCCCCGATGCACACCGCCAGCCGGAAGGGCGTGCGGGTGTCCTCGAAGGCGTAGAAGCCGCGCAGCAGCAAGTACTGGGCGGAGAAGGGGATCAGGCCCAGCCCGAACGCCTGCAGCATGCGCCCCAGCGGCGCGGTGCCCCCGGCATCGGACGCCCCGTGGGCGAAGAGCAACTGCGCGATCTGCGGGCCGAAGGCGAGGAAGAAGAACGCGGCCGGCACGATGACGACCCCGCTGACCCGCAGCGCGCGGGACAGGTCGGCGCGCAGGTCGTCGACCCGGTGCTCGGCCACCGCCCGGCTCATACGGGGCAGCAGGGCCGTGACCAGGGAGACGGTGACGATCGACTGCGGCAGGGTCCATATCTGCTGGGCGTAGCTGTAGGCGGTGAATCCGACGCCGCCGTCGGGCAGGGCCGCGTCCGCGGCGGAGGCGAAGCGGGTGACCACCGTGCTCGCCACCAGGTTCGTCAGGACGAACAGCAGGGTCCACCGGGCCGCGCTCACGCTCTTGCGCAGGCCGGTGCCACGCCAGTCGAAGCGGGGCCGCAGCCGGAAGCCGGCCTCGTGGGCGTAGGGGATCAGGGCCAGCGCCTGGACGGCCAGCGCGACGGTGGTGCCGATGCCGAGCAGCCTGACCTGGGCCGAGGTGATGTCCGTGACCTGGTCGGGGACGGTCATCAGGCCCAGGTAGAGGCCGAACATGGCGGTCAGCACGATGTTGTTGAGGACCGGGGTCCACATCATCGCTCCGAACCGGTTCCGGGCGTTGAGGACTTGGCCGAAGATGCTGAACACGCCGTAGAGGAAGATCTGCGGGAGCAGGAAGCGGGCGAAGACCACGGTCAGCTCGAAGGCGTTGTGCGTGTCGGGTGTGTCCCGCTGGTAGAGGCTGATGATCTCGGGCGCGGCCCATACGGCCAGGGCGGTGCCGGCGCCGAGTACGCACAGGACCAGGGTGACCAGCCGCTGTTCGAAGGCCGCGCCGCCGTCGGGGTGCGAGGTGCGGGCCCGGACGAGCTGGGGGACCAGTACGGAGTTCAGGGCGCCGCCGATGAGCAGGAAGTACAGGCTGGTGGGGACGGTGTTGGCCTGGTTGTAGGTGGTGGCCAGCAGTCCGGTGCCCAGCGCGGCGGCCTGCAGCACCTGCCGGATCAGCCCGGTGGCCCGCGAGACCACGGTGCCGGCGGCCATCAGCGCGGACGACCGCATCAGGCCGGTGTCACCGGCGGCTTTCCTGCGGGCGCCATGCCGCCCCCGCCCCGTACGAGCCTGCGGCGTTCCGTCGATCATGCCCCCAATCTACGACGCCCTCCGCGCCGGCCGACCCCGCACCTGGGTGCCCCAAGGGGCGCGAGGAACTGCGCGAGGAACCCACCACCGGGCGGGGGGTCGGCGGACGGCCGGGAGGGGCTCGGCCCCGCGCAGCGGACGGGTAGGGGAATCCCTAGAGGTCGGCGGTGAGGGTTAACGCCGCCCGCAGGGCCCCGCACACTCCTGTCGCGTCTGGTCAATCGCTCCCTCCCCCCACCCCAGAGGATCCGATGCGCAACAGACTTCTCACCCTCATCGCCGGGGCCGGCACGGCCGGCCTCGTGGTGACGGCCGCCGTCACCGGAGTCGCCCAGGCCCGGCCGGCACAGGCACAGGCACCGGCCGCCTGCACCCCCGCCCAGGTCATCACCAACGGCGGCTTCGAGAGCGGCACTTCCCCGTGGACCGCGTCCAGCGGGGTGATCACCTCGGGAGGCGGCCAGGCCGCGCACGGCGGCACCAGGTTCGCCTGGCTGGACGGTTACGGCTCGACGCACACCGACACCCTCGCGCAGCCCGTCGCCGTCCCGGCCGGCTGCGGTGCGGCCACTCTCACCGTATGGCTGCACATCGACACCGACGAGACGACCACCTCGACGGCGTACGACAAGCTCACCGCGAAGCTCGGCGCCACCACGCTCGCCACCTACTCCAACCTCGACGCGGGCGCCGGCTACGTCCAACGGACCTACGACGTCTCCGCGTTCATCGGCCAGAACGCGAGCCTGTCCTTCAGCGCCACCGAGGACTCCGGCCAGCAGACCAGCTTCGTGATCGACGACGTCGCGCTGAACGTCTCCGGCGGCAGCGGCCCGACCGACCCGCCGACCACTCCGCCCACCACTCCCCCGACGAGCCCGCCGCCGGCCGACAGCACCCGTACGCCCGCCTCACCCGCGTACACCGTCAGCCTGACCAGCGACGCGGCCGGCTCCACCTGGACCGGGCACGAGAGCGTGACCTTCAGCAACGCCTCGGCGTCCCCGCTGAGCGAGGTCTACCTGCGGCTGTGGGACAACTACCACGGCAGCTGCCCGACCACGCCGATCACCGTCACCAATGTCACCGGCGGCACGGCGGGCGCGCTCACCGTCAACTGCACCGCCCTGCACATCACTTTGCCGACCGCCCTCGGCCAGGGGCAGAGCGGCACCATCGGCTTCGACCTGAAGATCGTCGCGCCCAGCGGCGCGGACCGGTTCGGCCACGACGGCGCGTTCTCCTTCCTCGGCAACGCGCTGCCGCTGCTGGCGATACGGGACGCGGCGGGCTGGCACCTGGACCCGTACACCAACAACGGTGAGTCCTTCTACTCGCTGGCCGCCGACTTCGATGTGACCCTCGACCACCCGACGAGCCTGCTGGTGCCCGCGACCGGCACGTCGGTGGACACCCCGGGCAGCTCCGGCCGTACGGTCACCAAGGCCACCGCCCGCAAGGTGCGTGACTTCGCCTGGGGCGCGGGCGCGTTCAGCAAGGTCTCGGGTACGTCACCGGGCGGCGTGAAGGTGAACGTCTACGCGGTCAGCGGCATCAGCGCGGCCAACTCGCAGGCGATGCTGACCACTTCGGAGAACGCGATCGACGCGCACGCGCAGCGCTTCGGGGCGTACCCGTACACCGAGGTGGACGCGGTGCTCGACAACAACTTCTGGTTCGGCGGCATGGAGTACCCGGGCTTCGTGCTCGACCTGGTGGACAACACCGCGCTCACCCATGAGCTGGGCCACCAGTGGTGGTACGGGATCGTGGGCGACGACGAGTACAACAGCCCGTGGCTGGACGAGGCGTTCACCGACTACTCGACGGATCTGGCGCTGGGCAAGACCGGTTCCGGGTGCTGGAACAACGTGTCATGGGCGTCGTCGAGCGAGAAGATCACCAACTCGATGGCGTACTGGGACGCGCACTCCTCCCGGTACTCGACGGTCATCTACGGGTACGGCAAGTGCGCGCTGCACGAGCTGCGGCGGCTGATCGGCGACAGCGCGATGACGACGCTGCTGCGGAGTTACGCGACCGCACACTGGTACGGGGTCTCCACCACCGCGGAGTTCAAGGCGGCGGCGCAGGCGGCCACGAGTACGGATCTGACGTCCTTCTGGAGCACGCACCGGATCGACGGCTGATCACGGGCCGGCCGGCGGTGCACGCCGGCCGGCCGCGCGGCCGGACCGGGACGGACCCCCACCCCGCCCCGCGCCGGCCGCGTGTCGCGTCCCGCCCGGAGCCGGTCCCATGGCTCCGGGCGGGACGCCGTCTGCCGCGGGGCTTCCGGGTGGTACGGCACGGTCTCGGCGGCCCTGCCCGTCGGTGCCCTCCGCGGCGGTGACCTGCTCAACCTGGCCTTCTTGACGCGCTCTTGACCGAATCGCCGCCGCTTCCGACACTGGGGGCACTTGGTTGGCAGGTTCACGATCAATTCGGTCATGGGGTCCAGAAGAAGGGGTCCATGCGAGGCAGCCCGTATCCACAGGCCCGCGACGCGTTGCTCGCCACCGCGGGGGAAGCGCTTGCTGCCGGGACCGGTGTGCTGCTCACCGGTGAGCCGGGCATCGGCAGGTCCACGCTCTTCGCCCGCCTCGCGGCGGAACAGGCCGCCGCCGGCCGCCGGTTGCTCTCCTGCCATCCGGCACGGGACGAGCAACGCCTCCCCTACCTGGGCCTGATCGACCTCTTCGCCGCCATCGACGACGCGTTCCTCACCGGCCCCGCGCACCTCACCCCCGCCGAACTGACCGCCCTCCACACGGCCTTGCACCGCGCCCCCACCCCGTACCACACCCCGGAGCGACCGCCGACCGGCCCCAGGCCCGACGCCCTCCCTCCGGCGCCCGGCAACGCCGCCACCTCGCGCCACGACCCCGAGCCCGTGGCGACCGGCCCCAGGCCCGAAGCAGTCCCCCGCCCCGACGCCGGCCCTCCGGCGCCCGGCAACGCCGGAGGCACAGCCACCGCCCCGCACCACGACCCCGAGCCCCCGGTGCCGACCGGGGTCAGGGCGGTAGCCGGGTCGGTCGGGGGCCGCGCGGCCGAGGTCGCTTCCGGGTGGGGGGCGACGCGTGACCCGGGGGCGGCGGATGGGCGGGGTGAACTCGTGCTGCATCTGGGCGTGTTGAAGACGCTGACCGCGCTGTGCGCCGAGGGGCCCCTGATGGTCGCGGTGGATGACGCCCACTGGCTGGACCCGCCCACCGCCCGCGCGCTGGCCTTCGCGGTACGGCGGATGCGGGGCCTCCCGCTCACCGTACTGGCCACCGCCCGCACGCCGGAGGGCGAACTGCCCCTGGCCGGGCGGGCGGTGCGGGTCGTCGTGCCGCCGATGAGCGAGCGCGAGATCACCGCGCTGGTCGCGGCGGCCGAACCCGGGCCCAGGCAACGCGCGTCGACCGTCCGGATCGCGCAGTGCGCCGCAGGCAACCCCGCCATCGCGCTCGAACTCGCCCGCGCCACCGCCACCGCGGACCCCGGGGATCCGTTACCGCTGCCGCCGTCCGTACGCACGCTGCTGCTCGACCGGCAGGAACCGCTCTCCGACCGGGCCCGCCACACCCTGCTCACCGCCGCTGCCGCCGACCGCCCGAGCACGCGGCTGCTGCGGCGGGCCGGCTGCGACCAGGCCGCCGCCGACCTGGCGGAAGCCGCGGCCGCCGGCATCGTGGAGACGCCGCAGCGCGGCCTCGTACGGTTCACCCACCCGCTGATGCCACGCGCGCTGTACGACGCCGCCGGCCCCGAAGCGCGCGGCCGGGTGCACGCCGCGCTCGCCGAGGCCGCCGAGGATCCGGTCGAACGCGCGCACCACCTGGCCTCGTTGACCCCCGGCTGGGACGAGCGGACCGCGGCCGTGCTCGCCGAGGCGGCGGCCCTGGCCCGGCGGCGCGGTGACCCCGCGGTCGCCGCGCGGCTCGGCGGGTTCGCCGCCGACCGCACGCCGCCGGACGACCCGGCCGCGGACGCCGAGCGCCGGCTGACCGCCGCGGAGGACGCGGTCGCGGCCGGTGATTACCCGCTGGCCCGGCGGATCGCCCACGACGTGCTGGCCGGCTCGGAGCGGCCGGCCGAACGGGTACGGGCCTGGATGGTGATCGTCGACACCTGCGGGCAGGCGCTCGCCGAGGTCGCCGACGTCTTCCCGCAGGCGCTCCAGGACGCGCGCGACGACCCGGAGTTGCTGGCCAGGCTCCATCTGCGGCTCGGCTGGCGGGCCCGGCTGGTCGAGGGGTCGGCGCCGAACGCGCATACGCACGCGGCGCGTTCGGCCGTACTGGCCAGGAGGGCCGGCGACCGGCGCACCGAACTGCTCGCGCTCACCCAGCAGTCGTCGCTGGAGTTCTACCTGGGGGACCCCGCGGCCGAGCGGACGCTCGCGCTCGCGCTGACCGCGCCGCACGACCCGCAGGTGCTCTTCGACCACAACGGCCCGGTGTACCTCAAGCACCGCAGTCATCTGCTGAACGACCGGCTCGACGACGCCAGGACCGAACTGCGGGCGCTCATCTACACCGTGCGGCACCGGGGTTCGGCCGAGAGCCTGTGCCAGTGCCTGTCCGGGCTCGCCCAGGTGGAGATCCTGCGGGGGCGGTGCGAGCGGGCGCTCGACCTGGCGCACCAGAGCCTGCGGGTGACCGAGCAGGCGGGGCTGAGCGAGGGCCCTTCCTGGTACGCGGTCGCGCTCGCGGAGGCGGCCGGGGGCAGTCCGGACCGGGCGCTGGCGGCGGCGGAACGGGCGCGGCGGCACAGCGAGGACGACGACGACCGGCTCTTCCTGCCGCGCGCGCTGCACGCCGAGGGCCACATCCGGCTGCTGCGCGGGGAGACCGCGGCGGCGGTGGACGCGTTGCAGCGGACCCGGCTGCTGGAACTCGGGCAGGGCCAGGGCGACCCGGCGATCCGCCGCTGGCAGGCGGACCTCGCGGAGGCGCTGGTCGCGGCGGGCTGCGCGGACGAGGCGGCGGCGCTGCTGACCGAGACCAGGGCGCAGGCGGTACGGCTCGGGCGGCGCGGGATTCTGGCGGTGCTCGACCGGTCGGCGGCGCTGGTGGCGGAGGCGCGGGGTGACCGGGAGGGGGCGGTGGCGGGGCTGGAGCGGGCGGCGGCCGAGGCGGCGGCGCTGCCGTACCGGCTGGAGGAGGGGCGGACCCGGCTGACGCTCGGGCGGGTGCGGGCGCGGTGCGGTGACGAGCGCGGGGCGCGGGCGGCTCTCGCGGAGGCGGCGCGGGTCTTCACGCGGGCCGGGGCGCGGCCGTGGCTGGCGCTGGCCACGGCGGAGTTGGACCGGGTGGAGGTGCGGCCGGCGGTTCCGGCCGCG
This sequence comes from Streptomyces sp. NBC_01476, assembly GCF_036227265.1. Taxonomy (NCBI): domain Bacteria; kingdom Bacillati; phylum Actinomycetota; class Actinomycetes; order Kitasatosporales; family Streptomycetaceae; genus Streptomyces; species Streptomyces sp. NBC_01476. The sequence goes on along the minus strand of NZ_CP109446.1, from coordinate 5,590,392 downwards.
CCGGGGCTGACGGCTCTGACCAGTACGGAGCGGCGCGTGGCGCTTCTGGTGGCCCAGGGGGCGACGAACCGGGAGACCGCGACGATGCTCACGGTGAGCGTCAAAACGGTGGAGGCCGCGCTGACGCGCGCTTACCGCAAACTCGGCGTCCGCTCCCGGACGACCCTCTCCCGAGCCCTCTTCCAAAACGGCAACCCCACCCTGGACGTCCCCTGACCCCACCGGCGCCGGCAACCCCCGAGTGCCCAAGGGGCGCGAGGAACTGCGCGAGCAACCCACCACCGGGCCGGTGAACCGGCAAACGACCGCAACGGGCTCGGCGGACGGGCCTGGCGCGGCACCGTCGTGGTTGCTCGCGCAGTTCCTCCCCCAGACTTCGTCCGGGGGTACCCCCAGCGCCCCTACGGGGCACGAACCCGCCAACGTCGAACGCACGGCACCCAACAAGGGGCGCGAGGAACTGCGCGAGCAACCCACCACCGGCCGGTGGATCGGCGAACCACCGCAACGGGCTGGGCGGAGGGGAGAATGACCGCACCCACCTGCCGGGGCCGGCCGGGGGGCCGGGGAGGGCGAGGTGGGTGGGCTGGTGCGCCCCTGCGAGGGCTCAGTGGCCGAAGAGGTGCCGCGCATGGCGCCGTTGCGGCCCAGGTTCGGACGACGCAACCGTACCGGTGTGCTCCATGTCGCGATTGTTCGCGACATCCTCCTCACGGGTGGTCTGGTAATCCGCGTAATCCGCGTTCGCCGGATACGCCGGCTCCGTCGCGGCCGGCGCCTTCTCCAGCCGGGCGGCCAGTTCATCCCGCTCCCGCGCCGTCTCCCGCGCGTCCCTGCGGGCCGCGGCGAGCTTGCGGGCCTTGCGGCGGCGCAGTGACATACCGCCCATCGACATCAGGACACCGAGGCCGAAGATCAGCGCCAGTGCCAGACCCGCACAGAAGATCTCCAGCGAGTTCATGGTCGCGACCTGGTGCCCGAGCACCGTCACGTTGTAGTCAGGCCCGCCGTTCAGGTTGTCAGCCAGGGCGAACCCGGTGAACGCGGCCGTACAAGCCACCAGCAGCAATCCCAGGATCAGCATTGCGGTCACCTCCGATAAGTGCGCTGCTCAGCTTCGGCTACCCCCGGTACGGGCCCGCATGCAGCGCACCGTCAGGCCGTGTTCATGCCAGTCTCAGCGCGGCCTCCCGCATCACCCGGGCGTCCTCCCTGACCTCCAGCAGCCCGGGCAGGCCGGGCGGCCCGGCCGGCCCCGGCCCCGGCTCCCCGCTCAGACTCGCCGCCCACGCGAGCAACTGCTGCCGGAAACCGGTCCGTCCGGGCTCCGCGGTGTACGTGCGCCGCTCGGACTGCGCGCCGCGCGCGTCCCAGGTCTCGACGGTCAAGGTGGCCGACTCGTCCCGGGCGTAGGGCGACGGCAGGCCGAGCGTGGCCACCGACGTCTCGGCGGTGAACTCCAGCGTCTCCCGGTAGCGCCGGTGTTCCGGCACCCGCAGATGCGTGGCGTCGATCAGCAGCATCCGGTCCGGGCGCCAGCGCACGCCGATCCCGGCGCCGTCCGCCCACTGGTCGGCGTGGAGCAGCCGCCCGTCCAGCCGCAACCCGCTGCCGGCCAGCACCGCGTGCACGATGTTCACCTGGTGGATCAGCGAGCCGCCGAGCCCGCGCGCGTACGCCTCGCGCTGGACGGAGCCGGCCGCCGCGCCCAGCGCCCGCCGCAGTGCCCGCTCGGCGGCCGGCGGCTGCGGGCCGAAGGGTTGCGGCGGGTACGGCAGCAGGTGCGCGACCTGGTGCGGCGCGTTGGGGTCGTGGATGTCGATCTCGAACCGCCGGGCCCGCGGCAGTTCGGCGCGGCAGTGGTCGATGAACCGCGCCACCACCGGGTCGTGCCGTTTCATGTAGCCGGCCGCCACGGGCACCCCGGCGCGTTCCTCCGCCGCGAGCAACTGGTCGATCTCCGCGAGGTCCAGGCTCACCGGCTTCTCGCAGAGCACCGGCAGGCCCGCCTCCAGGCAGGCCCCCACCACCTCGCGGTGCGTCCACCACGGGGTGCAGACCAGCGCGGCCCGGGCCCCGGCCCGTACCGCCTCCTCCGGCGAACCGCAGACCGCCGCGTCGGGGAAGCCGCCCGCACGGACCGCCGCCAGGTGCACCGGGTCGTTCTCCACCACTGCCACCAGCCGCAGCACGTGCCGCAGATCACGCAGCTCGCGCAGATGTGCCGCGTGCGCGACCTTGCCGGCGCCGATCAGGACGACGGGCACCGGCCCGCCGGTGGGGGGCGTGACCGCCCCGGACAGCAGATCCATCCGCCCGCCTCTCGTTCCGCGCCCGCCGCCCGGGCCTGCCGCCCTGGCCTGCCGTCCGGACCATGCAGCTCAGACCTATCATCCGCACCGGACCGGGGGCGCCTGCCCCGGCGCGCGGCAGCCGAATTCCGGGTTTTCCGCGCCGGCGCGGAATCAGCCGATCATCGGCCGGGAAGGAAGGGACGCGGTCCGGTGGGACCGATGCCTCAGTTCATCCAGTGGCACTCGGCGGATCAGTTGCTAGAGTCGCTCCGGGTGCCGCACCTTGCCACGCACTGGGCCCGCGTAGCGGGGCATGCGGTGACGAAAGGGGGAAGCCATGGCCATTTCACCTCGGACCAACGGGGTGGACGGGGACGTCGGGCTTGCCCTTTACCGGGCACTGCGCACCAACGGCTCGTCCGTTCCGGCCAAGGCCACGGCCGCTGTCGGGCTGACCGAGGCGGAGGCCGCGGCCGGCTGGGCGGAGCTGCGGGAGCTGGGACTCATACGCACCGGCCGGGTGCCGGAGGAAGTGGATCCGATCGAGCCCGACACCGCGCTGATGGGCCTGCTGGCCAAGCAGCGGGACGCGCTGCAGGCCCAGCGCGAGGAGCTCTCGGCCATGCTGCGGGCCGCCGAGTCGCTGATGGAGCGGTACCGGCCCACCGTGCAGCGGGAGTCACCGGAGATCGAGGTCGAGCTGGTGCGCGGCGACAACCGCAAACGGCAGACACTCGCCGAATTCAACGCCTCCATCGCGGCCGCCACCGGTTCCATGCATCCGGGACCACTGCCGAATTCAGAAGTGCTCTCCCATTCCATCCGGGCGGATGAGGAACTCATTCAGCGGGGAATCCGGGTAAGGGCGATCTATCCGCAGAGCGTGGATTCCGCGCCGCGCCAGCGGAAATATCTCGCACAGCTTTCGGCGACCGGCGTGGAAGTACGGCTGGCCGCCCAGGTTCCTTTCGATCTGCTCATCGCGGATTCCCACACCGCGTTTCTCACAGCGAATCCGGAGAACCCGTCCGAGGCGGCGATCGTGGTCCGCGGCGCCGCGCTGATCCGGTCGTACATCGCCCTCTACGAGGACTGTTGGCTGCGGTCGGTGCCCTACTCGGCACAGGCCACGAGCACCTTCGACCCGGACGGCGAGCTCACCGAACAGCACCGGACGACGATGCGACTACTCGCCAACGGGCTGACAGATGAGCGAATCGCGCGCAAGCTAGGGGTGTCATTGCGCACGGTGAGTCGCCTGGTGTCCGAGGTCATGAGATATCTTCAGGCGGACAGTCGTTTTCAAGCGGGGGTGCTGGCCGCAACCCATGGGCTGATCTGAGCTGCGCATTTACGCCATTGCGTACATACGCACAAGCGGAACCTGGTCCTCATCGCAGGCGCCTTGCCATTCTTAACGTGAGTACGACCATCACCTTTGAGGCACCCCCGGCCTCCGAACCGAAGGACCACGATGTCGCGTTCCCGGCGCAAGATTGAGATCGCTGCCGTCGCAGCCCTGGTCCTCGCTCTGTCCTCGACCGGTGGCGTGATCGCCGCCGTCGCGGTGGACGAACCGGCCGCGGCGGCCGCGCCCACCGCCCCCGATCCTGACAACTGGATCCCGGCCGGCACCGACGACGGCAACTGGATCCCGGCCGGCGAGCAGGCCTCGCCGGCGAACTGGATCCCGAACGTCGCGGCAGGCGGTCCGAACGTGATACAGGCGGACAACTGGATTCCGTAACGGAACCCGTACTCCTCTCCGCCCTGCCCGCCCTTTCGCTGTACGGCCCGTGATGGTTCGCGGGCCGTACAGCGATTCTTGCGTTGTGGGGGAATCAGGGCGCAGATCCGAGGGGGGGGACGGATCTGCGGTGGGGGGTCGGTGGCGCCGGAAGGGTGGGGGGCGTCGGCGGTCGCGTGCGGGTGATGCGTCAGACGCTGAGCGGGAGCGGGTGTGCGGCCGGCCGGCCGAGGGGCCGGCGGAGAAAAGCCGCGAGGGCCCGCACCGTCCGTAGGGGGAGACGGACGGTGCGGCCCTCGACAATCGGATCGGCCCAGGAGGTGAGTGTGCCTCGTACGGCGGCGCGCGCCTCGACAGCCGGCCCGTTCAGGGGGATGCCGGGCCGGGCAGTGCCGGTCACTCGGTCGCCGGAGTTCGGCGCCGCTACGAGTGCCACCTCCAACTCGCCGTATACCCGGGGAAGCAAGGCGAGTTGCCGATCCAGCCGCTCCTGGCGAGGAACACACAGGGCAGGGTCCGTGTCAGCACACAAGTGCCTGCTACGGAACTCGTTCTCCTGCACTGCCGCTGTCCCTTCCTCGCTTTGGGGCGGTAAGTAGAGCTTTCCAGCAGGGGGGTGATCCGGACAATGGTCACCGACCGGCCTGATTCCGCCATGGCGCGATCGCGCATCTATGCGCCGTCCCGAGGGGGCGGAACCGCAGGTCACAGGGGTCTCGCGGGGTCTATCGCGGCAGCTGTGCCTCGATCGCCCCGGTGACCTCGGAAGCCTCGGGGACGGTCTTGGTGCGGAACCGCCCGACGACCTTGCCGTCGGCGCTGACCAGGAACTTCTCGAAGTTCCAGGCGATGTCGCCGGCCGTGCCCTCGGCGTCCGCCGCCTGGGTCAGCTCGGCGTAGAGCGGGTGCCGCCCCTCGCCGTTGACCTCGGTCTTCTCCAGCAGCGGGAAGGTCACTCCGTAGGTGGTGGAGCAGAAGGTCTGGATCTCCTCCGCGGTGCCGGGCTCCTGGCCCGCGAACTGGTTGCAGGGCACGCCGAGCACGGTGAAGCCGCGGTCGGCGTAGCGCTGCTGGAGCCGCTCCAGGCCCGCGTACTGCGGGGTGCTGCCGCACTTGGAGGCGACGTTGACCACCAGCACGGCGCTGCCGCGGTGCTCGGCGAGGCTGGTGGGTGTGCCGTCGATGGTCCGCAGCGGGATGTCGTAAAGGGTGCTCATAAGGGTCTCTCCTGCTCCGTGCGTAAGAGTGCTCTGAGGGAGGTACGGAGCCGGGCCCGCGGCTGTTCAACCGCGGCCCGGCCGGTCTCAGCGGTCCTTGACCGTGATCCCGAGGGTCTGGGCGAGCGCCGGGGCGAGGTCGAGCAGTTGCGCTGAGCCGATGGTCGCGCCGCGCAACGCGTCGTAACCGTCGGCGAGGTCGATGCCGGCCGCACCGCGCAGATCGACCTTCGTCAAGGTGGCGCGGCCGAGGCGGACCCGCTCCAGCCGGCTGCCGGGGAAGGTGACGCCGGTCAGGCGGGCCTGGCCGAAGTCGACTTCGCGCAGGACGCAGTCCTCGAAGACCACCTCGTGCAGCGCCGCGTCCCGCAGGTTCACCGAGTCGATTTTGCAGTGCCGGAAGACGACCCGGCGCAGGACCGAGCCGAATGCCTCGATGCCGGCCAGCGAACAGCCGGTGAGCCGCGAGTCCAGCCAGTTGGTCTCGGCCAGTGAGCAGCCGGTGAAGCGGCTGCCGGACGCCCACAGGTCGTTGAAGCGGGCCCGGCGGAAGTCGGTGCCGGTGAAGGTGCTGTCGGTGATCGCCGCCTCCAGGAAGCGGGCCCCGCGTGCCGAGCCGTCCTCGACGACGCGCCGGTCGAAGTGGGCGGTGTCGTAATCCCCTTCGATCTCCAGCGGCCCGTCGTGGCGGCGCAGCAGATCGGCGTAGGGCAGGTCGGCGAGTTCATCGGCTTCCTCGGCGGCGGTCACACCCCCAACCCTACGACCGGGCTCCGACAGCCGGCGGGGGGAACGTCCGCCGTCCCGAAAGCCGACGTATCCGGCTTGCCGGACAAAATGCCCGGCGATTGCTACCGTGACCGCCCATGAGCGCTCCGTCGGCGACCGCGCCCACCGCTCCGCCCCCACCGGCCCCGCGGCCCCCCGCCCGCCGCGGGGTCGAACTGTGCCTGATCGTCGGCGCGGTGGCGGTCGCGCTGTACGGCTACGCCGAAGTGGGCCTGGCCGACGGCGGCCGGCTGCCGCCGGACGCGGCCGGTTACGGCGGCGGCCTGGCCGCGCTGGCGCTCCTGGCCCACCTGGCGGTACGCGCCAGGGCCCGGTACGCCGACCCGCTGCTGCTGCCGATCGCGGTGCTGCTCAACGGCATCGGCCTGGTGCTGATCCACCGCCTCGACCTGGCGCCGTCACTCGGCCCGGAGGCGGCGGACTCGCAGCTGGTCTGGTCGGCGGTGGGGGTCGGGCTCTTCATCACCGTGGTGCTGGCGCTCCGCGACCACCGGGTGCTCTCCCGGTACACCTATGTCAGCGGGACCGCGGCGCTGGCCCTGATGGTGGCGCCGATCTTCTTCCCGGCGGTCAACGGCGCCAAGATCTGGATCCGGTGCGCCGGATTCTCCATCCAGCCCGGCGAGTTCGCCAAGGTGCTGCTCGCGGTCTTCTTCGCCGGCTACCTCTCGGCGAACCGGGCGGCCCTGGCGTACACCGGCCGGCAGATCATCCGGATCCGGCGGCTGGACCGGCTGGGCTGGGTGCGCCGACTGCAGCTGCCCACCGCGCGGGTGCTCGGACCTGTCCTGGTGATCTGGCTGATGAGCGTGGGCGTGCTGGTGCTGGAACGGGACCTGGGCACCTCGCTGCTCTTCTTCGGCCTCTTCGTGGTGATGCTGTACGTGGCCACCGGCCGCACCGGCTGGATCGCGGTGGGGCTGCTGCTGGCCGCCGCCGGGGCGTTCGCCGCGGGCTCGCTGGAGCCGCATGTGCACAGCAGGGTGCAGGACTGGCTCCATCCGTTCGCCACCATCGACGCGGGACTCGGGCCGAGCCAGCTCGCCCAGTCGCTCTTCGCCTTCGCCGGCGGCGGCCTGCTCGGCGCGGGGCTCGGCCAGGGCCACTCGTATCTGATCGGTTTCGCGGCGAAGTCCGACTTCGTGCTGGCCACCGCGGGCGAGGAACTGGGGCTCGTCGGGCTCTGCGCCCTCTTCCTGCTCTACGGGCTCCTGGTGGCCCGCGGCTTCCGGGCCGCGCTGGCGCTGCGCGACCCGTTCGGGCGGCTGCTGACGGTGGGCCTGGCGTCGCTGCTGGCGCTCCAGGTCTTCGTGATCGCGGGCGGTGTGATGGATCTGATCCCGCTGACCGGGATGGCGATGCCGTTCCTGGCGCAGGGCGGCTCCTCGGTGGTCACCAACTGGATCATCGTGGCGCTGCTGATCAGGGCCAGCGACCGGGCCCGCCGCCCCGAGCCGGAACCGGTCCCCGGAGTGCTGGAGGTGGCCGCGTGAGCCGCGGGACCGCGGCACCGTCCGCACGGCAGGGGGCCGCCGGGTGAACCGCTGCATCCGGTTCGCCGCCGCCTTCTGCGTGCTGCTGCTGGCCGCCCTGCTGGTGAACGCGGCCCGCGTGCAGCTGGTCGACGCCCACGCGTACGGCTCGGACCCGGCCAACCGGCGCATCCCGATCGCCCGTTACCAGCAGCCGCGCGGCGACATCCTGGCCGGCGGCCACCGGGTGACCGGATCGCGGGACGCCGGCGGCCAGTTCCGGTACCGGCGCACGTACGCCGACGGGCCGCTCTACGCACCGGTGACCGGCTTCGCCTCGCAGACGTACGGCTCGACGCTGCTGGAGGGCACCGAGGACCCGCTGCTGGCCGGGACGGACCCCCGGCTCGACTCCGTCCCGCTGTGGAACGAGATCACCCGCAGGCAGCAGCGCGGCGGCGATGTGTACACCACCATCGACCCGGCCGCCCAGCGGGCCGCCTTCGCGGGCCTGGCCGGGCGCAAGGGCGCGGTCGCCGCGGTGGACCCGACCACCGGCCGGATCCTGGCCCTGGTCTCCTCACCGTCGTACGACCCGGCCGAGCTGGCCGGCACCGGCCCGGCCGCGATCGGCGCCTGGAGCAGACTCACCGCCGACAAGGACCAGCCGATGCTGGACCGGGCGATCCGGCAGACCTACCCGCCGGGGTCCACCTTCAAGGTGGTGACGGCCGCCGCGGCCCTGGAGAGCGGCCTGGTGAAGGACGTGCGGGCGCGTACCGCCTCCCCCGACCCGTACCGGCTCCCCGGCACCCGCGTCTCCCTCACCAACGAGGGCCCGGGCTGCGTGGACGCCAGCGTGTACGACGCCTTCCGGGTCTCCTGCAACACCGTCTTCGCCAAGCTCGGCGCGGACACCGGCGCGCGGGCGATGGCCGGCCAGGCCGAGCGGTTCGGCTTCAACGACACCCGGCTGCGGCTGCCGACCGGCGTCGCCAAGAGCAACTTCGACACGGCCATGGGCCCGGACCAGGTGGCGCTCTCCTCCATCGGACAGTTCGACACCACCGCGACACCGCTGCAGATGGCGATGGTCGCCGCCGCGGTCGGCAACGGCGGCAGGCTGATGCGGCCGTACCTGGTGGACAAGGTGACCAACCACAGCGGGCTCACCGTCGGCAGTACACAGCCCCAGGTGCTGCACCAGGCGGTGAGCGGGCGGACCGCGGACCAGTTGCAGCAGCTGATGGAGGCGGTGGTCACCTCGGGCACCGGCACCAACGCGGCGATCCCCGGCGCGGTGGTCGGCGGCAAGACCGGCACAGCGCAGCACGGGCTCGCCAATGTGGGCACGCCGTACGCCTGGTTCATCAGCTACGCCAAGCCGCGCGGCTCCGCGGTCGCGACGGTGGCGGTGGCGGTGGTGGTGGAGGACGCGGAGGCGGTACGCGCGGACATCTCGGGCGGCGGGAACGCGGCGCCGGTGGCCCGGGCGGTGATGCGGGCGGTGCTCGGTCAGTCCACCTTCGGGAAGCTGAAGCCGTAGCCCTGCCCCTTGAGCCAGGTCAGCGCCTTGTCGAGGGCCTGGACGGTCTGCCCGCGGTTCCCGCCGCCGTCGTGGAAGAGGATCGTCGGGCCGTTGTGGATCTCGTCCTTCATGGTGGTGAGGATCGCGTTCACCCCGGGCCGGCCGAAGTCCTTGGTGTCGATGTTCCAGCCGAGCGGGCGCATGCCGTGCTGGGCGGCCAGTGCGCGGCTCGGCGGGGTGAAGGCGCCGCCGGGGGCCCGGTAGTAGTAGACACGGGCACCGCCGGAGGCTTCCTGGATCATGTCGAGCGCGTCCAGGATCTCCGCGGACTGGTACGCCATCGGTTTCTTGTCCATCCCCGTGTCGTGGTGGACGGTGTGGTCGCACAGCCGGTGGCCTCTGGCGACGACCTCCTTGACCAGCGCGGGATGCGCCTTGGCCTGCGGGCCGATCATGCAGAAGGTGGCGTGCACATGGTGCTCGTCGAGCACGTGGAGGACTTGCGGGGTCCATACCGGATCGGGCCCGTCGTCGATGGTGATGTTGACGTTGCGGCCCGGGGTCTCCGGCTGGTGCTGGATCGAGTCGGGCACCGCCGCGGTGGGCGGCGGGGCGGGTATGCGGTGGCGCGGCGGGGCGTGCTGGGGGGCTCCGCCGGTGGTGGCGGGCAGTCCCCTGACGCCCTTCCCGTCGCCGGCGGCGGACCGGTGGTCCGCGCCCGGCACGAGCAGCGCCGAGGCGACCGCCGCGATCACCACCACCAGCACGGCCAGGGTGATCGCCGCCACTTGCGGCGCCGCCCTGAACCGTGCCAGGGAGATCTGGGGAAGCCGCCGTCCCGCCATCGTGTGCCCGCCCGCCTGTTGTGCCGATCCGTCTCGTATACGCGGGTCCGTCACGCGTCCGGACTCGCGCACGAATAGATGCGGGTGACGGAGGCTCGGTTCCCCTTCCGGCGGCCGGGCGGTGCGCCGTTACGAGACCCGTACGTTACGGAGGCGGGGCGGGCGTGCGGGGTCAAGTCGTCGTGTGCGGGGTCTTGACGGGCTTGTTGACACGCAGTCTCATAAGACTCCTACCGCTGGTAACCCTCGCGCACCGGGAGCCGTTTCGCCATGGACGCCGCACTGATCGACCGGGAGAGGACCGCGCAGCGGCTGCTCGCCGCCTCCGCCAGGCACTCCTTCGACCCGGACACCGAACTCGACTGGGACGCGCCCTTCGAGGAGGGCAGGTGGTTCTGGCCGCCGGAGCTCGTCTCGCTCTACGACACCCCACTGTGGCGGCGGATGTCCGAGGAGCAGCGGATGCTGCTGAGCCGGCACGAGGCGGCCTCGCTCTGCTCGGTCGGGGTCTGGTTCGAGACGATCCTGATGCAGCTGCTGCTCCGGCACACCTACGACCTGGAGCCGACCAGCGCTCATGTCCGGTACGCGCTCACCGAGATCGCCGACGAGTGCCGGCACTCCAAGATGTTCGCCCGCGCGGTCACCACGATGGGGACGCCGACGTACCGGCCGAGCCGGCTCGACCACCAGCTCGGCCGGGTGATCAAGACGGTCTCCACCACCCCGGGCGCCTTCACCGGCACGCTGCTCGCCGAGGAGATCCTGGACTGGATGCAGCGGCTGACCTTCCCCGACGAGCGGGTCCAGCCGCTGATCCGGGGCATCACGCGGATCCATGTGGTGGAAGAGGCCCGGCACATCCGCTACGCCCGCGAGGAGTTGCGCCGGCAGATGACCACCGCGCCGCGCTGGGAGATCGAGTTCACCCGCCTCGCCTCGGCCCAGGCGGCCCGTGTCATCGCCCGCTCCCTGGTGGGCCCGCGCGTCTACGCCTCGGTGGGCCTCGACCCCGCCCACGCCGCGCACCTGGCGCGCACCAGCCCGCACCGCCGCGACATCATGCGCCGCTCGGCCCGGCACCTGATGGACTTCCTCGACGAGATCGGCCTGCTCCAGGGTCCCAGCCGGCGCCTGTGGCGCTCCTCTGGCCTGCTGGCGTGAGCCCCCGGCCCCCGCCAGCCCCCGGCCCCCGCTACTGCAGCAGGTGCCCGAACGCCGGGGCCAGCGGCGCGAGGCGCGCGGCGAGCACCCCGGCGGGGCTTTCCGGCGCCTCCAGCGCCAGCGCCCGGACCGCGGCGCCTGCCGTTTCCGGGTCGGTCGCCGCGGTGATCACCAGCAGCCCCGTGAAGTGGTCGACCAGCCACTCGCGCAGCTCCGCCGGCGGGACCTGTTTCCCCGCGTCCAGCCACGCCAGCGACACCACCTCGACACAGGCGATCCACGACCGCACCATCATCGCCAGCCGCGGCCCGGGACCGGTCACGCCCAGGTGGTGCAGCACCTGCTCGGCGGCCCGCCGCCGTACGTCCTCGACGATCGCCCCGGTCCGCCCGGTCTCCGCGCCGCCGCCACCGCGCAGCAGGGCGCCGTACGCCGCGTCGTGCTCGTCGACGTACCCGAGGTAGCGGTCGAGCGCGTCCGCCAGCCGCCGGGTGGGCGGCCCCTGCGTGGGGACCACGAACCGCCCGATGAGGTCCTGCGCGGCGCCCAGCACGGCGGCCTCGTACAGCTGCTGCCTGCCGCCGGGGAAGTACCGGTAGACCAGCGGGCGGGAGACGCCGGCCGCGGCGGCCACGTCGTCCACCGAGACCTCCTCGGGCCTGCGGTGGCCGAACAGGTCGACGGCCGCGGCCAGCAGCTGGGCCCGGCGCTGCTCCACGCTCATCCGCCGGTAGGCCGGCGCCGGGCTGCTGGTCATGCGCGAAGCCTAGCTCCCGGTCACCCGGTGGGGGCCGAAGCGCGGTACCGGCCCCGGTGGCGGGAGCGCCATGTCATTCTGAGCCAGTGAGACACGAGCAGACCGAATTCGTCGGGGGGCCGCTCGACGGGCGGACGCTGGACGTACTGGTGGGGATGACCGGGCAGCCGCCGCGGGTCTACACCGTGCCGGTGCCGGACGCCGACGGCGGCCCGCGGCGGGAGTACGTCTACCACCGGGAGCCGAGCCCGGGGCCGCGCGAGGAGCGCAGGACCCGCTGGGTCTTTGTCTACGATCCGGCGGGCAGGCGGCCGGACCGGCTCAAGTGGCCCTGGTCGAAGGGCGCGTGACGCGGCGGGAAACGGCTGCCGAATGGGTCCGGACCATTGACACGATTGGTCTGGACCTGTTTGCTGCGCGGTGACATGCGCCCTCCTCACAGAAGGAGCATCCCCCCATGCTCACCTCTGCATCGCGCCCCGGATCCGCACGGCGGAAGAGATCCCTCGTCGCCGCCACCGCCGCCCTCGCCGGGGCCGTCGCGGTCGGCGGCCTCGTCGCCCTGGCGCCCAGCGCCAGCGCGGGCGAGTTCCTGACCAACGGCGGCTTCGAGACCGGCAGCCTGTCCGGCTGGACCTGCGACGCGGGCAGCGCCGCCGTCACCGGCCAGGCGCACACCGGCACCTGGGCGCTGAAGGGCACGCCCACCGCGAGCGCCACCGGCCAGTGCAAGCAGACCGTCGCGGTCGCTCCCAGCACCACCTACACCCTCACCGCCCAGGTGAAGGGCAGTTACGTCTACATCGGCGTGGACGGCGGCACCAGCACCTGGACCCCCGACTCGGGCACCGGCTACCAGCAGCTCAGCGTCTCCTTCACCACCACCGCGAGCCAGACCAGCGCGGCGGTCTACGTGCACGGCTGGTACGGGCAGCCGGCGTACTACGCCGACGACCTCTCGCTCCAGGGTCCGGGCAGCGGCACCACCACGCCCCCGACGACGCCACCGACGACGCCGCCCACCACCCCGCCGACAACACCCCCGACCACTCCCCCCACCACGCCACCGACGACACCCCCCACGCAGCCGCCGTCGGGCGGGCTGCCCACCCACGCGCTGGTCGGCTACCTGCACGAGACCTTCGCCAACGGCTCGGGCTATGTGAAGCTCGCCGACGTCCCCGACAGCTGGGACATCATCGACCTGGCCTTCGGCGAGACCTCCTCCCCCACCTCCGGCAGCATCCACTTCACCCGCTGCTCGGTGAGTGAGTGCCCGCCCGTCGAGTCGGACGCCGACTTCAAGGCCGCGATCAAGGCCAAGCAGGCGAAGGGCAAGAAGGTGCTGCTGTCGATCGGCGGCGCCAACGGCGAGGTGCAGCTGACCACCACCGCGGCCCGTGACGCCTTCGTCTCCTCGGTGAGTTCGATCATCGACCAGTGGGGCCTGGACGGCATCGACATCGACTTCGAGGGCCACTCGCTCTCCCTCAACACCGGCGACACCGACTTCAAGAACCCGACCACCCCGGTCGTGGTCAATCTGATCTCCGCGCTGAAGTCGCTCAAGGCCCGCTACGGCAGCGGTTTCGTGCTGACCATGGCGCCGGAGACCTTCTTCGTGCAGATGGGGTACCAGTTCTACGGCTCGGGGCCGTTCGGCGGACAGGACCCGCGCTGCGGGGCGTACCTGCCGGTGATCTACGCACTGCGCAACGACCTCACGCTGCTGCACGTCCAGGACTACAACTCCGGGCCGATCATGGGCCTGGACAACCAGTACCACTCCATGGGCGGCGCGGACTTCCACATCGCCATGACGGACATGCTGCTCACCGGCTTCCCGGTGGCGGGCAACACCGCCAACATGTTCCCGGCGCTGGCCCCCTCCCAGGTCGGCATCGGCCTGCCGGCCTCGGTCAACGCCGGCAACGGCTACACCGCACCGGCGCAGGTGGACCAGGCGCTCGACTGCCTGACCAAGAAGACCAACTGCGGCGGCTACAGCACCCACGGCACCTGGCCCGCCCTGCGCGGTCTGATGACGTGGTCGGTGAACTGGGACAAGTTCAGCAACTGGGAGTTCCAGAACAACTTCGACGGCTACTTCGGCAGCTGACCGGAAAAACTCCCCGCGAACGCGTGCGGCCCGGTCCCCGAGGGCGGTGACCGGGCCGTACGCTTTTGTCCGCCGCGGTGCCGGGAAACCGGCGACGGGGTGAACGTCCGGCGTCGGCTCTCCGCCGGAGGGACCAACCTCCGCGGAATCGCCCGGCGCCCTCTGTCGAAAATATGACTGACCGTGACAGGATGCGGACCGCAGGCGTGTTACCGGCAGGTTACGTGAGATGAGGGGATATCTGTGGCCCGACGGACCAGAGGGTGGCTCCGCTCCGCCGTGGTGTGCGGTGCCCTGCTCGCCGCGGCGGCGCTCTCCTTGCCGGCCGCGGAACAGGCGTCCGCCCGCCCGTACGATCCGGCGCCCCCGCCCCCCGTGCCGCCGGCCGAGATGCTCACCCAGCTGCAGACGTACTACCGGCAGACCGAGGCGGCCACCGAGTCGTACAACCAGGCCAAGCAGACCGCCGACAAGCAGCGGGCCAAGGCCCAGGAGATCGACCGGCAGCTCGCCGACCAGCGGGTGGCGGTCGCCGGGGCCAAGGACGAGCTGGGGCTGATGGCCCGGCAGATGTACCGCAGCGGCGGGGTCTCCCCGTATCTGTCGCTGCTGACCGGGCAGACCCCGCAGGACTTCTTCGGGCAGCGCCGTGTCGTGCAGCGGGCCGCCGAGCACCAGCAGGACGTCCTCGACGAGCTGACCAGCGGCGAGGCCCGGCTGTCCGCGCTCAACACGCAGGCGCAGAAGGCACTGGACGCCGCGCAGCACGCGCAGACCGTACTGGCGGGCAAGAAGACCCAGGTCGAGACGCACCTCAAAGAGGTCGAGGCGATGCTCGCCGGGCTGACCGGGGTACAGATCGGCGAGCTGCAGACACTGGAGCAGCAGGGTGTCGACCAGGCTCAGCAGGACCTGCTGGACTCCAAGGCGCTCGGCGCCGACCCGGCCCTGCGGGCACCCTCGCAGCCCGGCGACCGGGCGATCGCCTACGCCTACCAGCAACTGGGCAAGCCGTATGTGTGGGGCGCCCAGGGCCCGGACTCCTTCGACTGCTCCGGCCTCACCTCGCAGGCGTGGGCGCACGCCGGGGTGACCATTCCGCGCACCAGCGAGGAGCAGTGGGCGCGGCTGCCGCACGTGCCGCTGGCGCTGCTCAGGCCCGGTGACCTGGTGGTCTACTTCTCCGGTGCCAGCCATGTGGCCCTCTACATCGGCAACGGCCTGGTCATCCAGGCGCCGCGGCCCGGCGCGGTGGTGAAGGTCTCGCCGATCGCCGCCAACCCCATCCTCGGCGCGGTCCGGCCGGACCTCGGCAAGCAGCCGCTGAAGGACTACAAGGCGAGGCCGGTGCCGAAGCAGGCGGAGGAGCCGCTGCCGATCGCGGTGACACCGCCGAAGACGGCGAAGCAGCCCAAGGCCACGAAGCCGGCCGCGCCGGCCGACCCGTCCGCGCCGTCGGCGCCCGGGAAGACCCCGGCCCCGCGGGCGGGTGCCCCGAAGCCGGTGATGACCCCGGACCCGACGCAGCGGCCGGACCCCGCGCCGGGCACGCCGACAGCCTCGCCGACACCGACACCGACCCCGACCCCGGACGCGACCCCGAGCGGCTCCCCCGCTCCCTAGGCCCGCTTCTCGGGCCCGCTCCTCAGGACACCGTCTGGGAGACCTCGGCGAGATACGCCGTCGCCTTCTCCGGCTCGAAGAACCACTGCTCGAAGTCGGCCGGGTCGTCAAAGCCGTTGGCGAACCGGTCGGCGACCGGCTGGAGCGCGCCGCCCGCACCGATCAGCCCCAGCACGTGCTCCGGCGGGGGCGACAGCATCGCGTTGGTCCACTTGGTGACGGGCGCGGCCACCGACCAGTAGTGGTCGAAGGTGGTCCGCATCCACTCCCGGTCGAACGGCCGCTCGCCGTTGGCCACGATGTCGGCGAGGTACGAAGCGGCGCAGCGGGCCGCGTTGTTGGAGCCCTGGCCGGTGATCGGGTCATTGGCCACCACCACGTCGGCGACGCCCAGCACCAGTCCGCCGGACGGCAGTTCACCGACCGGCCGCCGCACCGTCGGCGCGTACCGGCCGGAGAGCGTGCCGCCCGCGTCGGTGAGCTCCACCCCGGTGGCCCGGTCGTACTCCCACGGTGTGAACCGCCGCATCAGCTCCAGCGTGAGCCGCAGGTGCTCCTCGGGGTCCTTGACGCCCTGGAAGACATCGAGCGGGCCGCCGGGTATGCCCTCCCAGAAGAGGATGTCGGCGGGACCGGAGGTGGTCAGGGTCGGCATCACGAACAACTCGCCGACCCCTGGCACCAGATTGCACCGCACGGCGAGGAAGTCCGGGTGCTCAGGGCGCGGTCCGAGCCCGTGCACATAAGCCACCGCGAGCGCCCGCTGCGGGGCGTCGTACGGCGAACGGGAGGCGTCCCGGCCGAACATGGAGACCAGTTCGCCCTTGCCGGCCGCGACCAGCACCAGGTCGTAGGCGCGGGCGAAGTAGTCCAGGTCGGAGACCGCGACGCCGTGGATGACGACCTTGCCCCCGCGTTCGGCGAAGGTCTCCAGCCAGCCGGCCATCTTCACCCGCTGGTCGACGGACTGGGCGTAGCCCTTGAGCCGGCCCACCCAGTCGATCGGCCGGGACGCGTCCGGCGCGGAGACCGAGACACCCAGGCCCTCGATGCGCGGGGCCTGGTCCTCCCAGAAGTTGAGACCGAGGTCACGCTCGTGCTGGAGCGCGGAGGTGAACATGCACTGGGTCGACATGACACGGCCGCCGCGTATCTCGTCGGCGGTGCGGTTGGACATGACGGTGACGTCATAACCCTGGGACTGCAGGCCCAGGGCGAGTTGGAGCCCGGCCTGACCGGCTCCGACGATGAGAATCTTGCGCACAGCGGCTCGCTATCTGGCAGTGGGGACATCGGGATGCGCGGACGGAAAAGTCGTCATCGCGGTGGGTGACACAACGTTACCGGGGCCAACTGATGCGCCTACAGCGGCTGTTCGTCCATCGCGTGGGCGACCAGCGCGAGCAGGGCCTCGACCACGGAGAACCGTTTCCGGGCGTCGATGATCAGCACCGGGATGTGCCGCGGCACGGCCAGCGCCTCGCGGACGTCGTCGGAGGTGTACTCCGGTGTGCCCTCGAACTGGTTGACCGCGACGGTGTACGGCAGTCCGGTGCCCTCGAAGTAGTCCAGCGCCGGGAAGCAGTCGGCGAGCCGGCGGGTGTCGGCGAGCACCACCGCGCCGATCGCGCCGCGCACCAGGTCGTCCCACATGAACCAGAACCGCTGCTGTCCCGGCGTGCCGAAGACGTAGAGCACCAGGTCCTGTTCGAGGGTGATGCGGCCGAAGTCCATGGCCACCGTGGTGGTGGTCTTGTCCGGGGTCGCGGCCAGGTCGTCCAGCGCCTCGCTGGCCTGCGTCATCACGGCTTCGGTGGTCAGCGGGGTGATCTCGGAGACAGCGCCGACGAAGGTGGTCTTGCCCACGCCGAAGCCACCGGCCACGACGATCTTCGTGGAGACGGGGGCGCGACCGCGTTCGGTCTGCCAGTCCTGCAGGCCCTCCTGCTGGTCAAAGCCTGCGAAGTCCACTGAGCACCCTTTCGAGCAGTGCGCGGTCGGGGCGGCCGGGCCCGTGCCCGGTGCCGTACACGCGTATTCTTCCCTGGTCCGCCAGATCGCTGATCAGGACCCGTACGACGCCGAGCGGCATCCGCAGCAGGGCGGAGATCTCGGCCACCGACCGCATCCTGCGGCACAGTTCGACGATCGCCCGGAACTCCGGCATGACCCGCTCGGTCCAGTCGCCCCTTGTGAGGGCGGGCTGTTCCTCCGCAGCGTCGATGGTAGCCACGAAGGTCTCGACCAGCAGCACGTGCCCGAACTGCGTACGGCCGCCGGTGAGAGCGTACGGCCGGACCCTGGAGGTGCGGCGGTCGGCTCCGCGGTGGGGCAGGGCAGCCATCAGCCGGCGCTCCCCAGGGCCTGGCGCAACTCGGTGCGCAGGGCGGGGGTCAGCACATGGCCGACCCGGCCGACGAAGAGTGCCATGTGGTAACCGATCACCGTGATGTCGCAGTCGGCGGTGGCGTGCACCCCCAGCAGGGAGCCGTCACTGATGGAGGTGACCAGGAGCATGCCGTCCTCCATGGCGACGGTGGTCTGCCGTACCGGGCCGCCGTCCATCAGCCGGGCGGCGCCCGCGGTGAGGCTGGCCAGGCCGGAGACGACCGCGGCCAGGTCCATCCGGCCGTTGTCGGCGGCCCGGGCCGGGCCGCCCCTGCCCTGTTCCGGGACGGTGCGGGTGATCGGGGCGTCCTCGGTGTGCGAGGTGAGCAGCAGCAGGCCGTCGGAGGAGACCACGGCCACCGAGTGGACGCCGGGCACCTCCTCCACGAAGTTCTGCAGCAGCCACTGGATGTTGCGGGCTTCGTGGCTCAACTGGCCGGTGCCGCCTGTGCTTCTGGCCGCGCCGGTGGCCGCGCCCGCTGCCGCGCCGGTCGGGGCGGCATCGGTGGTGTTGCTGGTGTCGCTGGTATCGCTGCTGTACGTGCGGACCGCGTTCAACGGGTCGCCTCCTCGGCGGTTTCTGCTGGGCCTGCGTCTGCTTCCCCTGCGTCCCCCTGAGTGCTGCTCTGTGCCCGCGGCGCCTGCGCGTGCCCCGTGTCCCCTGGGGCCGCGGCGGCGTCCGGCGTCCCCACGCCGGTTCGCGGTCCGTCCGGTACGGCGGTCGCGCGCGACTGCGCCGGAACGGCCGGTGCGTCGTCGGTGCGGGCCGCATGGCGGGGCGGGCCCTGCCGTGGCGGTGCGGGCGGCTCGGCGGCAGCGCCGGACAGCCCGGACATCGGGCCGGTGCCGGAGCTGTGCTCCTGTTCCGCGTCGCGCCGGCCGGCGTGCAGTCCCCGCTGCAGGCCGCCCAGCTTGCGCCGGAGTTCGGCGGCGTCCACCGGGCCGCCGCGTGGCCGCCGCTCCTCGTGGACCAGCGTGTCGCCGAGCCCCGTGGTCCTCGGCACCCGCTGCGGCAGGCCCATGGCGGTGACCCCGTCCGCTCCGGGCGCGGCCTCGTCCTCCCCGGCCCGGTCGTGCCGCACCGCATGCGCGGGCGGCACGGCCTCGGCGGGCGGCACGGCCCGCGCGGCCGGTACCCCTCCGGCGTACGGTACGGCCCGGACCGGCGGGACACCGCCGGCCGCCGGCGCCGGCGCGGGCACCCGCGTCGGCAACGGCTGCACGGCGGGCCCCTGCTGGGCGGCCGGCTCTTCCGCGGCCGACCCCTGAGCGGGCGGCTCCTGCCCGTGCGGCGCTGCCGGCGCGCCGGACTCAGGCCCCCGCACCGCCTCCGGACCACGGACGACGGAGGGCACCACCGGCTCAGGCCCCTGGACCGCATGCGCTGGCTCCGGAGTACGGCCCGCATGCGGCGCCATCGGCTCCGTACCCGGCGGCAGCAGCCCCGGAGACGGCGCCGCAGTCGGCACCCTTGCGTCCCGGTCCTGAACCGCATCCAGCGCCGCAGCCGGCGCCGCTGCGTCCTGCCCCTGGGCCGCGTGCGGCGCCGCCGGGTCCGGACCGCGCTCCGGGTCCGCTGCCGCCGGAGCCGGGTCCCGGGCGGGCTCGGGCGGGAGGCCGGACGCCGCCGGGACCGGTGCCGCCGGGGTTCGGCGGGAGGGGCCGGTGAGGCGGGCGCCGGCCAGCGCCGCCTCGATCGGGGTGCCCGGCGCCTCGTGCGGGTCGATCGCCGGGAGCAGCAGCTGCGGCAGCACCACGACGGCGGTGGTGCCGCCGCCCGCGTGCGGGCGCAACTGGGTGCGCACGCCGTGCCGGTGGGCAAGGCGGGCCACCACGTACAGGCCCATGCCGGCCGCCGCGCCCGGCGGCGCCGGATCGGGGTCGGCGAGCAACTCGTTGAGGTCGTCGAGGCGTTCGTCGGGCACCCCGATGCCGGAGTCCTCGACCGAGAGCATCACCTCGCCGGTTTCCATCAGCCAGCCGGACAGCCGTACCGGCGCGTTCGGCGCGGAGAACCCGGCCGCGTTGTCGAGGAGTTCGGCGATCAGGTGGCTGACGTCGTCCGCCGCGCGGCCGGCCACCCGGGCGTCGGGCATCGACTCGATGCGTACCCGTTCGTACCGCTCGATCTCGGAGATCGCGGCCCGCGCCACGTCGATCAGCGCGACCGGCCGGGCGGTGGCGCCGTGGCTGTGCTCGGTACCGGAGAGCACCAGCAGATTCTCGCTGTTGCGCCGCATCCGGGTGGCGAGGTGGTCCAGCTTGAAGAGGTGGTCGAGCCGCTCCGGCTCCTGCTCGCGGTCCTCCAGCTCCTCGATCAGGGCGAGTTGGCGCTCCACCAGGCCGAGCGTGCGCAGCCCGAGGTTGACGTAGGTGACCTGGGCGGCGTTGCGGGCGCCGGCCTCGGCGAGCTTGCCGGCCAGCTCCTCGCGGCTGCGCAGCAGGTCGTCCCTGATCCGCAGCAGTCCCTCGCGCTCGGCGATGAGGTTGTTGTGCGCGCCGGACAGGGAGTTGCGCTCGGCGGTGAGCTCGTGGACCCGGTTGCGCAGCGCCTGCGCCTCGTGGGTGAGCGCGTTGACCCGGCGGGCGACCGCGGCGAACTCGTCGCCGCCGATCACCTTCGCGCCCTGGCCGCTCTCGGCGTCGGCGCGCGACCACTGGTGCAGGGCGGCCAGCGGCCGGGTCACGCTGCGGAAGACGGTGACCAGCACACCGACGAGCAGGATCAGGCACAACGCGGCCAGCGCGATGCGCAGTTCGAGGACGGTGACCTGGTGGTCGCGGTGGTGGGCGGCCTGCCGGGCGTCATCGGTGGCTGCTGACGCCTCCACGCTGCGCATCAGGGCCAACCGGGCGGTGAGTGACGCGTCGGTGGCGGAGGCGCCCCGCACATCGCGGTCGGCGCGGGTGAGTTCGGGTCCGTCGAGGAGTTCGGCGAGGTCCCGGTCAGCCTGGCTGACGTCGGCCCCGGTCACCGTCTGGTCGTAGCGGCTGCGCAGCCCGGCGGGCGCGGCGGCCCGGAAGTCGGCGAGCGCGGCCTGTTCCTGGAGGTGCGCGGCCTGTGCGGCGGCGACCGGGCCGCGCTGACCGCCGCCGGCCGCGAGCGCGGCGACCAGCAGCCCGCGCTGCCGGGCGGCGGCGTCCACCGCCCGGCCGAGCGGCGCGGTGACCGGGCCGGAGAGCCGCCCGAGCGCGTCGATCAGCGGCTGGTAGGCGGCGACGACGGCCTGCGGGCCGCCTTTGCCCGCGTCGGCGGTGCCGCGCACGGCCGGCAGCCCGGCCAGCGCGGTGCGGACCGCGGCGGGGGCGTCGCGCAGGACGTCCTTCGCCTGGCGGTCGGTGCGGGTCCTGTCGGTGGCCAACTGGCCCTTGGGCAGGGAATCCGCGGTGCCGAGGGCGGCGTGGTCCCGCTCGTCGGCCAGGTCGTGCGCCAGCACGGCGGTACGCGCGGCCAGCCGGGCGGTGTCCGCCCGGTCCTGGGCGGCGGAGAGATCGTGCCCGGCGAGGGCCACCCCGGGGGTGGCGGCAGCAAGGAGCGCGGCGCCACTGACGAGCAGGGCGGCGAGCATGCGCCGCCTGACCCGCCCCTCGCGTCGCGGGTGACGTCCTTCACGCAATGTCGGTGCTCGCAATCACGTATCGCCCGGGCCCGGGGTTCCCCCGGGAATATGCAGAAGTCCTTCCGACCCTTGCAGCCCTGCCGGGGAGGGGGCCAGACGTCCCCCCCTCGGACACCCGAACGAGTGAATCGCACAGGTGAGTTGACGGACAAGTCCGGCACCGGGCGGGCAAGCCGGCCCCGGCAACCTGCGTCTGGCGCCGGGGGCCGGGCTTTGGCAGGATGCGCGCGCGCAGCCTTGTTGATCTTGTGGTCCGGACCAAGTGTGCAGCTCGGCGGTGCCTTACCGCGAGTTCCCCGCCTCCCGCGGTTTCCCCGGGGTCCGGCAGACTGGGGCGCATGCGGATCGAGACGGCGAGCGAGGCCGGCAGGCCCGAGGTGCCCAACGAGGACTTCGTGGCGGTGGCGCTGCCCGCCGCCGGACGGGGCGGCGCGGTGGTCCTGCTGGACGGCGTGACGCCCCCGCCGGACAACGGGGCGTGCGTCCACTCGGTCCCGTGGTTCACCGCCCGGCTGGGCGGGGCGCTGCTCGAACTCGCCGTCTCCCGGCCGGAGACGGCCCTGACCGGATGCCTGTCGGCGGCCATCTCCCGTACCGCCGAGGCCCATCGGGACACTTGTGATCTTTCTCACCCGCTCACTCCGCAGGCGACCGTGGTGCTGGCCAGGTGGGACGGGACGGAGCTGGAGCACCTGGTGCTCTCGGACTCGGCGCTGCTGCTGGAGGCGCCGGACGGCACCGTGACGCCGGTGCTTGACGACCGGATCGACCGGCTGCGGGCGGCGGGCGTCCGGGTGGGACCGCTGCGGAATCTGGAGGGCGGTTTCTTCACCGCGGCCGCCAACCCCGCGGTGGCGGCCCGCGCGGTGACCGGCCGGACCCCGGCGGCGCGGGTGCGGGCGCTGGCCGCGCTCACCGACGGCGCGGCCCGCGGGGTGGAGGTCTTCGGGTCCGACGACTGGTCGTCCGCCTTCGCCCTGCTCCGCAAGGCGGGTCCGCAGGCGCTGATCAGCCGGGTACGGGCGCAGGAGAACGCCGATCCGGCCGGCACGGCGGTGCCGCGCGGGAAGCCGTACGACGACGCGACGGCGGTGCTGGTGGAGTTCTGACGGGGTGCGGGCGGGCCTGCGCCGTTCTCAGGGCCGGTTCGAGGGCCGGTTCGAGGGCCGGTTCGAGGGCCGGTTCGAGGGCCGGTTCGAGGGCCGGTTCGAGGGCCGGTTCGAGGGCCGGTTCGAGGGCCGGTTCGAGGGCCGGTTCGAGGGCCGGTCTCAAGCGCCGAGGCGGGCCACGGTGTCGGGGGCTGCCGCCGGCGCCGCTCAGGAATCCGTCAGGTGCCGTTCTCGCCGAACTGAAGCTCGTTCAGGCCGTGCAGCAGCCGGGAGAGTTCGGCGATCTCGGACTGGTCCCAGGCGGCGAGCTGCCGCAGGTACCGTTCGCGGCGGGCGGTGCGGACCCGGGAGAAGCGGGCGCGGCCCTCGTCGGTGAGGCGGACGAGCCACGCACGGCCGTCCGCGGGGTCCGGTTCCCTGGCGACCAGGCCGAGTTCCTCCAGCCCGCGCAGCTGCCGGCTCATCGTGGCCTTGCCCACCCCGAAGTACGAGGCAAGGTCGGTGGCCCGCTCCGGCTCCACCTCCTCCAGCCGTACCAGCAGCCCGTACGCGGCCGGTTCCAGCTCCGGGTGGACCGCCCGTGCCAGTTCCCCGGAGGCGGCCCGCGCCCGCCGGAAGAGCACGGACAACTCGCGCTCCAGCGCCTGCGTGGCGCCGTCCCGCTCGCCGCCCGGCGGCTCGCCGTTCGCTCCGGTCACAGACTCCCCGCTTTCAACACCTGAAACTTTTCTTCACCCACGGTGGTTTCCGCAGCACGTCAAGTATTTCGCAGGAGTAGACCAACGGCGGTTCCGGACCCCCCTTCCACGCGCGTAGCGCCGCCCGTACCGTCACTTCTGTCATGGCCCAATCAAGGCCATGCCGAGTCCCCCCTTGCCATTCTGGAGGCACGTATGTCCCACGGAGATCTCTCCGTCGTGCACGGCACCGGCTCGGCCCGGACCAGGCTCACCCTGCTGGCCGGTCTCTTCGTCACCCTGCTCGCCCTGGTCCTCACCGCTCCCGGTACGGCCCACGCGGCCGGCAGCGGCCACATGACCCACCCCGACCTGGACTGGATGGGCTCCACCATCCGCGCCCACGAGGGCTCGGGCCCGTCGGCCGGCGGCGGCTCCGCCGCCGTCCCGCTCGCCACCCAGACGCCCGGCATGGACGTCTCCAACTACCAGGGCAGCGTCAACTGGGCCACCGCCTGGGCCAACGGCGCCAAGTTCGTCTACATCAAGGCCACCGAAGGAACCTCGTACACCAGCCCGTCCTTCGCCCAGCAGTACAACGGCTCCTACAACGTCGGCATGGTGCGCGGCTCCTACCACTTCGCCCTGCCCGACGTGTCGGCCGGCGCCACCCAGGCCGACTACTTCATCGCGCACGGCGGCGGCTGGTCCGCGGACGGCAGGACACTGCCCGGCGCGCTGGACATCGAGTACAACCCGTACGGCGCCACCTGTTACGGGCTGAGCGCGAGCGGCATGGTCAGCTGGATCGC
Organism: Streptomyces sp. NBC_01476; assembly: GCF_036227265.1. Taxonomy (NCBI): domain Bacteria; kingdom Bacillati; phylum Actinomycetota; class Actinomycetes; order Kitasatosporales; family Streptomycetaceae; genus Streptomyces; species Streptomyces sp. NBC_01476. Next base: position 5,566,231 of record NZ_CP109446.1, on the reverse strand, counting down.
CTCGTTCAGCAACGAGTACCACGCCCGTACCGGCCGCTACCCGACCATCTACAGCTCCACCAGCTGGTGGACCCAGTGCACCGGCAACAGCAGCGCCTTCGCCGCCACCAACGCGCTGTGGATCGCCCGCTACAACACCACGGTCGGCACGCTGCCGGCCGGCTGGGGCTTCCAGACCATCTGGCAGTTCGCCGACTCCGGCACCTTCCCCGGTGACCAGGACCGGTTCAACGGGGCGCTGGACCGCGTGCAGGCGTACGCGGCCGGCTGATCCGTTCCCCCGGACCGCGCAAGAGCCGGCCCCCCGCACCGCGCGCAAGAGCCGGCCCCCCGCCCGGATATCGGGCGGGGGGCCGGCTCCTGTCCTGCCTGTGCTCGCGCCTTACGCGGCCACCGGCACCTGCCCGGCACCGGACTCGGCCGGCTCAAGCGCCAGCTTCAGCACCTGGCGTACGTCGCTGACCGGGTGCACCTCCAGCGCCTCCAGGATCTCGGCCGGGACGTCGTCCAGGTCGGCCTCGTTGCGCTTCGGGATGATCACCGTGGTGATCCCGGCCCGGTGCGCGGCCAGCAGCTTCTGCTTGACCCCGCCGATCGGCAGCACCCTGCCGGTCAGCGACACCTCACCGGTCATCGCCACATCGGTGCGCACCCGCTGCCCGGAGAGCAGCGACGCCAGCGCCGACGTCATGGTCACACCCGCGCTCGGACCGTCCTTCGGTACGGCGCCCGCCGGGACGTGCAGGTGCACGCCGCGTTCCTTCAGGTCGCCGACCGGCAGCTCCAGCTCGGCGCCGTGCGACCGCAGGAAGGAGAGCGCGATCTGCGCGGACTCCTTCATGACGTCGCCCAGCTGGCCGGTGAGCTGCAGGCCGGAACCGCCGGTCTCCGGGTCGGCCAGCGACGCCTCGATGTAGAGCACGTCGCCGCCCGCTCCGGTGACCGCCAGGCCGGTGGCCACCCCGGGCACCGCGGTCCGCCGCTCCTCCGGGTCCTGAGCGGACTCCGGTACGTGGTGCGGCCGGCCGATCAGCTCCCGCAGATTCTCCGCGCCGACGGTGAACGGCAGCTCCTGCTGCCCGAGTTCGTGCCGCGCGGCGATCTTGCGCAGGATCCGGGCGATGGTCCGCTCCAGGGTCCGCACGCCCGCCTCACGGGTGTACTCGGTGGTCAGCTTGCGCAGCGCGTCCTCCGCCAGGGTCACCTCGTCGCCGGCCAGGCCGGCCCGCTCCAGCTGGCGCGGGAGCAGGTGGTCGCGGCCGATGACGACCTTCTCGTCCTCGGTGTAGCCGTCCAGCCGGACCAGCTCCATCCGGTCGAGCAGCGGCTCGGGGATGGCCTCCAGCACGTTGGCGGTGGCGAGGAAGACCACGTCGGAGAGGTCCAGCTCGACCTCCAGGTAGTGATCGCGGAAGGTGTGGTTCTGCGCCGGGTCCAGGACCTCGAGCAGTGCCGCCGCCGGGTCGCCCCGGTAGTCGGAGCCGACCTTGTCGATCTCGTCGAGCAGCACGACCGGGTTCATCGAACCGGCCTCCTTGATCGCCCGCACGATCCGGCCGGGCAGCGCGCCGACGTACGTCCTGCGGTGACCGCGGATCTCCGCCTCGTCGCGGACGCCGCCGAGCGACACCCGGACGAACGTGCGGCCCATGGCGCGGGCCACCGATTCGCCGAGTGAGGTCTTGCCGACTCCGGGCGGGCCGACCAGGGCCAGCACCGCGCCGCCGCGGCGGCCTCCCACCACACCGAGGCCGCGGTCGGCCCGGCGCTTGCGGACGGCCAGGTACTCGGTGATGCGCTCCTTGACGTCGTCCAGGCCCGCGTGGTCCGCGTCCAGCACGGCCCGGGCGCCGGCGACGTCGTAGGTGTCCTCGGTGGTGGTGTTCCACGGCAGTTCGAGGACGGTGTCCAGCCAGGTGCGGATCCAGCTGCCCTCGGGGGAGGCGTCGGAGGAGCGTTCCAGCTTCTCGACCTCCTTCAGGGCGGCCTCGCGGACCTTCTCCGGCAGGTCGGCGGCCTCGACGCGGGCGCGGTAGTCGTCGCTCTCGTTCTCCGGGTCGCCGTTCAGCTCGGCGAGCTCCTTGCGGACGGCTTCGAGCTGCTGGCGGAGCAGGAACTCACGCTGCTGCTTCTCCATGCCCTCCTGGACGTCCTTGCGGATCGTCTCGGCGACGTCCTGCTCGGCGAGGTGGTCGCGCAGCCACTGGGTGGCGAGCTTGAGCCGGGCCACCGGGTCGATGGTCTCCAGCAGTTCGATGCGCTGTTCGGTGGTGAGGTACGGGGAGTAGCCGGAGTTGTCGGCGAGCTGGCCGATGTCGTCGATCTGCTGTACCCGGTCGACGACCTGCCAGGCTCCGCGCTTGCGCAGCCAGCTGGTGGCCAGCGCCTTGTACTCCTTCATCAGCTCCGCGACGGTGCCCGGCGCCTCGGCGGGCGCGGGCTCGTCGACGGTGGTGCCTTCCACCCACAGGGCGGCACCGGGGCCGGTGGTGCCGGCACCGATCCGGATCCGGCCACGGCCGCGGATGACCGCGCCGGGGTCGCCGTCCGAGAGCCGGCCGACCTGCTCAACGGTGCCGAGGGTGCCGACCGCGGTGTACTTTCCGTCCACCCGCGGTACCAGCAGCACCTGTGGCTTTCCCGAGCCGGACCCGCTGTGCGCCGCCTGGGCGGCCTCCACCGCGGCCCGCACCTCCGCGTCCGTCAGGTCGAGCGGCACCACCATGCCCGGCAGTACCACCTCGTCGTCCAGCGGGAGGACGGGCAGGGTGAGAGGGTTCGGGGTCCGAGGCTCAAATGCCATGATCGCTCCCTTTGCAAGCAAGTTGAGTACACCAGACTCAATGCGGGAGGCTCCGCCGGTGTTCCCCGCCCGCTGTTCGCTCAGAGCGATCACGCATCACAGCAGGTCAGGCCCGAGCTCGCAGGAACGCCGAGGTCGATACGCGACCCAGCATCTCGAACCGGGTCTCCCCGGCCAGGTGCTTGTCCGCGCCTTCCTGGACGCCCTTCCAGGCGCCGTCCCCGTAGTCGTCGAGCACGACGATCCCGCGCGGCGCGATGATCTTCTCGGCCCACTCCAGGTCCTTGCGCACGCCCTCCGCGGAGTGGTCGCCGTCCACGATGATCACGCCGTACTCGCGGTCCGAGACCGCTTCCTGGACGACCTCGTCATCGGAGAAGCCCTGCTGGACACGGGCCTGCTCGCCGGCCGTGCCGCCGAGCGCGAGGTTCGCCCGCACCACGTCGAGCCGGACCGGGGTGCCGGTCGACTCGCTGCCGAAGTTCGTGCCCGGCTGCAGCTGGCTGCCCGCCAGCGGATCCACGATGGTCAAGCGCGGTTCAATACCGGCGCGGTGCAGCATCCGCAGGAATGCCGCGGAGAAGAGGCCGAAGAGCGTTCCGATCTCCAGCACATCGCCGTTCGGCGGGTCGAGCAGCGGAACAGTGGCGAGCTTCCCGCAGACATTTGAGGTACTTCCGGCCAGCCGGCCAAGGCCGAGGGCCTCCAGAGCGATCACGTTCCGGAATGCGACCATCGCATTGCGGCGGGCGAATTTCACGTCCTGTCCGCTGACCGCCGCGATCTGCTTGACCAGCACTTCGTACTGCTGCTTGGTCGGCGTCCGGTTGCCCGAGCCGGCCCGCTCGAAGAGCAAATCGGAAGCGAACTGCTTGCCGCGCAGCTCGGTCAGTTCCTTCCGGAGGCCGTCCAGTTCCCCGCGCATGGCCTCGCGGGCTTCGCGCTCGCTCCGCGTGGCTTTGTCGATGTCCTTGCGGACCCGCTGGTCGACCAGATCGGCGGCCGGGCGCAGCAGCCGGCGCGCGACGGGATTCTTGAAAAGGGATGACATGCGCGGAACCTATGCACGCCGGCGCTTTCTGTCCATGGGCCGACGCTCAAGAAACCAAGAAGTTGCGGTGTCGGCGCTATTAATTTCCGGTGCCTGCCGTCCGATGGGGGCCCTTTGTCTCCGTCCGGCCCTCTCCACCACAATGAGGCCATGCCGATCAACCCCGAAACGTTCGACGCCCCTGTCGTCCTGGACCGCCGTGACGGACCCTACGGAGAAGTCGTGCTCCGCCGGCACGGCGGGCAATTCGAGATCATCGCCAATGGCTGCTTCCTGATGGACACCTCCGACGGCCGCTCGGAACGGCTGCTGGTGGACACCGCACTGGCGGCGCTGGCCGGCGCGGACCCGGCCGACGGCGACTGGCGCGTACTGATCGGCGGCCTCGGCGTCGGCTTCTCCCTCGCCAGGGCAGCCGCTGACGCCCGCTGGGGCGCGATCACGGTGGTGGAGCGCGAGCCGGCGGTCGTCGACTGGCACCGCACCGGCCCGCTGACCCCTTTCTCCGCGGACGCGCTGGCCGACCCCCGGGTGCGCATCCTGGAAACGGACCTGGTGGCGTACGTGACCGGCGCCGCGGAGACGTACGACGCCCTCTGCCTGGACATCGACAACGGCCCGGACTGGACGGTCACCGACGGCAACGGCGGCCTCTACGGCCCCGCGGGACTCGCCGCCTGCCGGGACCGGCTCAACCCCGGCGGTGTGCTCGCCGTCTGGTCCGCCCAGCCCTCCCCCGCCTTCGAGGAAGCGCTGCGCACGGCGGGCTTCACAGCGGTCCGCACCGAGGAGATCCCGGTCGCCCGCGGGGTCCCCGACGTGGTGCACGTTGCCGTCAAGGCGTGAAGGCGTCATAGTCAGGGCGCTCACCGGCCCCGTACGCTCTCGATATTCAGGACGACTTGTGGGGCGGAACGTGGACAGCACGCAGACTTCGGGCGCGCAGCGCCGGGTACTGGTCGTCGAGGACGACCAGACGATAACGCAGGCGATCGCGGCCCGGCTGCAGGCGGAGGGATTCTCGGTACGGACCGCCGGGGACGGCCCGTCGGCGGTCGATTCGGCACACTCCTGGCAGCCCGACCTGCTGGTTCTCGACGTGATGCTGCCCGGCTACGACGGGCTTGAGGTGTGCCGCCGGGTGCAGGCCGACCGGCCGGTCCCGGTGCTGATGCTCACCGCCAGGGACGACGAGACCGACATGCTGGTCGGCCTCGGGGTCGGCGCGGACGACTACATGACCAAGCCGTTCTCGATGCGGGAGCTGGCCGCCCGGGTGCACGTACTGCTGCGCCGGGTGGAGCGGGCCGCGACCGCCGCGCACAGCCCGCGCGGCGCCAGCATCCAGCTGGGCGACCTGGAGATCGACCACGCCCAGCGCCGGGTGCGGGTGAGCGGCTCCGACATCCATCTGACGCCCACCGAGTTCGAGCTGCTGGTCTGCCTGGCGCAGCAGCCGCGGGCGGTGCTCTCCCGGGAGCAGCTGCTCGCCGAGGTGTGGGACTGGGCGGACGCCTCCGGTACCCGCACCGTCGACAGCCACGTCAAGGCACTGCGCCGGAAGATCGGCGCCGAGCGGATCCGCACGGTGCACGGCGTGGGGTACGCGCTGGAGACGCCGGCACCATGAGACGCCGCGGCGGCTGGCGGCGGGAGGTCTGGGCGGCGCTGCGCCCCTGGGACCCCTTCCGCTCGATCAAGGCGGCGCTGCAGCTGCTGGTGATCGTCTCGGTGCTGATCACCACCCTGCTGGTGATCGTGGCCATCCACTCGGCCACCGAGCTGCGCGTGATCACCATCTTCTCGATCATCGCCTCGCTGCTGATCACCCAGATCGTGGCCAACGGCCTGACCGCGCCGCTGCGCGAGATGAGCGCGGTGGCCCGGGCGATGGCCGGCGGTGACTACAGCCGCCGGGTGACCCGGGTGCGCCGGGACGAGGTCGGCGAACTGGCGAAGAACTTCAACCGGATGGCCGCCGACCTGGCCGCCGCCGACCGCCACCGCAAGGAGCTGGTGGCGAATGTCTCGCACGAGCTGCGCACCCCGATCGCGGCGCTGCGCGCGGTGCTGGAGAACGTCGTGGACGGGGTGTCGGCCGCCGACCCCGAGACGATGCGGCTGGCCCTGCAGCAGACAGAACGGCTCGGCAAGCTGGTCAGCCAGCTGCTCGACCTCTCCCGGCTGGACAGCGGCGCGGCCCGCCTCGACGCCAAACGCTTCGAGGTGTGGCCGTATCTGTCGGCCGTGCTGAAGACCGCCAGCCTGGGGATGGAGAGCACCAAGCACACCGGCTCCAGGTCCCGGCCGCGCGCCGACGTCCACCTGCACCTGGATGTGTCACCTCCCGAACTGGTCGCCTATGCCGACGGCGAGCGGCTGCACCAGGTGGTGGCCAACCTGGTGGACAACGCGGTCAAGCACAGCCCGCCGGGCGGCCGGGTGACGGTACGGGCCCGCGGCGGCGCCACGCCCGGCAGCCTCGACCTGGACGTCCGCGACGAGGGCCCCGGCATTCCGGAGGCGGACCGCGTCCGGGTCTTCGACCGCTTCCACCGCGGCTCCCACCCGGGCGGCGACGGCGGTACGGGACTGGGCCTGGCGATCGCCCGGTGGGCGGTGGATCTGCACGGCGGACGGATCGAGGTGGCCGAATCCCCGCGCGGCTGCCGGATCCACGTCACCCTCCCGGGTGGACCTTCGGTGCAACATTGACGCTGGTGAGGCACCATGGGGGAGACGCCGCCTGGTCGGCGCGCGGCCGATGGTGCCCGCGCAACCCGCCCGCTCGACTTCGGCCGCTCCGCACAGCGGATCGCCGAACCCTCAAGAGGGACCACTTTCCCGCCAGGAATGGCGCCGAAACCACGTTCCGGGTGTGACATGCGCGACGACTGGACCCCGAGCCTGCGAGCAGGGGCCTTGAAGGCGTAGCCTTTATTTCCGCTGTCCACCATCTTTGTGAAGCGGAAGAGGGCGGTTGCCGCCGTGTCGCCACAGTCCCCCAATAGCTCCAGTGTCTCGACCGACCACCAAGCGCAGGGCGATGCCCCTGCAGCGGGTTTCGGCCCGAACGAGTGGTTGGTCGATGAGATCTACCAGCAGTACCTCCAGGACCCGAACTCGGTAGACCGAGCCTGGTGGGACTTCTTCGCCGACTACAAGCCGGACGGCTCCGCCGCGCCGGCCGCCCCCGCAGGCCAGGGCGGCGCCTCGGGCGCTGCCGCGCGGGCCGTCGCCGGATCCCCGGCGGTCCCCGCCGTGGCCACCGACGCCGCCCAGTCCCGGCCCGGCACGACCGTGCCGGCGCCGAAGGCCGCCGCTCCCGCCGCCGCGGCTCCCGCGCCCGCCGCACCCCCGGCCGCACCCGCGCCGGCCGCACCCGCCGCGCCTCCGGCTGCCGCCCAGCCCGCCGCCGCACCGGCCGCGCCCGCCGCTCCCGCGGCGAAGGCCCCGGCGCCCGCGCCGGCTCCGGCCGCCCCGAAGGCGTCCTCGAACGGTGCGGCGCCCGAAGGGCACCCCACCGAGTACGTGACGCTGCGCGGCCCGGCCGCCGCGGTCGTGAAGAACATGAACGCCTCGCTGGAACTGCCCACCGCCACCTCGGTGCGGGCCATCCCGGTGAAGCTGCTCTTCGACAACCGCATCGTCATCAACAACCACCTCAAGCGCGCCCGCGGCGGCAAGGTCTCCTTCACGCACCTCATCGGGTACGCGATGGTGCAGGCGCTCAAGGCGATGCCGTCGATGAACCACTCCTTCTCGCTGAAGGACGGCAAGCCGACCCTCGTCAAGCCGGAGCACGTCAACCTCGGTCTGGCCATCGACCTGGTGAAGCCGAACGGCGACCGCCAGCTCGTCGTCGCGGCCATCAAGAAGGCCGAGACGCTGAACTTCTTCGAGTTCTGGCAGGCCTACGAGGACATCGTCCGCCGCGCCCGCAACGGCAAGCTGACGATGGACGACTTCACCGGCGTCACCGCGTCGCTGACCAACCCCGGCGGCCTGGGCACCGTGCACTCGGTCCCGCGCCTGATGCCCGGTCAGTCGATGATCCTCGGTGTCGGCTCGATGGACTACCCGGCCGAGTTCCAGGGCACCTCGCAGGACACCCTGAACAAGCTGGGCATCTCCAAGGTCATGACGCTGACCAGCACCTACGACCACCGGGTGATCCAGGGCGCCGCCTCCGGCGAGTTCCTGCGGATCATGAACCAGCTGCTGCTCGGCGAGAACGACTTCTTCGACGACGTCTTCGCGGCGCTGCGGATCCCGTACGAGCCGGTCCGCTGGCGCACCGACATCGACACCGCGCACGAGGACGACGTCACCAAGGCCGCCCGGGTCTTCGAGCTGATCCACTCCTACCGGGTCCGCGGCCATGTGATGGCCGACACCGACCCGCTGGAGTACCGCCAGCGCAAGCACCCGGACCTGGACGTGCTGGAGCACGGGCTCACCCTGTGGGACCTGGAGCGTGAGTTCGCGGTCGGCGGCTTCGCGGGGAAGTCGCTGATGAAGCTCCGGGACATCCTCGGGGTGCTGCGCGACTCGTACTGCCGGACCGTCGGCGTCGAGTTCATGCACATCCAGGACCCCAAGCAGCGCAAGTGGATCCAGGACCGCATCGAGCGCCCGCACGCCAAGCCGGAGCGCGAGGAGCAGCTGCGCATCCTGCGCCGGCTGAACGCGGCCGAGGCGTTCGAGACCTTCCTGCAGACCAAGTACGTCGGCCAGAAGCGGTTCTCGCTGGAGGGCGGCGAGTCCGTCATCCCGCTGCTCGACGCGGTCCTGGACGCCGCCGCCGAGTCGCGCCTGGACGAGGCCGTGATCGGCATGGCCCACCGCGGCCGGCTGAACGTGCTGGCGAACATCGTCGGCAAGTCGTACGCCACGATCTTCCGCGAGTTCGAGGGCAACCTCGACCCGAAGTCGATGCACGGCTCCGGCGACGTGAAGTACCACCTGGGCGCGGAGGGCACCTTCACCGGCCTGGACGGCGAGCAGATCAAGGTGTCGCTGGCGGCGAACCCGTCGCACCTGGAGACCGTCGACCCGGTCATCGAGGGCATCGCGCGCGCCAAGCAGGACATCATCAACAAGGCGGGCACCGACTTCACCGTGCTGCCGATCGCGCTGCACGGCGACGCGGCCTTCGCCGGCCAGGGTGTCGTCGCCGAGACGCTGAACATGTCGCAGCTGCGCGGCTACCGCACCGGCGGCACCGTGCACGTGGTGATCAACAACCAGGTCGGCTACACCGCGGCGCCCGAGGCGTCCCGCTCGTCGATGTACGCCACCGACGTGGCCCGGATGATCGAGGCGCCGATCATCCACGTCAACGGCGACGACCCGGAGGCCGTGGTCCGGGTGGGCCGGCTGGCCTTCGAGTTCCGGCAGGCGTTCAACAAGGACGTCGTGATCGACGTGATCTGCTACCGCCGCCGCGGCCACAACGAGGGCGACAACCCGCAGTTCACCAACCCGCTGATGTACAACCTGATCGACAAGAAGCGCTCGGTGCGCAAGCTCTACACCGAGTCGCTGATCGGCCGGGGCGACATCACCCTGGAGGAGGCGGAGCAGGCGCTCCAGGACTTCCAGGGCCAGCTGGAGAAGGTCTTCGCGGAGGTCCGCGAGGTCACCTCGCAGCCGTCCGAGCCGCAGCCGTCCGCCGTCCAGGCCGAGTTCCCGGTCGCGGTCGACACCAGCGTCTCGCAGGAGGTCGTCAAGCGGATCGCCGAGTCCCAGGTCAACATCCCGGACGGCATCACGGTCCACCCGCGGCTGATGCCGCAGCTCCAGCGCCGCGCCACCTCGGTGGACGACGGCACCATCGACTGGGGCATGGGCGAGACGCTGGCGATCGGCTCGCTGCTGATGGAGGGCACCCCGGTCCGGCTGGCCGGCCAGGACACCCGCCGCGGCACCTTCGGCCAGCGGCACGCGGTCCTCGTCGACCAGCACACCGGTGACGAGTACACCCCGCTGCAGTACCTGACCGAGGACCAGGCCCGTTACAACGTCTACGACTCGCTGCTCAGCGAGTACGCGGCGATGGGCTTCGAGTACGGCTACTCGCTGGCCCGGCCGGACGCGCTGGTGATGTGGGAGGCGCAGTTCGGCGACTTCGTCAACGGCGCCCAGTCGGTGGTGGACGAGTACATCTCGGCGGCCGAGCAGAAGTGGGGCCAGACCTCCGGCGTCACCCTGCTGCTGCCGCACGGTTACGAGGGCCAGGGCCCGGACCACTCCTCGGCCCGGATCGAGCGGTTCCTGCAGCTGTGCGCGCAGAACAACATGACGGTGGCCTACCCGACCACCCCGGCCAACTACTTCCACCTGCTGCGCTGGCAGGTGCACAACCCGCACCACAAGCCGCTGATCGTCTTCACCCCGAAGTCGATGCTCCGGCTGAAGGCGGCGGCGTCGAAGGCCGAGGACTTCACCAAGGGCCAGTTCCAGCCGATCATCAGTGACCACTCGGTGGAGCCGGAGGCGGTCCGCAAGGTCGTCTTCTGCTCCGGCAAGGTCTACTACGACCTGATCGCCGAGCGGGACAAGCGCGGTGCCACCGACATCGCCTTCCTGCGCATCGAGCGGCTCTACCCGCTGCCGGCACTGGAGCTGCAGGCGGCGCTGGCCCCCTACACCAAGGCGCAGAAGTTCGTCTGGGCCCAGGAGGAGCCGGCCAACCAGGGTGCCTGGCCGTTCATCGCGCTCAACCTGATCGACCACCTGGACCTGGTCCTGGGTGCGGCTCCGGACAACGCGGACCGGCTCCGCCGCGTCTCGCGCCCGTCCTCGTCCTCGCCCGCGGTCGGTTCCGCGAAGCGGCACGCGCAGCAGCAGGAGGAACTGGTCAACGAGGTCTTCGAGATCTGACCTCCGGCCCGCCCCGTCCTTCCCGGGGGCCCGTACCTTCCCGGTACGGGCCCCCGGGCGTACCCCCCTCTCCCCCACACCCCCGCCCCCATCTGTCGCCCTCTTTTTCCTTCCGGAGCACACGCATGTACTTCACCGACCGCGGCATCGAGGAACTGGCCGACCGGCGCGGCGAGGAGGAGGTCAGCTTCGACTGGCTGGCCGACCGGCTGCGCGAATTCGTCGACCTCAACCCGGAGTTCGAGATCCCGGTGGAGCGGCTGGCCACCTGGCTGGCGCGGCTCGACGACGAAGACGACGAGGACGCGTAGGCGCGTGGGCGCGTGGGCGCCGCGGAAGAGCAGGTGCCGCGGACCCGTAAGGGGGCCGGCGGGCGGGACCGGTGCGGAACCGCTTGACTTCCGCCTCACGCGATATATCGTGTCTTCCGAGAGACGCGATATGTTGCGTTACTGGCCTACCCGAGGAGGGGCACGATGAGCGGCACGTCGGACCGGACCGTCACCGAACCCGAGAAGTTCGTCTTCACCGAGCGGGTGGACACCCTGAACGTGCGGATCGTCAACGGTGCCGTCAATGTGGTCGGCACCGACGGCGGGCCCGCCCGGCTGGAGGTCACCGAACTCGAAGGGCCTCCGCTGAAGGTGGAGTTGCGCGGCACGACGCTGACCGTGACGTACGAGGATCTGCCGTGGAAGGGCTTCCTCAAGTGGTGGGACCGCAAGGGCTGGCGGCGGCACGCGGTGATCTCGCTGGCCGTGCCGCAGAGCACCGCGGTCGAGGTCGGCGTAGTCGGCGCGGGCGCGGTGATCTCCGGGATCTCCGGGTCGACCAGCGTCCAGGGCGTCGGCGGCGACACCACGCTGGTCGGCCTCACCGGCCCGGTACGGGCCAATACGGTGGCCGGCAGCGTCGAGGCGCAGTCGGTCTCCGGTGATCTGCGGGTGAACACGGTCTCCGGCGACCTCACCGTGGTCGAGGGCAGCGGCTCCCAGGTGAGGGCGGACTCGGTGAGCGGCAACATGGTGCTCGACCTGGACCCCTCGGCCGGAGCCCAGGTGCGGCTCACCACGGTCTCCGGTGAGATCGCGATCCGCATCCCCGAGCCGGGCGACGCCGAGGTGGAGGCGAACACGACCAGCGGTCATGTCTCCTGCGCCTTCGACGAGTTGCGTGTCACCGGCCAGTGGGGGGCCAAGAGAATCACCGGCCGGATCGGCGGTGGGGGCGCCCGGCTGCGGGCCACCACCGTCTCCGGCGCCATAGCACTGCTCCGGCGGCCACCGCTGGACGATCTGACCGACGGGGACCCGACTTCGCTGCGGAAGGACATCTGACATGGCCCCCGTTTTCGCCCATGGCAGGCTCCGGCTCTACCTGCTCAAGCTGCTGGACGAGTCCCCCCGCCACGGCTACGAGGTGATCCGCCTGCTGGAGGAGCGCTTCCAGGGCCTTTACGCGCCCTCGGCCGGCACCGTCTACCCGCGGCTCGCCAAGCTGGAGAAGGAGGGCCTGGTCACCCACTCCACCGAGGGCGGCCGGAAGGTCTACGCGCTCACCGACGCCGGGCGGGCCGAACTGGCCGACCGCGCCGACGAGATCGCCGGTCTGGAGGCGGAGATCCGCGAGTCGGTCTCCACCCTGGCGGCCGAGATCCGCGAGGACGTCAGGGGCGCGGCCGGCGATCTGCGCCGCGAGGTGCGGGCGGCGGCCCAGCAGGCCCGTACCGCGCCACAGGACGGTGATGCCCGGTACGACAAGCAGGAGTGGAAGGAACAAGCCCGGCGGGCAAAGGAGGAGAGCCGCCGCGCCAAGGAGGAGGCGCACGACGCCCGGCAGCAGGCGAAGGCGGCCCGGGACGCGATGGACAGCGCCCGCGACGAGGTGCAGCGCATCGCCCGGCAGGTCCAGGAGCAGGTGCAGACCTACGCCAAGGGTGGCGACTGGCAGACCGGCCTGCGCGAGGGGCTGGCCGAACTCACCCGCGAGCTGGGGCAGTTCGGCCAGCCGGGCGGCTTCGGAAAGGGCGCGGGAGCCGGTGCGGGCGCGGGCGCGGGTGCGAGTACGGGCGCGGGCACGGGCGCCGGCCGGATGGACGCTCCCACCACGCCGTGGAACTGGTCACCGCCCGCCCCGTACCCGGTGAAGGAGGACGACACCCCGCCCTCCGAGGACCCGCTGCGCGATCTCGAACGGCTGCTGGACCGCTTCCGCGACGACATCCGCGACGCGGCCCGCGACCGCGGTGTGGACGACGGCCGGCTGCGCGAGGTGCGCCGCCACCTGTCCGCGGCGGCGGCCCGCATCGCGGCGGCCCTGGGCGGGCACTAGCACCGGCGCCGCGACCCCCGCCGCGACCCCCGCCGCGACCCCCGCCCCACCGGCGCCGCGGGGACGGACCTGAGGAGTCAGAGCGTCAGGACGACCTTGCCGAACACCTCGCCCGCCGCGAGCTGTTCGAAGCCCTCGCGGGCGCGGTCCATCGGCAGCACGGAGTCGATCACCGGCCGTACGCCGGTGGCCGCGCAGAAGGAGAGCAGGTCCTCCAGCTCCTCCTTGGTGCCCATGGTGGAGCCGACGACCTTCAGCTCCAGGAAGAAGATCCGGTTCAGCTCGGTGGAGGGCGGGTTGGGCCCGCTGGTGGCGCCCGAGATCACCAGGGTGCCGCCGGGGCGCAGCGACTTGATGGAGTGCGACCAGGTGGCCGCGCCGACCGTCTCGATCACCGCGTCGACCCGCTGCGGCAGCCGCGCGCCGGGCTCGAAGACGCCGTGCGCGCCGAGCCGTGCCGCCCGTTCCCGCTTGGCCGCGTCCCGGCTGGTCGCGTAGACCCGCAGGCCGGCCGCCTTCGCCAGTACGATCGCCGCGGTCGCGACACCGCCGCCCGCGCCCTGCACCAGCACCGCGTCCCCTGGCCGTACCCCGGCGTTGGTGAAGAGCATCCGGTACGCGGTCAACCACGCCGTCGGCAGGCAGGCCGCCTCCTCGAAGGAGAGCTCCTTCGGCTTCGGCAGCAGGTTCCAGGTGGGTACGGTCACCTGTTCGGCGAGGGTGCCCTGGTAGCGCTCGGTGAGGATGGACCGCCGCTCGTACGGCCCCACCCCATGACCGGACTGGCCGATCACGGAGTGGAGCACGACCTCGTTGCCGTCCTCGTCCACACCTGCCGCGTCGCAGCCGAGGATCATCGGCAGGCTCTTCTCGCTCAGGCCCACCCCCCGCAGTGACCACAGGTCGTGGTGGTTGAGCGAGGCGGCCCGCACCGTGACCCGGCTCCACCCGTCCCGCTCCCGCGGCCCGGGCCGCTCTCCCGACTCCAGCCCGTTGAGCGGCTGCTCGGCATCGATGCGCGCGGCGTACACAGCAAACATGTCCCGACCCTACGATCCCTACCGGCCGGTAGGGAACAGCGCGCGTCTGTGACACCTCACGCACGGGCCGCCGCGCCTTCGTCGTCCGCGCACCCCTCGGGCGGAGGCACGCAGACGACCCAGGCGACGACCCAGACGACGACCCAGATGACGACGCAGATGACGACGCGGACGACGAAGGCGCGGCGCGCCGGTCAGCGCCGGGCGACGCCCTCCGCGCGGGCGGCCGCCGCGACGGCCGCGGTGACGGCGGGCGCGACGCGCGGGTCGAAGGGCGAGGGGATCACGCAGTCCGCGGCGAGTTCCCCGGCGACGACCGCCGCCAGCGCCTCGGCCGCCGCGAGCTTCATGCCCTCGGTGATCGCGGACGCCCGCACCTGGAGGGCACCGGCGAAGATGCCGGGGAAGGCGAGCACGTTGTTGATCTGGTTGGGGAAGTCGCTGCGCCCGGTGGCCACCACCGCCGCGTACTTCCGCGCGACCTCGGGGTGGATCTCCGGCGTCGGGTTCGCCATCGCGAAGATGTACGCCCCCTTCGCCATCGTGGCGACGGCGGACTCCGCCACCGTGCCGCCGGAGACGCCGATGAAGACGTCCGCCCCGGACAGCGCCTCCTCCAGCGAGCCGGTGAGCCCCGCCTTGTTCGTATACGAAACCAGGTCCCGCTTCACCGGGTTGAGGTCGTCCCGGCCGCCGTGCACCACGCCCTTGCGGTCGGTGACCGCGACATCGCCGATGCCCGCCTCGACCAGGATCTTGGCGATGGCGACGCCGGCCGCGCCGGCCCCCGAGATGACCGCGCGCAGTTCGCCGAGTGTCCGGCCGGTGAGCGTGCAGGCGTTGCGCAGCGCGGCAAGGGTGACCACCGCCGTGCCGTGCTGGTCGTCGTGGAAGACCGGGATGTCCAGCCGCTCCTTGAGCCGCTTCTCGATCTCGAAGCAGCGGGGGGCGGAGATGTCCTCCAGATTGACGCCGCCGAAGGAGGGGGCGAGCCGGACCACGGTCTCGACGATCTCGTCCACCCCGGTGCAGGCCAGCGCGATCGGCACCGCGTCGACGCCGCCGAACTGCTTGAAGAGGATCGCCTTGCCCTCCATCACGGGCAGCGACGCCTCGGGGCCGATGTCGCCGAGCCCCAGCACGGCGGTGCCGTCGGTGACGACCGCGACCACGTTCGACTTCCAGGTGTAGTCGTTCACCAGTTCCGGCTGGTCCGCGATGGCCGTGCAGACCTCCGCGACGCCGGGCGTGTAGGCGAGCGACAGGTCGTCCGCGTCGCGCACCGGCACGGTGGAGGCGATCTCCAGCTTGCCGCCGCGGTGCAGGGCGAACACCGGCTCGACCGGCAGTCTGCCCGCTCCGGCGTCCGCGTCCCTGTCGGTGCCCGCGCCCGCGCCCGCGCCCGAATCGGTGTCGGTGTCGGTGTCGGTGTCCACGACGGTGAGCGGATTGACGATCTCCGTTGCCACTTTTGACCCCATTTGTCGAAGTTTGAGGGAAAGGCTCCGCCCGAACGAGCAGGCAGAGGTGGGCTCGGCGTCCGTACCGCCAGAAGGGAGTGAGGTGGCGACAATCGGACACCCGGCGCGCCGCACGCACGCCATGGCCCCGGATAAGGGGTGAAGGAACCGTTCTATCGGAAAACTGTTTCCGCTGACGAGTACCCATGTGATCGGCATGGCCCCACCGCGGTCCGGCCTTGGTGTACCGGCCCGGTGAGCGCCCGGGGATCGCCCGTTATCCGATTTTGACACAACGGGCACCCTGCCTGGGGCTGTCCGGATGGCAAGATGCACAGATCACACAGGGTTCCGGTACTCGATGGCGTGTGCCTTTACACAGCCCTGCAGGTGTAATCCCCCCGTCTCGCAGGAGGACACAGCGATGACCGCACGTACCACCAGGCGCCCGGCCGCCCTGTCACGTCTCACCGCGGTCGCCGCCATCGCGGTCGCCGGCGCCCTGGTCATCACCGGGTGCGGCGACCAGACCAAGAAGGACGACTCGTCCGGCGCCCCCTCGTCCGGCGCGCCGGGCGCGACGTCGGCCGCCGCCAAGGCCCCGCTCTTCGCCAAGCTGCCGAAGAAGTACCAGGACTCCGGTGTCATCCAGGTCGGCACCGACGCGTCGTACGCTCCGATGGAGCAGACCGAAGAGGGCAAGATCGTCGGTATCGACCCGGACATCGCGGACGCGCTGTCGAAGCAGCTGGGCGTGAAGTTCCAGTTCACCAACGGCAAGTTCGACGGCCTGATCACCTCCCTGTCCTCCGGCCGCGCCGACATCGTGATGTCCGCGATGAGCGACACCAAGGCCCGCCAGCAGGGCCTGGACGACAGCGGCAAGAAGACCGGCAAGGGCGTCGACTTCGTCGACTACTACACCTCCGGTTCGTCGCTCCTGGTGAAGAAGGGCAACCCCAAGAACATCAAGACGCTCGCCGACCTGTGCGGCCAGAGCGTGGCGGTCCAGCGCGGCACGATCTACGAGGACGCCTTCAACGCGCAGAAGAAGGCGTGCGGTTCCAAGGGCCTGAAGGTCCAGACGTACGACACCGACTCCGAGGCGCAGACCCGGGTCAGGGCCGGCGGCGCGGTCGCCGACCTCAACGACACGCCGGTGGCCGCGTACATCGCGCAGAAGTCCGGTGGCGGCAACGACTTCGAGGTGGCCGGCTCGCCTGCCGACGCCGGACCCTTCGGCATCGCGCTGGACAAGAGCAACACCCAGCTGCGGGACGCCCTGAAGGAGGCGGTGGACGCCATCATCGCCGACGGCACCTACACCAAGGTGCTGGAGAAGTGGAACGCCACCAGCGGCGCCATCGCGCAGGCCGCGATCAACGGCGGCTCCTGACGTGACCGACGGCAACTTCGTGAAGGGGCCCGGCGAAGCGCTGCCGGCCGGGCCCTCGCTCGACGAGAAGCCGGCGCCCGCCCCGACCACCCCGTACGAGGCGATCCGGGCCGTCCCGGTGCGCCACTACGGCCGCTGGGTGGCGGCCGTGGTGGTCGTCGCGCTGCTGGCCTGGCTGGTCTACGCCTTCTCGCAGGGCGATGTCATCTGGTCCACCGTCGGCGACAAGCTCTTCGACTCCTATGTGCTCAAGGGCGTCTGGCGGACCCTGCTGATCTCGGTCACCTCGATGGCGCTCGGCCTGGTGCTCGGCGTGCTCTTCGCGGTGATGCGGCTGTCGAAGAACCCGGTCACCGGCGGTGTCGCCTGGCTGTACATCTGGTTCTTCCGCGGCACGCCGGTCTACGTCCAGCTGCTGATGTGGTACAGCCTGTCGCTGATCTTCCCGGTGATCAATCTGGGGCCGATCTACAAGAACACCACGGTCGCCGTGATGACCCCGTTCGTGGTCGCGCTGCTGGGGCTCGGCCTCAACGAGGGCGCCTACATGGCGGAGATCGTCCGGGCCGGCATCCAGTCGGTGGACGAGGGCCAGACCGAGGCGGCGCACGCGCTGGGCATGACCGGGGCCAGGACCATGCGCAGGATCGTGCTGCCGCAGGCCATGCGGGTGATCATCCCGCCGACCGGCAACGAGTTCATCAACATGCTGAAGACCTCGTCCCTGGTCTCGGTGGCCGCGTACACCGAACTGCTCAGGGCGACCTCGGACATCGGCACCGACTCCACCGCGGTGATGGAGATGTACTTCGTCGCCTCCATCTGGTACCTCGCGCTGACCAGCGTGTTCAGCATCGGCCAGTTCTACCTGGAGCGCCGGTACGCCCGCGGGTCGCTGCGTTCGCTGCCGAAGACGCCGTGGCAGAAGGTCCGCTCCAACCTGTCCACCCTGCGCCGACCGAAGGTGGCCGCGTGATGAGCACTCCGAAGAGCGGCGCCCAGCCGATGGTGAAGGCGGAGGGCGTGCACAAGTCCTTCGGGGCCGCGCACGTCCTCAAGGGCATCGACCTGGAGGTGGCACCGCGGGAGGTGTTCTGCCTGATCGGGCCCTCCGGGTCCGGGAAGTCGACCTTCCTGCGCTGTGTGAACCACCTGGAGCAGATCAACGCCGGCCGGCTCTGGGTCGACGGCGAGCTGATCGGCTACCGGCAGCAGGGCGACCGGCTGCACGAGCTGCGCGACCGCGAGGTGGCCGCCAAGCGGCGGGACATCGGGATGGTCTTCCAGCGCTTCAACCTCTTCCCGCACATGACCGCGATCGAGAACGTCATGGAGGGCCCGGTCCAGGTCAAGCGGGAGTCCAGGGCGGTGGCCCGGGACCGGGCGACCGCGCTGCTCGACCGGGTGGGCCTGGCCGACAAGGCCGCCACCTACCCGGCCCAGCTCTCCGGCGGCCAGCAGCAGCGGGTGGCCATCGCCCGGGCGCTGGCGATGGAGCCGAAGCTGATGCTCTTCGACGAGCCGACCTCCGCGCTCGACCCCGAGCTGGTCGGCGACGTCCTCGACGTGATGCGCGGCCTCGCCGAGGACGGCATGACGATGATCGTGGTCACCCATGAGATGGGCTTCGCCCGGGAGGTCGGCGACGCGCTGGTCTTCATGGACGACGGCGCGGTGGTGGAGACCGGCCACCCGCGGGATGTGCTGACCAATCCGCAGCACGACCGGACGAAGTCGTTCCTGTCGAAGGTGCTGTGAAAGTAATAGCCTGGCTGCAGGTTCGGCCATTACCCGGACCGGATCGCACCCCGTAAGGATCCCACGTGGAACTGGCTTATTACGCCGACTACGCCGTGCGCCTCGTCAACAGCGAGGAGCCGTTGCGCGGCACCGACGCGCTCACCTCGGCCGACGCGGTGCGCGAGCTGGCCGGCGCCGGCACCCAGGCCGGCAGCCGGGTGGCGGACGCCGACGTGCCCCGGCTGCGGGGAGTGCGCACCCGGCTGCGCGGGGTCTTCGAGGCGGCCGACGAGGGCGACGAGGTCCGGGCCGTCGACCTGCTCAACCAGCTGATGCTGGAGTACCCGGTCAGCCCGCAGATCTCCGGCCACGACCACCTCCACGAGGACACCGGCCGCCCGCTGTGGCACATGCACCTCGCCGAGCAGGCGCCGACCGCGGGCGCGGTCTTCGCCGCCAGCGCCTGCATGGGGCTGGCGGTGCAGCTCACCTCGCTCGGGGTCGACCGGCTCGGCATCTGCGAGGCGACACCGTGCCGGAACGCCTACGTCGACACATCGACAAACCGTTCGCGCCGTTACTGTTCCGACCGGTGTGCCACCCGCGCCAATGTGGCGGCTTACCGGGCCCGCAAGCGCTTGGAGAACGAGCGGTCGGCGCGCAGCGGCCTGACGCAGGACGCCGCCCAGGCCGCCCAGGAGCCCGCCCCGGCCACCGAGCGCTGAACCTCCCGGGGTGGCCGGAACCGCGCTCTGGCCCGGGCCAGCACCATGTCGTCCGGCACCGTGCCGAACTCCCGGCTGTCGTTCTCCACGAACGCGTTGTCCCCCATCACCCACCAGCCGCCCTCGCGCCGCTCCACCGCGCGTTTGACGATCAGCAGGTCCTGTTGCAGCGGGTGCCGCAGCACCACCACATCCCCCTCACGTACCTGTTCGGCGCCACTGCTGATCTTCTGGATCAGCAGCCAGTCGCCGTTCAGCAACGTGGGCGCCATCGACGGACCAGTGACCTCGACCAGCTGCCATGACAGCCTGGCCCCCTGCTCCCGCATCCTCCGCCTCCTGGTTCGTTTCTCCACCGCCCCCAGGGTGACACCAGACTTTTGGCCTAAGCCACCTGGGGCACCCGAGAAAACGAGTCCTCCAGGGAGTAATGTCCCACCTGAAAGACGATCACGAGGAAGGACAGCCATGTTCACTCGCCTGTTCGCGCCCAAGGTCAAGGTCAGCGCCCACTGCGACCTGCCCTGCGGCGTCTACGACCCTGCCCAGGCCCGCATCGAGGCCGAGTCCGTCAAGGCGGTCCAGGAGAAGTACCAGGCCAACGAGGACGCGGACTTCCGCACCCGTGCGGTGCTCATCAAGGAGCAGCGCGCGGAGCTGGCCAAGCACCACGTCTCGGTGCTGTGGAGCGACTACTTCAAGCCCCCGCACTTCGAGAAGTACCCGCAGCTGCACCAGCTGGTGAACGACACCCTGAAGGCCCTCAGCGCCGCCAAGGCCTCCAACGACCCGGCGACCGGCCAGAAGGCCCTCGACCTGATCGCCCAGATCGACAAGATCTTCTGGGAGACCAAGCAGGCCTGACCCCTCCGGGGCACCCCTGTCGCACGCACACGCCCGGCCCGTCCCCGACGGCGCCGGGCGTTCGCGTGTCCGCCCTCGCCCGCCTCCCGCCGCAAAACCTTGCCGCGAGGGTCCACGCCGGCGCGAATTTCCACTGTCCGCGCCCCTCGATGGCAAAAAGTTCCAGGATTTACCTCCCAGAGGTTGCTCACTGCCATCCACTCTCGCAAAGCTGCCGCACAGCACTTCTCCCCATGCACGCACGCACGCACCGCGAGGAGCCTGGATGCACCACCCGCTCAGACACACCTCCCGCCGCAGAACGCTGACGCTGGCGGCGGCCCTCTCCCTGCTGGCCGGACTCTCCGTCACCGCGGTCTCCGGCACGGCGGGCGCCGCCGCCCCGCAGACCACCCGGCAGGCCGAATTCACCGCGGCCGCCCAGGAGTTCGGCGTCCCGCTGCCGGTGCTCGAAGCGGTTTCGTACAACGAGTCCCGGTGGGAGGCGCACGCCGGGCAGGAGAACGCCGAGGCCGGCTACGGCCCGATGAACCTCACCGACCTCACCACCAAAGAGCTGGACGCGGACGGCCTCAGCACCCAGTCGCCGCGCTACGCCGACCTGTTGAAGGCCCCGGCGGAGCACACCGCGGCAACCGCCGCCGCGCTGCTCGGCACTGACACCGCGTCCGTCGAGGCGGACGAGACGCAGAACATCCGCGGCGGCGCCGCCCTGCTGGCGTCCTACGCCGAGGGCTACAGCCACGGCAGGCTGCCGAAGACCATCGACGGCTGGTACGCCGCCGCCGCCCGCTACAGCCAGGGCACCGAGGACAAGATCGCCCAGGTCTTCGCCGACCAGGTCTGGGACACCCTGCGCACCGGCGCGTCCGCCACCACCACCGACGGCCAGCAGATCACCCTGCCGCCGGTCGGGCACCTGCACCCGAACCGGAACGACGTGCGCAAGCTCGGGCTGAAGGACGTCACCCCGCCCGCGGGCACCCAGCCGGCCGAGTGCCCCAAGTCCCTCGGCTGCGACGTCATCCCCGCCGCCTACACCCTGCTGGACCCGGCGAACCTCGCGGACTACGGCAGCCACGACATCGCCGACCGCCCGCACGACCTGCCGATCCGCTACATCACGCTGCACGACACCGAGGAGACCTACGACGGCACCCTCGACCTGTTCCGCGACCCGACCTACGCGGCGGGCGCGCACTACGTGGTCCGCTCCTCCGACGGCCATGTCACCCAGCTGACCCCGACCAAGGACATCGCCTGGGACAGCGCCAACCGGTCCTTCTACCAGCACTCCATCGGCATCGAGCAGGAGGGCTACGCGACCCACAGCTCCACCTGGTTCAGCGAGCCGCTCTACCGCTCGACCGCCGCGCTGGTGAAGTACCTGGCCAAGAAGTACGACATCCCGCTGGACCGGGCGCACATCCTCGGCCACGACAACATCCCGGGCAGCAGTGAGAGCGGCATCGCCACCCAGCACTGGGACCCAGGACCCGGCTGGGACTGGGAGCACTTCTTCGACCTGCTGGGCGCACCGGTCCACGCCACCGCCAAGAAGGGCAGCGACATCGTCGCGATCAAGCCCGGCTTCGCGCGGAACAAGCAGACCACGACCTACTGCGACGGCCTGCCCGGCTACAAGCAGTTCCCCGGCCCGTACCGCGGTTTCGAGTGCCCGGCGACCTCCGCGGACGCCCCGTCGAGCTTCGTACCGCTCTACAGCGCGCCGAGCACCAGCGCGCCATTGCTCGCGGACCCGTATCTGCACCCCACCGGCGCCGGCACCACCGCGATGGACGACTGGGGCGACAAGGCGCCGTCAGGTGAGCAGTACGTGGTCGCCGAGCGGCAGCCCGGCTGGACCGCGATCTGGTACGGCGGCAAGGAGGCGTGGCTGCAGGACTCCGCGCAGCACCCGGTGACGGTGCCGGTCAAGGCGTCCCGGATCGTGCCCAAGGCGGGCAGGACCTCGATCCCCGTCTACACCACGGCCTACCCGGAGGCGTCGGTCTACCCGGCGGACTTCGTGGCCTTCGAGGGCGGCGTCGCACCACGCCCGCAGCGGGCCGCCGCCAAGTACTCCATCGCGGCCGGCCAGTCCTACGTGGAGTCGGGCCCGGCGATGAACACGGACTCGTACTTCGCGATCTACTACGACGGCTCGGCGCCCTACGACCGGCACGACTTCGTGGGCCAGACCAAGGTGTACGAGATCGTCTACAACCACCGCGTCGCCTTCGTGAACGCCGACGACGTGGACGTCATCCCGTAACCCCGCAGGTGGCCGGGTCCCGCGAGGGGCCCGGCCACCCCACCCGGTCACCCCGCCCCGTCACCCCCTCCCGTCAGCCCGCGCGGTCAGCCCACCCGGTCGCTCTCCAGCGCCTCGTGCGTCACCCGCAACGCCCGGCTCGACACGTCGAACGTCCGCTGCGCCACACAGACGAACAGGCAGTCGACGACGACCAGCTGACTGATCCGGCTGGCCATCGCCCCCGGCCGGAACGTCGTCTCCCGGCCCGCCGACACCAGCACGAAGTCGGCGAGCCGGGCCGCCGTGGAGAGCGGATGGTTGGTGATCACCACCGTCGTCGCCCCCTGCGCGGACGCGCGCCGGAGCGGTTCGAGCACGTCACGGCTCTCCCCCGAGTGGGACACCGCGAGGAACACATCGCCCTCGCCCAGCAGCACCGCACTGGTCAGCGCGGACTGCGAGTCGCCGTGCGCGTGGCACGGGCGGCCGATACGGGCCAGCTTCTGCTGGAGATCCTGCGCGACCAGACCGGATGCGCCGACCCCCGCGATGTGCAGCTCCCCGCCGCCGCAGACCGCCTTCACCGCGCCGGTCAGCTGCTCGGGGTCCAGCTGGGTCGCGGTCTCCCGGACCGCCTGCGACTCGGTGTGCACCAGCTTGGCGATCACCTCGGCGGCGGAGTCCTCCGGGGTGATGCCCGAGGTCAGGGTGGAGCGCGGCGCCTGCCGGGCGGCCGAGGCGGCGAGCGCGAGCCGCAGCTCCGGATATCCGGCGAAGCCCAGCGCACGGGCCGTCCTGACGATCGACGACTCGCTCGTACCGGCCAGCGCGCTCAGCTCCGAGATGGTGCTCCGCGCCACCTGGGCCGGGTCCTCGACGATCAGCGAGGCGATCCGCGCGGCGGCCGGGGTCAGCGACGGCAGCAGCCCGCGCACGGTCGCGGTGAGCGCGTCTCCCGTGTCGCCCGCGCCACTGCCCCCAGTGGCGTTCCCTGATCCGGACCCCACGGGCTCCGGGACGTTTTCGTGCACGGAAGAAGAATGCACCGTGAATCCGCCCCGTGGGACCCGGTGCGCCAGATTCCCCGCCGGGACTCCGCTCCGCCGTGCCGGGCGCCCACTGTCACCCGCCCGGGTGACATTCGCGGTGCGGACCTCGCCCGGGGAGGCCCGCGGGCGGCCGGGCGAGAATGGCCGGATGACCGCAGATCCCGGCCCGCACCCGCTCCCCGCCGATTTCACCCTGCCGTCACCGGTGGTGGAGGTGGTGGACAAGCGTCTGGAGCGGCACGGGGTGCGGCTGTCGCTCAAGCGGGACGACCTGATCCACCCCGTGGTCACCGGCAACAAGTACCGCAAGCTGCGGCCGAATCTCGCGGCCGCCGCGGCGGCCGGCCACCGCACGCTGCTGACCTTCGGCGGTGCCTGGTCCAACCACCTGCGGGCGACCGCGGCGGCCGGACGGCTCTTCGGCTTCAGGACCGTCGGGGTGGTGCGGGGCGACGAACTGGCGGACCGGCCGCTGAACGCCTCGCTGGCACGGGCCGCGGCCGATGGGATGCGGCTGGAGTTCATGGACAGGACCACGTACCGGCGCAAGGCGGAGCCGGAGGTACTGGCCGGGCTGCTGGCGCGGCACGGGCCCGCCCACGTCCTGCCGGAGGGCGGCTCCAACGCGGCGGCGGTGCGCGGCTGCACGGACCTGGGCCGGGAGATCGGCGGAGCCGCCGACGTGGTGGCGGTGGCCTGCGGGACCGGCGGCACGCTGGCCGGGCTGGCGGCGGGCCTGCCGGCCTCCGCCGAGGCGATCGGCTTCGCGGTGCTGCGCGGCGACTTCCTCACCGGCGAGGTGGCCCGGCTGCAGACCGCGGCCTTCGGCGGCACGCGGGGCCGCTGGCGGGTGGAGTCCCGCTTCCACCACGGCGGTTACGCCCGCGGCACCCCGGCGCTGGACGCCTTCGCCGCCGATTTCGCCGCCCGGCACGGCCTGGCCCCTGACCGTACCTATGTCGCCAAGATGCTCTACGGTGTCTTCGCGCTCGCCGCGGAGGGCGCCTTCGCCCCCGGCACCCGGATCACCGCCGTGGTCACAGGGTGAGCCGCTTTACCCGGCGCGGACCGAACACCCGTAACCTGGGGGCGTGATCCGCAACCGGGCGAATTCGCATACGAATTGAGACCTGGGACCACTACCCACGGTACGTGCTCGTACGCTTACCATGGGTGACATGACCGGTGCGCCGGTGCTCCGTCCGGGCGACATCGCCGTACGGATCGCGATAGCGTCACTGCGAACCAGAGCAATCACTGTGCGCCACCTTGGAGGTGAGGGTGTCCCAGAACGCAGGCGAGCCCGGGTCGAAGGACTTCGTCGAGGTCCGGCTGCCCGCTGCGGGGGCCTATCTGTCGGTACTGCGGACGGCCACGGCCGGTCTCGCGGCCCGGCTGGACTTCACCCTCGACGAGATCGAAGATCTGCGGATCGCGGTGGACGAGGCGTGCGCGATCCTGCTGCAGCAAGCCGTTCCCGGTTCCGTGCTGAGCTGTGTGTTCCGGCTGGTGGGCGACTCGCTGTGGGTCACCGTCGCGGCGCCGACCACCGACGGCCGGGCCCCGGAGCGCGACACCTTCGCCTGGACGGTGCTCTCCGCGCTGGCCGGCGAGGTGGACTCGACGGTCGCCGAGGACCGGACGGTCAGCATCAGCCTGCACAAGAAGCGCGGCGCCGTACCAGGACTGTCGTGAGGCCGCTGTCGTGACGCCAGCAGAGACCCCCGGCCCGCCCGCGGAGCACGAGGTGCCCGCGGTACGCGGACGAGCCGGCGTACCCGCCCAGCAGCCGGACCCGACCGGGCCGGCACCCACCGGGCGGCGGAACGCGGCCAGGCCACATCCCGAACCGGGCGACGCGGCCCGGCCCGGAGGACAGGCCCGCGGGAGGGCCCGGACGGAAGCGATGGACGCGGCGGAGCAGGCAGAGCAGGCGGACCCGATGGATCAGCACGAGCACCCGGCGCCACCGCAGGGCGAGGAGGGCCGGCAGGCCCCGCAGCGCCCGGCCGGCGCCCCGGCGGCGAACGAGGCCGCACCGTCCCAGGAGGCGGCGTCCCAGGAGGCCGAGGAGGCCGCGGAACTCCTGGAGACCGTCGACCAGCACGACCCGCACGACCGTTCGGGCGCCCGGGCGCTCTTCGTGGAGCTGAACAAGCTGCCCGACGGGTCGCCGGAGCGGGCCGAGCTGCGCAATCAGCTGGTGCGGATGCACCTGCCGCTGGTCGAGCACCTGGCCCGGCGGTTCCGCAACCGCGGCGAGCCGCTGGACGACCTGACCCAGGTCGCCACCATCGGCCTGATCAAGTCGGTCGACCGCTTCGACGTGGACCGCGGGGTGGAGTTCTCCACGTACGCGACCCCCACGGTGGTCGGCGAGATCAAACGTCACTTCAGGGACAAGGGCTGGGCGGTACGGGTGCCGCGCCGGCTCCAGGAGCTGCGGCTGGCGCTCACCACGGCCACCGGCGAGCTCTCCCAGCGGCACGGGCGGGCGCCGACCGTGCACGAGCTGGCGGAGCACCTGAAGATCTCCGAGGAGGAGGTCCTGGAGGGGCTGGAGTCGGCCAACGCGTACAGCACGCTGTCGCTGGACGTCCCGGACACCGACGACGAGTCCCCCGCGGTGGCGGACACGCTCGGCTCGGAGGACGAGGCGCTGGAGGGTGTGGAGTACCGGGAGTCCTTGAAGCCGCTGCTTGAGCAGTTGCCGCCGCGGGAGAAGACGATTCTGCTGTTGCGGTTCTTCGGGAACATGACGCAGTCGCAGATCGCGCAGGAGGTCGGCATCTCCCAGATGCACGTTTCCCGTCTCCTCGCCCGCACCCTCGCCCAGCTCCGCGACAAACTCCTCATCGAGGAGTAGCCCTCCGGCCCGGCAGACCCCGCCCCAACGGCGCCGGCCCCCGTACGACGGGGGTTCGTGCCCCGAAGGGGCGCTGGGGGTCCCCCCGGACGAAGTCTGGGGGCGGAACTGCGCGACCGGCCGTCGCGGCGCGGCACCGGGCCCGCAGGCCCAGCCCGTTACGGTCGTCTCCGGACCACCCGCCGGTGGCGGGCTGAGCGCGCAGTTCCCCGCCCCCCTGGGGGGCACCGCCCGGCGGCGGGGAGGGGAACTTCGGGGTCAGGCGGTGCGGCGGTTGATTCCGAGCGCATCCGTGGTCGCCGGGTGGACGAGAAGGAAAAGCCCGCCCAGAGCGAGCGCAGCGACCCCCACCCCGGCCGGCACCACCCACGCCTCGCTCTTGATCATCGTCCACGCGACCGGCAGCGCCAGCAGCTGCATGATCAGAGCCGGCCCCCGGCTCCAGCGCCGGGCCCGGCGCAACCCGTACGCCGCCCCGAGCGGCAACGCCGCCATCACCAGCACCAGCAACCCGGCCAGCACCGCGTTCGCCCCGCCGGTGAAGAACATCGTGACGCCCCACACGGCCACCGCGAGCCCCTCAAGCCCGGCCACACCCGCGGCCAGCAGCAGCCGCAGCGGAGGCGGCCCGGCGGGGCCCACCGCCTGCTCAGGCGCCCGCTCGGGCGCCCGCCCGGCGGCGGTACGGGTCTTCCCCGGCCGCGCCGGGCCGCCGCGGGCGGCAGGCGCGGTGGACGGCGGACGGCGTTCGGGGCTCTGGCTCACAGCGCTCAGCGTAGCCCGCCGCGAAAAAGCGTAGGTACGCTGTTGACCATGCGCGCTCTCCTCGTGGTCAATCCCGCCGCCACCACCACCAGCGCGCGGGTCCGCGACGTGATCGGCACCGCGCTGGCCAGCGATCTCAAGCTGGAGGTGGCCACCACCGAGTACCGCGGCCATGCCCGCGACCTGGCCCGGCGGGCGGCCGAGGGCGGTGAGATCGAGCTGGTGGTCTCGCTCGGCGGCGACGGCACCGTCAATGAGATCGTCAACGGGCTGCTGCACCACGGCCCCGACCCGGCCGCGCTGCCGAAGCTCGCCGTGGTCCCCGGCGGCTCCACCAATGTCTTCGCCCGCGCCCTCGGCCTGCCCAACGACGCCGTGGAGGCCACCGGCGCCCTGCTGGACGCGCTGCGGGCGGGCTCGTCGAGGACGGTGGGCCTGGGACTGGTGAGCGGCACCCCGGGGACCGAGGACGAGGGCGTGCCGGCCCGCTGGTTCACCTTCTGCGCGGGCCTCGGCTTCGACGCCGGGGTGATCGGGCGGGTGGAGCAGCAAAGGGAGTTGGGCAAGCGCTCGACGCCGGCGCTCTACTTCCGCCAGGTGGCCCGGCAGTTCCTCGCCGACCCGCACCGCCGGCACGGCACCATCTCGGTCCAGCGCCCCGACGGCGAGCCGGTGTCCGAACTGACGACGGCGATAGTCTGCAACACCTCGCCGTGGACGTACATCGGCAACCGGCCGGTGTACGCCTCCCCCGAAGCCTCTTTCGACACCGCGCTCGACCTGCTGGGTATCACCAAGATGTCCACCGTGTCCGGTGCCCGTTACGCGACGCAGTTGCTCCGTTCCACGCCGGAGCGGGGACCCCATGGAAAGTACGCCGTGCGGCTGCACGATCTCACCGACTTCACCTTGCAATCGCAGGCGCCACTGCCCTTCCAGGTCGATGGTGACCACCTGGGACTGCGAATGAGCGCGACCTTCACAGGCGTACGCCGTGCACTGCGTGTGATTGTGTAAGCGTAAGAGCCCAAAGTCCTTTTACTCGAACGTTTAGGCTGCCCTGCACCCCATGGAAGTACGGCTGTGACCGATGCGACACCGAGGAATCCAAAAAAACTTTCCTGAAGGGGTTGTATCTCCAGCCGAGGTTTGCGAGTCTCTAGATGGCGATCGGGACGGCCGACCAACGGCCCCCTTGAGAGCCCGGATCTCCAAACTCACTCCAGCGGGACACACCAGCACGTGCTGGGTGGCGTCCCGTTCGCTGTCGGGGGATTCGTGAAAGCGTTCACATTCACAAGCAACGTGCTTGTCACACAAGGAGTTGGAGCAGCCATGGACTGGCGTCACCGCGCCGTTTGCCGCGAGGAAGACCCCGAGCTCTTCTTCCCCATCGGCAACACCGGTCCTGCGCTGCTGCAGATCGAGGAAGCCAAGGCCGTCTGCCGCCGCTGCCCCGTCATGGACCAGTGTCTTCAGTGGGCGCTGGAAAGCGGCCAGGACGCCGGTGTCTGGGGTGGCCTCAGCGAGGACGAGCGCCGCGCAATGAAGCGCCGCGCCGCTCGCAACCGGGCCCGCAACGCCACAGCCTGATCAACAGTCTTCCCCCCGAGCCGCAGCGCGCAGCACCTGCCACATACGCGCAGCACGCAGCATCGGAAAGGGCCCGCACCGATCGGTGCGGGCCCTTTCCGCGTGTACGGACGCCGGATGTACGGGGGGGCTCCGCTGGGCCAGCCGGGTGAACTCTCAGGTTTCGAGCGGCAGTTCGAGGACGACGCGAGTGCCGCCTGCCGGGGCCGGCAGCATGTCGAAGGTGCCGCCCAACTCGCCGACCACCAGGGTGCGCACGATCTGGAGGCCGAGGTTGCCGGCCTGCTGGGCGTCGAAGCCGGGCGGCAGGCCCCGCCCGTCGTCCTGGACCCCGACGGTGATCTGGTCGCGGCCCCGCAGCACCGAGACCTCCACGCTGCCCGACTCGCCCGGGCCGAAGCCGTGTTCCAGCGCGTTCTGCAGCAGTTCGGTGAGCACCATGGAGAGCGGGGTGGCGGTCTCCGCGTCGAGGATGCCGAACTTGCCGGTGCGCCGTACCGCCACCCGCCCCGGTGAGATCTCCGCCACCATCGCCAGCACCCGGTCCGCGATCTCGTCGAACTCCACGCGCTCGTCCAGGGTTTGGGAGAGCGTCTCGTGCACGATGGCGATCGACCCGACCCGCCGTACCGCCTCGTCCAGCGCCTCCCTGGCCGCCTCGGAGTCCATCCGGCGGGCCTGCAGCCGCAGCAGCGCCGCCACCGTCTGGAGGTTGTTCTTCACCCGGTGGTGGATCTCCCGGATGGTGGCGTCCTTGGTGATCAATTCCCGCTCGCGCCGCCGCAGTTCGGTGACGTCCCGCAGCAGCACCAGCGAACCGATGTGGGTGCCCTTGGGTTTCAGCGGGATGGACCGCAGCTGGATCACCCCGTCGCCGCCCTCGACCTCGAACTCCCGGGGCGCCCAGCCGCTGGCCAGCTTGACCATCGCCTCGTCCACCGGGCCGCGGGCCGGGGCGAGTTCCGCGGTGGCCTGGCCGAGGTGGTGGCCGACCAGGTCGGCGGCCAGGCCCAGCCGGTGGTAGGCGGAGAGCGCGTTGGGGCTGGCGTACTGGACCAGGCCCTCGGCGTCCAGCCGGATCAGCCCGTCGCCTGCCCGCGGCGAGGCGTCCATGTCCACCTGCTCGGAAGGGAACGGGAAGGAGCCGGCCGCGATCATCTGGGCCAGGTCGGACGCGCTCTGCAGATACGTGAGTTCGAGCCGGCTGGGGGTGCGGACGGTGAGCAGGTTGGTGTTGCGGTTGATCACCGCGAGCACCCGTCCCTCGCGCCGGACCGGAATGGACTCGACCCGGACCGGCACCTCCTCGCGCCACTCCGGGTCGCCCTCCCGGACGATCCGGCCCTCGTCCAGCGCGGCGTCCAGCAGCGGGCGGCGGCCACGGGGAACCAGATGGCCCACCATGTCGTCCTGGTAGGAGGTCGGGCCGGTGTTCGGCCGCATCTGGGCGACCGAGACATACCGGGAGCCGTCGCGGGTGGGCACCCACAGCACCAGGTCGGCGAAGGACAGGTCGGAGAGCAGCTGCCACTCCGAGACGAGCAGGTGCAGCCATTCGAGATCGGAGTCGTCGAGGGCCGTGTGCTCGCGTACGAGGTCGTTCATGGAGGGCACGTCTGCGAGCGTACCGTTCACCTCGCGTCTGCGTTTGGCCGCCGGTCCGGGCGGGAATTCACCGGGCGAATCGGGGACGGGCCCATGGACAAGCCGAATGGTCTAGTCCACAATGACTGAGCGAAGACCTCCGCACTCCCCGCACAGGAGGGCGGATCGAGGCCAAGGCGTTCTCTGCCCTGACTACGCCGGCGGCCTCTTCCGGTCGGCCCACACGGGCCGGTGGGGCACCGCACACCCCACCGACCACGGCGCCGACGGCAGCTCCGGGCTGCGGTGCTGGAGAGGTTGAGGGTCCTCTCCCGGCACCGCGGCCCGAAGTGCTTTCGGGCCCCAAAGGGGCGCTGGGGGTCCCCCCGGACGAAGTCCGGGGGCGGAACCGCGCGAGCAACCGGCCACCGGCAGACGCTTGGCCACTGCGGTGCGTGCCCCGAAGGGGCGCGAGGAACTGCGCGAGCAACCCACCACCGACGGACGTCTGGCCGCCGACGGGTCGTGCCCCAAAGGGGCGCGAGGAACTGCGCGACAAGCCACGACGCGACCGCACGCGAGTCACCGGCAGGACGGGGCAGGCACCCCCCCGGTCACCTCGACTTCGCCACCTTGACCAGCGCCCGCGGCGCATCCGGATCCTGCCCCCGGGCCATCGAAACCTCATACGCCAGCTTCTGCAGCGGCAAAATCTCCAGCACCGGCTGCAACGCCTCCGGCACCCCCGCCGTCGGCAGCGCGAACCCGTGCGCGACCGTCGCCACCTTCGCGCGGGGCCCGATCACCACCAGGTCCGCCCCCCTCCCCCGCAACCGGTCGAGCACCGGCCGCAGCGCGTGCCCGCCCGCCCCGTCCGTGACGATCGCGATCACCGGCGAGATGTTGTCCACCATGGCCAGCGGCCCGTGCAGCAGCTCCGCCCCGGAGTACGCCAGCGCCGGGATGTAACTCGTCTCCATCAGCTTCAGCGCCGCTTCCTTCGCGGTCGGCAGCCCGTAGCCGCGGGAGGTCGTCACCATCCGCTCGGCGAAGCGGTACCGCCCGGCCAGGTGCTGCACCTCGTCGTCGCGGGCGAGCACCTGCTCGGCCAGCTCCGGCAGCACGTGCGCCGCCGAGGTGTCCTCGTCGTGCAGCCCCCGTACGAAGAGGTAGAGCGCCAGCAGCTCCGCGGTGTACGTCTTGGTGGCGGGCAGCGCCCGCTCCGGGCCCGCCAGCAGGTCCAGGTGGAACTCCGCGGCCTCGGCGACCGGCGAGTCCGGGTTGTTCGTCACCGCGAGGGTGATCGCGCCGGCCTCGACGGCGGCCTGGGTGGAGGCGGCCAGGTCGGGTGAGCCGCCGGACTGGCTGACCGTGATCACCAGCACATCGGCGAGGTGCGGCTCGGCGCCGTACGCGGTGGTGGTGGACATGGAGGTGAGGCCGGCCGGGAGGCCGAGTTCCACCTCCACGAGGTACTTCGCGTACAGCGCCGCGTGGTCCGAGGTGCCGCGGGCGCTGAGCAGGACGAAACGGGGCCGGCGGGCGGCGATCCTGCGGGCGGTCTCGCGGATCGCGGCGGCCCCCTCGCCGAGCAGCCGGCCCAGCACCTCGGGCTGCTCGGCGATCTCGGCGCGCATGATCCGGCCGGGTCCGTGCCGCGGGGCTGGGGGCGGCGTCGTGGAAGGCACCATCCGCACCGCCTCCTCCGCAGTCCGCAGTCGACCCCACCAGTCGACCACAGGACGTGATCCAGCGCACTACCGGCGCGGGGAGGCTCTGCTAGATTGGTCTATACCACACCTATCCTCTTCCAGAACGGCAGGCCCAGCGTGGAAGTTGTCATCGTCCCGGACGCCGCGGCAGGCGGCGAACTGATCGCGGAGGCCATGGCCGCGACGCTGCGCCGCAAGCCCGACGCCCTGCTGGGTGTGGCCACCGGGTCCACTCCGCTGCCCGTCTACACCGCGCTGGCCGCCAAGGTGCGCGCCGGCGCGGTGGACGCCTCCCGGGCGCGGGTCTGCCAGCTGGACGAGTACGTGGGCCTGCCGGCCGGGCACCCGGAGTCGTACCGCTCGGTGGTCCTGCGCGAGGTGGTCGAGCCGCTCGGGCTCTCCGCGGACTCCTTCATGGGGCCGGACGGCTCGGCCGAGGACGTCCTGGCGGCCTGCGCGGCGTACGACGCGGCGCTGACGGCGGCGGGCGGGGTCGACCTCCAGCTGCTCGGGATCGGTACGGACGGGCACATCGGCTTCAACGAGCCGTGTTCGTCGCTGGCGTCCCGTACGCGGATCAAGACGCTCACCGAGCAGACGCGGGTCGACAACGCGCGGTTCTTCGGCGGTGACATCGAGCAGGTGCCGCACCACGTGATCACGCAGGGCATCGGCACGATACTGGAGGCCCGGCACCTGGTGCTTCTCGCCACCGGCGAGGGCAAGGCGGAGGCGGTGGCCCAGACCGTGGAAGGTCCCGTCGCGGCGGTCGTTCCGGCCTCAGCGCTCCAGCTTCACCCGCACGCGACGGTCGTCGTGGACGAGGCGGCGGCCTCCGAGCTCAAGCTTGCGCCCTACTTCCGCGCGACCTACGCGGCCAAGCCCGCCTGGCAGTCCCTCTGACCCAGGCGGTGCGCTTCCGTCTGCGACGGTGCCGAGCGGCAACCGGCACCCCGGCGTCGAACGGTGCCCTACCAGGGGCGCGGGGTCCCCCCCGCGACCCGCGCCATCCCGCCGGGCGGTGCCCCCCAGGGGCGCGGGGAACTGCGCGACCAGCCGTCGCGGCGCGGCACCGGGCCCGCAGGCCCAGCCCGTTGCGGTCGTCTCCGGACCACCCGCCGGTGACTGGCTGAGCGCGCAGTTCCGCCCCCAGACTTCGTCCGGGGGGACCCCAGCGCCCCTTCGGGGCACGAACCCCCGTCGCCCGAGTGCCGCGCCGTCGTAGGGCGCCGCAGGGCGTGAGGGTGGGGTGCGTCGAGGCTCAGCGAGCCGAGACGATCGCTTCGGCCGCCGCCTCCCCGCAGACGCGGGCCGCTCCGTGGGTGGCGATGTGGAGCGCCCCGACCGGGGGAGCCTGGGGGACGCCCATTTCGACCACGATCGTGTCGGGCCGGGCGGCCAGAATCGTGGCGAGGGCGTCCGCCATCCACCCGTGGCGGTGGACGTCGCGGACGACCGCCACGATCCGGCGGTCGCCGGCCGCCGCGAGGACGCCGTCCGTGCCGCCGGCCCGGTAGGTCGCCGTCTCGGTCCCCGGCAGCAGCCGGTTCAGCTCGGCCGCGACCCCCCACGGGGTGACGTCACCGACCGCGATGTTCGCCACCGGGGTGAACGCCGCCACGAAGGGCGGCCCCTCCAGCGGGGTGAAAGCCGCGGTACGGGTCAGCCGCAGCGCGCGGCGGGCCGCTTCGAGGCCGACATCGGCGCCCGGCGCGATCGCACCGGCCGCGCCCGCCTGCTCGACCGCCCACGCCGCGAGCCGCCGTACCCGGTCCGCGGCGTCGGCGAGCCGCCCGGCGGGCAGCGAGCCGTCACGTACCGCGGCCACGATCGCGTCGCGCAGGGTGATGACGGTCTGCTCGTCGGAGAGGCCGCCGCCCACGCAGATCGCGTCCGCGCCGGCCGCCAGCGCCATGACGGTGCCGCGGGCGATGCCGTACGTGCCCGAGATCGCCTGCATCTCGATGCCGTCGGTGATGATGAGCCCGTCGTAGCCGAAGCCGCCCTCGGACTCCGGGGCCCGCAGCAGGCCGGTGAGTATGGCCGGGCTGAGGGTCGCCGGGAGTTCGGGGTCGAGCGCGGGCACCAGGATGTGGGCGCTCATCACCACCTTGCTGCCCGCCGCGAGCGCCGCCCGGAACGGCACGAACTCGCGGGACCGCAGCGTGTCCAGGTCGACGTCGATCCGGGGCAGCGCGTGGTGCGAGTCGATCGCGGTGTCGCCGTGGCCGGGGAAGTGCTTGACGCTGGCGGCGACACCGGCCGACTGGAGCCCTTCCACGTAGGCCGCGGTGTTGCGGGCGACCAGGTCGGGGTCGGCGCCGAAGGACCGTACGCCGATCACCGGGTTGCCCGGGTCGGAGTTGACGTCGGCGGACGGCGCCCAGTTGAGGTTGACCCCGCACGCGGCGAGCCGGCGGCCGAGTTCGGCGGCCACCGCCCGGGTGAGCTTGATGTCGTCCACCGCGCCCAGCGCGAGGTTGCCGGGGAAGGAGGAGCCGCCGCGCGCTTCGAGCCGGGTGACGTCGCCGCCCTCCTCGTCCGCGGTGACCAGGACATCGGGCCGTACCGCACGCAACTGCGCGGTGAGCGCGGTCACCTGCTCGGGCGTCTCGATGTTCCGGGAGAACAGGGCGACCGAGCCGAGCCCTTCGGCGAGCTGCCGCAGCACCCACTCGGGCGCGGTGGTGCCCACGAAGCCCGGCTGGAGGACGGCGAGCGCGTCCCGGGTCAGAACATCCGCGGGGGTATCGACGGAAATGACGGTCATCCCTTCACCGCCCCGGCCGTCAGACCGGAGGCCACCTTGCGCTGGACGAACAGGAAGAAGATCACGACGGGCAGTGCGATGAGGATCGAGCCCGCCATCAGGGCTCCGTAATCCGTACCACGGGTCGTGTTGAAGTTCAGCAGCCAGATGCTGAGCGTGTACTTGTCGTTGTCCTGGAGCAGGACGTAGGCGAAGAGGTATTCGTTCCAGGCGGTCATCAGGGCGTAGATGGACGCCGCGACCAGGCCGGGAGCGAGCAGCGGCAGCACCACCCGGCGGAAGGCCGTCATCTGGCTGCAGCCGTCGACCATCGCCGACTCCTCCAGCTCCCTGGGGATGTTGACGATGAAGCCGCGCAGCATCCAGACCGCGAAGGGCAGCGTGGTCGCCGAGTAGACGGCGATGACGCCCCAGTACTCGTTGAGGCCGCCGGCCTTGTTGAGCTGGATGTAGATCGGGATCAGCATCGAGGTGGCCGGGATCAGCTGGACCACCAGCAGGGTGATCATCAGCCCGCGGCGGCCCCAGAACCGGAACCGGCCGATGGCGTAGGCGGCCAGCAGGCCGATGCCGATGGCGATGACCACCGAGCAGACCGAGATGATCACGCTGCTCTTGACGTTGTCCCAGAAGTTGGGCATGTTCATCGCCCGCTTGAACTGGGCGAGCGTCACCGAACTCGGGTACAGCTTCTGGTGGTAGCTGAGGATCTCCTGGCTCGGCCGGAGCGCGGTGATGATCATCCAGTAGACCGGGAAGGCCATCACCGCCGCGACGAGTACGCCGAGGATGTTCCAGCCGGTGCGGCGCTTCTTCCGCGAGGGTTTGACGGTCCGGAGCGCGGTGGGCGCGGGGCCGGTCTTGGCGGCGATGCTCACTCGACCTCTCCGATCTTCAGCAGCTGGCGCAGGTAGTAGACGGCGACGCCGGAGAGCAGCAGCACCGTGATGATGGAGATGGCCGCTCCGCGGCTGAAGGAGTTGACGGTGAACGCCTGGGTGTACGCGTACAGGCCGAGCGTCTGGTAGTCCTGCTCGGGGGTGCCGTTGCGCATCAGCAGGATCTGGCCGAGGACACCGACGTCCCAGATCACCGAGAGCGTGCTGGTCATCACGAACACCGGCTTGATCACCGGGAAGGTGACGTATCGGAAGATGCCGAAGCCCTTGGCGCCGTCGATCCTGGCCGCCTCCTCCAGTTCCTTGGGGATCTGGGTGAGGGCCGCGTGCAGGCTGATGGCGATGAAGGGTATGGCGCCCCAGATCACCAGGAGGGCGATGATGCCCATGCCGGTGGTCGGGTTGAGGAACCAGTTGTGGCCGGTGTAGTCGACTCCTGGCAGCCGGGTGAGCAACTGGTCGACCAGGCCGTAGTTGGAGTCGAACATGAACTTGAAGACCGAGGAGGCGACGAGCAGCGGCATCGCCCACACCGCGATCATCACGACGCTCATGGTGATCCGCACCCAGGTGGACACCTGCGTCATCAGCAGCGCGATCAGCAGGCCGGCGCCCATGGTGCCGACGACACAGACGACCACGAAGACCAGCGTACGGAGCACCACCCCCCAGAACTCGCCGTCGCCGAGTACCGAGGTGTACTGGTCGAAGCCGACCCACGGCGGTGCGACGCCCAGCCAGAGGTTGTTGCGGCGCTCGTCCTGGAAGGAGAGCACCAGGGTGTCGACCAGCGGGTAGCCGAGCACCGCGACCATGACCAGCAGCGCGGGGGCGATCAGCAGATACGGCAGCGGTCTGCGCCGCCGGTTCCGCAGCCCGGTGCGTCCGGCGCCTTTCAGGGCGGGCCGGTGCGAAGCCGGCGGCGGGTTCAACGGGTGGCCCCCCACCACCTGTTCATGCGTGTCGGCGGCACTCATGCGCTGACCTTTCTTCGGTGTCCATGCCGGTGTCGGTGCCGGTCTCCGCCGGCCGATACCGGGGTCTGCCGGCGTCTGCCGGGGTTCACGCCTGAGCCATCACCGGTCCCCCGGGCGGGAGTTGCCGCCCGGGGCGGGACCAGGGGCGGGCGGCCCGCCGCAGCGGACCGCCCCTCCCGATGGCTGACGCCGGATCAGGCAGCGTTGTTGATCAGCGAGTTGATCTTGCTGTCGGCTTCCTTGGTGGCGTCCGCGACGGACTTGCCCTTCAGGACGTCGAGCAGCAGCGTCTTGAGGATGCCCTGCTTCTCGATGGCGGCCCAGCCGGGCGCGATCGGGGTGAACCAGGCGTCGCCCACCGCGTTGGCGGCCGGTGCGGTGGCCGGGTCGGTCTTCATCGGGGCCAGCTGCTTGGTGTTGTTCGGCAGCGTGGCCTTGGAGACCAGGATGGCCTCGTTCTTCTCGCTGGTGTAGTCGGCGATGAACTCCTTGGCCAGATCCTGCACCTTGGACTTGCTGATCACCGCGAGGTCGGAGCCGCCGATGAAGGAGGGCAGCGGCTTGCCGTTCGGGCCGGGCATGGTGGCCGTCTTGATGTCGTCCTTGAGCTTGGCGTTGCCGGCCGGCGGGGTCACCACGGCCCCGGCCTCCCAGCCGTTGCCGTAAATCAGGCCGGCCTTCTGCTGCGCCATCACGGCGTCCTGGTCGGCCTCGTCCTTGGTCTTGTCACCCTTGTTGTACTTCTTGACCAGGTCGATGTAGTGCTGGATGCCCTGCTGCGCCTGCGGGGTCTCCAGGCTGGCGGTCCACTTGTTGCCGTCGGTGGTGGCGATCGCGCCGCCGTACGCCTTCACGTACGACATGGCCGCGTACCAGTACTGGCCGGGCAGGTAGAGCGACGAGTACGTCTTGTCGCTGCCCTTCTTGGCCTGGATCTGGTCCAGCGCGGTGGACAGCGCGTCCTCGGTGGCCGGGAAGGTGTCCGAGCCGGTGGCGGCCTTGAAGTCGGCGGCGTTGTAGACCGCGACACGGGCGCCGGCGTAGTACGGCACGCAGAAGAGCTTGCCCTGGTAGGTGCAGGTGTCCTCCAGACCCTTGATCCAGGTGTCGGAGTTCGGGAACTGCGTCTTGTCCACCTGGGCGAGGGCGCCGTTGAGGATGTACGTCATGGTCTCGGTGTTGCCCAGCTCGACCACGTCAGGAGCGCTGGAGCCGGACAGGGCGGCGTCCAGCTTCGTGACCTTGTCGCTCCACTGCTGGTATTGGATCTTCAGGTTCACCTTGGGGTACTTGGCCTTGAACTGGGCGGTGGTGTCCTTGACCAGTTCGGGCCACGTGCTCTGGGACTCCGCCATCAGCCAGACCGTCACCGTGCCGGTGCGGTCGGCCGGATTGGCCGCGGCCGCCTTGTCGTCCTTCTTGTCGTCCGACCCGCAGGCCGCCACAGCAGCGAACATGGTCGCGACGCCGATCGCCGCGATGAGCTTGCGCTTCACGCCACCCTCCTCAAGGATGATGCCCGAAACTCCCCCCACCGCCCGAATTGCCGGCCGCCGTGAGACACGTACGGCCGCGTCCTGCTCGTGGGTCTGGGATGTGGTCTTTAATGGTTTAGACCAGTACCCGGAGCTTGGCCTAGACCTTTAGGGGTGTCAAGGGTGTATAAGAACACCCGTCGGGTCTGTTATCGGACCGACACCTGAGGGGGATCAGCCACCCACCGCCTCTTTCGGCCGGGACCAGCCGTGCCACCATGTGAGCCGCTATTAACGGAGGAGCCGGTGACGGCAGCACGACAGCAGTCGGGAGTACACGTCATGGAGAGCGACGCGGGGACGGCCACGGAGGCCACGGGGAACGGCACCGCGGGCCGTACCGCGCGCGTGCCGAAGTACTACCGGCTGAAGCGGCACTTGCTGGACATCACCCAGACCATGCCGCCCGGCACCCCGGTCCCGCCCGAGCGCACCCTGGCCACCGAGTTCGACACCTCCCGCACCACCGTCCGGCAGGCGCTCCAGGAACTGGTGGTCGAAGGACGGCTGGAGCGCATCCAGGGCAAGGGCACCTTCGTGGCCAAGCCCAAGGTCTCCCAGGCGCTCCAACTGACCTCCTACACCGAGGACATGCGGGCCCAGGGACTGGAACCCACCTCCCAGCTGCTGGACATCGGCTACATCACCGCCGACGACCGGCTCGCGGAACTGCTCGACATGAAGGCCGGCGGGCGAGTGCTGCGGATCGAGCGGCTGCGTCTTGCCAACAGCGAGCCGATGGCGATCGAGACCACCCATCTGTCCGCCAAGCGCTTCCCGGCGCTGCGCCGCAGCCTGGCCAAGTACACCTCGCTCTACACCGCGCTCGCCGAGGTCTACGACGTACGGCTCGCGGAGGCCGAGGAGACCATCGAGACCTCGCTGGCCACCCCGCGCGAGGCCGGCCTGCTCGGCACCGATGTGGGCCTGCCGATGCTGATGCTCTCGCGGCACTCGGTGGACACCACGGGCGAACCGGTCGAGTGGGTACGGTCGGTGTACCGCGGCGACCGCTACAAGTTCGTGGCGCGGCTGTCCCGCCCGATCGACTGATCCCCAACACCGCCCGAACCAGGCGATCTTCGCTTTCTCCCGGGTGAGATCCGTGCACACCTGGTGACGTGCGCCGCTCCCCTCCCCTAGATTCCCGGCAGTCACACTCGTTGCGCTAGGGGACGGGAGCCGTACGCATGCCCGAAGAGAAATCCGTAACCCGACCACCGATCGTCACCGCCTCGCGGATCGTCGCCGGGCTCTGCCTGGTCGTACCGCTGGTCGCCCTGCTGTGGGTCGACTCCTACTCCCGGGTGACGCCGCGGTTCATCGGAATCCCGTTCTTCTACTGGTACCAGATGCTCTGGGTACCGCTGGCCGCCGCGCTGACCTACACCGCCTATCTGCTGGTACGGCGCGAGGAGCGCCTCCGCAAGGGTGGTGAGGCGTGATGAAGGACGGCGTCAACGGCGTCGCACTCGGCGTCTGCATCTTCTTCTTCGTCGCGGTCACCGTGCTGGGCTTCCTCGCCGCCCGCTGGCGACGCGCGGAGAACGCCCTGCACCTGGACGAATGGGGCCTGGGCGGCCGGAGCTTCGGCACCTGGATCACCTGGTTCCTGCTCGGCGGCGACCTCTACACCGCGTACACCTTCGTCGCGGTCCCGGCCGCGATCTACGGGGCGGGCGCGTCCGGCTTCTTCGCGGTGCCGTACACGATCATCGTCTACCCGCTGGTCTTCCTCTTCCTGCCGCGGCTCTGGTCGGTGTCGCACAAGCACGGGTACGTGACCTCGTCGGACTTCATCCGCGGGCGGTTCGGCTCCAAGAGCCTGTCGGTCGCGATGGCGCTCACCGGGATCATCGCCACCATGCCGTACATCGCGCTGCAACTCGTCGGCATCCAGGCGGTGCTCGACGTGATGGGGGTGGGCGGCGGCGACTCCACCAACTGGTTCGTCAAGGACCTGCCGCTGCTGATCGCCTTCGGCGTGCTGGCCGCGTACACCTACTCCTCCGGGCTGCGGGCGCCGGCCCTGATCGCCTTCGTCAAGGACGCGCTGATCTACATCGTCATCGCGGTGGCGATCATCTACATCCCGTACAAGCTCGGCGGGTTCGACGCCATCTTCGACAAGGCGGACGCGGCCTACAAGGTGACCAACCCGGCCACCGGCAAGCCGCGCGGCTCACTGGTGACCGGCCCGCAGGCCCAATGGGCTTATGCCACGCTCGCGTTGGGCTCGGCGATGGCACTCTTCCTGTATCCGCACTCGGTCACCGCGGTGCTCTCCAGCCGCAGCCGCAACACCATCCGGCGCAACACCACGATCCTGCCGCTCTACTCGCTGATGCTCGGCCTGCTGGCGATGCTGGGCTTCATGGCCATCGCGGACGGCGTCGGCAAGGGCGTCAAGGGCTACAACGCCCAACTGGCCATCCCGCAGCTCTTCGAGAACATGTTCCCGTCCTGGTTCACCGGGGTGGCGTTCGCCGCCATCGCCATCGGCGCGCTGGTGCCGGCCGCGATCATGTCCATCGCCGCGGCGAACCTCTTCACCCGCAACATCTACAAGGACCTCATCAAACCCGACGCCACCCCGGCGCAGGAGACGAAGGTGTCCAAGGTGGTGTCGCTGGTGGTGAAGGTCGGCGCGCTGGTCTTCGTGCTCTCCATGGACAAGACGGTCGCGATCAACTTCCAGCTGCTGGGCGGCATCTGGATCCTGCAGACGGTGCCGGCCGTGGTCGGCGGCCTGTTCACGCGCTGGTTCCACCGCTGGGGCCTGCTGGCCGGCTGGGCGGCGGGCATGGC
This sequence comes from Streptomyces sp. NBC_01476, assembly GCF_036227265.1. Classification (NCBI taxonomy): domain Bacteria; kingdom Bacillati; phylum Actinomycetota; class Actinomycetes; order Kitasatosporales; family Streptomycetaceae; genus Streptomyces; species Streptomyces sp. NBC_01476. The sequence continues at coordinate 5,525,121 of NZ_CP109446.1, read as the reverse complement.
GTACGGCACCTGGAAGGCGTACCAGCAGTCCAGCCCGACCCAGTCGCACTTCGGCGGCAGCTCGGCGGACATCCCGGGCATCGGCGAACTGGGCTACATCGGCCTGACCGCCTTCGTCCTCAACATCGGGCTCGCGGTGGTGCTCACCCTCGTGCTGCGGGCGGTCAAGGCACCCGACGGCGTGGACGAGACCGCGCGGGCCGACTACACCGTCGAGCCTGCCGAGGTCGAGGAGCCGGGCGAGCCCGGCATCGCGGGCGTCCCGGAACCGGCCGGCGCGTAGGCCGGGCACCGGCGGTGGCGGGGGCGGTGGCGGATTCAGCGTCCGCCGCCGGCCCCGCCCCCGCCGTCCGGCGCCCGGAAGGTACGGCGGTACGCCTGCGGGGTGGTGCCGGTCCAGCCGGCGAAGTGGTGCCGCATGGTGGCCGCGTTGCCGAAGCCGGCCCGTACCGCGATGGTGTCCACCGTGTGGTCGGTGCCCTCCAGCAACTCCCGTGCCAGCAGCACCCGCTGGCCCAGCAGCCAGCGGTACGGCGTGGTGCCGGTCTCCTGCTGGAAGCGGCGGGCGAAGGTGCGCGGTGACATGTGCGCGCGGGCGGCCAGCTCCTCCACCGTCAGCTCGCGGTCCAGGTGCCGCTCCATCCAGGAGAGCACCCCGGTCACCGTGTCGCTGGTGGCCCTCGGCAGCGGCCGGTCCACGTACTGCGCCTGGCCGCCCTCACGGTGCGGCGGCACCACCATCCGCCGGGCGATGCCGTTGGCGACCGCGGTGCCCTGCTCGCGGCGCACCAGGTGCAGGCAGGCGTCGATCCCGGAGGCCGTACCGGCCGAGGTGATCACCCCGGTGTCCTCCACGTAGAGCACGTCCGGCTCCACCCGGGCCAGCGGGTAGCGCCGGGAGAGCAGTTCGGTGTGCCGCCAGTGCGCCGCGCAGCGCCGCCCGTCCAGCAGTCCTGCCGCGCCCAGCATGAAGACCCCGGAGCAGACGCTGAGCACCCAGGAGCCGCGCTCCACCGCCCGGTTGAGCGCCTTGAGCACGTCCGGCGGGAACTCCCGGCCGGCGTAGGAGTCGCCGGCCGGCACCGCGACGAGGTCGGCCTCGTCCAGCCGGTCCAGGTCGTACCGCGCGCTGACGCTGAACCCGGCGTGCGTCTCCAGCACCGGGCCCTCGGCGGAGACCACCGCGAAGTCGTAGACCGGCAGGCCCTCGTCGCTCCGGTCGAGTCCGAACACTTCGCAGACCACGCCGAGCTCGAACGGGTGGACGCCTTCCAGCAGCACCGCGGCGACGTTCTTCAGCATGCTTCCGAGGATGCCACTTGGCAGGATATTGCGGTAGTACGACAGTCCTGCCACTGTTCTCCGGTAAGCGGCAACCGCACGCTTGAGGCATGACAATCCTCCTGGACATCGCCACACTCGCCCTGCTCCTGCTCGTCCTCACCTTCGTCCCGGCGCTCGGTCTGCGCCACGACGCGAAGATCGACCGCCAGATCCGCGAGGCCCAGGCAGCGAGATCCGCCGCGGAACGGCATGGCGCGGACCGCTGACCGGGCCCGGGCCCCCGGGCCCAACCGGGGGCCCAGGCCGGGGCCCGTGACCCGGGACCCAGGCCGGGCCCGTGACCCGGGGGCCCGTGACCCGGCCTCAGACCCGCTGCAGCGTCCCGTCGGTGAGGTCCCGCGCGGCCTGTTCGCGCAGCACGTAGTGGAGCTTCTTGCCGGTGGACGTGGTCGGCAGCGCGTCCACGAAGCGGTACGCCCGCGGGCGCTTGTACGGCGCGAGCATCGGGTGGGCACGGCAGTGCTTCTCGCAGTCCGCCGCGGTCAGTTCCGGGTCCCGGCGCACCACATACGCGGTGACCAGCTGCCCCCAGCGGGGGTCCGGTGCTCCGACCACCGCCGCGTCGGCGATCCCCGGGTGCTCGTTGAGCACCTCCTCGACCTGCACCGGGTGAATGTTCTCGCCGCCCGAGATGATCATGTCGTCACGGCGGCCGACGATGGTGACGTACTCGTCCTCGTCCCAGGTCGCCAGGTCCCCGATGTACAGCCAGCCGTCGCGGTAGTTCTCGGCCTGCTCCTCGGGCCGGGCGGTGTAGGCGTAACCGGCCTTCAGCGAGCGGACGATCACCTCGCCGACCTCCGCGCCGTCCTTGGCCGCGAAGTCGTCCGGGGCGGCCCGGCGGCCGTCGTGGATCCTGACCACCGCCACGTCGTCGTCGGTACAGGCCCGCCCGGCGCTGCCCGCGTGGCCCGGCAGGTCGCTCGGGCGCAGGAAGGTGTTCCAGAACGCCTCCGTGGTGCCGTACCCGTTGAAGATCCGCGGGGTGAGCACCTCCTGGTAGCGCAGACAGGCGTGCCGCTCCAAGGGCGCGCCCATGGTCACGATGCCGCGCAGCGTCGACAGGTCGCGCGGGCGCGCCTGCTGGGCGTCGGCCAGCCGCTCCAGATTGGTCGGCGCGCCGATCAGGAAGGTCAGGCCGCGCTCCTGCACCAGGTCGAGCACGGTGTCCGGGTCGAAGTGCCGCAGCGGCACCGCTTCGGCGCCCACGTAGAAGACCGGGTTGGGACCGCCGGAGTACAGGCCGCCGCGGTGGAACCACGGCGTCATGTTCAGCGTGCGGTCCTCGGGCGTCAGCGGGAAGTGCATGATCACGTCGTGCGCGGAGAGCACCTCGGTGGCGTTGTTGAGCGGTACGCCCTTGGGCAGGCCGGTGGTGCCCGAGGTGTACAGGCGGGTGGTCTCGCCGTACAGCCCGGCGGCCGGCTGCGGCAGTTCCCCGGTGCCGCTGCCCGCCCCCCGGCTCAGCAGTGCGGCGAACGGCAGGGAGCCGGGCAGCGGGCGGGCGCCCTCGGGGGCGTCGACGTGCACCAGCACCGCGGGCCGGTGCGCGGCGATCCGCAGCGCCTGCCCGGCGCTCTCCGCCAGGGCGGTGTCGTAGACGTACGCGGTGGGCCGGCCGGTGTCCAGCGTGTGGGCCGTCTCGCCCGGTGCCAGCCGGAAGTTGGCCGGCGAGCCGACGGCGCCGAGCCGCTGGGTCGCCAGGTAGAGCAGCGCGAACTCGGGGCCGTTGAAGAGCTGGTACACCACCACGTCGCCGGGCCGTACGCCGGCCGCGGCCAGCCCGGCCGCCAGCTTCTCGACATCGGCGCCCAGCTCCGCGTACGTCCAGCTGCGGCCGCTCACCGGGTCGCTCATCGCCGTCCGCCGGGCGTACCGGTGGGTGTTGCGGCGGACGCCCGCCCAGTAGGTGAACTGCTTCTCGAAGACGTCCCGGAACGCGGCCGGGTCGTAGGACGTCCCCGCGGGTCCGGTGGGGACGCCGGACGCGTCGGACCCGTTGGACCCGTCGGAAGGGGCGGGGGAAAAATTCTCGTGCGGAGCGGTCATGGAGCGGAGGTCCTTTCACACCTGGTCACACCTGTGCGGGTCCGCGGGCGGTGGTCACACCCGGCGCAGGATCGCCACACAGTTCTGGCCGCCGAAACCGAAGGCGTTCACGGCGGCGGTCCGCACGTTCGCCTTACGGGCCCGGTGGGGTACGTAGTCGAGGTCGCACTCGTCGCCCGGCGTGTCCAGGTTGACGGTGGGCGGTACGACGCCGTCCCGGATGGCGAGCGCGCAGACCATCGCCGACAGCGCCCCGGCCGCCCCGATCAGGTGGCCGGTCATCGACTTGGGCGAGCTGACGAGCAGCCGGTCGGCGTGCGGGCCGTAGGTCTCCCGGACGGCGCGGGTCTCGATGAGGTCGTTGATCCGGGTCGAAGTGCCGTGCGCGCACACGTAGTCCACCTCGGTGGCCGGTGTGTCCGCGGCCCGCAGCGCCTTGCGCATGGCGGCCACCGCGTACGTACCGCTCGGATCGGGGGCACTGACATGGAAGGCGTCACTGGTCAGCGCGCCGCCGGCGACCTCGGCGTACGGGCGGGCGCCGCGGGCCTTGGCGTGCTCGGCCGACTCCAGGACGCAGACGACGGCGCCCTCGCCGAAGACGAAGCCGTCCCGGTCGGCGTCGAAGGGGCGGCTGGCCAGCTCCGGTTCGTCGTTGCGCTGCGACAGCGCGCCCATGGTGCTCAGCCCGGTGAACATCACCCGGGTGATGGCCGAGTCGGTGCCCCCGGCGATCACCACGTCCGCCTCGCCGGACAGGATCAGCCGGCGCGCCTCCAGCAGCGCGTGGATGCCGCTCGCGCAGGCCAGCGCGCTCGCGGTGACCGGGCCGTGCACCCCGAGGTCGATGGCCACCTCGCAGGCCGGCATGTTCGGAATGACCGAGGGCACGAAGTACGGGCTCACCTTGCGCGGGTCGGCGTGCATGGTGTCCACCGCGGCCTCGATCTCGCCCATCCCCACCACGGCGGTGTTGACGACCACCCCGACCCGCTCGGCGTCCACCCCGCCGGCGTCCTCGCCCACCACGAGGGCGGCGTCGGCGGCGGCCTCCCGCGCGGCGGCGACGGCGAGCTGGGTGAAGCGGGCCATCCGCCGCAGCCTCTTGCGGTCGAAGTGCGCGGCCGGGTCGAAGCCGCGGACCTCACCGGCGATCCGGGTGGGCAGCCCGGCGGCGTCGAAGCGGGTGATCGGGCCGATCCCGGACCGGCCGTCGAGCAGGGCCCGCCAGGTGCTCTCCCGGTCGTTGCCGACCGGGGTGATCGCGCCGAAACCCGTCACCACCACATGTCCGCTCTCCGGCATGGTGATCCTTTCCCTCCAGGCTTGATCGGTCAGGCGTCGCGCCCCGTCCCGCCCTGCCTGCCCGGCACCGACACGGCCTCCCGTCCGGTCCCGCACGTCACGCCGGTGTCCGGCGGGGCGGGTTCCGTCACTGACGAGCTGCCGTGGTGCGCGGTCATACATCCGTTATATCAGTGCGTGTACATGCATATGACGGCCGCCGGGGGCGCCCCCCGGTGACCGCCGAGCGACCGCCCATCGGCCACGGCCGACCGGAACGACCGCCGCCCAGCACTCAGGCCCGTCCGGCAATGAAGGACGCGCGACACAACATGTAGGGCTACCAACTTCGGTCGGCACTAGATGTATGCTCAACTCCGCTGCCCGCAGGGGAAGCCGGTGCGAATCCGGCGCTGCCCCGCAACGGTGAGCGGCCGCGTCCTGACGCGCCCGCACAGCCCGATCGCCTGCCGGCAACGCGCCCGCCCGCGCCCCGCCGCGCGCGAGCGCATCTGTGTCCGGGCCTCGCGGATTGGGCCTGCGGACGCGGTCCGGCATGCCCGTACGACGGCCCGGCCCTGCCCGCTTCTCCTCCCCCGCGCGGCCGCCGCGTACCAGGGAGAGAGCACCCACCACCGTGACCATCGCGCCGTCAGCCCCCGCGCCCACCGCCGCAGCGGTCCCAGCACCGCACGACGCCGCCGGAGACGAACTCCTGCGCCATCTCATCGCGCTGACCGCGGACCTCCCCGACACCGACCCCGGCCGGGTGGCCGCCGCCGCACTGCGCGGGCGCAACGCGGGCTCCGACAGCGCCGGACTCCGCACGCTGGCCACCGAGGCCGCGGCCGGCCTGATCTCCGAGGACCCGGCGTACTCGCGGCTCGCCGCCCGCCTGCTCACCCGCACCATCGCCGACGAGGCGGCCGGCCAGGGCGCCGGCTCGTTCACCGCCTCGATCGGGGTCGGCCACCGCGAGGGCCTGATCGCCGAGCGCGCCGCCGCCTTCGCCACCCGGTACGCCACCGAGCTGAACGGCCTGGCCGACCAGGCCCTCGCCGACGGCGCCGACGACCGCTTCGGCTACTTCGGGCTGCGCACCCTCTACAGCCGCTACCTGCTGCGGCACCCCATCACCCGGCAGGTCATCGAGACCCCGCAGTTCTTCATGCTGCGGGTGGCGGCCGGCCTCGCCGAGGGGGACACCCCGCAGGCGCTCACCGAAGTCGCCGCCCTCTACCGGCTGATGAGCGCCCTGGACTACCTGCCCAGCTCCCCCACCCTCTTCAACTCCGGCACCCGGCACCCGCAGATGTCCTCCTGCTACCTGCTGGACTCCCCGCTGGACGAGCTGGACTCGATCTACGACCGGTACCACCAGGTGGCCCGCCTCTCCAAGCACGCCGGCGGCATCGGCCTGCCGTTCTCCCGGATCCGCGCCCGCGGTTCGCTGATCCGCGGCACCAACGGGCACTCCAACGGCATCGTGCCGTTCCTCAAGACGCTCGACGCCTCCGTCGCCGCGGTCAACCAGGGCGGCCGGCGCAAAGGCGCCGCCGCCGTCTACCTGGAGACCTGGCACGCGGACATCGAGGAGTTCCTGGAACTGCGGGACAACACCGGCGAGGACGCCCGCCGCACCCACAACCTCAACCTGGCGCACTGGGTGCCGGACGAGTTCATGCGCCGGGTCGAGGCGGACGCCGACTGGTCGCTCTTCTCCCCGGCCGACACGCCCGGACTGGTCGACCTGTGGGGCGATAGCTTCGACGCCGCCTACCGCGCGGCCGAAGCCGCCGGCCTGGCCCAGCGCACCCTGCCCGCACGGGAGTTGTACGGCCGGATGATGCGTACCCTCGCGCAGACCGGCCAGGGCTGGATGACCTTCAAGGACGCCGCCAACCGCACCGCCAACCAGACCGCGCTGCCCGGCCACACCGTCCACTCCTCCAACCTCTGCACCGAGATCCTCGAAGTCACCGACGACGGCGAGACCGCGGTCTGCAACCTCGGCTCGGTCAACCTCGGCGCCTTCGTCACCCCGGGCGCCCCGGCCGCCGACCTCGACTGGACCCGGCTGGACGAGACCGTCCGCACCGCCATCACCTTCCTCGACCGGGTGGTGGACATCAACTTCTACCCGACCGAGCAGGCCGGCCGCTCCAACGCCAAGTGGCGCCCGGTGGGCCTGGGCGTAATGGGCCTGCAGGACGTCTTCTTCAAGCTGCGGCTGCCCTTCGACTCGCCCGAGGCGAAGGCGCTGTCCACGAAGATCGCCGAGCGGGTCATGCTCGCCGCCTACGAAGCCTCCTGCGACCTCGCCGAGCGGGCCGGCGCGCTGCCCGCCTGGGAGAAGACCAGGACCGCGCGGGGAATCCTGCACCCGGACCACTTCGGCGTGGACTTCCACTGGCCCGAGCGCTGGGCCGCGCTGCGCGAACGCGTCGCGGCCACCGGGATGCGCAACGCCCTGCTGCTGGCCATCGCCCCGACCGCGACCATCGCCTCCATCGCGGGCGCGTACGAGTGCATCGAGCCGCAGGTCTCCAACCTCTTCAAGCGCGAGACGCTCTCCGGCGAGTTCCTCCAGGTCAACTCCTACCTGGTGGCCGACCTCAAGCGGCTCGGCGTCTGGGACGCCCAGTCCCGGGAGGCGCTGCGCGACGCCAACGGCTCGGTCCAGGGCTTCAGCTGGATCCCGGCGGAGGTACGCGGGCTGTACCGCACCGCCTGGGAGATCCCGCAGCGCGGCCTGATCGACATGGCGGCGGCCCGCACCCCGTTCCTGGACCAGAGCCAGTCGCTGAACCTGTTCCTGGAGACGCCGACCATCGGCAAGCTCAGCTCGATGTACGCCTACGCCTGGAAGCAGGGCCTGAAGACCACGTACTACCTGCGGTCCCGGCCGGCCACCCGGATCGCCCGCGCCGCCCAGGCCCAGCCCACTGCCGTCATCCCGGCGCCGGCCGACCCCGAGGCGGTCGCCTGCTCCCTGGAGAACCCCGAGTCCTGCGAGGCATGCCAGTAATGACCACCACCCCCGTCTCTCCCACCGCGTCCGCCGCGTCCGCCGCCGGCGCCGAGCCCGCTGGGCCCGCCGGGCCCGTCACGAAGAACCTGCTCGACCCGGGCTTCGAGCTGACGCTGCGTCCGATGCGCTACCCGGACTTCTACGACCGCTACCGCGACGCGATCAAGAACACCTGGTCGGTGGAGGAGGTCGACCTCCACTCCGACGTCACCGACCTTGCCGGACTCACCGCCGCCGAGCAGCACTTGATCGGCCGGCTGGTCGCCTTCTTCGCCACCGGCGACTCGATCGTGGCCAACAACCTGGTGCTCACCCTCTACAAGCACATCAACTCCCCCGAGGCGCGGCTGTACCTGTCCCGGCAGCTCTTCGAGGAGGCCGTGCACGTCCAGTTCTATCTGACCCTGCTGGACACCTATCTGCCCGACCCGGAGGACCGCACGGCGGCCTTCGCCGCGGTGGAGAACATCCCGTCCATCCGGGAGAAGGCACAGTTCTGCTTCCGCTGGATGGACTCCGTCGAGACCATCGACCGGCTCGCGTCCCGCGCCGACCGCCGCCGTTTCCTGCTCAACCTGATCTGCTTCGCGGCCTGCATCGAGGGCCTGTTCTTCTACGGGGCCTTCGCGTACGTCTACTGGTTCCGCTCCCGCGGACTGCTGCACGGCCTGGCGACCGGCACCAACTGGGTCTTCCGCGACGAGACGATGCACATGAGCTTCGCCTTCGAGGTGGTCGACACCGTACGCAAAGAGGAACCCGGCCTCTTCGACGCGGAGTTGGAGCAGCAGGTCACCGACATGCTGCGCGAAGCCGTCGAGGCGGAGCTGCAGTTCGGCCGGGACCTGTGCGGCGACGGGCTGCCGGGGATGAACACCGAGTCGATGCGCGAGTATCTGGAGTGCGTGGCCGACCAGCGGCTGGTCCGGCTGGGCTTCGCGCCGGTGTACGGCTCCCAGAACCCCTTCTCCTTCATGGAGTTGCAGGGTGTCCAGGAGCTGACGAACTTCTTCGAGCGGCGGCCGTCGGCCTACCAGGTCGCCGTCGAGGGCACGGTGGCCCTGGACGAGGACTTCTGAGTGCCGCTGAGCCGCCGCCCGCTCTGACGTGACGTCCGTCCCGGACGGCTGCCGCGCCGCGCGTGTCAGTCGTTCGGGACGGTCGCGAACTTCGGGGTGGCCTCGGCCATCTGCCGCATGACGTCCTTGCGTTCGCGCTTGGAGAGCCGGTCGATGTAGAGCTGCCCGTACAGGTGCTCGGTCTCGTGCTGCAGGCAGCGCGCGAAGTAGCCGCGGCCGTGCACCCGGACCGGGTTGCCGGCGGGGTCCTGGCCGCGTACCACCGCGTAGTCGGGGCGGGCGAGTTCCATATAGGCGCCGGGCACCGACAGGCAGCCCTCGGCGGAATCGTCCAAGTGCCGCTGATCGGCGGGGAGTTCTTCCAGTACGGGGTTGCAGATCGCGCCGACGTGCCGCTGGTTCTCGTCGTCGGGGCAGTCGTAGACGAAGACCTTGAGGTCGACCCCGATCTGGTTGGCGGCCAGGCCGACGCCCTCGGCCGCCCGCTGCGAGGCGAACATGTCGTCGATCAGCGCGGCCAGCTCGTCGTCGAAGACGGTCACGTCCTTGCACTCGCGGTGCAGCACGGGATTGCCCACGACGGTGATCGGCCGGGCCGTCCCGCGCTCGCGGTGCGCCTGCTCGCGCGCCTCGGCGTCCGTGACGTCGTCGAGGAACTCCTGGCCTTGCTCGGTTTGCTGCGACATCTCCGCCTGTACGCCTTCCGGGAACGTGAACGACCGTCTCCAAGCGTACGGGTCCCCTGCGGGGGGCTGAACCGGAATCCACGGTGCCCCCGTCCGGCCGGTGGCTCGGTGCCGCTACGTCGTGGCTTGTCGCGCAGTTCCTCGCGCCCCCTCGGGGCACCCACCCCGGTGCCCAGACGTCCGCCGGTGGCCGGTTGCTCGCGCAGTTCCTCGCGCCCCTGGGGTGCTCGGCTTCCTCCGCATGACGCCCCCGGAGGCGAGAAGGCGGCAAAAAAAGGGGAAAGGGCGGCACCCACACGGACAACGGCACCGTGGACCACGGCACCCTCACTTCCGACCCGCACCCCCATAGGGCCCCCCGCCCCGTCCTCCGCCCGGAAAAACTTTCAGCAGACTTCTTCGAGGTCGCGCCAGTCGCGGGTGTTGGGGCTGTCGGCGACCCAGCTGTCCAGGAGGCCCTCCACCAGGGTCGCCGGCGCAGCGATCCCGCACTCGCGCTCCGCCGTCCACGGCACGTCCTCGCTGCCGGGACTCACATGGCTGAGGTGCCCCGGGTGGCCGGGCTCACCGTGATCGTGGGGGTCGCGGGTGGTGGCCGAGCCGTCGTCCGTGGGCATGCGGCTCTCCGAACAGGTGCGGCACAGGAGCCGTACCGAGGACGACCAGTCCTCCGCCGCGTATCCCGCCTCCGCGGCCAGCCGCTCCAGCGCGTTGCGGTCCGCCTCCGTGGCGGCCTCCAGCAGCACCAGCCAGGTCGGCACCGGCGACGGTGCCCACAGCTCGATCTCGTCGAAGACCGGGTAGACCGAGCCGCTGGTCCCGCCCTCGGTGGCCCGCTCGCCGTGCGGGACGCCGTCGTGCAGGACGACCTCGCCCCAGCGGCGGCCGGACGACGGCAGCGGGATGGAGAGCACCTCGATACGGGCCGGGTCGAGCCTGCGGCCCCACACCACCTCGGCCTCACCCTCCGGCGAGAGCCGTACCGTGGCGCTGCCCAGCGGCAGGCCGACCGACTCCTCGCCGGTGCGCTCGGCGGTCCCCGCGGGCATCCGCAGCCCGTACGCCTGCCAGGAGCGGCGGGCCAGCGGCCAGTCCTGCAGGGCGGTCGCGGCGATGCCCAGATTCCACCAGTCGGGCGCGCCGACCGGGCGGTCGAGCAGTGCGACGGCACGCAGACCCGCGATCCGGGCCTGCGTCCAGTCGTGCCGGAACTTGTGCAGCAGCGCCAGGTTGTACCAGGACTCCGAGAGCCACGGTTCCAGGTCCGCGGCCCGGGTCAGCAGCGCGCCCGCGTCCTCGTAGCGGCCGTCGTCGATCAGCGTGAACGCCCGGTCGGTGGCCTGCCGCCAGGTGGGCGACGGCCGGTGCCGCACTCTTCCGAAGATCTTCAACGTCGTATCCCGCCTGCCCGCTCAGCCGATCACTGCCAGGACGTCGCCTTCCCGCACCACGCTCTCGCCCCCCGCACGGCCCTTCGTACCAGCCCGTACGACACCAACCTTGCACACTTTGGCCGTTGTCCCCACCGGACCTCCTTGCCAACCCCACGGGCATCCAACCATGCGCAGGTGGGGGGCTGTGCGGGCGCCCGCCCGGGCAGGAGGGAGGGCGCCGCCGCTCACCCGGAAGGGTGAGATGGGGGTGGGCGTCTGGGTGCGGTGGTCAGCCGGCCGAGGGTGCCTCGGCCCCGGTACGGGTGCTGTCCGCGGCGAAGGTGTCGGCCTCGGGGATCACCTCACCGGACCGGATCAGCTCGATCCGCATCATCACCTTCGACCGCAGGTCGGTCGGCACGTCGTCCGAGCCGCAGCACCGCTTGACCAGCTTCTTCACGGCCGCCTCCAGCCCGTACTTCTCCAGGCAGGGGTGGCACTCCTCGAAGTGCTCCTTGAACTTGGCGCAGGAGTCCTCGGACATCTCGTCGTCGAGGTACTCGTAGAGGTGGTCGAGCACCTCGGAGCAGTCCGTCTCATGTGCGTTGCCGCAACTCATGAATCCGCGCCCTTCTGATCTCCCGCGCCCGCGGGGACGAGCCCGCGGTCCCGGGCGTAGTCCTCCAGCAGCTCGCGCAACTGGCGACGCCCGCGGTGCAGCCTGGACATCACCGTGCCGATGGGTGTTCCCATGATGTCCGCGATCTCCTTGTAGGCAAAGCCCTCGACGTCCGCGAGGTACACCGCGATGCGGAACTCCTCGGGGATCGCCTGGAGTGCCGACTTCACATCGGAGTCGGGCAGGTGGTCGAGCGCCTGCGACTCCGCCGAGCGCAGACCGGTCGACATGTGCGACTCGGCCCGGGCCAGCTGCCAGTCCTCGATGTCCTCCGAACCGCTGCGCAGCGGTTCGCGCTGCTTCTTGCGGTAGGAGTTGATGAAGCTGTTCGTCAGGATGCGGTAGAGCCAGGCCTTCAGGTTCGTGCCCTCGCGGAACTGGTGGAAGGACGCGTACGCCTTCGCGTACGTCTCCTGCACCAGGTCCTCGGCGTCGGCCGGATTGCGGGTCATCCGCAGCGCGGCCGAGTACATCTGGTCGAGGAAGCCCAGGGCGTCCCGCTCGAAGCGCTCGCTGCGCGCGGACTCGCTCTCCTGCGCCGACTGACCGGACGCACCCGCGGTTTCCGCCGTGCTGTCGTCGGTGCCGGTGACCGGACCCACCTCCTCAGAAACTCCAGCGCGTCCCAAAGTGGACACGCTCGTCTGGGAGGATATTGCACCGGGGATGGGCATGCCCGATGCGCCCTTGCCGTCGTCCTTCTTGCCGGACCACTCGGCCCAGTTCAAGTACGGCGCGGCAACGTCCGCCTGCGCGTTGCCCTGCGCGCTCGGCCGGCATGCGGCTGAAACCATGCGGCTGCCTCTCCTCACACCCTGTGCACTACGTCCTGTCGACATCCACAACGCAAGGGGTGCGGTGCTCATTCCCGGCCACCGTCCGCCGTTCGGGGGCTTTGCGGCCGGGGTCCGCAGCCCACGGCGGGGCGCGCCGGCGGGCGCCGCGCCTCAGCCGGCGGCGTACCCCAGCCCGGCCAGCCACGCGGTGACCGCGGTGGTCAGCGCGGTGAGTGCGGCCTCCTGGGTGACCGGGGCCCGCTTGGGCACGGCGAAACCGTGGTCGGCGTGCGGGATCTCGTACGGCGCGCGCCCGGCCGGGAACCGCGCGGGCTTCCCCATGGTGTCGTTGCCGCCCTGGACGACCAGGAGCGGACCGGTGAAGCGGGCCAGCTCGTCGGCGCGGCTCTTCTCCGGCCTGCCCGGCGGGTGCAGCGGGAAGGCCAGCGCGAGAACGGCCGCGGCGCCCAGCGGACCGGCGGTCCGGCAGGCCACCCGCGCGCCGGCGCTGCGCCCCCCGGCCACCACCGGCAGCCCGGGCTCGGTGAGGGCGGGCCACAGTGCGCTCCAGCAGGCGTCGAGGGTCTTGGGCGCGGGGGCCAGCTTCTTGCCCGCGACCCGCCAGGGCTGTTCCACCAGCGCCACCGTCACCCCGTGCGCGGGCAGCGCGGCGGCCAGCGCCACCAGGTCGCGGGCCTCGATGCCGCCGCCCGCGCCGTGCCCGAGCGCCAGCACGCTGCGGGCCCGGCCGGCCGCGGAGGCCGCCGCGTACCAGGTGATACGGGCCGGCCCTGCCGGGGTGGGGACGCTCACCGCGGCCGGGTGTCCCGGGCGTTCCGGCTGGTCGGGCCGTTCGGGCTGGTCGGGCTGTTCCGATGCGTGCATCAGAACAGTGTCTCCTCCTCGGGTGCCGCCAGCTCCGTCAGCAGCTCTGGGCCGTTGTTCTGCACGCTGCTGACCGCGGTGCCGACCGGGTAGGCCCGCAGCAGCCCGCCGGGCGGCGGCGCGAGGAGGTCGTGGAGGGTGTCCGGGTCGGTGGTGGCCGGATCGAGCCAGGCCGCCCACCGGTCCGGGGGGAGCATCAGCGGCATCCGCGGGTGGATATCGGCCAGCGACCGCGGCCCGTGGCCGTCGTACCCGGCCAGGTCGGTGGTCTCGGCGGCGGTGGTGACCACGGTGCAGGTGGTCCACCAGGCCCGCGGGTGGTCGTCCGGCAGTGTCGCGTCACGCCAGAACTCGTACAGCCCGGCCATCGCGAAGACCGAGCCGTCGGCCGGGGTGACGAAGTACGGCTGCTTGCGCGACCGCTTCTTCTTCCCCTGCTCCTCCAGCTGCCGCTCCTGGGAGCCGGTCAGCCACTCGTAGTAGCCGTCGGCGGGTATCAGGCAGCGCCGGGCGGTCAGCGCCCGGCGGAAGGAGGGCTTCTCGTGCGCGGTCTCGGCCCGCGCGTTGATCAGCCGCGCCCCGCCGTCGGGGGTCTTCGCCCAGGAGGGGACGAGTCCCCAGCGCAGCACCCGCAGCTGCCGTACCGGTTCCGGGGAACCGGAGTCCCGCACCGGACGGTCCAGTACGGCGTAGACGTCTTTCGTCGGAGCGACGTTCCAGTCGGGCGCGATGGTCTCGGTGGGCTCCCACTTCTTCACCTCGAAGAGGCCCACAAGATCTTCGGGTTTCCTGCTCGCCGCATATCGACCGCACATGACTGCAACACTGCCACGACCACGGCCCCGGACGGCAAGTCCCTGGGCCTCACCCACCCCCCGCTCCACCCGCCCCGGACCGTCCGGGCCATCCCGCACAGGAAGCAGAGGAACGATCCCCGTATGAACGTCGCGAGCATCACCGAGATGTGGCACCGGCTGACCGGCACCCAGCCCGACCCCTCGCGCTGGCTGATCGGGGCCACCGCGCTGTTCGCCCTCGCCGCGGTGCTGACCCGGAGCGTGTGGCACATCGTCCGCAACGCGGTGACCATCGCGCACGAGGGCGGCCACGGACTGGTCGCGCTGCTCTCCGGCCGCCGGCTGGACGGTATACGTCTGCATTCGGACACCTCGGGCCTGACCGTCTCGCGCGGCAAGCCGCACGGCCCCGGCATGGTGCTGACCGCCGCGGCCGGCTACACCGCCCCGCCGCTGCTGGGCCTGGCCGGGGCCGCGCTGCTGGCGGCAGGACACATCACCGCGCTGCTCTGGGGCGCGACCCTCCTGCTGCTGGTCATGCTGGTGATGATCCGCAACGCGTACGGCGCGCTGACCGTGGTGATCACCGCGGCGCTGTTCCTGCTGGTCTCGTGGCTGACCAAGGCGCAGGTGCAGGCGGCGTTCGCGTATCTGGTGGTGTGGTTCCTGCTGGCCGGCGGGGTCCGGCCGGTCGCCGAGCTGCAGCGCACCAGGCGGCGGGACCGCAGCGGCTCCTCGGACGCCGACCAGCTGGCCCGGCTCACCCACACCCCGGCGGCGCTGTGGATGCTGCTGTTTTACGCCGTCGCTTTCTTCTCCCTGATCGGCGGCGCGCGCTGGCTGCTGCTCCAGTAAGGCTCTGGCCTGCGCTTCCCTGCTCGCGGGTCAGGAGTGGCAGGGTGCGTCGCACATCCTGTTTCCAGCAGGTTTCGGCCGATTCGCCGACTTATCTCCCTGTACCGCAGCCACTACGCTTGGGCCTCATGACCGACCGCACCGTGCAGACCGACCTCTGGCCGGCCCCGACCGCGCCCGGTGCCGTGGACGCGAATGTCACGGTGCCCGGGTCCAAGTCGGTGACCAATCGCGCCCTGGTGCTGGCCGCCCATTCCAGTGAGCCCGGATGGGTGCGCCGGCCGCTGCGCAGCCGTGACACCGCGCTGATGGCGAACGCCCTGCGTGCCATGGGCGTACAGATCGACGAGACGGTGAATCCGTCCGGCGGCGAGGCCTGGCGGATCATCCCGGCCGGGCTGCACGGCCCGGCCACCATCGACGTCGGCAACGCCGGCACCGTGATGCGCTTCCTGCCGCCGGTGGCGGCGCTCGCCGACGGACCGGTCCGCTTCGAGGGCGACGCCCGGGCGTACGAGCGCCCGCTGCACGGCGTGATCGACGCGCTGCGCGAGCTGGGCGCGAGGATCGACGACGAGGGCCGCGGGTCGCTGCCGCTCACCGTGCACGGCGCCGGTTCACTGGCCGGCGGCGCGGTGGAGGTGGACGCGTCCTCCTCCTCGCAGTTCATCAGCGCGCTGCTGCTCTCCGGGCCGCGCTTCAACAAGGGCCTGGAGCTGCGCCACACCGGCCGCAGCCTGCCCTCGCTGCCGCACATCCTGATGACCGTGGACATGCTGCGGAAGGCCGGCGCCAAGGTCGACACCCCGCAGGACGGCGGCCCCCGCGACATGTGGCGGGTCGCGCCGAGCGCGCTGCTCGGCCGCGATCTGACCGTGGAGCCCGACCTGTCCAACGCGGCGCCCTTCCTCGCCGCCGCCCTGGTCACCGGCGGCCGGGTCACCATCCCTGGCTGGCCGCGGCGCACCACCCAGCCCGGCGACGCGCTGCGCGGACTTTTCACCCGGATGGGCGGCAGCTGCGAGCTGACCGACCACGGCCTGACGCTCAAGGGCTCCGGCAGAGTGCACGGCATCACCGCCGATCTGCACGAGGTCGGCGAGCTGACGCCGGTGATCGCCGCGGCCGCGGCGGTGGCCGACGGGGAGTCGCATCTCACCGGGATCGCGCATCTGCGGCTGCACGAGACGGACCGGCTGGCCGCGCTGGCCAAGGAGATCAACGGGCTCGGCGGCGACGTCACCGAGACCGAGGACGGCCTGCGGGTCCAGCCGGCGCCGCTGCACGGCGGGGTCTTCCACACCTACGAGGACCACCGCCTCGCCACCGCCGGCGCCGTGCTCGGCCTGGTGGTCCCGGGCGTCGAGGTGGAGAACGTGGCGACGACGGCGAAGACGCTGCCGGACTTCCCCGAGCTGTGGAGGGCCATGCTCGACGGGCCCGCGACCGGAACGCGGGGCTGACGGCAAGCGATGCGCCGCTACGGCAAGAACCCCGACGAGGACGACGTACGTGTCCGCCCCAACGCGAAGGGCAACCGGCCCCGGACCAGCATCCGCCCCAAGCACGAGGACGCCACCGAGGGCATGGTGCTCACCGTGGACCGCGGCCGGCTGACGGTGCTGGTCGACGACCGCCAGGTGGTCGCGATGAAGGCCCGCGAGCTGGGCCGCAAGTCCGCGGTGGTCGGCGACCGGGTGGCGGTGGTCGGCGACCTGTCCGGCGCCAAGGACACCCTGGCCCGGGTGGTGCGGGTCGAGGAGCGCACCTCGGTGCTGCGCCGTACCGCCGACGACACCGATCCGTACGAGCGGGTGATCGTCGCCAACGCCGACCAGCTGGCCATCGTCACCGCGCTGGCCCAGCCCGAGCCCCGGCCCCGGATGATCGACCGGGCACTGGTCGCCGCCTTCGACGCCGGGCTCGAACCGCTCCTGGTGCTCACCAAGTCCGACCTGGCCTCTCCGGACGAACTGCTGGAGACCTACGGCGCACTGGACCTGTCGTACGTGGTCACCAACCGGGACGACTTCCTGACCGGCGGGGTCGACCAGATCCGCGAGCGGCTCAAGGGGCATGTCACCGCCTTCGTCGGGCACAGCGGCGTCGGCAAGACCACGCTGGTCAACGCGCTGGTGGACCGGCAGCGCAGCACCGGCCACGTCAACGCGGTGACCGGGCGCGGCCGGCACACCACCACCTCGGCGCTGGCGCTTCCCCTGCCGGGGGACTCCGGCTGGGTGATCGACACCCCGGGCGTACGGTCCTTCGGGCTGCACCACATCGACCCCTCCCGGGTCATCCAGGCGTTCCCCGATCTCGTGCCGGGCACCGAGGAGTGCCCGCGCGGCTGCACCCACGACGAACCCGAGTGCGCGCTCGACGCCTGGGTGGCCGCGGGGCATGCCGAACCGGCCCGGCTGGACTCGCTGCGGCGGCTGCTGGCCACCAGGGAACGCCGCGAGGGCGACTGACGGGCAGACAGCGGAGCCTCGGGGTACGGGAGTGACTGCTCCCTCCCGTATCCTCATCGTTTGCGGGCATGCTGTGTGATGATCAGCAGCGCCCTGTGCGGGAATACGTGCACTGTGCACGGGCGACAGAACGAGCGGGAACGGAGGCACCCCCGATGGCCTGGCTACTGGTGGTGGTCGCGGGCATCTTCGAGACGGGGTTCGCGGTGTGCCTCAAGCTCTCGCACGGCTTCAGCCGGCTCTGGCCGACCATTGCCTTCTGCCTCTTCGCCCTCGGCTCCTTCGGGCTCCTCACGCTCTCCCTGAAGAAGCTCGACGTCGGCCCGGCGTACGCGGTCTGGACCGGCATCGGCGCGGCGGGCACGGCGATCTACGGCATGGCCTTCCTGGGCGACATGGTCTCGGCGCTGAAGCTGGTCTCCATCTCCTTCGTGATCGTCGGCGTCATCGGCCTGCAGATCTCCGGCTCCTCGCACTGACCCGGCCCGCCGACCGGGTCCGCCGGCCTGGCCCGCCGGCCGGGCGTCATCTCGCCGGCCACACCAGCAAGCTCCGCACCAACTGGCCGACCCGCAGGCATGCCGCCTCGTCGGACGGCGCCGGGGCGATCACGTAGGAGACGGTGAGGCGGATGGCGGCCTCGCAGGCCCAGGCGATGTCCTCGCGGCGCAGCCGGGGGAATGCCTGGGCGAGGGCGGCGACGGTGCGGGTGTGGAGGGCGGACACCAGGTCGGGCAGCGGCGGGCGCAAGTCCCGGTGACCGGTGAGGGCCGCCCGGACCAGCGGGCTGCGGCGGGCGGTGCGCAGGGTCCAGCCCGCGGCGGCGGCGAAGCACTCCCCCGGGTCGCCGCCGTCGCGCCCGGCCAGCGTCAACGCCCGCTCGACACCTGCCAGATACGTATCGGTCTCGCGCCGGATCAGCGCCCGCGCCAGCCCTTCCTTGCTGCGGAACTCGTTGTAGAGGGTCTGCCGGGAGACCCCGGCCGCGGCCGCCACGTCGACCATGCGGACCGCTGTCCACGGCCGTTCCCCGAGCACGGTGAAGGCCGCGTCCAGTAGTGTCTCCCTGGCAGTAGGCATCATTGCCTCCAAACCACCGCAATCTGCCCCGCGGACGGGCGGCCGTCCCGAAAGAATTGACGCGGCGTCCGGTGCTGTCAAGGCTTCGCGCGGGGCACACCGGAGCGGGGTACCCGCCGGATCGCTAGGGTTCGCCATATGCCCGATTACAACGACGATCTGCGCCTTGCCCACGTCCTTGCCGACGCCGCCGACGCCGCGACCATGGCCCGCTTCAAGGCACTTGACCTGAAGGTCGAGACCAAGCCGGACCTGACGCCGGTCAGCGAAGCGGACAAGGCGGCCGAGGAGCTGATCCGCAACCACCTGGCCAGGGCACGTCCACGCGACGCGGTGCTGGGCGAGGAGTACGGCGCCGACGGCGGCGGCCCGCGCCGCTGGATCGTCGACCCGATCGACGGCACCAAGAACTACGTCCGCGGGGTGCCGGTCTGGGCCACCCTGATCGCGCTCGCGGACCGCGGCGAGGACGGCGACGAGGTGGTGGTCGGCCTGGTCTCCGCCCCCGCGCTGAGCCGCCGCTGGTGGGCGGCGAAGGGCTCCGGCGCCTTCACCGGGCGCAGCCTGACCTCGGCGACCCGGCTGCACGTCTCCAGCGTCGGCCGGATCGAGGACGCCTCCTTCGCCTACTCCTCGCTGGGCGGCTGGGAGGAGCTGGGCCGCATGGAGAACTTCCTCGACCTGACCCGTGACTGCTGGCGGACCCGCGGCTACGGGGACTTCTGGCCGTACATGATGGTCGCCGAGGGCTCCGTGGACATCTGCGCCGAGCCCGAGCTGAGCCTGTGGGACATGGCCGCCAACGACGTGATCGTCCGGGAGGCCGGCGGCACTTTCACCTCGCTCGACGGGGTGCGGGGTCCGTTCGGCGGCAACGCGGCGGCGTCCAACGGGCTGCTGCACGAAGAGCTGTTGGGGTATCTGGGCGGGGAGTGACCCGCCGCCGCGGGGCGCGTTCGCCAATTCCTCGCGGAACCAGTACCTCCGCACGCCCCCTTGCCGGGTCCCGCGGAGCATGTGAACATGAGAATACCCCCGCTTGTGAACTTGTGAATGAGTTCACACAACGGCTTCCCCCGCCAGGAGGTGCCTGTTCCCATGCTGGTCCGCGACGCGATGAGCACGGTGGTTCTCACCATCGGCCCCGCCCATACCCTCCGCCAGGCCGCCCAGCTGATGTCCGCCCGCCGGGTCGGCGCGGCGATCGTCTTCGACCCCGAGACCTTCGGTCTCGGGATACTGACCGAGCGCGACATCCTCAACGCGATCGGCGCGGGTCTCGATCCCGACCAGGAACCCGTCCACGCCCACACCACGACCGACGTCGTCTTCGCCGCTCCGCAGTGGACCCTCGACGACGCCGCGGCGGCCATGCTGCGCGGCAACTTCCGCCACCTCATCGTGCTGGAGAGCGGCCTCGAACCCATGGGCGTCGTCTCCGTCCGCGACATCGTCCGCTGCTGGTCGCCCACCAAGGCGGCGGTCCCGGCCTGAGAGCCGGCCGGACCCGCCCGCGCGCATGGCGATGGGGCCGGAGCCCAGTGGCGTCCGGCCCCATCGGCCTCACGGTCAAGCGGTCGGATCAGCCGCGGAGGGCCTGGACCGCGGTGTCGAGCCGCTTGCCGTAGTCAGCGTCCGCCTGGCGGAAGTTGTTGATCGCGCGCTCGATGATGTCGTCACGCGACACCTTGGCGATCATGCCCGCGAGGTTGTCGATCAGGCGGGTCTTCTCGTCCTCGGACATCAGCCGGTAGAGGTTGCCGGCCTGCACGAAGTCGTTGTCCTCGGCGTGCGAGGGCGCCGCGCTGTATTGCGTGGCACCGCTCACCTGGGCCGCCTCCCACAGCGGACGGCCGGTCTCGAACGGGCCGCCGAAGCTGTTCGGCTCGTAGTTCTTGGCGCCGGCGTGCCGCCCGTCGTACAGGAAGCCGTCCCGGCTGTGGGTGCGCGCCTCGGCGGCGTGCGGCCGGTTCACCGGCAGGTGGTCGGCGTTGACGCCGACCCGGTAGCGGTGCGCGTCGCCGTAGGCGAAGAGCCGGCCCTGGAGCATCTTGTCCGGGGACGGGCCGATGCCGGGCACGAAGTGCGCCGGGCTGAAGATCGACTGCTCGACCTCGGCGAAGACGTTCTCCGGGTTGCGGTTGAGCTCCAGCTTGCCGATCTCGATCGGCGGGTAGTCCGCGTGCGGCCACACCTTGGTCAGGTCGAACGGGTTGAAGCGGTACGTCGCCGCGTCGGCCGCCGGCATCACCTGGATCTGCACCGTCCAGCTCGGGAACTCCCCGCGCTCGATGGCCTCGCGCAGGTCGCGCTGGTGGCTGTCGGTGTCCTCGCCGGCGAGCTTGACGGCCTCGTCCTGGGTGAGGGTCTTGATCCCCTGGTCGGTCTTGAAGTGGTACTTGACCCAGAAGACCTCGCCGGCCTCGTTGCTCCACTGGTACGTGTGGGAGCCGTAGCCGTTCATGTGGCGGTAGCTGGCCGGGATGCCGCGGTCACCGAAGAGCCAGGTCACCTGGTGCGTCGACTCCGGGCTCAGACCCCAGAAGTCCCAGATGTTCTCCGCCTCCTGCGAGCCGGTGTACGGGTCGCGCTTCTGGGTGTGGATGAAGTCCGGGAACTTGAGGGCGTCCTTGATGAAGAACACCGGGGTGTTGTTCCCGACGAGGTCGTAGTTGCCGTCCTCGGTGTAGAACTTCAGCGCGAAGCCGCGCGGGTCGCGCACCGCGTCCGCCGAGCCGAGGTTGCCCGCGACGGTGGAGAACCGCAGGAAGGTCTCGGTCTGCTTGCCGACCTCGGAGAGGAACTTCGCCCGGGTCCACTGCGAGACGTCGCGGGTGAGGGTGAAGGTGCCGTACGCACCGGCGCCGCGGGCGTGCACGACGCGCTCCGGGATGCGCTCCCGGTTGAAGTGCGCGAGCTTCTCCAGCAGGTGCTGGCTCTGGACCAGAACGGGACCGCCGAGGCCGGCCGTCTCGCTGTTCTGGTTGTCCGCAACGGGTGCACCGGACTCCGTGGTCAGCGGACCCGTCTCCTGAACAGTCACGTATGTCTCCCTGGATTCGACCTGTCCCTCGGCTGTCGCCAGACTCGATCCTACGATAGACACTGTCCAAGTCAAGAAGAGCACCAGTCAAAGACTCACTCAGAATCCGTATGCCCACTGTTAGGCTGGTACACATGAGCGACCTGTTGGAACGACTGCGCACCCGCGGCTGGCGGCTGACCGCCCAGCGCCGTGTCGTGGCCGAGGTCCTCGACGGCGACCATGTCCACCTGACCGCCGACGAGGTACACGCTCGCGCCAGTCAAAGGCTGCCCGAGATCTCCCGGGCCACCGTCTACAACACGCTGGGCGAAATGGTCAGTATCGGCGAGATCATCGAGGTCGCCACCGACGGCCGCGCCAAGCGGTACGACCCGAACGCCCACCACCCGCACCAGCACCTGGTCTGCTCCAGCTGCGGCACGATCCGCGATGTTCACCCGCACGGGGACCCGCTGGCCGCGCTGCCGAGCGGTGAGCGCTTCGGCTTCACCGTCTCCGAGGTCGAGGTCACCTACCGCGGCTTGTGCCCGGACTGCTCGTAACCGCCGCCGCGCCGGGGACGCGCTCGTGCAGCGCCGCGGCCTGCCGGCTGATCCGCTCGGCGAGCGCGCGGACCACCGGTTCGGTACGGGTCCGGCCGATCCAGAGCGTCTCGGCCGGCACGTCGTCGGGCACCCGGGTCAGTGCCTCGAACACCTCCCGCGCCACTCCCTGATCAGGGTCGGTGGCCAACGGACCCAGCAGGCCCACGAGTTCGTCCGGCTTGGCGAGCCTGCCCACCGCGCGTACGGCGGCCCGGCGGACGATCGCGTGCGGGTCGGTGAGCAGCCTGGCCAGCTGGGGCGCGTCGGCCGCGTCCCCGCACTCCCCCAGGCCCGCGGCGAGTCCGGCGAGTAACCGGGCGGGCGCGGGGGGACGGCCGGCCCGGCGCAACTGCCTGCGGTAGACCTCGGCCGGCGGTTCACCGCGCTGGTAGAGCTGCCAGCGGGCCTGCGCCCGCACCATCCTGGCCCGGTCGGCGAGCAGCGCGACCAGACGGGTGGCGGGGACGTCGGCGGGCAGCGCGGCCACCGCGAGTTCGCGCACCCCGGCGCCACGGGCCCGCAGCAGCCGGCCCGCCTGGCCGGGGTCGATCTCCAGCAGGCGCTGGGCGCAGAGCCGCCGGCACACCTGGTCATGGTCGTGGAGCGCCGCCCGCAGCAGGTCGCCTTTGACGTACTCCCCCAGGTCCAGGGCGAGTTCGACGCCGAAGCGGCGGGCGGTGGGGTCGGTGTCGACGGCGAGCGCGCGGACCGCGCGGCGGTGCTGGGGCTCGGCGAGTACGGCCCGGTAGGCGGCGAGCATCCCGCCGGAGCGGCTGCGGTCCGCCAGCCGGAGCAGGATCCGTACCGCGGGGCCGACGTCGTCCGGAGCGGTGCGCTGCAGCAGGGCGGCGGCGGCCCATTCGCGCACGGCGGGGACCCAGTCGGCGGTACGCAGCGCGAGCGCCGCCGCGGTGGTCGGTCCGCCGGAGCCGGCCAGCGCCTCGACCGCGGCCTGGCGGACCCGCCCGTCGGGGTCGAGGGAGGCGAGCAGCAGCCGTGGGCCACCGCGGTCGAGGGGGCCCGAGGTGGTCGGCCCCGGGCGGGCGTGCCGGTCGAGAAGGAGCAACAGGGCGGCAGGGGCGCGGTGCAGGGCGTCGAGCGCGGCGGACCTGTCCTGCGGTGTGCCGTTCTCCGCGACCCGGCGGAGCGCTCCGAGCAGGTGCTGGACGTCCTCGCGCCGCCCGCTGCCGGCCGCCCGGGCGCACCAGGCGTCCCAGCGGCCCGTGTCCATGGCCACCGTGGTGGACCGCCCCCGCCGTCTGCGCAGCAATCCCGCCTCCACGCCTCGCCGTTCGTACCGCACCAGGATCGCGCGGCGGCGGACGCGGACCAAGCCGGTCCGGCCGGACTTTGCCCGAATAAGACGAACGGAGCGAACGGCTCGCGCGACGACGACGCAGGGCCCGGAGGTCGAAACCTCCGGGCCCTGCGTCTTCTGTGGTAGCGGGGACAGGATTTGAACCTGCGACCTCTGGGTTATGAGCCCAGCGAGCTACCGAGCTGCTCCACCCCGCGTCGTTGTTCCTCAACCCTATCCCACCCCGGTTGCCCCACCAAATCCTTTCCCCACCGCCCCCGGTGGGGCGGGCGGAAGAGCGGGTCGACGCGGCGGACCGGGAGTGCGCCCGCCGGCGCGGGCCCCGCGGACCTCCCCGTTGCCCCCGGGGGGTCAGGCGGTGAGTTCGTGGGCCACGGCGTCGGTGAGGCGGGCGGCGCGTTCGGCCACTTCGGCGGGGCCGTAGGTGATGGCGCGGGCGCACCAGGACTGGGCTTCGGCGAGGGAGCCGTGGCGGGCCGAGAGCAGGGCCATGCGCAGCGCGGCGCGGCCGTGCCCCGCGTTGGCCGCGCGGGTCCACCACATGGCCGCCTCCGGCTCGCTGCCCTCGCGGGCCAGCAGCAGTCCGAGGTTGAACGCCCCGTTGCGGGAGCCGGCTTCGGCGGCCAGCCGGTACCAGCCCGCCGCGGCCACCACATCACCGCGCTTGGCCTCGCACATGCCGAGCCGTACCTGCGCCCGGCGGTGACCCTGCCGGGCCGCCCGCTCGTACCACTCCTCCGCCTCGACCGAGCCGGACCCGGCCACCTCGGCGCCGTCCTCGCGGTCCCTGCGGTCGAGCAGCGCGCCGAGCCGGAACGCGGCCTCCGGGCTGCCGCCCCCCGCCGCGCACCGCAAGTGCCGCTCGGCGCCGTGGTGGTCGCCCTCCTGCTGCAGCGCTATGGCCACCTGGAGCGCGGCCTCCGCGTGCCCGGACGCCGCCGCCCGCTCGTACCAGCGCCGCGCCGACACCTCGTCACCGCGGCCCGCGTGCAGGATGCCGAGGTTGAAGGCCGCGTCGATGCTGCCCGCCTCGGCCGCCTTGGAGAGCCACGGCTCCGCCCCGGCCGCGTCGCCGCGCTGCAGCAGCAGGACGGCCAGCGCGTTGGCCGCCTCGCGGTGCCCCGCGTACGCCGCCTTGCGGTACCACTGCTCGGCCTGGGTGCCGCGGCTCTGGCCGGCGCAGAGCAGCCCGAGGTTGTACGCGCCGTTGACGTCCCCGGCCTCCATGGCCGTGCGGTACCACCGCTCGGCGGTCTGCGTCTCGCCCTCCTGGGCGTGCAGCGCGCCGAGCGCGTTCGCCGCGTTGCCGTCGCCGGCCTGGGCGGCGCGCCGCCACCAGGTGGCGGCCTGGTCGATGTCACCGGCGTCGCGCAGCAGGAACGCCAGCGCGCAGGCGGCCCGTGCCTCGCCGTCCCTGGCCGCGGTGAGATACCAGTGCCCGGCCTCCTTGAGCTCGCCGCGCTCCTCCAGCAGCGTGCCGAGCCGGAGCGCGGCCCGGCGGTGGCGGCGGGCCGCGGCCTGCCGGTACCACTGCTCGGCCTCGCGGTCCTGCCCGCGCTCCGCGCAGATCCGGGCCAGCCGGTACGCCGCCTCGCGGTGGCCGTGCTCGGCCGCGGCACGGAACCACCGCTCGGCCCCGACGTCCCGCCGGTGGTCCAGGAGATCGGCCAGCGCGTACGCCCCGAGCGTGTGGCCGGACTCGGCGGCCTGCCGCAGCCAGTACTCGGCGCCGGGCTCGTCCCCGCGCTCGCGGTAGTGCCGGCCGAGCGCGTGCGCCGCCGAGGCGGAGCCGGCCACCGCCGCGATCCGCCACCAGCCGGCCGCTTCCTCGGCGTGACCCTGCTGGAACAGGAGCAGCCCGAGGTTGTTGGCGGCGGCGCGGTCGCCGTGCTGGACGGCGCCGCGCAGGAACGGCTCCGCGCCGTCCAGGTCACCGCGGCGCAGCAGCAGCGTGCCCAGGGCGCTCATCGCCCCGGGGTCGCCCTGCTCGGCCGCCCTGCGGTGCCGTGCCTCGATCTCGGCTTCCTCGCGCATCGCGAGGGTGTCCTCGTCGGGCAGTTCGGTCAGCAGCGCCGCCACGGCGAGCGGCCCCCCGGCCGCACCCGCCGCCGCGCCGGCGGTGCCGGCCACGGCGATCCCGTTCTCCTCGGTGCGCGGTGCGGGCAGCAGCGCCGCAACCGTCGCCTTCGCTTTCGCGACCTCGTCCGCAGGTGTGTTCACGGTGGTCCCCGAAGTGCCCGCGGGCACGGGCGAATCGCCCGTCGACCCACGCTGACCATGGCTCTGACGAGTATTCAGCAGCCTCGCACTCTCCCCCATAAGCCCCATCGTCGCACCACCCGCTACCGGCGTACACCTGGTATACCGCAACCCGCTCGGTCACTTCAGCGTTTTGTCGACTTCCCGACAAGGCGTCACATCAAACGTCTGACGTGCGATGTCCCCCATACAAGTGAAGAGGCTCGAAGTCTATTGACTTCGAGCCTCTTCTAGCAGTAGCGGGGACAGGATTTGAACCTGCGACCTCTGGGTTATGAGCCCAGCGAGCTACCGAGCTGCTCCACCCCGCGCCGTTGTGTCCTTACCGTACCACGGCGCGGATCTTGCCCGGTCCGCCGGCTGACCTGGCCGGCCAGGGGTCGGCCAGGTCAGCCGGGGGTCAGCCAGGGGGCAGCCGGGGGTCAGCCCGCCCCCTTCGCCGCCCGCTCCGCGTCCTGGGCGTCCTTCAGCGCCGCCGCCAGCCGCTTCTGCGCCTCGCCGTACTTGTCCCAGTCACCGGCCTTCAGTGCCGCCTGCCCGTCGTCGTACGCCTGCTGCGCCCGGGTGAGGGCGTCCTGGACCGCGCTGTCGTCCCCGCCCGGCGGCGGTGGCTTCGTCGCCGTGCTCCCGCTGTCCGCCGGCGGGGTGGCGGCGGCACCCGAGACGGTCGCCAGCGCCTTGTCCAGCGTCGAGTCCAGCGCCGTTTTTCCACCGAAACTGACGAACACGTCCTTCATCAACGGGTAGTCGGTGTCCGCGTGCGAGCCGCGGACGTACACCGGTTCGACGTACAGCAGTCCACCCTCCAGTGGGAAGGTCAGCAGGTTGCCGTACTCGACCGTGGAGTCCTTGCCGCGCAGCTGGGTGATCTCCCGGGCGAAGTTCGAGTTGAACTCGCTCTGCACCAGCTGCGGACCGTCGACCGGTGGATCGGTCGGCATCTCCAGTACCCGCATCGTGCCGTAGTCAGGACTGGTGGCGTCGGAGTCCACCGCGACGAACGCGGACAGGGTGCCGCGGCCGTTGGGCGTGAACGTCGAGGTCAGCGAGTACGCCTTGTCCTTCTGGTCGGGCATCTTCAGGCTCAGGTAGTACGGCGGCACCGCCTTGCCGGACTTCGACGCCGGGTCGTTGGGGACCTGCCACACCTGGCTGGCGCTGTAGAACTGGCCTGCCGTCGTGACGTGGTACTTCGTGAGCAGCTGCCGCTGCACCTTGAAGAGGTCCTGCGGGTAGCGCAGGTGGGGCAGCAGGTCCTGCGGGATCGACGCCTTGGGCCGCACGGTGCCGGGGAACGCCTTCATCCAGGTCTTGAGCACCGGGTCCTGGGTGTCCCACTGGTAGAGCGTCACCGTGCCGTCGTAGGCGTCCACCGTCGCCTTGACGGAGTTGCGGATGTAGTTGACCTTGTTCTGCCGGGTGACGACCGAGCGCTGGTCGTCGGTGAGCGCGTCCGCGGTGGTGTCACCGAGGGTGGTCCGGGAGGCGTACGGATAGCCGTTGGTGGTGGTGTACGCGTCCACGATCCACACCACGTGCTTGCCGACGACCGCCGGGTACGGATCACCGTCGATGGTCAGCCAGGGCGCGACCGCCGCCACCCGGTCCTTGGGGGTGCGGTTGTACAGGATCTTCGAGGTGCGGTCGATCGCCCCGGAGTAGAGGATCTGGGGCTCGCCGAAGGTCACCGCGTAGGCGGCCCGGGTGAACGGACTCGCCAGGCTGACGCCGTCCTTGCCGTGGTACGGGGTGCTCTGCTCACCGGACTTGTCGGCGAAGTCCAGTTCCTTGGTGGGGCCGCCGACGATCGAGTACTGCGTGGCCCGCTCGCCGAAGTAGATCCGTTGCTGGTAGTCGCCGAGGCTGCCGGTGGTCGGCAGGTCCTGCTCGGTGTAGACGGGCCCTCCGGCGGGGGTCTTCTCGCCGGGCCCGCCGCCGGTGACCTCGTCGCCTTTGGCCGCGACTATGCCGAAGCCGTGGGTGTACTTGAAGTGGTCGTTGATCCAGTTCTTCTCCGGGACCGCGTGCGGATTCAGCTCCCGCACCCCGACCACGGTGTCCTGCTCAGCACCGCCGGTGCCGTTGGTGCCGTACCTGTCGACGTCGAGCGTGGAGGGGAAGGAGTAGTAGTTGCTCGACTGCTGCGACTGCTGGAAGGTCGGCGCGACGACGTCGGGGTCGAGCAGGCGGATCGAGGCGGATGTCGCGGTGTCGGTGAGCAGCTCCGACCCGGACGGCCCGGACGTCCCTCCGGTGGCGTGGTAGTCCGACACCTTGGCGTCGGCGATGCCGTACGCGGCCCGGGTCGCGTCGATGTTCTTCTGGATGTACGGCGCTTCCTTGCCGGCCTCGTTCGGCTGCACCTGGAACTTCTGCACGATCGCCGGGTACAGGCCGCCGATCAGGATCGCCGAGAGCACCATCAGGCCGAGACCGATCATCGGCAGCGACCAGGTGCGGCGCCACAAGGTGGCGAAGAAGAGCAGCGCGCAGATCACCGCGATGCAGAAGAGGATCGTTTTGGCAGGCAGGTACGCGTTCGCGTCGACGTAGCGCAGTCCGGTCCAGTTGTCGGTGGTCTTCAGGTCGCCGGACTTCACCGCGAGTCCGTAGCGGTCGAGCCAGTAGGCGACCGCCTTGAGCGAGACGAACAGGCCGAGCAGCACCGACAGATGCCCGGTGGCCGCCGCGGTGGCCCGGCCGCCGGGCGAGGTGATCCGCAGGCCCCCGTAGAGGTAGTGCACCAGCGCCGCGGCGGCCAGCGAGAGCACCACGGCGGCGAAGCCGAAGCTCAGCAGGAAGCGGTACCACGGCAGGTCGAAGGCGTAGAAGGAGACGTCCTTGTGGAACTGCGGGTCCTTGGTGTGGAAGGAGGTGGCGTTGGTGGTGAGCAGCCACAGCCGCCAGTGGCCGGAGGCCGATCCGCCGGCGATGAGCCCGACCACCGCGCAGATCCCCACCAGTGCCCAGGTCCTGTACGGCGCGACGCCCGACCGGTAGCGGTCGAGGTTCTGCTGCTCCGCCGACATCGCGCTCAGCGGCGGCCGCAGCCGGTACGCCAGGTAGATGTTGGCGCCCACCGCGCCGGCCATCAGCAGGCCGAAGACGCAGAAGAGCCCGATCCTCGTCCAGAGCGTGGTGGTGAAGACCGAGGAGTAGTGCACCGACCGGTACCAGAGCATGTCCGTCCAGAAGCCCGCGAAGATCACGAACGCGATCATCAGCACGGCGAGCACACCGATGGTGATGAGCAGCGTCCGGGTGCCGCGGGAGGGCCGGGTCATGGCGGCCCGCCGGCCCGGCGCCCCTCCGCCGCGGTCGGGCGTCTGGAATACCAAGGTGCCCACCTCGAAATGTCGGTCGTGCGGGGCATCCCGGGTCGGACGCCCACACGTGCAACTTACCTACGCTTTGGCCGGTTCCCGATTCCGGCCGGGAAGCAGGCAGGATAGTGACCATGCCCAACAACGCCGCCGATGGCGCCCCCCTTGCCGCGAACCCGCTGACCCGGGCCGTACTGGAGATCGACGAGTACGCCTCGGGGCTCGGCTGGGACCAGCCCGCCCGGCTCTTCGCTCTCGTCGACACCGGCCAACTGCGTACCCAGGAGCCCGCGCTGGCCGAGCAGTTGGGGATCGCCGACGACGCCGCGGCCGGGCTGACCCCGGTCGAGCAGGACGAACTGCCGCCCGGGCAGCCGCTGGACGAGTTCCTGGCCACCATCGCGTGGCCCGAGGTGATCGCCGGCTGCGCGCTGACCGTGGAGCGGCTGATGCTCCCGCCGTCGGCCGAGGCGTCGCTGCCCGAAGGGCTGGACGACGAGGCGCTGGGCGCCTGGGTGGCGGAGCACCCGGAGCGGCAGGAGGTGCGGATGACGGTCGCGGTGCTGCGGGACGGCGCCCGCGAGTCGGCGCTGCGGCTGCGGAGCAAGGACTCGGCGACGGACGTCCTGACCGGCGGGGCACTCGTACCGGGGCTCGCCGAGGCGCTGGCGGCGACCTTCGAGGAGGGCTGAGCGGGGCCGTTGCGGCCGCCCGGGGTCCTCGGGGCGCCGGGCGCCGCTCAGCTCTTGCAGCTGGGCAGGTCCTTGTTGTCGCCGGCCTTGATGTCCTTCAGGGCCGCCATCGCGTCGTCCAGCGTCCTGACCTTGACCAGGGTGAGGCCGCCGGGGACGTCCTTGGCGGCTTCCTCGCAGTTGTCGGCCGGGGTGAGGAAGTACTTCGCGCCCTTGTCGCGTGCCCCGATCGTCTTGAGGCTGATGCCGCCGATCGGTCCGACGTTGCCCTTGTCGTCTATGGTGCCCGTGCCGGCCACGAAATTGCCGCCGGTGAGGTTGCCCGGGGTGAGCTTGTCCACGATGCCGAGGGCGAACATCATGCCCGCGCTGGGACCGCCGACGTCGGCGAGCTTGATGTCGATGGTGAACGGGAAGAGGTGCTCGATGCCGGCCTCGATGCCGACCACCGCGCGGCTGGGCCCGGTGTCGGTGGACTTCCGCGTGGTGATCGTCACGTTCTGGGTCTTCGCCGCCTTGTTCTTCACATCGGCCGCGCGGATCACGGTGAAGGTCACCGGCTCGCCGGGCTTGTGCTTGGTGACGAAGGTGGCCACCTGGTCCTCGGCGGTGACCGCGGAGCCGTCGACCGCCTTGATGACGTCGCCGGCGTGCAGCACGCCCTCGGCGGCGCCGCCCTTGACCACGGCGGCCACGATCACCCGGGACGGCACCTTGATCTTCAGCTCCTCCAGGGCGGCGACCTTGGCGCTGTCCTGGGACTGGCTGAACTCCTCGGCGTTCTCCTGATCGGCCTGCTCGGCGGTCTGCCCCGACGGGTAGAGGGTGTCGTGCTCGACCACCTTGTCGTCGTGCCGCAGCCAGCCGAGCACCCCCTCGACCAGGTTCATGTGGTAGTCGGCACCGGTGACGCGGACGGTGGTCATGTTGAGGTGGCCGGTGGCCGGGTACGTGGCGTGGCCCTTGATCGAGATCACGGTGTCGCCGCCGTAGTTGCCAAGGGTGTTCACGGTCGGCCCGGGGGACATCTCGGAGTACGGCGTCGGTGCGAGCAGTGCCACGCACAAGAGCACTATGAGGATCAGGGTGGAGGCGATCAGCGTCGCGGTGCGGCGTGGCATGGGACGACCCTACGGGACCGGACCGGCGACCGGCCCCCGGGGGGATTCCTCGTCGTCCCTGCGCCGGGCGGGCCGCTCCGGGCGCTGCTCCGCCTCCCGGTCCGGCTGCCGGCCGGCTGCCGGGCCGGCGATCTGTTCCACCTGTTCGATCCGTTCGGCGGCCGGCCCCCCGCCCGCGGCAGGGGGCTCCATGGCGGCGCGGAAGCGCTCGTAGCCCGCGAGGGAATCACCGTCGCCGGTGACACGGCGCCTGGCTGCCCAGTGTCCCCAGATGGCGGCGAGGACCGCGGCGGCCAGCGGGATGAGCAACCAGACGAGTGCTCCCACAGAGATACTCCCGACCCCGTATGCACCACATCAGAGCAAGCGGACGAACCAGACCTATGGGCAGATTAACCACCCGGTGGGTCCACGTTCTGCCGAGGCGCAGGGATACGCAACCGGAAGTCCCACTAACGGACGGTGACCGACCTGCGGAAAGGCGCGTCACCGGGAGATGCCGGCCGGGCGGGGACCGCCCCCGTACGGGACGGCTCAGGGGGCCCTACGGCGGCCAGGTGCCCAGGCTCGATCAGGCTTCCGGGTGCCCGGAGCGGATCAGGCGCCCACCCACTCCTCGGCGCCGTCCGTGAACGTCTGGTGCTTCCAGATCGGCACCTCACTCTTGAGGTCGTCGATCAGCCGGCGGCTCGCCGCGAACGCCTCGCCCCGGTGCGGGCAGGACACCGCCACGACCACCGCGATGTCGCCCACCCGCAGGTCGCCGACCCGGTGCACGGCGGCCAGCGCGCGTACCGGGAAGTCCGCGGCGACCTTCTCTGCGACCCGGCGCAGCTCCGCCTCCGCGGTGGGGTGGGCGGAGTAGGCCAGAGCGGTGACGGCCGCGTCCTGGCGCCCGTCGTGGTCGCGTACCGTCCCTACGAAGAGCGTGGTGCCGCCTGCCGCGTCGTCGCCGACCGCGGCGAAGACCTCGTCCACCGACAGCGGGGTGTCCCGGATCGCCAGCAGCCGGATCGGGTCGTCCTGGCCGCCGTGTCCATCGCCTCCGCCGTGTCCGCCGTGTCCGCCGGTGCCGTGGTCGCCGGTCTCGTGCGTCGCTGCCATGCCGCCCATGCTGCCTCATCGGCTCGCGATACGGAAAGGCCCTTCCGCCCGTCGCGCGGCCGGTGCGTGCCCGCCGCGTGCCCCCTACAGACCCCGGCGTTTGCGGGCCCTGCGGACCGCCGCCGCGGCGCCGACGATCGCCACCGTGGCACCGGCCGCGCCCAGGGCCGTGGCGTCCTTGCGGCCGAGCCGGCGGCCGGCCACCGAATTGCGGCCCTCGACCTCGGCGAGCAGTTCTGCCAGCACTTCCTCGTTGGTCCAGTGGGGCCGCCAGCCCGCTTCGTGCAGCCTGCTGCCGCTCACCACCCAGGGGTGCATGGTGTAGGCGAGATCGCCGGGCGGCGACGGCGTCAGGCCGAGGCGGTGCAGGCGGGACGCGGCGCCGAAGGCGATGGCGGCCGGGAGTTCCATCCGCCGGATCCCGGTCAGCTCCTCCACCTCCTCCTGCTCCAGCCACCCGTCGCAGCCCACCGCCATCTCGCCCTCGACCTTCTCCAGCGCCGCGTACTCCAGCGCCGAGACCAGGTCGTCGACATGGCAGAACTGCCAGCAGGGCCGGCTGCCGGCCACCACCAGCAGCCGCGGCGACTCGAAGTAACGGGTCAGCGCGGTGTCGGTGCCGCCGACCAGGACCGCAGGCCGCAGCGTCGTCACATGGAGACCGGGGTGCGCACGGGGCGCGCGGCGGCCGAGCCGTTCGATCTCCAGCAGGTCGTCGACGAAGCCGGCCTCCGAGGTGGCCCGCAGCGGGGCGTCCTCGGCGAGCGGCACATCATTGTCCGCCTGGGCGCCGTAGACCATCGCCGAGGTGCAGAGCACCACCCGGTGCACGCCCGCCGCGGCGGCCGCGGTCAGTACCGTCTGGGTGCCGCGGACGTTGAAGGCGCTGCGTGCCTTGGGGTCGGATTCCAGGTCGAGGTCGAGCGCGAGGTGGACCACGACGTTCACGCCGCGCAGCTTGTCGGCGATGGCCGGGTCGCGGACGTCGAGCACCCGCCAGCTCGCCCCGGGCACGTCACCGCGCCGCTCGTCGATCGCCACGACCTTTCTGACCTGGTCGGACGCGACGAGCCGCTGGGCCAGCGCGAGGCCGACGCCGGAGGCCGCACCGGTGATCGCGACCACCGGTCCTGCGGCCGCCCGGCCCGTGCTGCGCTCTGGGCGAACGTGTCCTTCTGGGGAACTCACCGGGTGTCTCCCACGGTTGTCTCAGATACGTATCCAGCCATCCTGACGGACAGGTGTCTAGGCTGGAGGTACAGCCCATCACACAGTGCCCACCACACACTGCCCATCACGACACAGAGCCGAGGAATCCCGTGAGTGACATCCCATTCGGATTCGGCGTCCCTCCCGAGGAGCCCGAGGACGGGGACGAGGGCAAGGCGCGCAAGGGTGACGGCGGCCAGGGTGCCCCGGGTCCCTTCGGCTTCGGCGACTCCCCCTTCGGCGGCCCCGGCGGCGGGGACAATCCCTTCGCGTCCATGTTCGGCTCCCTGAATCCCAACGATCTCGGTGCCGCCTTCCAGCAGCTCGGCCAGATGCTCTCGTACGAGGGCGGGCCGGTGAACTGGGACATGGCCAAGGACATCGCCCGGCAGACCGTCGCCCAGGGCACCCCGGACGGGGTCAAGGACAGCAGCGTGGGCCGCGCGGACCGGTCGTGGGTCGAGGAGGCGGTGCGGCTGGCCGACCTGTGGCTGGACGGGGCGACCTCCTTGCCGTCGGGCGCCAACACCGCGGTGGCCTGGAGCCGCGCGGAGTGGGTCGAGGCCACCTTGCCGGTGTGGAAGGAACTGGTCGACCCGGTCGCGGAGCGGGTGGCCGGCGCCATGGGTGACGTCCTGCCGGAGGAGATGCAGGCCATGACCGGCCCGCTGCTCGGCATGATGCGCTCCATGGGCGGCGCGATGTTCGGCTCCCAGATCGGCCAGGCGCTCGGCACCCTGGCCGGCGAAGTGGTCGGCTCCACCGATGTGGGGCTGCCGCTCGGCCCGGCAGGCAAGGCCGCGCTGCTGCCGGCGAACGTGGCGGCCTTCGGCTCGGGACTCGGCATCCCGCAGGAGGAGGTGCGGCTGTATCTGGCGCTGCGGGAAGCCGCCCACCAGCGGCTCTTCGCGCATGTGCCGTGGCTGCGGGCACATCTGTTCGGCGCCGTCGAGGGGTACGCGCGGGGGATCAAGGTGGACACCGCGCGCCTTGAGGAGGCGGTGGGCCAGCTCGACCCGTCGCAGCCCGAGGCGTTGCAGGAGGCGCTGCAGCAGGGCATGTTCCAGCCCGAGGACACCCCGGCGCAGAAGGCCGCGCTGGCCCGGCTGGAGACGGCACTCGCGCTGGTCGAGGGCTGGGTCGACGCGGTGGTGCACGAGGCCGCCGCGCCGCACCTGCCGTCGGCGGGCGCGCTGCGCGAGACGCTGCGCCGCCGCCGGGCAACCGGAGGTCCGGCCGAGCAGACCTTCGCCACCCTGATCGGCCTGGAGCTGCGCCCGCGCCGGCTGCGGGACGCCTCCCGGCTGTGGGCGTCGCTCACCGACGCACGCGGCCTCGAAGGGCGTGACGGGCTCTGGGCGCACCCGGACATGCTGCCGACCGCCTCCGACCTGGACGACCCGGACGGCTTCGTGCACCGCGAGTCCTTCGACTTCTCCGAGCTCGACAAGATGCTGGGCGAGGCGGCGGGCGGCACGGCGGGGGACGCGGCGGAGGACACCGCGGGCGACACCACCGGGGACGCGGAGCGCGGGCGCAAGGGCGGTGCCGCGGCTCCCGAGGACACCTCCGACGGCCCGTCCGACGGCGCCCCCGGCACTCCCTCCGACTCTCCCGACTCCCCCGACCAGGACGGCGACGCCGGCAAGTGAGCGACCTGTACGCGGACGCGGTGCGCGTCCTGGAAGGCTGGCATGCGCCCGACGAGGGCCAGGAGAAGCTGCGCCGCGAGTATCTGGCCCACCTGGCCGCCCACCCCGACGGCCTGTGGAAACCGTGCAAGGACGGCCACATCACCGGCAGCGTCCTGGTGGTGGACCCGGCACGGGAGCGCGTACTGCTGACACTTCACGCCAAGCTGCGGATGTGGCTGCAGATGGGCGGGCACTGCGAGACCGGGGACACCGCGCTCTCCGGCGCCGCCCTGCGCGAGGGCGCCGAGGAGTCCGGCATCACCGGCCTGGAACTGCTGGTGCCGGAACCCGTACAGCTCGACCGGCATCTGACGCCGTGCGCCTGGCACCTGGACGTGCAGTACGCGGCGGTGGCGCCGCAGGGCGCGGTGGAGTCGATCAGCGACGAGTCGCTCGACCTGCGCTGGTTCTCCTACCAGGAGGTCGGCGAGGTCGCGGACGGTTCGGTACGGGGGCTGCTGGAGCGCACCCGGGCGCTGCTGCACGCCTGAGCGCTTGAGGACGCGGGCGGCGCCGCGAAGGCGGCGCGCGCCGAAAACGCCCCGGCGCGGCTTCGCCGGGGCGCTGTGGCCGGCCGTCCGCCGAGAGTCAGCGGTTGGACCAGATGTTGCCCGGGTTCTGGCCGTGGGAGCCCTGCGGACCCATGCCGTACTGCGCGCGCAGGCCGCCCAGCGACACGTTCTGCGGCGGCATCAGCTCGCTGGGCTGCACCAGGACGTAACCCTGGCCGACGAAGTTCAGCTCCCAGCCCTCACCGGTGTTGCCGCGGCGGCGGAAGACGGAGGAGGAGCTGGTCTGCGCCTGCATCTGGACCCGCAGGCTGCTCGACCAGGCGACGACCGCGTCCGCGTCACAGGAGACGTACTTGTCCGGGGTCACCGGCAGCATCAGCGGCTTGCCGGAGGTCATCAGCGCGACCTTGCCGCCGCCGGAGATGTTGAGGTTGTACTGACCGGTGCCGGAGAGGCCGAACTGGCTGTCCACCGCGATGACGTCCCAGTGCAGCCCGGAGTCGAGCGCGAGGACGTAGGCGCTGTCCACGGTCAGTCCGTCGTGGTCGACGTCCAGGATGTGGATCTGCTGGGCGAGGTTGGCGAGGTAGACGGTGCCCTGCCCGGAGCAGCGCATCAGGTCCAGGCCCTCACCGGTGGCCCGGCGGGCGCGGCGCAGATGCTGCGGCTGGTACTCGCCGTCGAACTCGATCATGCCCTGGTAGGCGACCATCGAGCCCTTGCGGGCCAGGCAGTCGGTGTTGCCGTCGATACGGACCCGGAGCAGATACGAGTTCTGCAGGCTGTAGTGGTCCTCGTTCTGGACCTCGGTGTAGGCGAAAAGCGGGCTCTGCATGATGTGTCGCTCCCCCTCAGCCCCGGAACCGGAGCCGGTCAGTGCTGTCCTCGCTGGGCTGGACGACCACGAAGCCCTGTCCCGAGAAGGCGATCTGGAATGCCTCGCCGCTGCCGCGCCCGATCAGCGACCCGGCCTTGATGCTCCGCTTGGCCTTCATCTTCAGCCCCGACGACCAGGCGACCAGGGCGTCGGGGTCGACATAGGTCTCGTCGGCGCCGGAGCCGCAGTCGACCACGATCGGGGTGCCGCGGGAGGTGATGGCGACCCAGCCGGCGCCGCTCACCCCGACGTTGAACAGCCCCTGTCCGGCGAACTTCGCCAGGCCCTTGACCCGCTCGACGCCCCAGGTCAGATGGGCGTCGAAGGCGAGGAGATTGGTGCCGTTGACCGACACCGACTCGTTGTTGAGGTTGAGGCAGACCACATCCGCGCCGTAGTCGGCGAGGTAGAGCAGACCGTCGCCGCTGCACTTCATCAGCGGGGTGCTCTCACCGGTGAGCCAGGAGGACGCCATCTGCCGTACCGCGGGCGGGTTCGGCTCGTACTGCACGAAGCCCTCGTAGGCGACCATCGAGCCGCTGCGGGCGAAGAGGTCGTGGCCGGTCTGCATGGCCACCTTGAGCATGGAGGAGCCGTGGTTCTCCATCCGGGCGGCGACGGGCGTCGGTGCGTAGCCCGCGATCATCTGCTGGTCCATGGCGGGTCACACCTCGTAGGGCTGGACGACGATGAAGTTGCCGGGGGCGCCGCGGAACTGCAGGTTCACGGTCTCGCCGCTGTGCCCGGGGTACGCGGTCCGGCGCAGCCGCACCTGGCTGGAGACGATCACCTGCGCGGCCGACGACCAGGCCACGATGGCGTTGCTGTCGGCGTAGGTGGTGGGGGTGACCGGGAGCACCACGGGGGTGCCGTGGGTCTTGACGATGACCGTGCCGGTGCCCTGGAACTGCATGGTGAACAGGGCGCCGCCGGGGATGCCGTGGCCCTCGATCCGGCGCACCTCGTGCTGGAGGCTCTCGTCGAAGGCGAGCACATTCTCGGCGGAGACGCAGATGGCGTCGCCCTGCAGCTCCAGGGGGTGCAGATAGGCGGCGTTGTCGGCGAAGAAGACCTGGCCGGGGCCGGTGCAGCGCATCAGCTGCATCTCCTGGCCGGTCATGTTGCCGACGACGCGGCCCTTGAAACCGGCGCCCTTGTAGCTGAAGTCGACCTTGCCCTGGTAGAGGATCATCGCGCCCTGGCGGGCGAGGACCGGCTGACCGCCGGCCTGGCTGAGGTCGGCGCGCATCATCTTCGGGTTCTGCTGGGTCCACCGCTGGCCGGTGGGCAGTTCCTTGTACTTCTGCATGGCCACGGCCAGGCCGGCGCCCTGGGTGGGCAGGGCGGCCGGCTGCGCGTGACCGGGTGCGGGGGCACCCCCCGGCGGCTGGCCGAAGCCCTGCTGCGGCTGGAACGGGTTGCTCATGGCCGGTGGCGGTCCGGGGGGCCCGGGCGGTCCCGGCTGGCCAGGGAACGGCGGCGGAGCCTGGCCGGCGCCTGGGGGCGCGGCAGGCGGCGGGACCTGGCCGAACGGCGGGGCGCCCATCGGGGCGACCATCGTCGGGGCGTGGTGGATGTTGGGGCCCGCGCCACCGCCGAACGCGGGAGCCGGGGCCGGCGGCGGCGTCGGGGCGCCGAAGGAGGGGGCGGGCTGCGGGGCGGCCGGGCCGCCGGGCGGGGGTGCGAAACCGGGCGCCGGCTGCGGGGCCGCGGGGCCGCCGGGCGGGGGCGCGAAGCCGGGGGCGCCCTGCTGCTGCGGGGCCGCGGGCTCCTCCTCCGCGACCTCGCCGCCGAAGTTCTGCAGCAGCGCGGCGAGTCCGCCGTCGAAGCCCTGGCCGACGGCGGCGAACCGCCACACGTCCTTGAGGTAGATGTCGGCCAGCATCACCGCGCGCTCGGTGGTGAACTCGGCGCCGCTGAAGGCGTACCGGGCGACCTCCTGGCCGCCCGCGACGATCCGCAGGTAGCCGGGCCCGATCTGCGACATCTGGCCGGCGCCGTCGATGGTCGCGGTGAAGGAGAGCTTCTGCACCGCCGCCGGAATGCGGTCGAGGGTGACCCGGAAGGACTCGGTGTCACCGGACTGCGGCCCGAGCAGCTGAATGGACTCCTCGGGCGACTTCGGCTGGTTGAAGAAGATGAAGTACCGGTCGTCGGAGAGCTTTTCCTGGGCGTCGAGCCCGAAGCAGCTGATGTCGAAGCCGAGGCCGGGGCCGGTGATCTGCACACCGACATAAAGATCCGTGCCTGCTGTGAGATCGCTGATCTTGGCCTTGTGGCCACGCTGGAATTCCCTGGCCATGGTGCGACCGTCCCCCATCCCCTCAACGCCGTGCTGCGTGTGCTGTATCGCTGGTCCCAGCCGCCGCGGCTGCCGTGCTGCGGCTGTGCGTTGCGCCAGGCTAACCGCTCGGACCGGCAGCGGCTATCGCCTCCGGCTATTCGCCGCGCCCCTTGTCCGCGTTCCGCTGCGGGTTGGACGTACGGGACGGAAGGGACGGCCGGAAGCCCTCCGGATGCGCCGGCCGCACCGGGTCCTGGTCCGTGGTGGGCAGCCGGTCGACGGCGTCGACACCCTCCAGATAGCCGCGGGCCCGCTCGGTGCGCGGATAGCTCTCCAGCAGCTTCCAGAACCGGGGGCCGTGTCCGGGCACGAGCAGGTGCGCCAGTTCGTGCAGGAGGACGTAGTCGATGACGTACTCAGGCATGCCGCGCAGCCGGTGCGAGAGGCGGATACTGCCCTCCGCGGGGGTGCAGGAGCCCCAGCGGGAGTTCTGGTTGGTGACCCAGCGGACGGTGTCCGGCACGGCCCGGCCGTTCAGATGCTGCTCGGACAGCCGCTCGGCCCGGGCGGCCAGCTCGTCGTCGCCGGGCATCCGGCGGCTCTCCTGAGCGGCCAGTTTCTCCAGCATCACCGCCACCCAGCGCTTCTCCTCGGCCGCGGACATCCGGGCCGGGATCAGGACGACGGTGCGGTCACCGTCGCGGTACGCGGAGACCGTGCGGCTGCGACGGGCGCTGCGGCGCACCTCCACCGCTCCGGCCCCGCTCGTCCGGAGGCCGCGGGTGGACTGGCTGGCGAGGTCGAGGTCGAGGTCGGAGGCTGGATCGGCGGACACGCTTCGACGTTACCTGTTGCCCCGGCGGGAAGTCCCGTCTCCCGGCCGGTCGATCCGGGAATCCCCTCGGTTCGTACGCATATTGAACGACTATTCCTCACAGCCTGTGGATAACTTCTCAGCCGAGCGTGCGCGGGACGGCATTCTGAACTCAGCCGCTCACGGAGCGTGAGTGGCGATTGTGCGGGCTGTGGCTTCCGCCGGTGTCCGTCGCGATCGGCGGCGGGCCTCGGTCGGCCAGGGGATTTCACTGCCCGGCATTTCACCGGAACGGAACGGAGGACGGTCATGCGTCCCATGCTGAAAAGCGCACTGCGGCGTTGCTGGCGCGACCGGGAAAGCGTCCAGTTCGGAATGGACCCGGCCCACGCGGTGGTGCTCGAACCGGTCGACGGGGCCGCGGCCGGCTTCCTGGACCTGCTCGACGGCACCCGCAGCGCCCCCACCCTCACCCGCGACGCCCGCGCCCTCGGGCTCGGCCCGGACCGGGTGCGGCGGCTGCTGGGACTGCTCGCGGAGGGCGGGGTGCTGGACGACGCGGCCAGCCACGCCGGCCTCGCCGCGGCCATACGGCACCGCACCCCGGCGCTCGACCGGCTCCGCCCGGACCTCGCCGCCCTCTCCGTCGTCCACCCCGGCCCCGGCGGCGCGGCCGCCCGGATACGGCACCGCAGGGCCTCCCGGGTGCGCGTGCACGGCGCGGGACGGGTCGGGTCCGCGCTCGCCGCCGTCCTGTCGGC
Organism: Streptomyces sp. NBC_01476; assembly: GCF_036227265.1. NCBI lineage: Bacteria > Bacillati > Actinomycetota > Actinomycetes > Kitasatosporales > Streptomycetaceae > Streptomyces > Streptomyces sp. NBC_01476. The sequence continues at coordinate 5,485,131 of NZ_CP109446.1, read as the reverse complement.
GGCCGGCGTGGGCACTGTCGACCTGCTCGACACCGGGCGCGTCGAGCCCTGGGACACCACCCCCTGCGGCATCCCGGCCGACCACATCGGCGACCGCCGGGACGCCGCGGGCCGGGGCACGGTGCGGCGCGCGGCCCCGGAGCCCAGGGCGTCCGGGACCATCGGACCCGCCCGGGCCGGCGGAGCAGCCGGACCGGCCGGATCAGCCGGACCCATCGGGGCGAGCGTCACCGTCCTGGCGCCGCGGGACGGCATCAACGCCTATGCCCCCGAGGTGGCCGAGGCCCGGCACCTGGTGGCGGCGGGGGTGCCGCACCTCTATGCCGGGGTGCTGGAGGGGACGGGAGTGGTCGGCCCGCTGGTGCTGCCGGGCCGCACCGGGTGCGGGGAGTGCCTGGGGCTGCGGCTGGCGGCGCAGGACCCGGCGTGGCCGCGGATGCTGGCGCAGCTCAGATCCGGGCGGCAGCCGGGGGTGCCGGCCTGCGACATCGCCCTGGCCACCACGGTCGCCGGGCTCGCGGCCGGCCATGTCCTGGCGCAGCTGGACGGGCGGGTCCCGCCGAGCGCCGGGGCACGGGTGGAGCTCTCCCTCGGCCGGCTCTCGTCCCGGCTGCGGGCGCTTCCGCCGGACGTGCGCTGCGGGTGCGGAGCCGCGGAGGGGCACAATGGCCATGTGACCGATGGGAAATGAGGGGGCGCATGTCTGATCTTCCGCGCAAGGCGGTGACCCGCACCGCGAAGCTGGCGGCGCTCCCCCTGGGGTTCGCCGGGCGGGCCACTCTGGGGCTCGGCAAACGCCTGGGCGGGAGGCCCGCGGACGAGGTCGCCACCGAGTTGCAGGAGCGCACCGCGGATCAGCTCTTCAAGGTGCTGGGAGAGCTGAAGGGCGGGGCCATGAAGTTCGGGCAGGCCCTGTCGGTCTTCGAGGCCGCCCTCCCGGAGGATGTGGCGAGTCCGTACCGGGCGGCGCTCACCAAGTTGCAGGAGGCGGCGCCGCCGCTGCCGGCCCGCTCGGTGCACCGGGTGCTGGCGGAGCGGCTGGGCAAGGACTGGCGTTCGCTCTTCACCGAGTTCGAGGACGCCCCGGCCGCCGCCGCCTCGATCGGGCAGGTGCACCGGGCGGTGTGGAAGGACGGCCGCCAGGTGGCGGTGAAGGTCCAGTACCCGGGGGCCGGGGAAGCGCTGCTGTCGGATCTGGCGCAGCTGGGCCGGGTGGCGCGTCTCTTCGGCCCGCTGATCCCGGGCATGGATGTGAAGCCGCTGCTGGCGGAGTTGCGCCGGCGGGTGGCGGAGGAGCTGGACTACGCCCTGGAGGCGGAGTCCCAGCACGTCCACGCCGAGGAGTTCACCGGGGACCCCGACATCGAGGTGCCGGACGTGGTGCACCAGGCCGATCAGGTGCTGGTCACCGAGTGGATGGACGGGATCCCGCTCTCCGAGGTGATCTCCGGCGGCAGCCAGGAGATGCGGGACCGGGCCGGGCAGTTGCTGGCATACTTCCTCTTCGCGGGGCCCGCCCGCACCGGGCTGCTGCACGCGGATCCGCACCCGGGCAACTTCCGGCTGCTGACCGACGACGGCCCGGCGTCGGGGTGGCGGCTGGGGGTGCTGGACTTCGGCACGGTGGACCGGCTGCCGGAGGGCCTGCCGCTGCCGATCGGCACGGCGCTGCGGCTGGCGCTGGCGGGGGACGCCGAGGAGGTGTACGCGATGCTCCGCGAGGAGGGCTTCGTCAAGCCGACGATCAATCTGGACGCCGACGCGGTGCTGGACTATCTGCAGCCGATCATCGAACCGGCCGGCCGGGCCGACTTCACCTTCGAGCGGGCCTGGATGCGGGCGCAGGCGGCACGGATCGCCGATCCGCGGTCGCCGGCACACCAGTTGGGCAAGCAGTTGAACCTGCCGCCGTCGTATCTGCTGATCCACCGCGTGACGCTGAGCACCATCGGGGTGCTCTGTCAGCTGGGCGCGACGGTGCGGCTGCGGGAGGAACTGCTCGAATGGCTGCCCGGTTTCGCGGCGGGGGACGCCGAGGAGTCGGCCTGAGCGGCCGGCGGCGGGGCGGTCGTTACCACCAGCGGGGTGATCGCTACCACCAGGCGGAGTCGAGCCGTCCTTCGATGCTGCGCAGGTGTCTGCGGGCGCAGTCGTCGCAGAAGTAGACGCGGATGCCGTTCTCGACGGAGCAGGTCCAGGTCAGCGGCAGGCCGTCGGCGGATTCGCCGCAGCGGGCGCAGGTCGTGGTGGTCTGCGTGGTCGTGGTCTGAGAGGTCTGCTGATCCACTGGGCGACGATACCTCCGGCGACGCGCGGTTCGCCGCCACAACGCAGCGCGGGGCCGGTCGGTTTCGACCGGCCCCGCGCGATAGTACGAGGTCAGCGGCGCGGTAGACCCTCCGGAGGTGACCGGGGCCGGCTTACTGCGTCCTGATGACCGTGGCCACGGATCGCGCCGCGCCACGGCCCTTGCCGGATCGCTCCGGATGCCTGCGGATTACTGCATGACCGCCATGGCCAGTGCGCGGCGGGCGCGCAGCGAGGCGCGTTCGGCGCGCCGCTGGAGCCGGCGGGCGTTGCGCAGGTGGATGGACCTGCGTTCGTGTTCGGCCTCTTGCAAGCGCTGTTGCATGTGGGCCCTCGCCAGAGCTTCTGGCATGAGTTGCATTTCGAGGTTCCTGTTCTGGTGCGGTGCGAGGGTGTCGATCGAGCGGGCGGAGGGTTCGCCGAGGCTGGGGGTCATGGGGGCCTGATTCTTCGGGGTCTTCGGGTGACGGTTCTTCGGATCGTGTGTCAGCGGCCGGTCGATGGTGCCGGGCGCCCTGGTCTTCCTCGCGTTCATGCCGCGACAGCGTTCTTGCGCGGGCGGCCACGCGGCCGCTTGCGGGGCACGACAACGCCCTGGATGAACAGCTCGCCGCCCCAGACACCCCAGGGCTCGCGGCGGTCCTTGGCGCCGGCGAGACAGGCCTCGCGGACCGGACAGGTCTGGCAGAGGGACTTGGCGTACTCGACATCGGCCGGGGACTCCGCGAAGAAGACCTCGGGGTCGTAGGTCCGGCAGGGGACGGGCACTCCGAGACGCTCGATCTCGTCGTCGAGCTCGGTGAGGGGCAGCAAGGTGGGCTCCGTGGAAGGCGCGGGAGGGTGGTCGAGGTTGCCCGGGTCGGGCTTGGGTCCGGACGTTTCGTGCTCGGTGGTCTGCACGGTTGGCTCGTTCCTCGTCTGTCGGTCCGGCTGGTGGCCGGTTGTCGGTCTGGCTGTACTGACTTCGCTGATGGCGCCGCCTGTCGGGTGCGACAGGCATGCGGTCGGGGAAAACAGAAGGGCCGCGGATCCCGGTCTGGGATTCCGCGGCCCTGAGGTGCCGACCTGATGCGCTATCAGGCTGGATCACTCCAGGGTTCGAGCCCGCGGAAGGCCCACTTGCCGTGCTGCTGCGTCTTCTTCTGCTGTCCGTTGAACGCGTATTCCTTGAACGCCCGTCCGTTGAGCGCCGCACCATTGGCGGCGTTCGCACCCTTGGCGCCACCAGCGCCGGCGCCGTTGGTGGGAGCCGCAGAGGCATAGGCCTGCGCCTGTGCCACTGCCGCCGCTACCGCGGGCGCCTGGGTCGGTCGCTCGCTCCGCTCACGCACCGGCATGACCGGCAGGAGCAGGGAGACGGCGGACAGACCGGTGGCGGGCATCGAAATGCCGAGCGGGCAGGTGGCGACGACCGAACGATCGGTCATTTTGGTGGTGGTCAGGCTGATCATTGGGCTCGCCTCCTCTCGGCGTCTCGTAAGGGCGGTGGACCGGACTTGCCTAGTACATCACGTCCGGGTGGGCTCTCGGAAGGGCCGTTCCCGTTCGTGCTCAGGAAGGCTATGGGGACTTCCGCGGGATGCGCAAACTATTTTTCGGCTTCTTCTTCAGAAGATTCTCCGGGCTGCTCGGCGGGATCCGCCGAGGGGTCACCGGGGTCACCGGGGTCATCGGCGGCGGCTTCGGACGGGTCGCCGGCCGGGGCACCGGCCGGACCGAGGGCGGGGTCGTCAGGGTCCCCGCCCGCCACCAGGGCCAGTACGTCCGCGCCGAACTTGTCGAGTTTGCGGGCGCCGACACCGGCGATCGAGGTGAGTTCCGCTTCTCCCGACGGGCGGACCTCGGCGATGGCCAGCAGCGTCTTGTCGGTGAAGACGCAGTAGGCGGGCTGGCCGAGCGCCTTGGCCTGCTCCACCCGCCAGGCCCGCAGCCGCTCGTAGAGACCTTCGTCGAGGTCGGAGGGGCAGTCCTCGCAGCGCATCAGTTTGATCTCGCCGGCGTCGGACAGCGTGCGGCCGCAGACCCGGCAGAGCACGGGGCCGCGCCGTTTGCGGCCGCCGCCCTGGCCGCGCTCCACGCCTCCGGTTCCACCGGAGCCACGGGCTCCGCGGGGAGCGGAGCCGGGCCGCAGACCGTCCAGGAAACGGGACGGCCGGCGCCCGCCGCGACCGCCGGGGGAGCGGGACAGCGCCCATGACAGCGCGAGGTGGAAACGGGCCCGGGTGACGCCGACGTAGAGCAGCCGGCGCTCCTCCTCGACCTGTTCGTCGGTCTTGGCGTAGGTGATCGGGAGCGTGCCCTCGGTGAGGCCGACGAGGAAGACGGCGTCCCATTCGAGACCCTTGGCGGCGTGCAGGGAGGCGAGGGTGACGCCTTCGACGGTGGGGGCGTGCTGGGCGTTGGCGCGTTCGTCGAGCTCGCCGACGAAGTCGCCGAGGGTGGCGTCGGGCCGGGCGGCGGCGAAGTCCTCGGAGAGGCGGACGAGTGCGGCCAGTGACTCCCAGCGGTCGCGCACCGCGCCGGAGCCGGCCGGCGGTTCCGAGGCCCAGCCACGGGAGCTGAGCACGTCCCGCACCTGCTGGGGGATGGTGGGGGCGGTCTCGCCCGGATCGCTGGAGGCGCGGGCGGCGCCGCGCAGCAGCATGCCCGCCTCCCGCACCTCGGGCCGCTCGAAGAACCGCTCGGCGCCGCGCAGTTGGTAGGGCACGCCGGCGTCGGCGAGCGCCTGCTCGTACACCTCGGACTGGGCGTTGATCCGGTAGAGGACGGCGATCTCGCTGGGCCGGACCCCGGAGTCGATGAGCTGCCGGATGCGACGGGCGGCGCCTTCGGCCTCGGCGGGCTCGTCGGCGTATTCGGTGTAGGTGGGCTCGGGGCCGGCCTCGCGCTGCGAGATCAGTTCGAGCCGGTGGGCGGCGGCCTGGCCGCGGGCCTGCCCGAGCAGGCCGTTGGCCAGGCCGACGACCTGGGGGGTGGAGCGGTAGTCGCGGACGAGCTTCACCACGGTGGCGTCGGGGTGGCGGCTGCGGAAGCCGAGCAGGAAGTCGGGGGTGGCGCCGGTGAAGGAGTAGATGGTCTGGGAGGCGTCGCCGACGACGCACAGGTCGTCCCGGCCGCCCAGCCACAGGTCGAGCAGGCGCTGCTGGAGCGGGCTCACGTCCTGGTACTCGTCCACGACGAAGTGCTGGTACTGCGAGCGCACGGTGTCGGCGACGTCCGGCCGGTCCTGCAGCACACCGACGGTCAGCAGTAGCACGTCCTCGAAGTCGATCACCCCGCGGTCGCGCTTGAGCTGCTCGTAAGTGGTGTAGATGCGGGCGATCTCGGCGGGGTCGCGGGGCACGTCCCGGCCGGTCTTGGCGGCGGCGGCCGGATACTCCTCGGGCACGGTCTGGGTGACCTTGCACCACTCGATCTCGCCGGTGACGTCCCGCAGCTCGTTGCGGTCCAGCCGGATCCGGCAGCGCGCGCCGGCCTCGGCGACCAGCTGGACCTTCCGCTCCACCAGGCGGGGCAGTTCGCCGCCGACCGCCCGCGGCCAGAAGTACTGGAGCTGGCGCAGCGCGGCGGAGTGGAAGGTGCGGGCCTGCACCCCGCCGGCGCCCAGCTGGCGCAGCCGCCCGCGCATCTCCCCCGCCGCCCGCGCGGTGAAGGTCACCGCGAGCACCGTCGTGGGCTGCAGTATCCCCGCGCGGACCCCGTACGCGATCCGGTGCGTGATGGCCCGGGTCTTGCCGGTGCCGGCTCCGGCCAGCACGCACACCGGGCCGTGCAGGGCCGTGGCGACGGCGCGCTGCTCGGGGTCCAGGCCGTCGAGCACCGCGTCCGCGGAGTCGGGCATCGCGGGAAAGAGCGAGTCGTGGGTTGTCGCAGTCACCCCGCCACTCTGCCAGGTCTCGCCGACAGGCCGGAGAAGTTGTCCACAGCCCTCTTACGGGTGACGCCCACCGGAATGCCGCGGGGGGCGCGCGCGTTCACGCAGTGGCAGATCCCCGGAACGAGGAGCGAACACCGATGTCGGGCAACGTGACCATGTACAGCACCACCTGGTGCGGCTACTGCCGTCGGCTGAAGAGCCAGATGGAGCGCGAGGGCATCGCGTACACCGAGGTCAACATCGAGCAGGACCCGGCGTCCGCGAAGTTCGTGGAGGAGGCCAACGGCGGCAATCAGACGGTGCCGACGCTGCTGATCTCCGGGGACAGCGGCAAGTCCACCACGCTCACCAACCCCTCCGTGGCCCAGGTGAAGCAGGCCCTGGCCGCCTGAGGCCCCCCGCCGGCCCGCCCGCCCCGCGCGGGCGGGCATCGCAGCCGTTCAGCGGCCGGTGGCGCCCTGGCGGGGCAGGGGCTTGCCGTACCAGAGTTCGATCAGCCGGGCCGCGATGGAGATGCCGAACGGGGGCAGCACCTCGCCGGACTCGAAGGCGGCACGGAGGTCCTCGCGGGAGAACCAGCGGGCCTCGTGGATCTCCTCGCCGTCCACCGTGATCACCGAGCTGGTGGCCTGGGCCATGAAGCCGAGCATCAGGCTCGACGGGAAGGGCCAGGGCTGGCTGGCGACGTACTCCACGTCGCCGACCACCACGCCGGCCTCCTCCAGGACCTCGCGCCGCACCGCCGCCTCCAGGGACTCGCCGGGCTCGACGAAGCCGGCCAGCGTGGAGAAGCGGCCTTCCGGCCAGTGCACCTGGCGGCCCAGCAGGGCGCGGTCCTCGTCATCGGTGACCAGCATGATCACCGCGGGGTCGGTGCGCGGGTAGTGCTCGGCGCCGCAAGCGGGGCAGCGGCGGATGTGGCCGGCGGCGGCGATGACGGTGCGCTCGCCGCAGCGGGAGCAGAAGCGGTGCAGGCGCTGCCAGTTCTCCAGGGCGACGGCGTGCACCATCAGCCCGGCCTGGAGCGGCGAGAGCAGCCCGCCGACCTCACGCAGGCCCGCCGGGCGGGCCTCGTCGTCCATCCGGCCGGGCAGCGCGTCCTTCTGCAGGGCGAAGTAGCGCACCCCGTCGGCGGGGTCGATGCCGAGGAAGTAGCGGTGCATCTCGGACTCGGGGGCGTCGAACGCCGGGGTCATCACGAGTTCGGTGCCGCCGTCGTCGGTGTCCTGGACCAGCACCTGGCCGCCGGAGACCACGAACACCCGGGTGCTGGGGTGGCTCCAGGCAGCGGCCAGCCACGCCTCGTCCTGGCGGTGGTGCGCGGCGCGGTCCACCACCGCGTGGGTGAGGGCCACCGGTTGGGCTGTGGTGTCGAAACGTCCTGTCAAGGCTTGCTTCCTGCTCCCCGTCGAGGTCACGGAAATCGGCTGGCGCACTGGAATCGGGCTCATCGACTCGCCGGGTGGTGCCCGGTGTCGGTGCCCGGTCCCGGACGGTGCGGCTCCGCGGTGCGGCGGGGGCGGCGGTACGTGCGGACTGCGGGGTCCGGGACGTCGTTGTCCGGGGTCGAGCTCATGTCTACGAGCGTAACCGCAGCCACCGGGCCTGCGGACCGGTATCCGGGCCCGTCCGCTGTGGTGGCCGTCACGGGGCGGGGGGCGGTGTTGCGGAACCGGTGCGGGCGGGCGGCGCCCGTTCAACCGGCGTACTCCCGGGGTGCACCGTCCGCCGGTAGGTCCGTCACACCGCCGGCGCCGCCCCGCCGCCCCGCCACGCCCCTCCGCGCATCACTGCGGGGCACCGTCGAGGAGGCGTTCCAGCGCCGCGCGGTCGGGGAGGTGCCGCGGGCGGACCACCTCGCCGCTGCGGACGTGCAGGAAGGCGGCCCTGACCCGGTGCAGCGGTACGCGCTCGCGCTCCGACCAGGCCACCCGGTAGATGGCGAGCTGGAGGGGGTCCGCGGCATCGGGGCGGTGCCCGGTCTTCCAGTCGAGGAGTTCGTAGCCGTCGCCGTCGCGGTAGACGGCGTCGATACGGCCGCGGATGAGGCGGCCGGCCAGCGTGATGTGGAACGGCTCCTCGACGCGGTAGGGCGGGCGGTCGGCGTACGGGGTGCGCAGGAAGGCGTCCTTGAGGTCGGCGAGGTCCTGCTCGTCGGCGATGGCGTCGCCGGGGTCACCGGGGCTGCCGGGGTCGATGCCGGGCAGGTCCTCGGGGGCGAAGAGCGGGCGGACCTCGAAGCGGGACTCGACCCAGGCGTGGAAGCGGGTGCCGCGGCGGGCGGCGGGCCCGGGCGGGCTCGGCAGTGGCCGGGCCAGCTCGCGGGCCAGCCCGTCCGGGTCGGCGGCCAGCCGCATCAGCTGGGTGGCGGTCAGCGACGCGGGCAGCGGTACGTCCCGGACGGTGGCGCGCGCCCGCCGCAGCTCTCCGGCGAGAGCGTCCAGGTCCCGGTCCCAGGACGCGACCAGCCGCGCCTCCTCGGGCACGAGCCGATCGCCCCCGGCGCCGTCCTCCGGTACGGGTCCGGCCGGCCCCTCCGCACGCGGCCCCGGCACGTCCCCCGCCCGCGGCGGGTCCAGCCGGCCCGGGGTGTCCTCGCCGCCCGTACCGTCAGCATCACCGAGGCCGGGGCCGCCGCGATCGCCGGCGCCGTCCGCCCCCTCCGGACCGTCCAGCCGGTCCGGGGCACCCTGGTCATCCAGGTGCCCCGGCCGGTCCGGCTGATCCGGGTGATCCGGGTGATCCGGGTGATCCAGGTGACCCGGGTGACCCGGCCGGTCCGGGTGATCCAGGTGCCCCGGCTGACCCAGGTGGTCCGGGTGGTCCAGCCGGTCCAGGTGCGCCAGCACCGCCGTCGCCGCCCGCCGCCGCCGGACCAGCGCCTCCGGGTCGAGCGGCAGCGGCCAGGCCGGCTCGACGGCGGTGTCCAGCGCCGGGTTGGTCGCCTCGGGCCCGGGTTCGTCCGCCCAGTGCTCGATCTCGCCGTCGCCCGCCTCGCAGTGCTCGCGCAGCGCCTCCAGGAAGGCCGACGGCCCGAACCGCGACTTCTGGGTCGGCCCCCACCAGTGCCCCGAGCCGAGCAGCAGCGACCGCGGCCGGGTGAAGGTGACGTATCCCAGCCGGAGTTCCTCGATCCGCTGGTGCTCCTTCATCGCGTCCCGGAAGCCGTCCATCCCGGCCCGGGTCCACTCGGGGACGTCGGGGAGGGTGGCCGCGTCGCCGCGCAGGCCGTGCGGCAGCACCTTGGCGTTGGCCGGCCACAGTTCCCGGCCGCGCTCGCTGGGGAAGCCCCTGGCGATCAGGCCGGGGACGGCCACCACGTCCCACTCCAGGCCCTTGGCCTTGTGCGCGGTGAGCACCTTGACCGTGTTCTCACCGCCGGGCAGCGAACTGTCCAGGCCCCGCTCGTACTGGACCGCGGTGTGCAGGAAGCCGAGGAACGCCAGCAACGTCGCCTCCCCGTCGAGGGCGGCGAAACCGGCGGCCACGTCGAGGAAGTTGTGCAGCGTCTCGCGGCGCCGGGCGGCCAGCGCGTGCGGGGACGCGGACAGCTCGACGTCCAGGCCGGTGACGGTGAGCACCCGGTGCAGGACGTCCATCAGCGGGTCGGCGAGGGTGCGGCGCAGTTCCCTTATCTCGGCCGCCAGCCGGGCGAACCGGACCCGCGCCTCGGCCGAGAACGGCAGTTCGTCGCCGTCACCGCCCAGCAGCGGCGCCGCGTCCAGGAACGTCTCCAGCGCGTCGGCCAGCGAGATCACCTCGGCCGGGTCGGTGCCTTCGACGGCCGCCGCCAGCGGGTCCGTGCCGTCGCCGGGGCCGCGGCCCGCGTACCGGACGAGCTGCCGGGCACGGCGGCCGAGCAGCGCCAGGTCGCGCGGGCCGATCCGCCAGCGAGGGCCGGTGAGCAGCCGGACCAGCGATGCGTTGGCGGTCGGGTCGTGCAGCACCTCGCAGGTGGCCACGAGGTCGGCGACCTCCGGCAGATGGAGCAGCCCGGACAGGCCCACCACCTCCACGGGTACGTCCCTGGCGACCAGTGCCGCGTGGATCTCCGGGAACCGGCCCGCGGTACGGCACAGCACGGCGATCTCACCGGGGGCGGTGCCGGTGGCGACGAGGTGGGCGATGGAGTCGGCGAGCCAGGCGGTCTCCTCCTCCTGGGTGGGCAGCAGGGCGCACCGCACCAGCCCGTCGCGTTCGGCGCCCGGCGCGGGGGTGAGCGCCTCGACGCCTTCGTGCCGGGCCCGCAGTTCGGTGGCCAGGGTGTTGGCCAGCTCCAGCAGCCGGCCGCCCGAGCGGCGGTTCTGCCGCAGCGCGTACCGGTCGGCGGGGCGGCCGTCGGCGTACGGGAAGTGCCGCGGGAAGTCGTCGAGGTTGGCGACCGAGGCACCGCGCCAGCCGTAGATCGCCTGGCAGGGGTCGCCGACGGCGGTGACCGGATGGCCGCTGCCGCCGCCGAAGAGCCCGGCGAGGAGCAGTCGCTGGGCGACCGAGGTGTCCTGGTACTCGTCCAGCAGCACCACGCGGTACTGGTCGCGCAGGATCGCGCCCACCTCGGGGCGTTCCTGCGCCAGAGCCGCGGACAGGGCGATCTGGTCACCGAAGTCCAGCAGTTCCCGGCTCTGCTTCTCCTGCCGGTAGGCGGCTGCCAGTTCGGCGAGGTCCCGGCGGGCGGCCACCGCCTGCTGGACGTCCCGGACCCAGGCGAAACCGCGCTTTCCCGGGTCGAAGGCGGCCAGCTCGGCGGCGAGCCGGGTGTCGTACGCCCGCAGCCGCTCGGCGGGCACCAGGTGCTCGGCCAGCTCGCCGGAGAGCGCCAGCAGGTCGGCGACGAGCGTGGGCAGGCCCTTGGTCAGCGCGGGGTAGGGGCCGGGCGCCGCCCGCAGCACCTTCGCCGCCAGCTGGTAGCGGGTGGCGTCGGCGAGCAGCCGCGCGGTGGGCTCCAGGCCGATCCGCATGCCGTGGTCCTTGAGCAGCTGGCCGGCGAAGGCGTGATAGGTCGAGATCTGCGGGTCGCCGGGCGCGGTGGTGTCCTCGCCGGGGTGCTGCGGCAGGGGTTCCGGGTCGGTGACGCCGGCCTGGGCCAGCGCCTTGCGGACCCGCTCGGAGAGTTCGCCCGCCGCCTTGTTGGTGAAGGTCAGCCCGAGTACCTGGTCGGGGGCGACCTGGCCGGTGCCGGCCAGCCACACCACCCGGGCGGCCATCACCGTGGTCTTCCCCGAACCGGCCCCGGCCACGATCACACCCGGCGCGGGAGGCGCGGTGATGCACGCCAATTGCTCCGGGGTGAACGGGATGCCCAGCAGCTCTTTCAGCTGCTCGGGTCGGGTGATGCGGGTTGCCACCCTGGTGAGGCTATCCGGCCCTGCCGACACGGGGCGCCGGGGCGGGCCGTGCCGCCGCCCGTGCTCCGGGTCCGTGGTCACACCGGCCGGTGTCTCACACGGAGAAGCCCGGGTCGCCGCCGAAGGCGGATATGTCCACCGTCAGGCCGGCCGGCGGCGCCGTGATGCGGGTGGCCCTGCCGAAGCCGCTGAAGGTCGCGGTGTTGGAGTCGTCGTCCGGTGTGAAGGCCCTGAGCAGGTACGGGGTGCCGTTGACCGCCACGTACATCTCGGTGTCGCCGTCGTCGGCGTGCTGGGTCAGCGACTGGACCTGCTCCCCTGCGTAGGTGAGGACGCGGCCCTTGGTGACGGTGCCCTCGGAGCCGGCGTCCGCCATGCTGCCCAGCAGGGTCTTCAGGTCGCAGAACTGCTTGAAGCCGGCCTGCGCGCCCGCGTCCCTGGGCAGCTTCAGCCACTTCCCGGCCGCGAACGCGCTGAGTGCGTCGCCGTCGGCGCCGCCCTTGTCCTGCCAGTACGTCTCGTCGGCCTTCATGTAGTACTGCTCGCCGGTGCCGATCAGCTGGAACCGGTCGCCGTCGTCCTCGACGGTCGCGGCGCACTTGCCGGTGTCGGTGACGGCGGCCTTCATGTGGATCGGTTCGTCGTCGTCACCGGTGGTGTGCAGGTCGACGGTCATCGTCGGCGTGCTCTCCATCGCGTCGACCGCGTCCTTCAGCACGCCCTTGCCCGAGATGCCGGGAAACGCCCCCGGCGTCCTGGTGGTCGACACCGCACGCACCACCGGCGCCGCCGCCGACTGCGTGTTCTTGTCGCCGCCGCAGCCCGCCAGCAGGGCGCCGCCGGTGCTGACGACGGCCACTGCCGCGATGAGTTGTCCGAAGGCCCGCACGGCCCGCCCCCCTTGATGTCCGGCCGCGCTCCCCAGCGCGTCCCTCCCCGCTTGCCCTGTCAATGTAGCGCCAGGAGCCGACAGGCCACCTTCGGTTATCCACAGGGCAGAACGGGTCACTCCACGACGTGCCGGCCCTCCGTCCTGGCCGAGCAGGAGGCGCGGAACGCGCAGTGCGTGCAGTGCTGTCCGGCGGCCGGCGTGAAGCGTTCGTCCAGCACCCGCCCGGCGGCCCTGGCCAGCAGGTCCTCGGCCCACTCCCCCTCAAGTGGCGCCTGCCGCTGTACGGCGGGCAGTTCGTCCCCGCCGTCCCGCCTGGCCGCGCCCAGCCGCAGCTGGACCAGCTCCGCGCCGCCGTCGGCGGGACGCTCGCCGCCGAACAGCGAGTCCACGGCGCCCTCGCGCACGGCGAGCTGGTAGACGGCCAGTTGGGGGTGGTGGGCGACCTCGGCGGCGGTCGGTTTGGACCGCCCGGTCTTGAAGTCGACGACGTACGCCTGCCCCTGGGCGTCGCTCTCCACCCGGTCCATGCTGCCGCGGATACGGACCTGGACGTCGCCGGCGCCGAGGGTGACGTCGAAGCCGTGCTCGGAGCCGACCGGCTTGCGGCCGCGTTCCATGATGTGCCAGCGCAGAAAGCGTTCCAGGGCGGCGCGGGCGTTCTCCTTCTCCTGCCGGGACTTCCAGGGGGCGTCGAAGGCGAGCGCGTCCCAGACGGAGTCCAGCCGGGTCATCAGCACGTCCAGGTCGGCCGGGGTACGGCCGGAGGCGACCTCGTCGGCGAGGACGTGCACGACGTTGCCGAAGCCCTGGGCGGTGGTGGACGGGGGCTCCGCCTTGACCTCTCGGCCCAGGAACCACTGCAGCGCGCAGGTGTTGGCCAGTTGGTCCAGGGCGCTGCCGGACAGCGCCACCGGCTGCTCCCGGTCGCGCAGCGGCACCTGCGAGCGGGTCGGCTCGTACAGGCCCCACCAGCGGTCCGGGTGAGCGGCCGGGACCAGCGGGTGGCCGTCGTCGGTGAGCGCGGCCAGCCGGGCGAGCCGCTGCGCGGCGGCCTCCCGCAGCGCCGGGGATGCCTCCGGGTCGACGGTGGTGGCCCGCAGCTCCGCCACCAGGGCGGCGACGGCCAGCGGGCGGCGCGGGCGGTGGGTGACGTCCTGCGGCGGTACGCCGAGTTCGGCCAGGAAGCGGGACGGCTGGTCGCCGTCGTCGGCGGCCGACTTCACCGCGGTGACCAGCAGGCGTTCGCGGGCGCGGCTGGTGGCGACGTAGAAGAGCCGGCGCTCCTCGGTGAGCAGCGCGCCCTGGCTGAGCTGCGGCGCGAGACCGTCCCGGCCGATCCGGTCCGCCTCCAGCAGGGAGCCGCGCCGCCGCAGGTCCGGCCAGACGCCTTCCTGGACGCCGGCCACCACGACCAGCCGCCACTCCTGGCCCTTGGCGCGGTGCGCCGTGGTCAGGCGGACCGCGCCTTGGCGTACGGCGGCGGCGGTACGGGTGTCGGCGGCGATGTCGAAGGCGGAGAGTTCGTCGATGAGGTTGAGGGCGCCGCGGCCCCCGGTGCGTTCCTCGGCGCGGGCCGAGGTCTCGAAGAGCGCGCACACCGCGTCCAGGTCCCGGTCGGCGTTGCGGCCGGCCGGACCGCCGCGCAGGGCCGCCCGCTCCAGCCGCGCGCTCCACGGCGAGCCGGCCCACAGGCCCCACAGGGCCTCCTCCGCGGTGCCGCCGCGCTCCAGGGTGCGGTGGGCGTCCTTCAGCAGCCGGCCGAGCCGCAGGGCGCCCCGGGCGTAGGTCCTGTCGTACGTGGCGAGCCGCTCGGGTTCCGCGACGGCTTCGGCGATCAGCACGTCGGAGGGGCGCGGTACGGGGTGCCCGGCGGTCCGCTCCTCCTCCCGCAGGGCGCGGCCCAGGCGCCTGAGGTCCGCCGAGTCCATCCCCCCGAGCGGCGAGGCGAGCAGCGCCAGCGCGTCCTCGACGGTCAGGCGCAGCCCGCGGGCCTCTCCGCAGCCCCCGGGGAGCCCGCGCCCGGCGGCCGTGCTCCCGGCGCTCCCGGCGCTCCCGGCGCTCCCGGCGCCCCCCGGGGCCGCGGCGAAGGCGTGCGGGGCGTCCTCGGCGGCCTCCTGCCCGGACGGTGCGGGCACTACGGGCGGCGCGGGGGGCGCGGGCACTACGGGCACTGCGGCCGGCGCGGGCGGCAGCGCCGCTTCCGCCGCCACCCGCAGGGCCAGCAGGAGGGGGGCCACCGCGGGTTCGGCGTGGAGGGGGGCGTCGGAGGCTTCGAGGTCCACGGGGACGCCGGCCGCGGTGAGGGCGCGGCGCAGGGCCGGGAGCGGGGTGCCGCTGCGCACCAGGACGGCCATGTCGTCCCACGCGAAGCCCTCTTCGAGGTGGGCACGGCGCAGCACATCGGCGATGGAGTCGGTCTCCGCGCCCGGCGACGGATACGTGCGGACCGCGACCGTGCCCCGGTTCCGTACCGGCACCGGGGCACGGTGGGCGCGGGCCGCGCCGGCGGGGAGGCGGGGCAGCGGCATCCGGTCGGTGAGGCGGCGGGCGGCGTCCAGCACGGGGGCGGCGACGCGGTAGGAGGTGGTCAGGACGCGGACCGGGGCGGGGCTCCCGTCGCGCCGGGGGAACTGCGCGGGGAAGTCGAGGATGCCGTTGACGTCGGCCCCCCGGAACGCGTAGATCGACTGGTCCGGGTCCCCGAAGGCGACCAGGGTCCTGCCGCCGCCGGCCAGCGCCTTGAGGAGGCCGACCTGGGCGGGGTCGGTGTCCTGGTACTCGTCGACGTAGACCGCGTCGTAGCGGGCCGTCAGCTCCGCGTGCACCTCCGGCCGCCGGACCAGCCGGACCGCGCGGTGGACGAGCTCGGTGTAGTCGATGACGCCCTGCAGATCGGTGACGTCGAGGTATTCGGCCAGGAAGTCGGCCGCCGCCCGCCAGTCGGGGCGGCCCAGGCGGTGCGCGAAGTCGCGCAGCGTGGCCGGCGCGAGGCCGAGTTCCCGGCTGCGGGCGAGCACCGCCCGCACCTCGTCGGCGAATCCGCGGGTGGTGAGTGCCGCGCGCAGGTCGTCCGGCCAGCGCACATGGGCCCGGCCGGCCGCGGCCAGGGCGGGCTGGCCGGCCAGCAGCTCGCGGACCAGCAGGTCCTGCTCGGGCCCGGAGAGCAGCCGCAGCGGCTCGGCGTAGCGGTCGGCGGGCTGGTGGGCGCGGAGCAGGCCGTAGCAGAAGGCGTGGAAGGTGGCGGCCTGCGGACCCTGGGTGCCCAGCCGGGCCGCGGTGGCCTCCCGCAGGGCCAGCGCGGCCTTTCGGTGGAAGGTCAGAACAAGAATGCGATCGGGCGGGGTGCCGGCCCTGACCCGCGCGCTGACCGCCTCCACCAGGGCCGTGGTCTTGCCGGTTCCCGGTCCGGCCAGGACGAGCAGCGGCCCGTCCCGGTGCTCAACCACCGAGCGCTGTGCCGCGTCCAGCACAGGGGGCGCGGCGGGCGCCACCGGCGCGCGCACCAGCCGGTAGCCTCCGACGCCCGGGCCTGTCGCGTACGGCGTGCCCGGCAGCCCGGGGACCGCGCCCGCGACCGCGGCGGAGGATGGAGCGGAGAGGTTCACGTGATCAGCCGGTTTCGTGGTGGTCGGGCAATGTACTCCGGACGGTCGGTCGTGCGCATGATCGGCCCCCGGATGGCGGAAGCTGGATGACATGACCTTCCGGCCGTCACCCGTCTCCGCCGTCGCCGCTCGCCGCGCCGGCGGGACCGGCCGTGTCCTGCGCCCCGCCGTCCCAGCGGGCCCGGCGCATGTTCACCCGCGGTACGTGGCCCTCGCCGGCCGGTCCCGCCTCCCGCAGCGGCGTTCCCTCGGCGCGGTAGGCGTCCAGGGCGCGCAGCTCGTGCCCGGGCAGCAGCACCCCGTCGGACCGTACGACCCGCCACCAGGGGACCCCGCTGCCGTACAGCGCCAGCACCCGGCCGACCTGCCGGGGGCCGCCCTCGCCGAGCCACTCGGCCACATCGCCGTAGGTCATGACCTTGCCGGGCGGGATCAGGTCCACCGTGTCGAGCACCCGTTCGGCGAAAGGGGAGGGCGCTGCGGGGTCGTACTCGTCGCTCATCCCGCCCATCCTGCCCCAGACCGCCGACACCGGGGGGTTCCGGTGCCAACCGCACATCCGTCGTGCCACCATCGTCCGGGCGGTGACTGGTGATACGAGATCAAGAAGAGACCACGGGTGACCAGCAGGGCGCGGAGGAGGCCGGAGAGGCCACCCGCGTCCATGCGCCGCTGCCCGCGTCCGGGGCGACCCGCGCCCCCGCCTCCGTCGAGGCCGGGCCGGTCCTGGAGGAGTCCGGCGTCATCAAGAGCCCCAGCGCCCTGAAGCCGCCGGGCAAGGCCGCGGACCGGCCACCGGGCCCGCGCCGGACCCCCGGCAAGGACCCCGGCCCCGGCTCGGAGTCCGACCCCGACCCGGACCCGGACTCTGAGGAGTGCGACGACGCGGCCCACGACGCCGGTGCTACCCGGGTCGCGGTGTCCGGTGACGAACCCCTGCTCGCGGCCCGTGTCCACCGCCCCGCCGACCTCGTCCGTTTCATCTTCGGCCTGCTCGGTATCGCCGTGGTGCTGGCCGTGGCCGGCTTCGCGCACGCCACCACCACCGGCCTGGAGACCGACATCTCCAAGGGCGCCGACCACGCGCCCGACGCGCTGGCCTCCTTCGCCGGTCTGACCGCGAGCATCGCCGTCCTGATCGTGCCGGTCGCCTTCGCGGTCGAGCGGCTGGTCAAACGGGACGGCCTGCGGATCGCCGACGGCGTGCTGGCGGCCGTGCTCGCCCACGGCACCGCGCTCGCCACCGACCTGTGGGTGAGCAACGCGGCACCGCACGCGATCCGGGAGGCGCTCTCCCACAACGCCCCCTCCGGCATCGGCATGACCGACCCGGTGCACGGCTATCTGGCGCCGGTGATCGCGTATGTCACCGCGGTCGGGATGGCCCGGCGCCCGCGCTGGCGGGTGGCCTTCTGGGTGGTGCTGCTGCTGGACGCCTTCGCGGTGCTGGTCGGCGGCTACACCACCCCGTTCTCGATCGCGCTGACCGTACTGATCGGCTGGACGGTCGCCTACGGCACGGTCTACGCGATCGGCTCGCCGAATGTCCGCCCCACCGGCCAGAACCTGCTGGCGGGCCTGCGCCGGGTCGGTTTCGCGCCGCTGACCGCCCGCCGGGTGCTGGAGCGCAGCCCGGAGAACGCCGACTCCGACCGCGGCCGTGCCTATCTCGTCACCCTGGAGGACGGGCCGCCGCTCGACGTGACCGTGGTGGACCGTGAGCAGCAGGCGCACGGCTTCTTCTACCGCTCCTGGCGCCGGCTCTCGCTGGTCGGCGGCATCACCCAGCGCCGGAGCCTGCTGTCGCTGCGGCAGGCGCTGGAGCAGGAGGCGCTGCTCGCGTACGCGGCCATCGCGGCCGGTGCCAACGCGCCCAAGCTGATCGCCACCTCCGAGCTGGGCCCGGACGCGGTGATGCTGGTCTACGAGCACATCGGCGGCAGCCGGTTCGACACGCTCGGCGACGAGGAGATCACCGACGAGCTGCTGCGCGAGGCGTGGACCCAGGTGAAACACCTGCAGTCGCGGCGGATCGCGCACCGCAGGCTGGTCGGCGAGTCGCTGCTGGTGGACCGGAACGGCCGGGTGTTCCTGACCGATCTGCGCGGCGGTGAGATCGCGGCCGGCGACATCGTGCTGCGGATGGACATCGCCCAGCTGCTGACCACGCTGGCGCTGCGGGTCGGCCCGGAGCGCGCGGTCGCCTCCGCGCTGTCCGTGCTCGGCCCCGACGCGGTCGCCGCGTCGCTGCCGCTGCTCCAGCCGATCGCGCTCAGCCGCGACACCCGGCACCAGCTGAAAGTGCTGGCCAGGGCGCGGGCCCAGCGTGAACGGGACGCGGTGCTCGCCGCGTCCGCGGCCGGCCGCGAGGCGCGCGAGCACAAGCACGCCGTGGAGCACGGCGAGGCGGAGGACCCGAGCCTGGTCAAGGCGAAGTCCAAGGCCGAGCGGAAGGCCGAGGACAAGGCGGAGAAGCGGGCCATCGAGGACGCGCTGGAGGAGGTGCGCGAGGAGGATCTGCTGGTACGGATCCGGCAGCAGGTGCTGCTGATCCGGCCGCAGGCCCCGGTCGAGCCCGTCCGGCTGGAGCGCATCAAGCCGCGCACGCTGGTCACCGTCATCGCCGGCGCCTTCGCCGCGTACTTCCTGCTCTCCCAGCTCAGTTCGGTGCCGATCGGTGACGCGATCGTCAACGCGGACTGGCGCTGGGCGGTGATCGCGGTCCTCGGTTCGGCCGCCAGTTACGTCGCCGCGGCCTGCGCGCTGGCCGGTTTCGTACCCGAACGGCTGTCGCTGCTGCGGACCGTCCAGGCGCAGGTCGCCGGGTCCTTCGTGAAGCTGGTGGCACCGGCCGC